>QXWW01000093.1 GCA_009911185.1 Lachnospiraceae bacterium
CTCCAATCCGGACTACGATAGGCTTTTTGAGATTAGCATCACATCGCTGTGTAGCAACCCTCTGTACCTACCATTGTAGCACGTGTGTAGCCCTGGTCGTAAGGGCCATGATGACTTGACGTCGTCCCCGCCTTCCTCCAGTTTGTCACTGGCAGTATCCTTAAAGTTCCCGGCTTAACCCGCTGGCAAATAAGGAAAAGGGTTGCGCTCGTTGCGGGACTTAACCCAACATCTCACGACACGAGCTGACGACAGCCATGCAGCACCTGTATGTGAATTCCCGAAGGCACTCCCGCATCTCTGCAGGATTCTCACTATGTCAAGACCAGGTAAGGTTCTTCGCGTTGCATCGAATTAAACCACATGCTCCACCGCTTGTGCGGGCCCCCGTCAATTCATTTGAGTTTTAACCTTGCGGCCGTACTCCCCAGGCGGTCTACTTATCGCGTTAACTGCGCCACTAAAGTCTCAAGGACCCCAACGGCTAGTAGACATCGTTTACGGCGTGGACTACCAGGGTATCTAATCCTGTTTGCTACCCACGCTTTCGAATCTCAGTGTCAATATTATGCCAGGAAGCTGCCTTCGCCATCGGTATTCCTCCAGATCT
>QXWW01000094.1 GCA_009911185.1 Lachnospiraceae bacterium
CTGCCATCTTCGTCGAACTGCATCTCAATCTGTTTATAAACAAGTAAGACATCATGCATTTTTGATTCAAAATCAGGATCACGTTTTTCGCAATAATACTTGATTTTAAATGGTTTAATGTTTTGTTCCTTGAGAAACTTCTGAATATACGGTTTCGTAACAGTTGAAAGCCTTGGATAACCAGCAACCTCTGAATACTTTTGAATATGCTTGTGAAGTGCTGTTAAAGTCCAAAGTTCCTGCGAATAACCAAGTTCAGCTGGCCTCTGGCAAGCAACGCTGATAATCCATGCTTTAGCATCATCGGTAATCTCTAATGGGCGTCCAGAACGCTGAATATCAAAAATTGCAGCATCAACGCCACCTTTTTTAAATTTAGTAATACAAAGGCGTACCGTGGCAGTGCTGATTGCAAGCTTTTCGGCAATTTCCTGGTATGTCATTCCATCGGCTTTATATAAAAGGATTCTGGCACGGTCTACGACTTGTGCCTGAATTGTTCTCTTTTTGGATAATGATTTAAGGTAATCCCTGTCTTCATCTGACAGGGCAAGATATGTTCTCTTCATAGTGTTCATCCTTTCTTAGATAACACTATTTTACCA
>QXWW01000095.1 GCA_009911185.1 Lachnospiraceae bacterium
AAACTATGGGGACGCACATGGTTATAGCTGACATAGGCAAATTCCTCCACTGCCTGATAAAGTGCTTCCTCTGTCCCCAATTTATACAGATTGGTGCATTCGTTTTTCAAAGTGTTAAAGTACCTTTCCATTGGTGCATTATCATATGGATATCCGGCTTTGCTCATACTCTGTGTTACGTTGACGGATTCACAGAATTTTACAAATGCTTTTGATGTATACTGAGACCCTTGGTCGCTGTGGAGAATCAGTTCTCCTTTGATTGCCGACTGTGAATCCAGCGCTTTCTGCAAAGTGCGGATTGCAAGGTCACTGGTAATATGACGGTCTGTGATGCTGGCGACAACGCTTCGGTCATGCAGATCAATAATGGTGCAGTTATATCTTACTTCATGATCTGCAAGAAACAGATAGGTAAAATCTGTGCACCATTTCTGATTCACTTTATCTGCAGTGAAGTCCTGATTCAGCTTATTTTCAAATACCTTGTGCGGCTTTCCCTGTTTATAATCCGGTCTTTTCGGACGGACGATGGAATGCAGGCCGAGCTCGGTATTCATATATTTGTGTACGGTCGCAGGACAGTGATTATA
>QXWW01000096.1 GCA_009911185.1 Lachnospiraceae bacterium
TTAAAGTACCCCCTTGGGTACTTTTATTTTCTTAATTTGCAAATCGCGGTATTTTCCCCAATTATACTTTAAAAATTATCACTTTTTTGATATAATAGACAGTGAGCAAAGCGTCTGTACGCTTTGTAACATAATAGAAAGAACATTGTATTTATGACAACAGACCAACACCTGCATCGCATTTATTCAAAACTTACACCCCTTTTACCAATAACAACCAAGACACTTCCTCTAATCCGCGAAGCCTTGGCCGATGTAGCGCTTGATATGGTTGCGCTAAAATGGATCACAACAAACGACGTGACTAACACAGAAGCAATGTTGTCAGCTTATTGGAAGCATTTTAAAACTGCGATCAATGAGGAATACAATGATGAAGTTTTAAAGTAGATGGCGATTCCGTACAAATTTAACCAAGATGTACTTGACCACTATCTGGTTTCAGATGACGAGCTCATGCGTGAGCTTGCCCAGAGTACTGTTACTAATTTTGACAAGTACATCGAAGCCGTCGCGACACACCAAGAAGTCATTGATTCGTACAAGTCAACCTATGACGGAAGTGACTTCCGCGAGATGG
>QXWW01000011.1 GCA_009911185.1 Lachnospiraceae bacterium
GAGCAATAAAACGCTGAGTTACCGAAGCAGCGATGAGACAGTGGCGACAGTAAGCATCAGTGGAGAAATCGAGGCTAGAAAAGCAGGAAACGCGACCGTAACAGTGACATCAGCGAATGGAAAGACGGCGAGTCTGGAAGTAACAGTGAAGAAAAAGGAAGGCACCGGAGAAGGAGAGCCGACCGAAGTGGAAGTGACGGGAGTAAAATTGAGCGAAGAGAGCAAGACGCTGCAGGAGGGAGAAAAATACCAGATCAATGCGACAGTCTTACCGTCAAATGCGAGCAATAAAACACTGAGTTACCGAAGCAGCGATGAGACAGTGGCGACAGTAAGCGCAGGCGGAGAAATCGAGGCTAAAAAAGCAGGAAATACGATAATTACCGTGGCGTCAGTGAATGGAAAGACAGCAGAATTACAGGTGACTGTGAAACCAGCGGCAGAGCGGGAAATTGTCGTTGAGAAAGTGCTGGTTTCGACAAAAAAAATGACGGTAGGTGTTGGTGAGAAGGTTCAATTAGAAGCAGCCGTTTATCCGAGAAATGCTTCGAATGCGGAACTCACTTATAAGGCGTCCAACAACAAGGTAAAAGTGAACAAGAAAGGCAGGATAACAGCTCAGAAAACCGGAACTTGTAAGATTACCATATGTTCTTCTAATAATAAGAAGGTCGTGGTGACAGTGTATGTGAAAAAGAAGCCGGGGAAGATTAGCCTCAATGTGCAAAAGAAGACTTTAAAGGTTGGTAAGAAGTTCCAGATCAGGCATAAGCTGCCCAGGGGCACAGCGAGCTATAATATCACCTATAGTTCTAACAAAAAATCTGTGGCGATAGTGTCTAAGACGGGAAAAGTAACAGCCAGAAAGAAAGGGAAGGCCGTTATCACAGTGAAGACTTATAATGGTAAAAAAGCGGTTATTAAGATTCATGTAAAATAAAAAGCAATTTAAAGAACTGGTCTTGTGGAAGCGGAATATAGCTTCTCACAAGGCCGGTTTTTGCTATTGCCGCAGTCCCCATTCCGTTGAGCCTCATTCCTCCGGTTTTGCAGATTGTAAATCCATCCTGCGTCATTTGAATGAAAATGACAGTACGCTTAGTTTATTCGTTTTACCGCCGGATGAATTAGCCTCAAACATGGTACCGCTCATCGGAAAACTCAGAGACGCCTGCATAGCAAGACGTTCCCAAACTGCCGTTATGAAAATGATTAATAAAATGATAATGAATAAAATAAGAATAGGTTTTTACGTAACGGTTATGTTCTCTCTCCATTTCACGACAAACGCATGAGTAAATAATTTGTAATTGGTTTACAACCAATCAAATTTCTGGATGAGGTTTCAGATGCTTAAAAAAAATAAAATTGGATATGTATATTGATTCATGCATTTGTCGTAGTTGTGTGTGAAAGAGCATTGACATAAACATATGTGCGTGAGATAATAAAAATAGCTATTTGGAATTATATGCCACAGACATACGGGGCAGTTATCCCGGAAGGGGCTTTTGTCTGTGCAGGGCATATCCCTTAGAAGTAGCTGTAAAAACAAGGATTATCTTTCATAGAAAACAGATGTAAAATAAGCTGACAAAGTGGAATGGAGGGAAATCTGATTTGTGAGGAGGTATAAATATGAGGAAAAAAATGATTGGCATGATATCTGTATGGGTTATGTTTATGCTCACGGCTTCGTTTGCGTTTGCCGGTCCCAGTGATGACGCGCAAGCAGCTCAGCAGGGAAACCTTGAAAAGAATGCGGACAAAAGCATTGTCGTTGAAATTGGAGGAAAGCGGGCCACACTGACCGCAGACCGTTATGCGGATGGCGATATATATGTAGCTTTTTATAAAGACACTGGGCAAATGACGTCTTACAAAATGTATTCTTCAAACGCCGGCACGATAGAGGTTCCTGTTGACGAAACCGCATCTTATGCAAAAGTGATGTGGTGGAACCAAGAGATGCAGCCTAATTGTGAGGCGCAGATGATGAAACTGAAAGAACAAAACACCATAATATATCATATTGATAATAATGATAAATACCTGCAGTCATTGGAAATAAATAATCCCAATCCCTCTGTGTATAATACAGAGGATGGACTGGCCTTGCAGGATCTTACCGTAGATGGGTACAGTTTTAAAGGATGGTATACCGCACAGACGGGAGGAGACCGCGTTGTCGAGATCAAGCCTGGAGAAAGAGGCAGCAGGACATTATACGCCCATTGGGAAAAGATGCAGTTTACGATTAATTTTGCATCCGATATGGTGCCGGTGGACGAGATTGTATATAAAACAGGCGAAGAGAAGGCATTGCCTAAACCGACGTTAGATAAATATACATTTGTAGGCTGGACAGACAAAAATGGAAAATTCTGGGATTCCATTACGGCCGGGACGACTGGAAATATAACGCTCTATGCGAACTGGGCAAGCAACCGCAATAAAGCGGAAGCGGTGAGCGTCTTGGCGGATCCCATTATATGCGAGGATTCAGACGCCGGTTTAATATTGTTTACCTATGAAATTGGCAGTATAAAAAATGTACCCTTGTTTACAATTTTAAAATTGAATTGTGTAAACGGAATTATTTCAACGCATTCTAAGACGGAAACGGAAGAGATAAGTGAGACGCAGGCAACGCAAATAGCCCAGACCATCTCGAATGCGACGACAAATTCCTCTTCCTGGACGTTGTCAAAGGATTGGAACAAAAGCACGCAGGTAAGCCAGTCCTATCTGGATCAGACCGGACAGACAAGAGAAGAGGCGGAAACGCTGGCAAAAAGCACGAGCGATACCTATAGTCTGTCTTCCAGTCTCGGTGGCTCAAGCAGTACGGTAAATACGTCTACGGGAGCGTTTAAATTGTCTCAGAACAGAGCTCATTCTAACTCAGTTACAGTTGAAAAGGGCCAGAATTTTGAATTGTCAGTGGATGGAAAGATTTCAGGAGAAATATCCGGCAGCCTGGGATTTCCAATTAAAGGCGTGGGGAATGCAAGTATTGGAGCTAAAACGAGTTGTGAAATAGGTGCAGGGATTGACTATGGTAATTATAGAAAAACGACGACAACAGGAACGGATAGCTGGTCAAACGGTCTGGATGTAAATTTCGAGAAGACAAAAACACAGACGGATTCCAAAACATGGAATACATCGGCTGGTTATGCAAGCAGCAAGACTACCAGTATGAGCAGCACGGTTTCCAATGTAGTTTCCAAACTTATCAGCCAGGAGTATGGATATGGCGAATCCTATTCAGAAGGCGGGAGCAACAGTGAATCACAGGCGCTGGTAAATGCTAATTCGAAAAGCGATGAGTATAGTTCTACAATGAGTTATTATACCTCAAAAATCAAATCTTCGACCACTACATTTTCAAGTTCAGGGAATACGGTCGGCGATTACCGGCTTGTGAGGGCAGGGACGGTTCATGTTTTTGCAGTTGTCGGTTACGACGTTGCAGAAAAGACATACTTTGTGTATACATACAATGTTCTCGATGATGAGACAGAAGAGTATCTCGATTATTCAGTTGACGGTACGTTCAATGATTATGAAACAAGTATTGTACCGTTTGAAATTCCATATTTTGTGAGTGAATATGTCAATAACAAGGTGGCAAAATCAGAAGGACTGCGGCTGGATCCCGATACAGGGATGATTGTTGACTATATTGCGGATTCTGACAACCCGGACAGTGTTGTCGTGATTCCCTCCTACATCTCGGTGGATAATCATGACGGGACTTTTGAATCAGTGAAAGTCAAAGGAATTGCGCCGGGCTTGTTTCAAAATAATAAGGACATAGTCGGCGTGCAGTTGGGGAATTTTATAACTGATATCCCGGATTCTGCATTTGAAGGCTGTTCTTCGTTAAAATATGTGCTTGCCCCCGGGGTTACCAAAATAGGCAATCGTGCGTTTAGCGGCTGTACTTCCCTTGGTACATTTACATTGCCCGCGGATGTGACAGAACTGGGAACGGACGCTTTTAAGGACGCCCCTGGAGTCAGGGCGGCTGCGTTTAATGCGAGGGTTGCCCAGGCAGTCGCTTCATCAGGCGCAGATAAAATTATTTTGGATATTTCCGCTATTCCAGAGGACGAGCTTGGCGGTATGGAATTTGAAATAGGGGATATTACTTCATTTGAACTTCAGGGAAAGGACAAGGAATACAAAGGGCTTAGTCTCAGGTCCGATGCAGCGTCTACCGTTGTAAACGGAGTAACCTTCACGGAAAGTACCAAGGTTCCGCTGGAGCTTTCTTCCCAAGACGTAGTGCTCGACCGTGTGACTGTGGACTGTACAGGATATGCGCTTATACTGAAAGCGGAAGAGACGAAGCTGCGGCTGAACAGAAGCGTCAATTTGCTTTCATCAAGCGAGAACGCAGTTCTTGCAAAGAATCTCAGTCTTGCAAATTTAAGCAGCGGCATAGTAGGCAAGCTGAATGTTTCGGGAAATGTGCTGGTGTGCACAACAATAAAGGGAGACAATTTCCTGACGTTTTCTAAGGGAGAGGTTGTATCTGTCACTGCCGGGGATTATGAGAATTATCTTTCCAGCCACGCTATAATTTTTAATGCCAACGGAGGCGCAGTTGCGTTGGAAAGTAAAATGGTTTCCTTAAATATGGCGATAGGGGAGCTGCCGACTCCAAGCAGAGATTATCATAAGTTCGAGGGTTGGTTTACGCAGATAGAGGGCGGAGAGGAAATTACGCCGGAAACGGTTATGACTTCATTGAACGACATAACGGTGTATGCGCATTGGGCGCCAGGCGATGTCTCGGCGTGGACGCCCGCAGAAGATATGCCGGAACATGCAGAAGTGGTTGAACGAAAATGGCTGTATACGCTTACATCGTATACGACTTCAAATTCATCAAGCCTGTCTGGCTGGGAGAACTATAATACCACCTGGGACTGGGGAAGCTGGAGCGACTGGATTGGCTGGGATCCCGGTACGGATAACGGCAATCGGCAGACGGAGACGCGCTGGGTGGATACAAGCTATAATCTCCATGAATACCACTATTATGCCTGGGTAACCGGAGCTTACGATGCCTGGACGACACGGTCTTATGCGCAAAGCCAAACGGGAAAAACGGCGTATCTGCAGGAAATATGGGTAGATGCGCAGCTGCCATGGATTAAATATAGCGGCGGCATAGATTTTTACCGCGGGCCGGCAGGACATTTTGGAAATACATATTATTTCAGGGCGGACGGGTCTGCCGGGGGTCTGTCGCCATTTGAACGGGACAGGTGGATTTCCCAGGGATATACGCAATGGCATTACAGAGATAAGATTTTCACCTATCACTTTAAAAAGAATGAAAATAAGGAATCGGCGACGAACCCTTACGGTCAGGAGAATGTTTCAGACATCCGGGAGTATGTGCAGTACAGGGAAAAATAAGTAACGGCTCAGGTTATATCTGTGCGCCTGCAATGCAAAATTGATAAGGAGATGACTGTATGAAAAAGAAAATATTAAGGACGTTGATGATAGGTATGCTGCTGATGCTGCTGAATACAATTAGTACATTGTCCGCAGAGACAAATGAGGAAATTTACAATGTTGTGATACAGGAGAATCAGGGGATTCCGTATGTATCCAGCCAGATTTTGAGCACAGGAGGTATGAGGATTTTATATCCGAATGCAGTCGCAGGCAGTAATTATGCGGTAGCAGTCCTGACGGAAAAGGCGGGACTTTCCAGTACAAATATTGTATATCTGGATCAAAAAACAGCCCAGGGAAACAGCGTGTCATTTGATATTTATTCAGAAAAAATGGACGAAGGGCAATATGATATCTATATTTCCAGTGATGCGGACAGGGGGATTACAAACAAAACGCAGGTCGCTTCTTTTTCCTATGGACGCCCCGATTCCGAAGGGAAAAAACCAGGTTCCATCATTGTAAAAACCCGGCCTGTAAAAACTGTTTATGCAATTGGAGAGCAATTAGACTTAAGAGGGCTTGTGATTACTGTGATTTATGACGATAACAGTACGGATGAAATTGCATATGATGGCACCAACATGTCATTTAGCGGATTTGACGCCTCTGGAGCAGTCAATCAGCAGCGTGTGACCGTCGTTTACAAAACTATGAAGGCTGCGTTTACGGTAGACATTGTACCGCCTGACACAGAAGCGCCGTCTGAAACGAAGGTATCCCTCAAGAAGGCGGATATTTCCGGTATAAAGTCCAGCTATTCCTATACGAAAAGGAATGTCTGTCCAGTTCCAACTGTCAGAATTGGTAAAAAAGTTTTAACAAAGGGCATAGATTATGATATATCGTATGAAAATAATAAAAATGCGGGTACGGCCTTTATCGTAATTATGGGAAAAGGAAATTATACGGACATAGTTATAAAAAAATTCAGAATAAAGCAAATTGCCAGCAAGATTACGGTTTCAAAAACAAAGTTTAAAGCGAGTGATTTGAAAAAAAATGCGCAGAAGTTCAGGATTAAGATAGTTGGAAGCAGCGGAAAAACAGCATTTAAATATCCGAAAAAGTATATCTCTGTGTCGAAAAAAGGCGTTGTTACATTGAAAAAGCGTATTCCAAATGGCATATATAAGATTAAGGTGACAGTGGCAGCCAAAAAGAACTACAAAAAAACAGTCAAAACGATAAAAATCATGGTATTATAATATTTTTCGTTTCTGTTGAGGTAAGTTTCATCTGTACGTTTTTGAGAAAAGTCTAATTTCTGGCCGGATGGAGCATTTAATATACTTGGGACATTTTTCAGTAAGTAATTGCTGGGAAATGTCCTTTTGAATAGCGTGATTGCTTCACAAGTTATTTTCTTATAGTTTTGTCATCTGATCATATTTGCCATGGGAAACCACTACCTTTCTCTTGCAATTTTCTGCTGTCTGTTATATGATAGTAAAAATGTCTGCAGATGCAGGCATTCACACTGTTTTGAAGATAGGAGGCGTTCTATGCAGCATTTAATGAGCCCGCTGGATTTGTCGGTAGAGGAACTGGACAAACTGCTTGCGCTGGCAAATGATATTGAAAGTAATCCTCAGAAATATTCCCATGCATGTGATGGCAAGAAACTTGCTACCTGTTTTTATGAGCCGAGTACCAGGACAAGGTTAAGCTTTGAGGCTGCCATGTTGAATTTGGGAGGCACGGTTCTAGGCTTTTCCAGTGCAGACAGCAGTTCTGCTGCGAAGGGAGAAAGTGTTTCTGACACGATTCGGGTAATTTCCTGCTATGCAGATATATGTGCAATGCGTCATCCCAAGGAGGGGGCGCCGCTGGTGGCGTCTGAAAAATCCAGAATTCCGGTTATTAATGCAGGAGACGGTGGACATCAGCATCCCACCCAGACGTTAACCGATCTTCTTACCATTCGTTCTTTAAAAGGACGCCTGGACAATCTTACGATAGGTCTCTGCGGCGACCTGAAATTTGGTCGTACTGTTCATTCATTGATTCATGCTCTGATTCGTTATCCTAACATCAGATTTACCTTGATTTCGCCGGAAGAGCTGCGTGTACCCAGCTATATCCGTGAAGATGTGCTGAGGAAAAATAAGATACCTTTTCAGGAAGTGGAACGTCTGGAAGACGCTATGGCAGAGCTGGATATTCTTTATATGACCAGGGTGCAGCGGGAAAGGTTTTTTAATGAGGATGATTATGTACGAATGAAAGACTTTTATATTCTGGACAAGAAAAAGATGAAACTCGCTAAAGAAGATATGATTGTTATGCATCCTCTTCCAAGAGTGAACGAGATTTCTGTTGATGTAGACGATGACCCAAGAGCCGCATATTTTAAACAGGTACAATACGGCGTCTATGTACGCATGGCTCTTATTCTTACGTTATTGGAGGTGGAAGTATGCTAAATGTAGGCGCCATTACCGAGGGATTTGTATTAGATCATATTCAGGCAGGCAACAGTCTGTCACTTTATCATGACCTCAAGCTGGATCAGCTTGACTGCTGCGTTGCAATCATTAAAAATGCGCGCAGTAACAAAATGGGAAAAAAAGATATTTTAAAGGTTGAATGCGATATTGACGCCCTGGACTTGGATGTACTGGGATTTATAGATCATAACATTACTGTGAATATCATCAAAGGAGAGAAGATCGTGGAAAAAAGGGAGCTTCAGCTTCCAAAAGAAATAAAAAACGTCATCCGCTGCAAAAATCCCCGTTGTATCACTTCTGTTGAACAGGAGTTAGATCAGATTTTCTTTTTGACAGATGAAAAATCCCAGACCTATCGGTGTAAATACTGTGAAGAAAAATATAAAGGACATAAAAAAATAAGATAAAAACCCTTCGGGGATGCGCACGCGCACGAGAGTAATTATGCCTGCTGCGCTGTGCGCGGCAAAGTCTTAATTTGCAGCCCGGGGCAGTGTATGTCTCAGCTCTTCTTAATAAATTCCGTTTTACATTTAGGGCAGGTAATGCAGATTTTGCCTTTGCCCTTAGGTACCCGCACTTTCTGGCGGCAGGAAGGACATTTATAAAAGTGATAGATTTTAGACTGTTTGAGATGTTCTTTCTTTTTATTCCACTTAACGGCAAGATGATAGCGGCCGTTCATGAATTTTTGATTTTCCTGATAACGCCGTTCAATCTGGCGGGACATCATACGGTAATATTCATAACCCATCAATCCCAGAGCAAGGATATAAAAAATATCCAGTCTCGTAAACAGGGAAATAAACAGAAATACTACAGAAATTCCCATCAATAATTGTCCAAGCTGGTCTGCTCCATATCTTCCCGTCATAAAACGCTGTATTTTTTGTTTCATATTTTAATCTCCTGTGCAGTGTATTTTCTTCATGGTAGCGCAGAAAAAACAGGAAGTCAATGGAGTTATTTTCTTTTAAGAATTGTTTATATTTTTGTAATAAATAAGCGGGGCGGTAAGCCGGGTTATGTCGTGGATAATCATCTATCTAGTCTGCCTGTCGCCAGTCAGATCCTGCGGCCTACCTGAAGCTGGCGGGCAACGTCAACGCTCCTGTTCGGCCTTGCTTCGGATGGGGTTTACATGTGCCCTGCCTGTTGCCAGACAGGCGGTAGTCTCTTAAGCTGCCCTTCCACCCTTACTGTTTGTGACCAGATTCCGCAAGAAATCTGGCTGCAAGCAGCGGTATATTTCTGTTGCACTGTCCTTGGAGTCGCCTCCACCGGCTGTTAACCGGCATCCTGCCCTGTGAAGCCCGGACTTTCCTCAACTGCGGTCTTTCGACGCCTACAGCCGCGATTATCTGCCCCACTTACTTATATAGTCACGAAATGTCTGAAATTTCCGATGTACACTTTTTACATTTTATCATAAAATTATTTAAGATACAACTTTTTTTGTTGCCCTGAAGGATAAATAATGTTAGAATATTAATAGTCATATGGAAAGGAGACAAGTTTATGAGAAAAATCATAAAGAAGGGTATCGCATTGGCTGCGGCAGCAGTGCTCCTTACCGGTTGCGGAGAAGCAGTTACTCCCCTTACAGAAAGTGAAGAAGCAACAATCATACAGTATTCTGCCGGAACGCTTGCAAAGCACAATAGTTTCCAACAGGAAGGCTTGACGGCACTGTATCCTGAGGAGGAAGCTGAGGAGGAGACAGAGCAAAAAGAAACAGAAGAGGCGAAGGAGCCGGATAAGGAAGAGTCTAAGAAAGAACAGGAGCAGAAGCCTGAAGATAAGAAAGAAGAAAAAAAGCAGGAAGGACAGCCTGAAAATACGGGGCAGTCGACCTTTACGGAAGCTCTTGCAGTGCCGGGGATAGAGTTTTCTTATAAAGATTATTCTATTGTCAGCAGTTACAGCCAGGGGGATTATTTTTCTCTGGAAGCATCTGCGGGTAAAGTGTATATGCTGTTGAATATAAATATCACCAATACGAGCGATGCAGCGGTAGAATGTAATTTATTATCAAAGAAGCCTAAATTTATTCTTAAGCTGAATAAGGATGCAGGCGTCAGCAATCAAATAACCATTCTGACAAATGATGTGTCTACTTATTCCGGAACTTTGGAGTCCGGGCAGACAGAGGCGGGCATATTGCTGTTTGAGGTACCGGAAACTGCTGTTGAGAATATTTCTTCTATGCAGCTTACGCTTGAGATGGAGGGAAAAACAACGGAAATAAAGATGAAATAAAGGCGATGGTTCGGTCAAAAATACAAGCAATGGCAGAATGGTTAGAAATAAATCTTGATAAATAAAAAAAATTATATATTTTTCAGAAAGTATATGCTATAATGAAAGAAATAGATTGATACGGCAATATACCGGAGAGGAGCGATTGACAATTATGGATACAAAGATTCTTTTGGAGAATGGAACAAATGAGCTGGAGGTACTGGAATTTACTCTGGCAGGAAATCATTATGGAATTAATGTAGCAAAGATTCGGGAGATTTTAACTTACCAGCCAGTTACTCCGATTCCGAATGCCCATCCTTGTGTGGAAGGTATATTTATGCCGCGTGATACGATGATTTCTGTTATAAATCTGCGCGGATGCCTGGGACTGCCTGTTAATGAGAAGGATGGTTTGTTTATTATTACGAACTTTAATAAATTGAATATTGC
Source organism: Lachnospiraceae bacterium (assembly GCA_009911185.1). Classification (GTDB taxonomy): domain Bacteria; phylum Bacillota; class Clostridia; order Lachnospirales; family Lachnospiraceae; genus Petralouisia. Next base: position 10,629 of record QXWW01000011.1, read on the forward strand.
ATTTCATGTCGACGAGGTATGCGGCATTCACAGATTGTCCTGGGCAGATATTATTACGCCGGATGCCACGATTAATATAGAAGAAAATGGAGTTTCAACCGGAGTGATCAAGCTGGAAGACAGATTGATTGTGATTCTGGACTTTGAGAAGATTGTGACAGACATCAGTCCGGAGACGGGTCTGCAGGTTTCTGATATTGATGAACTGGAAGAGCGTGACAGAAGCGATTCGCCAATCCTGATTGCAGAGGATTCTCCATTGTTGTCGAAGCTGATTACCGATTGTCTTAAGAAGGCAGGTTATACTAAGCTGAATGTTAATAATAACGGACAGGAAGCATGGGATAAGCTTTGCGAGTTCCAGAAGGCAGGCAATCTGGATGAGAAGATACATATGATTATTACCGATATTGAGATGCCGTTGATGGATGGGCATCGTCTGACGAAGTTGGTGAAAGAAGATGACGAACTCAAGCACATTCCGGTTATTATTTTCTCATCACTGGTAAATGAAGAGATGCGCCGCAAGGGTGAGATGCTGGGGGCAGATGCGCAATTGACGAAACCGGAAATTGGCAAGCTGGTAAACGCCATTGACAAGCTTTTGGATGAGCGGAAAGAGAAGCTGGCGCAGAAGCAGTAATATGAATGCGTATAAAAAATGATTTAACCTGACGGAGGATGGTTAAGAGTATGTCCGCAGGCAGGCAAAGGAATCCTGTGTAACAGGATTCCTTTTTCGTCTTATAGGAAAGACCTGTCACGCGAAAGCGTGAAAATATTTTTCCGATAGTATGGAAAAGAATATGCTAATAAGAGGAGTGTTTCATAAGATTTTTATAAAACAAAGGAGGATATGGAGTGAAAAGTTTATCATTAGAAACAGAATTAAAGGGAAATACATATCCCGGAAGAGGGATTGTTATTGGAAAGTCTATGGATGGTAACTATGCGGTAACGGCTTATTTTATTATGGGAAGAAGTGAAAACAGCAGAAACCGTATTTTTGTGGAGGACGGCGAGGGAATCCGGACCCAGGCGTTTGACCCTTCTAAGTTAAGTGATCCCAGTCTGATTATTTATGCGCCAGTGCGCGTGTTGGGCAATAAAACGATTGTTACCAATGGCGATCAGACAGATACCATTTATGATTTGATGGACAGGCAGCAGACGTTTGAACAGGCATTGCGAACCCGTGAATTTGAGCCGGATGAACCGAATTATACACCCAGAATTTCTGGAATTATGCATTTGGAAAATGGGGGTTATAATTATGCCATGTCTATTTTAAAGAGCAATCATGGTAATCCCGCCGCATGTAACCGCTATACGTTTGCTTACGAAAACCCTGTAAATGGCGAGGGGCATTTTATTCATACTTATCAGGGGGATGGCGATCCACTGCCTAGTTTCGAAGGGGAACCCAAGCTGGTGGGTATCAAAGGCGATATTGATTCCTTTACCCGAAACATATGGAACAGTCTCAACGAAGATAATAAAGTATCGCTCTTTGTCAGATATATTGAGATCGGCAGTGGTAAGTATGAGACGAGGATTGTAAATAAAAATCATTAAATAGATGGAGGAAGATATGCAGGAATTAGAATTAAAGTATGGATGTAACCCCAATCAGAAACCTTCCAGAATATATATGGAACAGGGTGAGCTTCCGATAAAGGTATTGAATGGAAAGCCAGGCTATATTAATTTTCTCGATGCTTTAAACGGCTGGCAGCTTGTTAAAGAATTAAAGAAAGCAACGGGGCTTCCAGCGGCGGCTTCATTTAAGCATGTTTCTCCGGCAGGCGCAGCGGTGGGACTGCCAATGTCAGAGGTGGAGAAGAAAATATATTGGGTGGACGACATGGATATGGAGTTTACGCCTCTTGCCAATGCGTATGCCAGGGCGAGAGGCGCTGACAGGATGTCTTCTTTTGGAGATTTTATCTCTCTTTCTGACATCTGTGATGCGGCCACGGCCAAAATTATAAAGCGCGAGGTTTCTGACGGGGTGATTGCGCCTGGTTACGAGCCGGAGGCGTTGGAAATATTAAAGGCAAAGAAAAAGGGGAATTACAATGTGATAGAGATAGATCCGGACTATGAGCCGCATCCTCTGGAACGTAAGGAAGTGTTCGGCATTACATTTGAGCAGGGGAGAAATGAGCTGAAAATAGATCAGGACTTCTTTGCCAATGTTGTGACAGAGAATCAGGAAATTCCTGAGTCTGCCAGGATTGACCTTGCCATTGCCATGATTACGCTCAAATATACGCAGTCCAATTCTGTTTGTTATGCAAAGGGCGGACAGGCTATCGGCATAGGTGCCGGCCAGCAGTCGCGTATTCATTGTACCCGTCTTGCCGGTCAAAAGGCGGATAACTGGTTTTTGCGTCAGGCCCCTAAGGTACTGGAGCTGCAGTTTGTGGAGGGGATTGGACGTGCGGACAGAGATAATGCAATTGACCTTTATATCGGAGAGGACTATATGGATGTTTTGGCAGAGGGTGCCTGGGAAAAGATATTTAAGGTGAAGCCGGAAGTGTTTACCAGAGAAGAGAAGCGCGGCTGGCTGGATCAGATGACAGACGTTGCGCTGGGATCAGATGCATTCTTCCCCTTTGGCGATAATATTGAACGCGCACATAAAAGCGGTGTTGTTTATGTAGCGGAGCCAGGCGGTTCCATTCGTGACGATCATGTGATTGCAACCTGCAATAAATACCGTATGGCTATGTGTTTTACAGGAATCCGTCTGTTCCATCATTAATATTCAGATGATTTGACTATAGAAAGGCGCCAGGTTTATGGAATGAATCATAAACCTGGCGTCTTTTGTATGGTAGGGGTCAGGTTGCCGACATCGGATTTTAGTTCAGCAACATCTGTTTTCAATTCAGCGACATTTGTTTTTAACTGTTCCATACCCGTTTTTAATTCAGCAGAATTGGATTTTAACTGTTTAACATTATGATTCAATTCTACGGAATCCGTTTTCAACTCTGCAATGTCAGTTTCCAATTGCCTGACAGTCTTTTTTAATTTTGCAATCTGGTCATTCACAGGCTGCAGATCAGCCTCTATTTTTTTATCCATTTTATCAGAGATGGAAAATAATAAATCATTGTCTGCCATGATATTCCCTCCTCAGAGCAAATTATACCATAGGAACAGAGCAAAGTCTATAAATGAATGAACGGAAGTGGTATGATTTTGAATCCCAAATAAGGTGTTTCTCGTTATATAAGTTATAGAAAACAATTGAAATAGCGGAAAGCAGTCGGTACATGGGACAAAAATTACAAAATTGTAAGGAAGTATTTTAATTTACGCAAGAAAAATGAAAGATTATATTGGTAGAATACTTTTATTGGAAAAATGCTTGCCGGGAAAGAGAGGGAATGCCATGAGTATTGAGATGATAACAGGATATTTTGAAAATTATGGAGTAATTGCTATTTTTGTAATTGTGTTTTTGGAATATTTGAATCTGCCGGGATTTCCGGCAGGGGTGATTATGCCAATGGCTGGAATTTGGGCTGCGAATGGAAAGTTAAGTTTTTTGGCGACGATGGTGATTACGGTCTTGGCAGGCTTGAGCGGAAGCTGGATATTGTATTTTTTCGGCCGTTTTGGAGGGGATGCTTTTTTGAAAGCGTATGTCAAAAAGTTCCCGAAACAGCAAAAAGCCATTGACCGGAATTTTGAAATGATACGAAAGAAAGGCTGTGTTGGAATTTTTATCAGTAAACTCATACCTATGGTACGTACATTGATTTCTATTCCCGCAGGTATCCTGCATATAGATTTTGTCAAATACACGGTCAGTTCCACGTTGGGAATTTTCGTATGGAATTTTTTCTTTGTGGGCGCCGGGTATGTATTTGGGGAAAAGGTGTTTGCGTTTTTCGGTTGATTTTTCAGGAGAAGGAGAGAGGATTATGAGAATTGCAATGATGACGAATAATTATAAACCTGTGGTAGGAGGTGTTCCGATTGCGATTGGACGGCTGGCAGAAGGTTTGCGGCAGAGAGGGCATCAGGTGTACATATTTGCACCGGAATACCAGAGGGAGGAGGAGCAGGAAGAATTTGTGATACGTTACCGTGCGTTTCATAAAAAGGCGGGCGGTTATGTGCCGCTGATGAAACCGGTAGATCTGGAGATGGAACGCAAATTCCGGGAATTGAATTTTGATATGATTCATGTGCATCATCCGATTCTTATCGGGCAGCGCGCGCAGTATTTGGGGAAAAAATACGGTGTCCCGGTGGTATTTACCTATCATACGCAGTATGAACAATATCTTCATTACTGGAAACCATATCGCTGGCTCAAAGAAAAGGGAGGCAGTCTGGAAGATAAAATCGTCGATTTTATTGAGAATCAGCTTGTTCTCGCTGTAATCCGCAGGTTTACAGAAAAATGCAGCCTGGTGATTGCTCCCACCAATCAGATGCAGAAAATATTAAAAGAGCGGGAATGGGAAGCGAATGTGACAGTGATGCCTACCGGTCTGCCGGATTTTTCTTATGCAGAGTATTGGAAACAGCCAACAGAGCAGCGGCTGACCAGGGAGTATATCCGCGGCATTTACGGGAAAGGAAAAAAGAATATTTTATGTACCGTTTCAAGGCTTTCTCAGGAAAAAAATCTCAAATTTATGTTAAAGGCTCTTGTGTTATTAAAAGAAAAAATTGGAGATGATTTTCAGCTTATTGTCATAGGGGACGGTCCTCAGAAACAGGAGTTGCAAGCGTATGCACAGGAATTGGGAGTTTTGGAAAACGTGACGTTTGCCAAAACGGTGCCCAATGAAGAGGTTGCAGCTTTTCACTGTGCAAGCGATTTATTTTTGTTTGCCTCCAAATCAGAAACCCAGGGAATTGTTCTGTTAGAGGCGATGGCGGGAGGAAGCCCGGTGGTTGCAGTAAAGGCGACCGGGGTGTGCGATGTTATCCGCAGTGGTCAGAATGGATATGTGACGGAAGAACGGCAAGAAGAATTTGCGCAAAGAGCGGCGCAGATATTGTGTGATTCCAGTCTTTATAAAAAGCTGGCAGAAGGAGCTGGTGTAACGGCGCAGCGTTATAGGAATGAAGCGGTTGCATGGATTGCGGAGTATAATTATGAGCGGGTGCTCCTTGCAATGAAAGAGCATAGTCATGGGTTTTATAAGCGGAGTAGTTGTTGGCGGTAATCGTTTTTCAGACTGTTGTCCCCTTTGGCTGTCAGTCCCAGTGCGTACAGGTCAGAAGCGCGCAGATCTATGTCGAGGAGTTTTTGCGCCTGGCAGGAAAGCAGTCTGGGAGCCTTTGAGATCCTGGTAACAACTGGCAGCAGGCTGTTCTTTTTTAACGAGGAAAGCAGCGGTACAGCGGAGCTGCTGAATCCCAGAACCCGCAGATAAGATGGTTTGGGGAAATTTTTGTAATCTTCTTTGGTGATATTGAGAACCATATGCAAAAACAGGCGGCTAAGCCGGGTGTAAGTGACATTTTTGGTTTTCATGCGCTGGCAGAAGGCGTTCCAGCCGCAAAATGAATCTCGTTCCCTGAGCAGGCGGCCGGCCAGGAAGGGTGAGCTGGCGCCATAACAGGCGAGGCTGGCTCTGTCTTCTGTCAGCAGTTTGTAATGGAGCAGCATGGAAAAATCTTCCTCGAACAGGAAAGGATGCGAGTAATCGCGGATTATATGATACGCGGCCGTCGGCATTGCTTTTTTTAAGATAGCTGTCGGCGGAAGAAGTCCATTTATGGAGTTGTTTTTTAAATAAGCGCGGATTGCAGAGGCAGAACAAAAATTATCTTCGATTGCTGTATCATGATATCCTCTGCCTTTGCGCAGGAGGGGAACGGGAATCATGTTGGAAGAAACAGCGGCGAGGGCCTTTAAATATTCCAGAGCAAGGATATTATTGGGGCTGGCAAGGAGTTCTGAAATATCACGGTCAGAAGCGTTGATATTAAAACTGCAGGCGAGCAGCGCCTCCTGACGTGAAGCTGGAAAAGAACGGCCTTTTTTTAATGCACTGTCCAGAGCTTTCCGGTAGACGTGAGGCTGCTTTAAAAGGAATGAGGCAAGCTCTGATAACAGAGGCAGATTGTCGGTTTCCGTTCCAAACCCCAGATGAGTGACGATCCCTGTGCTGTTTAATAAGGAAATGCCGCCGAAAGCGAACGCTTCTGCGCTGGCGGTAGCAAATAATGCCGGAAGTTCCAGTACCAAATCTGCGCCCATGGTCAAAGCCATTTTCGCACGGCTGTATTTATCCATCAGGGCGGGTGCTCCTCTCTGGACAAAATTTCCGCTCATAGCAATGATGACGTAATCAGCCTGACAGATTTCTTTCAATTTTTTTATCTGGTAAGCATGTCCTTGATGGAAGGGGTTGTATTCTGCAATGATTCCAATAACGTTCATAGTCTCCTCCGCTATTCTTTCAGATAGTTTAATAGTGGGATTAAGTATTCCCTGTCTGTCCAGTCACATACTTGTCCGGAAGCGGACATGCAGGCAGTCATCCACGGTTCATAGGTGGCAGGATCTCTTTTGGCTAAAGCCTTCTGCAGCAGTTTACACAAAGTTCTGTCTTTCAAAGTCATGCGGCTTTCATCCCATGCACCCCTCCCATAAAAAAGAGGTATCTTGCTTAAGTTGTTTTTAAAATTATGTGTTTTTAATTCACGGAATGCTTTTTCATCGTATGGGGAAGCTCCCACACAAAATACGGCGATTCTTTTGTCGTTTAAATCGTTGAAATGTTTTTTCAGGAAGGTTATGCCCGCTATGCCCGATGCATAGATGCCGCCGCATAATACGATGGTTTGAAATTGCTTTATGTCATATAATCTGGCTTTTGGCGTCGGCACAAGGTCAAAGGCCGTTATTTCTTTCAGCCAGTCTGCATATTTTTTTGTCGCCCCGTATTTTGATTGATATAGGATAATTCCTTTTTTCATATCCGGTCACTCCTTATTGCTCTTCATTTTTTCGCCTGGCTTAAAAAAGCCTGATAAGCGGTTTCCAGTTGTTCATAGATTTCTTCTGTAGAAATTCCTGGCGTGGTAACGGAAAAAATTGTGCCAATGCCGATGGTATAAATCATCATATTTAAGTGCAGCTTCTTTGCCTCTGATAAACCGACGTTTAGTTTTGCGGCAATCAATTGGGCCATTTGTGGATTTGTTTCCGATTGATAGAGGTCGTCCAGTGAAGCAATGCTGTTTCGCTGATGCAAAATAAACACTTTAAATAGATGCGGTTCTTCTTTTGCCAGGTTGATATAAGCCTTTCCCGTACTGGCAAAAATATCGTTGTTATCAATTTGTGAGGAAATATACTCCCGTATAAAAGTACGAATCTTTTCGGTAACATCCTTGCGCAATTCCTCCATATTTTCAAAATAGCTGTATATCGGCTGTACAGAGCAGCCTATTTTTTCGGCTATATTTTTTACCATGAGCCGTTCGATGCCGCTGCTTCTGACGATTTCAAAAGCGGCATGAACGACCATTTCTTTTGTGATTCTCTGTTTTGGCATGTTTAGGCCCTTTCATAATCATATTATATAATTGATTTATATAACTTGATTATATATATATTTGTATTATATGTCAATATAGAAACGCAATAAATATTGATTTTTGAGGAAGACAACGAAAGCTGATGATACTATATAGATAGTACAGGGGGAGAGAGAATGGTTTATCGAGACGCTAACGTGCAGTCTGTCAGTTTGGATTGTTTATACTTTTTTAGACAACTTTTTTCAGGTTATTTTTTCTGTATGGTACTGGCGTTTGATATCCCAGTGAGGAATGTATTCTGTGATTGTTCTACCAGCTCACATAATTCCATAACTTCAATTTTATTTCCTTCAGATCTGCAAATGTTTCATTCCATACGGATTCTGTTTTTATGATCTTGAATGTCGCTTCTGCCACTGCATTTTCATAAGGGCATCCTTTATGGCTCAGCCAACGTTCTATGTTATATGCCTCCAACAGTTCCTTAATTGTCTGGTTTTTGAATTCGTTTCCAAGGTCTGTATGAAACAGACGAATATCCTGCAGGTTTCCTTCCATCCGGTGAAAGGTTTCTTTGACGAGTTCCGCTGTTTTCTGTTCCCCTGCGCTGTAATCTATGATTTCCCTGTTAAAGAGGTCAACAAGCACACATATGTAGTTCCACTGTCTTCCTGCTCTTACATATGTTAAACCGCTTATCACAGCGTCCCTGTATTTCCGGTCATGGAATTGGCCGTTAAGGATATTTTCTGCGTTGGATTCGTTGCAGGTGTTTTTGTGCGGCTTGAATTGTGCGGTTGTGAATTGGACACCAGTGCATTCTGCTTCATAATTCGTCCAATCCGGCGTCTTTTACCTGTTTTCATCAACTCCTTTTTTATCTTGCGTGTGCCATAATTATTACGGCTTGCTTCAAATATTTCTGTGATTTCAGATGAAAGCCCAGACTCATTGGGCTTTTGCTTTGCCTCATAATAATAAGAGCTTCTGTTTACCTGCAGGACGCGGCACATTGTTGATACAGAGTATTTGTGGGCATTTGCCTTAATCACATTTACTTTCGTCCTAAGATCTGCGCCGCTTGTTTTAAAATGTCGTTCTCCATCTTAAGCTGCTGGTTTTCTTTTCTGAGCTTTATCAATTCTTCCTGTTCTGGTGTACGGTTATCTTTTTCATGGAAAGAGCCGGAAAATTCCGCCTGTTTCACCCACTTGTCAAATAAAGAATGGGCAATATCATATTCCCTGCAGATGTCACATCTGTGCTTGCCAGAATCATATAAATCCACTAGCTGCTGTTTGAATTCATCTGTATACTTGCGTGTTTTTTCTCTGTTTTGTTTCGGTCATATGAACTTCTCCGTTACTTATTGTTGTTATAATATATGACCTTAAAAAATCTGTCCAGTTTATTGTAATCTATCTAAACGTACAGTTTAGAGAACGGAGAGCCGAAAGCCATAGAGGGGGAGCGTAAAACGCCATATACTTATGTAAATTTGCCGGATATAGAAAAGGCTTATGATAGCCTGCAAAGCATGAGAAATGCGGTAAATATGGCTTTTGGTGCATACTGCGGAGAAAATCACATATTGAAAGATATTGTATTCCCGAAAGCAAGGCCGTAGAAGAAACAAACGCTAAAATTGCGGCAGAATACGGAGTAAAGCCACCGGAGCAGAGAATGGACACAATGCAGATTAGCAGAATGGCAGGTTCCGTAAAATGTTTTGACGAAAAGTATCATTTCTATACTGAATTTTCAGAGCTTATGGGAAGTTTAGCGGAAACTATGCCATAACCAAAGAGAAAAGAGGTATTGACAGATGATAATAAAGCGTTGATTGATAAACTTATCAATTCAAATTATCCTACATTGGCACAAGATGAAGCCGTAACGATTGTCAAACTTGACGGACTTTTATCAGAGATTTTAAGGCTTGATAGACGCTAGGGGGAGGCAGTAAAAGAGGCATTAGGGGAGGTATCAGAGAATGAATAATATGTATGCAGACAGGAACGGAAAGCTGATTGACAACAAAGAGAATACGGCAATAGGGCAAGCAGGAAAATTGATAAAGAGGCAGAACGCCACAAAAGAGAAAAGCGCAAGTATTGTTAATTATTATACGAACAGACAGCAGAAAATAGATACCGGGGAAGGGGTTTATATTGAAAGGTGAATCTACTTCATTAAGTTATCAAAATATTTGTGAGTAACAAAAAGGGTTATTGTGAGAAAAAGGGAAGATATGCTATAATTCCGATATGGGAAACCATAGAGCCAGGCGACTTTACCCCTCTTATTTTTCGGAGGGTAGAAATGCCCTCCAGACGAAAGAAAGGAGGGCGTTACAATGATGATTACATATTCTGATTTGGTACAAACTGGAATATTCATTATAGCCCTTGTAGGATTGTGTGACACGATTTTCAAGGGAAAAAAGAAATAGCCGCCACTACTCGCAATAGTGACGGCTGATGTAAAAATTAGCTTTTGACTGTTTGGGTAGAGCCGCTTCTATGGTTCTCCCTTTTCTATCTACAATATAGCATATCTGATAATGGGATTCAAGTATTCTTTATATTTCTTCTCCCGTATCTCTCATTACAAAAATTCCCTTGAAGCTACAATTTAGTTATCGGCAATTTGGTTTAACTCTTTTTCATTAAAATTATCACGTTTTAGTTTGTTTGATAAATTGCTTTGAGAAGTACCAAGGTTGGCAGCCAATTCCGTAATAGCCATTTTGCGTTTTACTAAAGCGATTCGTATTTTTTCTGACATTGGCATGATGATACCTTCTTTCTGACAAGATATGTATAGTATAGTATATTATTATATAGAAATAAAAATAACATAAAAATGATATAAATTACAAAAATGTATTGACATAGAAATAAATACGGACTACAACATCACTTATGAATGATAAAAAACACTATATAAAATATCCATCACTTTTCTTGTGATAAAACATTCTCTTGTTTGACTATCTGGCAGTCGCGCGAACCGTAAACAATGCCATTCACTTTTAATCGTGAGCCATAGGAAGAAGGTGCTGACAGTAAAAGACAATAAAAATGCCCTTACAGAGCCGCAATCTCTGACAAGGGCAAGTAACCCGGAAATCATATAAAAGCCGGATACTAGAAAATTATGCCATATCCGGTTGAAAAATGGAAGAATTGGTAATAATTTATGTACATTTTGAAAATGATCAAGGCACAGTTATGGGGGTGAAAGAACCGTACGAGCAAGGAAGAGTTAAGCCGTCTTGCAAGATATTTGATCTTGGAACGCCTGATTATCATAGTGATGATACCTATTGGGCGCAGGAATAGCAGAGGCGTGTTTCAAAAATTCTTACAAAAACTGAAAATGCCGACACGTTGGCACAGATTTATTATTTTGCCAAACGTGCAGGAAAGGCAGGGCGGCAGAATGACGGAAAATAATCAGAAACTTATTGACCTTGTATCTGAAACAATTATCCTGCGTAAATATATCAAAGACTTAATTTTCGTTGTACTAGTTCTATACATTCACTGCCTTAAAACTGTACGGACTGGAGGATTGTCCAGACGGACACGTTGAGGAAGTATATGAAATGTGGGAAAAGCACATGAAACCACGGATTGAAAAGCAGGAACAAATATGTCAATCGTATGTCAAAATGGGAAAAATAGAAAGTCACTGGAAACCGCCAGAAATCAGCACTTTATAAAATTTTCACACAATTTTAGCACTCACCTATTGACAGTGCTAACAATTGGTGTTATTGTTATACAGGAAATAGAACAAAAATAACATGGTAAATATAGGTGTCGTGTAAAGCCGCATTGCTGACTGAAATGTTAATTTCAGGGAAATACTTAGTACAGCAAATAATCGGTCATGAACATGTTGACTTGTGTTTCATCGTGCTGAAAATGCAGAACGAAAAGGAGGAACTTTTATGAATATACAGAAATTTACGCAAAAATCCGTAGAAGCCATCAATGGATGTGAAAAGCTGGCATATGAATATGGCAACCAGGAAATAGAACAGGAACATCTTTTAGTCTCTTTATTATTGCAGGAGGATGGACTGATTCTTAAGCTTATTGAAAAAATGGAGATTAATAAGGAACATTTTATTCAGAATGCGCAAAATCATCTGGCTAAGCGGGTGAAAGTTTCCGGCGGACAGATTTATATGGGGCAGAATCTGAATAAGGTTTTGGTGAGCGCTGAGGATGAAGCAAAGAAGATGGGAGACGAATATGTGTCTGTGGAGCATTTGTTTTTGACCTTGCTCAAATATCCCAATCAGGCCCTCAAAGAAATATTTAAAGAGTATGGCATCACCCGTGACCGGTTCCTGCAGGCTCTTGCCACGGTACGGGGAAATCAAAAAGTGGTATCGGATAATCCCGAGGCGACGTATGACACGCTGAATAAGTATGGCTATGATATGGTGGAGCGCGCCAGAGACCAGAAATTGGATCCGGTCATTGGACGGGATCATGAGATTCGAAATGTAGTCCGCATCCTGTCCCGGAAGACCAAAAATAACCCGGTGTTGATTGGTGAACCGGGCGTGGGTAAAACAGCAGTAGTGGAAGGGCTCGCACAGCGGATTGTCAGAGGAGACGTGCCGGAGGGTCTGAAAGATAAACGGCTTTTTGCCCTGGATATGGGAGCTTTGGTAGCGGGGGCAAAGTACCGCGGAGAGTTTGAAGAGCGTTTGAAGGCAGTCCTGGATGAGATAAAGAGCAGCGACGGACAGATCATATTGTTTATTGATGAACTGCATACCATTGTCGGGGCAGGAAAAACGGACGGGGCTATGGATGCCGGGCAGCTGCTAAAGCCTATGCTTGCCAGAGGAGAGCTGCATTGTATTGGCGCGACCACACTGGATGAATACCGGGAGTATGTGGAAAAGGATGCCGCGCTGGAGCGCAGGTTTCAGCCAGTACATGTAGAGGAACCTACGGTGGAAGATACCATTTCCATTCTCCGCGGGCTGAAAGACCGTTATGAAGTATTCCATGGCGTGAAAATTACCGATGGCGCTCTGGTATCGGCAGCCATGTTATCTAATCGTTATATCAGCGACCGTTTTCTGCCAGATAAAGCGATTGACCTCGTGGACGAGGCATGTGCATTGATAAAAACAGAGTTAGACTCCATGCCCACAGAGCTGGATGAGCTGCAGCGGAGAGTGATGCAGATGGAAATTGAAGAGGCAGCGTTGAAAAAGGAGGAGGACCGTCTCAGTAAAGACCGACTGGAAACATTACAGAGGGAGCTTGCAGATTTGAAAAATGATTTCCAGTCTAAAAAGGCACAATGGGACAATGAGAAGAAGTCTGTGGAAAGGGTGCAGAAGCTCAGGGAGGAGCTGGAGGCCATAAATAATGAAATTGCCATGGCACAGCAGAGCTATGATCTGGAAAAAGCAGCGGAATTACAGTATGGCAGGAAGCCGGAACTGCAGCGTCAGTTAGAAATCGAAGAAGAGCAGGTGAAAAAGAAAGATTTAAGCCTGGTGCATGAGAATGTCAGCGAGGAAGAGATTGCTAAAATAATTTCCCGCTGGACCCAAATTCCGGTGGCGAAGCTGACGGAGAGTGAGCGCAATAAGACGCTGCACCTGGATCAGGAGCTTCATGAACGTGTGATCGGACAAGAAGAGGGCGTTACCAAGGTTACGGAAGCGATTATCCGCTCCAAAGCCGGCATTAAAGATCCTGGCAAACCTATTGGCTCTTTCTTGTTTTTGGGACCAACCGGGGTAGGTAAGACGGAGCTTGCCAAAGCGCTTGCAGCCAGCCTTTTCGATGATGAGAACAACATGGTTCGAATTGATATGAGCGAATATATGGAAAAATATTCTGTTTCCCGTCTGATTGGAGCGCCTCCCGGATATGTGGGCTATGAGGAGGGCGGCCAGCTTACGGAAGCGGTGCGCAGAAAACCTTATTCGGTGGTACTCTTTGATGAGGTGGAAAAAGCGCATCCGGATGTGTTCAACGTGCTTCTTCAGGTATTGGATGATGGAAGGATTACCGATTCTCAGGGGCGTACCGTAGATTTTAAAAATACGATACTGATTATGACGTCTAATCTCGGTTCTTCCTATTTACTGGACGGAATAGAGGAGCATGGGGAAATTACCGCAGAGTGTGAGGAGGCGGTTATGAATGAGCTGCGAGGCAATTTCCGTCCGGAATTTTTAAACCGTTTGGACGAGATTATCCTGTTTAAACCTCTGACGAAAGAAAATATTGGCGGTATTATTCATCTTTTGATGGCAGAACTGAATAAGCGTCTGACAGAGCGGGAGATTTCTGTTAAGTTAAGTCCCGCGGCAGAACAGTTTATTGTGGAACATGGTTACGACCCTGTTTATGGTGCAAGACCGCTGAAGCGGTATCTGCAAAAAACGGTGGAAACGCTTGCCGCAAAACTGATTCTTGCAGACCAGGCGGGGGCCGGAGATATCATTTGGATTGATGTGGAACAGGGCGAGTTGGCGGCATCCTGCAAAAAGTGATATTTAAATTTGACACCTGAATCGATAGAAGCATTTAGTCGGTGCATGCGTACAAAACAGACATACTTTTGTTTTTTGGAAACCACATATAATACAGCCCCTTTGGCATATATTGCATAGAAGTATTTGCGGGGTATTGGATGAATGAAGGAAGGAAAAATTTGCAAACGGGTTTGGAAACGCTATAAGAAACTACATTTTTGGAGAAAATGTCTGGTATTTGACCTGCTTTGCCTCTGCATTGCTCTGGGAATGGCCGTTTTCGGTATGGGAAATGGAGAAAAAATGAAACAGGGTTTTTTGGCGGCGTTTCCAGATCGGGAAAACACCAAAAGCGCATCTGCCAAAGTTCAGGGAGATACCGGAGAGTCGGAAGGGCAGGAAACGGGAGATTCGGATTTACAGGTGCAAAGTGAGAAAAAAAAGGTTGCCCTTACCTTTGACGATGGTCCGCACCCCGAGTACACACCAGAAATGCTTGCCGTCTTAAAGGAGAAAAACGTAAAAGCAACATTTTTTCTTTTGGGAGAGATGGTGGAAAAACATCCGGAAATCGTAAAGCAGATTCACGAGGAGGGACATGTAATTGGAAACCATTCTTATAAACATGAACAACTGAGCAAACTGACTTTAGAACAGGCATGTGAGCAGGTTGAGCGTACGAACCGGCTGATTTATGATATTACTGGCGTTTATCCCTCCTATTTGCGTCCGCCTTTCGGGGACTGGCACGAGAAGCTGGATTGCGAGGCAAATATGGTGGAGGTGCTATGGGATGTGGATACTTTGGACTGGTCCAGCAAAAATCACGCACAGATAGTGGATAAGGTTTTGAAAAATATTCAGGAGAATGATATAATCCTGATGCATGATGGTTACGAAACTTCAGTCACTGCTGCAGCGGAAATTATTGATACCCTGAAAGAACAGGGATATGAGTTTGTGACGGTAGATGAAATTTTGTTTGATTAAATGAAATGGCCTGCAGAACAAAGGATGAAAAACTGCTGTAAAGACAAACTCCATGTAAAAAAGGAGAGATTCCGGCAGCTTCCAGGAAAGAACAGGCAGGGATTTGAACTCAAGTCCATAAAAGAAACAGCAGTTCTGCCAGGAGAAATGATGCGCTATGCCAATGAGAGATATTTCGTGCTGGATGTGATGGCGCAGGAATATGCAAAAATGAGAAAGTGATAAAAATAAAGTAGTGACGAATCCAGGGGAAAATGGTATCCTTTTTAGAAGAGCAGGGTATTTTTTAAACATGCTCTAAGGAGGAAAGCATGGACTTATTTGATTATGTGAGAGAGCGCAAGCAGGAAAAAGAGTCTCCGCTGGCAAGCCGTCTGCGCCCCACCAGACTGGAAGAGGTGGCGGGACAGCGGCATATTATTGGAAAAGATAAACTTTTATACCGTGCGATTTTGGCGGATAAACTTAGCTCTATTATTTTTTACGGGCCGCCCGGAACCGGGAAGACGACTCTGGCGAAGGTGATTGCCAATACCACCAGTGCGGAATTTACCCAGATTAATGCCACTTCTGCGGGAAAGAAGGATATGGAAGAAGTGGTGCGTCAGGCAAAGAATAATCAGGGAATGTATGGAAAAAAGACAATTTTGTTTATAGACGAGATTCACCGGTTTAACAAGGGGCAGCAGGATTATCTTCTGCCCTTTGTGGAAGACGGCACGGTGATCCTTATTGGAGCTACCACAGAAAATCCTTATTTTGAGGTGAATGGAGCTCTTTTGTCCAGATCGGTAATTTTCGAGCTGAAGCCTTTAACCAAAGAAGATATATGCAAAATTCTCCTGAATGCCATAAACGACCAGGAAAAAGGGCTGGGTTCTTATCATGCCGTGATAGATGAGGAAGCATTGGATTTTTTGGCGGACGCGGCAAACGGAGACGCCCGTGCAGCGCTGACAGCGATAGAACTGGGGGTACTGACAACGCCAAGAGGAGAGGACGGACAAATCCATATCACTCTGGAAGCAGCCTCGGAATGTATACAAAAGCGCGTTGTGCAGTATGATAAGACAGGAGATAACCATTACGACAATGTTTCTGCCTTTATAAAAAGTATGCGTGGTTCAGATCCAGATGCAGCCGTTTATTATCTGGCGAAAATGTTGTATGCCGGAGAAGATATCAAATTTATCGCCAGGCGTGTAATGATTTGTGCTTCTGAGGATGTGGGAAATGCGGACCCGCAGGCATTGACCGTGGCGGTCAGCGCGGCTCAGGCTGTGGAGCGTATCGGGATGCCGGAGGCGCAGATTATTTTATCCCAGGCGGTCACTTATATAGCAAGCGCGCCCAAGAGCAACGCGGCATGTCTTGCCATCCAAAGAGCGATGGAAACGGTGAAAAATACCAGGACCAGTCCAGTTCCGGTTCACTTACAGGATTCACATTATCCTGGCGCCCGGAAACTGGGACATGGTAAGGGCTATCTTTATGCCCATGATTTTCCAAATCATTACGTAGAACAGCAGTATCTGCCTGATGACCTGCAGGGCGTAAAATTCTATGAGCCTGCGGAAAATGGGTACGAAAAACAGATATCCAGACATCTTAAGTTCCTGAAAGGAGAAGAAGAATCGGAATAGAGACGGGCGTTTTGTTAGTTTTCACGAAAAGTCTTCGATATAAAGACAGATGTAAG
Source organism: Lachnospiraceae bacterium (assembly GCA_009911185.1). Classification (GTDB taxonomy): domain Bacteria; phylum Bacillota; class Clostridia; order Lachnospirales; family Lachnospiraceae; genus Petralouisia. The sequence continues at coordinate 27,374 of QXWW01000011.1, forward strand.
TTTCTCGAAGAAAAAGCTTTACAATCTAAGCGTGATAGTGCATAATATGGCATGAGGAGTGGGAGTAGCCCTGAGGGCGCACAGAAGCTTACGAAGCAATTATGGTATAATACGAAAATTTCAGGAGGATAAAACAATGCATTCATACCAGGAAATGAGCAAGGAAGAGTTATTACAGGAAAAAGCGGAGCTGGAAGCGGTCTATCAGAAATATGCAGACAGCGGGCTGAAGCTGGATATGTCCAGAGGCAAGCCTTCTGTGGAGCAGTTAAACTTGTCCATGGGGATGATGGATGTACTGAACAGCAGTACCAACCTGAAATGTGAAGATGGAACCGACTGCCGGAACTACGGTGTTTTGGATGGAATTCGGGAAGCACAGGTATTGTTGGGCGATATGATCGAATGCAATCCTGATTACATTATTATTTATGGAAATTCCAGTTTGAATATTATGTATGATACAATTTCACGTTCCATGACTCATGGCGTGATGGGAAGTACTCCCTGGTGCAAGCTGGATAAAGTAAAATTTTTATGTCCGGTTCCGGGATATGACAGGCATTTTGCAATTACGGAGTATTTTGGAATAGAAATGATTAATGTGCCCATGCTTCCCACTGGTCCGGATATGGATATGGTGGAGGAACTGGTGAGCAGTGACCCGGCGATTAAAGGGATCTGGTGCGTTCCCAAATATTCGAATCCGCAGGGAATTACTTATTCGGCCGAAACTGTGCGGCGGTTTGCAAGGCTCAAACCGGCTGCCGAGGATTTCCGTATTTACTGGGATAATGCGTATGGGGTGCATCATCTGTATGATCTTGACCAGGATCATTTGGTGGAGCTTCTTGCAGAATGTAAACGTGTAGGAAATCCGGATCTGGTTTATAAGTTCTGTTCTACTTCCAAAATCAGTTTTCCAGGTTCCGGTGTTGCCGCAATCGCTGCGTCGAAAAATAATCTGAAAGATATTAAAAAACAGCTTCAAATTCAGACGATCGGTCATGATAAGGTAAACCAGTTGCGTCATGTGCGGTTTTTTAAGGATATTTATGGCATGACGGAGCATATGAAGAAACATGCGGATATTTTAAGACCAAAATTTGAAATGATCATCGACACCTTTGAGCGGGAGCTTGCAGGCAGAGACGCCGGGAGCTGGATTGCGCCTAAGGGAGGATATTTTATGGCATTTGAGGCGATGGAAGGGTGCGCCAAAGCGATTGTAGCCAAAGCAAAAGAAGCGGGAGTTACCATGACGCCTGCAGGCGCCCCGTATCCATATGGAAAGGACCCCAAAGACTCCACGATACGTATTGCTCCTTCTTTTCCGACCCTGGAAGAATTGAGAATGGCGACGGATATTTTTGTAACCTGTGTGAAGCTGGTAACGATTGATAAAGTTTTGGAGAATAAGTAATACGCGGGAATCGTAAATCGTACAAAGGAAACAGCCGGAATTTGTGGGACGCCATAAATTGTGGCTGTTTTTACGGGAAATTGAATGTAAAGACTTCCGCAAGTATATGGAATGTGCTATACTATGATTTGTATGAGAAGGGATAAGGAAGTTAAAGTGGGCCTGCCCGCTTTACTTATGAGGATAAGAGAACGAAAAGTTTTCGATACTTTATCATTGAAGGAAGGAAGCGCTATGGATTATGCCGAAAAATTTAACGAAGGTGTGACTAGTTGGGAAACGGTGATTTTCTTATACAATTCAGCCCTGAAAGAAGTAGGAACGAAACTTGAAATTTTAAATGATGAATTTTGCCATATACATAACTACAATCCCATTGAATATATCAAATCCAGGATTAAGACTCCGGAAAGCATTGTTAAAAAATTGAAAAGGAATCATTATGAAAGTACGATTGACAATATGGTGAATCATGTCAATGATATTGCAGGAATCCGTTTGGTCTGTTCGTTTACTTCTGATATTTACCGTCTGGCGGAGATGATCGGAAGGCAGAACGATCTTACGGTAGTTTCGGTAAAGGATTATATCAGGCATCCCAAGGAAAGTGGTTATAAGAGCTACCATATGCTGGTCACCGTGCCTATTTTTTTGACAGACCGGGTGATTGATACGAAGGTAGAGATACAGATCCGCACGATTGCCATGGATTTCTGGGCAAGCCTGGAGCATAAGATTTATTATAAATTTGAAGGAGATGCTCCGGAATATATTAGCCGGGATTTGCGGGAGTGTGCAGGAATTGTTTCTATGCTGGATGCAAAAATGCTTTCTTTAAATGAAGCGATCCTTCAGGCAAGAGAAGAACAAGGGGAAGAACAGGAATGATGAAAGTAAGTATTTTAACTGAGAATACGGTATATAAGCGGGGATTTTTAGGTGAACATGGTTTATCACTGCTGATTGAGTATCAGGGAAAAAGGTATCTGTTTGATACGGGGCAGAGTCAGGTGTTTTTGCATAACGCACAAAAACTTCGTTTGCAGAAAAAGGATTTGGACGGCATTATATTGAGCCATGGACATTATGATCATGGCGGCGGTATGGAATATGTGCGGGAGTGGGGAAATGATGTTCCGGTGTATGTCCAGCAAAAAGCATTTGAAAAAAAATATACAGAGAATCCCAGAAACAAGGAGATAAGGTATATTGGCCTAGAAAATGCTGCCGGCTGGCAGCAAGGGAAAGGAATTTGCAGACTTCAGGGCGGATGCACCAAAATTGGCGAAGGTGTGTATCTTTTGTCCGAGATTCCTTATACCACGGAATTTGAGCCAATGCCGGACGGATTTTGGCGGGAGGTTTTGAAAGTGCAGGAGCCGGAGCTGGAGGCAGACCCGATGGCAGATGAACAGCTTTTAGTCATGGAGCATGAGCAGGGGCTGTCAATATTTGCAGGATGTGCTCATCCAGGTATTATAAACTGCCTTAAATACGTACAGTCGGAATTTCCTGGAGTTCCTGTTCACAGCCTTGTGGCGGGAATGCATCTTAAAAGTTGTGACAGTCAGCGTATTAGACGAACGATTCGGGCACTTCAGGAAATGGGAATAGATATTGTGGTTCCGCTGCATTGTACAGGAATCCGCGCGATTGGTATGATAAAAGAAGTGTTGGGAGAGCGTTGTATCCTGGCAGAAGCAGGAAGGCAGATAGAAATTTAAAACACGTCTGGAGGATAAAATGAAACAGAAAAAGAGTATGATGTATATTTTTATGGAAGGAACCGCAGCATTGTATGCAATTTCGATGCTGGTTCTTTTTCCTTTATTTTATGCCAATAACTATATAGATATTTCTACGGCAAAGCTTTCCTTTTTCCGCGTGTGCGCCATAGCAATGCCGTTGCTGTTTTTTTTATTTGCAGGTATGGGCTGGCTGCAGCAATACAAAGAGTCTGTGCGGCAAAATGCAAAAAATTATAATAAAAAGAAGAAAGCGGCCGCAAAACAAGAGGGTTCTTCCCTGACCAAAAAAGAGATTGTCAGGCAATGGCTGTCTGGAGTATCTGCGCCTTCATGGTTTGCGGTAGTGTTTGTGGCAGGCGTGTGTATCGCCACAATATTTTCGGTAGATCCGCTGGAGTCCTGGCAGGGGCTGGAGGGCAGGAAGTTAGGGCTTCAGGTATTTTTGCTTTGCGTGATTTCCTATATGCTGGTCGGGAAATATTTAAAACCCGGCAAGTGGCTGATATGGACGTTTTTTGCCGGCAATACCATTGTATTTGTACTTGCCATTTTAAATTTTTGGGCTGTGGATCCTCTGGGAATGTATGAGAATCTGGTTACGGAGCAGCATGAAAGCTTTATCAGTACCATTGGAAATGTGAATGCATGTTCCAGTTATCTTTGTATGGTAATGCCTGCTGCTATGGCGTTGTATACAGTAGTGAAGACAAAAGCTCTGCGTGTCGCCACAGGTATTTTTTTGGTACTGGGGTTCTGGACTTGTTACTGTACCAGAAGTGGGAGCTGGCTGCTTGGAGTGGGAGCTGCATTTCTGGTTTTGCTGTGGTTTGCAATCTGCGATCATAGTCATATGCAGAGGTTTTTGGAAATCTGTGCCTTATTTTGGTTTAGCAGTCTGTTGATGGAGTTTTCTGTTCTGATTGGAGATGCAGTTGGTTCTAAAGGTTTGATGTTTTTGGGATTTAAACGGGAGAGACTTCAAAGTGGAGGTATGCTCAATGGATATGTATTGTTTATAACGGGTATACTGATTTTAGGAGGACTGCTTTTTTTGAAAAGCAGAGAAAAGAAGCAGCAGGAGTTGCCATATCGTACGTTACGAATATGGATTTTTAGCATTCTTGCAATCTTTTTTGGGATTGGCGTTCTGCTTGTGGCAATAGCCAATTTGAAACCAGGCGGCTGGGAGGGGACGTTATCCTTTTTGAACCGACTGAAAATACAAGATTATTTTGGGAGCAGGCGGGGATATATATGGAAGACTACGGTGAGAGGATGGCTGCAGCTTCCGTTATGGGATAAAATTACCGGTTATGGCCTAAACTGTTATCACATGTTTATTGAGCAGTATGGTGGAGATAGTGTGACAGAGATGTTTAACGGGGCCAGGCTGGTTGACGCGCACAATGAATTGCTACAGTTTCTAACTACTACAGGTCTGTTAGGCGTTGTGGGGTATTTTGGGCTGTTGATCGGGACGGCAGTCAGAGCGGCGAAACGATACGTCAAGAGTCCGGTAATGGTGCTCGGAGTAGCAGTGGTTTGCGGTTATCTGGCACAGGCAATGGTTAATAACCCTACGGCGTTTTTAACGCCATATCTATTTTTGATGCTGGGAATTATAAAGAGCCTGGAGAATTTGGAAAATGTCAAAGAGTAAGATGATTTTAGATCTTGCGGTATCAATGGGAGAAGAGCTTTTAAAAAATGGAGCTGAAATCTACCGGGTACAGGAAACGGTCGAACATGTAATGGAGGCGTACGGGGCCGAAGATTATAACGTTTTTGTATTGACAAACGGTATTTTTGCAACGATTCATGAAAACCGCGAAGACGCCGGAAGTATCGTGAGAAATGTTCCAATTGGCACAGTAAATCTGAAAAAAATAGCGGTTATCAATCAGATATCCAGAGAGATTTGTCAGGGTTCCTGCAGCATTCCGCAAGCAAAGAAACGATTGGAACAGTGTCAGAAAACTTCCGTCATGTCCAAAAAGGCTTTAATTCCGGCATGTGGAATTGGGAGTGCAGGTTTTTGTTACCTTTTAGGAGGTCATCCTTTTGACAGCTTGTTTTCTTTTTTTCTGGGAATGCTTCTGCAATGGTTTTTGCTTATAGCGGAAGAACGGCATGTTTCAAAATTTCTGACAGACATTTCAGGCAGCGCTATGGTGACGATTTTAGGTCTGGTACTCTATGTGCTTGGCTTAAATATTCAGTTTGACCGGGTGATTATCGGCGGAATCATTCTTTTGATGCCGGGAGTGGCTCTGGTGACGGCCATCAGGGATTTGTTTAACGGTGATTATCTGTCGGGTGGGATACGGCTGATGGATGCCTTGCTCACGGGAATGTGCATTGCCATTGGAGTTGGTGCGGCTATTAAAGCATTTCAATTGCTGGGAGGAGGAGCGCTGCCATTATGATCGTTGAGATAATCGTTGCCATGGTTTCCGTTCTCGCTTTTGGGGTATCGTTCCATATACCGAAATCAGAATATCTGTATTGCGCGCTCAATGGAGGGTTGGGCTGGGCAGTCTACCGGCTTTGTCAGAACGGCGGTTTTGGTCCCACAGCTTCTGCACTGTGGGCGGCTCTGGTATTGACATTGGCGGCAAGAATACTGTCAGCGGTTCGGAAAATGCCCAGCACGGTATTTCTGATTGCAGGAATATTCAGTCTGGTGCCAGGTTCAGGAATTTATTATACTTCTTATTATATTATTATGAATGAGTTGTCCAGGGGTTCCTCCAAAGGAATTGAAACATTTAAAGTTGCAGGCGCTATCGTCCTGGGCATTCTTTTTGGACTGGCGCTTCCACAGAATTGGTTTAACCATTTAGGAAGAATTACAGACAGGAAAATCCGCGGGCAGCGGAAAAAGAAAAAGTGACATGTAGAAATGAGAGTAAATGTTATGCCCCGCCAGCTTTGGCGGGGCATTTGACTATTTTTCACATTTCCAGAAATAAGCGCTGTAGGCGGGAAGCTCGCTTCCGCCGCCGAAGTCATGTTTTTCTCCTGTAATCAGGTCAACTGCCATGCCGCATCCAGCATCGAAATGAGCGGTATATGGTTCGCTGTCAGCGTTGATGGCTACCAAAACACGTTCATTTTCACTCTTCCGCTCAAAAATGCACTGTTTATTGGTGAGCACTACAGAACGAAAGGCGCCATAATTTAAAGCTTCGGAAGACTTCTTTGCGGCAGTCAGTTTCGCAATCCAGGCAGTTAATGCTGTCCATTCCGGCGCTTCGAAGCTGGGGCGCAGAGAAGGGTCGCCGTTGGATTTGTCGCCTTTTGCTCCCCATTCACTGCCATAATACACACAGGGAATACCAGGCATTCCAAAACACAGGGCGTAAATTAAAGGAAGATGTTCAGGGGTGCCCAGGATAGAAGCAATTCTGGATACGTCATGGTTATCCACGAAACTCAATAAGTGTTTTCCACGGTATAAGGTCCAGTTTTCCGGTCCAAACTGCCGTAGCAGCGAATGGATAATCTCAAACATATTCATGGAGTTGAAGCTGGAATGCAGTCCCTTATAACACTCATAATTAGTGGCAGAATGCAGCATACTGTCATTCATTAACTGATTATAGTCGCCGTGCAGCATTTCTCCTACCAGGAAGAAGTCTTCTTTGAGGCTGCTGCAATGGCTGCGCAGCCGCCTTACAAAATCATGGTCCAGACAGTAGGCTACGTCCAGTCTCAGGCCGTCAATATCCCATTCGTTTACCCAGAAGGAAACGCTTTCCAGAAGATACTGAATGACTTCTTCATTGCGCAGATTTAATTTTACCAGGTCATAATTGCCTTCCCATCCTTCATACCAAAGCCCGTCATTGTAACCGGAATTTCCGTTGAAATCAATATGGAACCAGTCGCGGTAGCGGGACTGCTCCCGGTTTTGCAATACATCCTGGAATGCGAAGAATCCTCTGCCGGCGTGGTTAAATACACCATCTAATACTACGCGGATGCCAGCTTTGTGTAGGGCGTCGCACACTTCTTTGAAATCATCATTTTCTCCCAGACGCACATCAATTTTCCGGTAATCTCTGGCATTATAGCCATGAGTATCTGATTCAAAAAGAGGGGAAAAATAGATGGCGTTAATGCCCAGTTTCTCCAGATGAGGAATCCAATCCTTCACTTTGGCGATACGTTTTGCAGGAACTCCGTCGTTTTCAAAGGGAGCGCCGCAGAATCCCAGGGGATAAATTTGATAAAAAACACTTTCGTAAGCCCACATAGTTAAGTAAATCCTTTCTATATGCATTAAGCAAATTTCTGAATGAGCACTGTATTCTTCAGAAATTGTCCAGATAGGGAAAAACATTTTTTTGAAAAAATAGAACGAAATCATTCAGATAATGTTATTATAAGTGTAAACCATTTAGATGGCAAGACAAAAAGCAACAAAGTTTGAAAAGAAAAGGAGAGAAGAATGGATATAAAGACCATGCGCAGTTTTCTGACGCAGTTTCAGGAAACCTTATTAGTGAAGAAAGAAATGGTACTTTCAGGGGAAAGGATTCTCGTAGCGGGGATTTGCCTGGAAGAGGAGACGTTAAAGCTGTATCTGTTTGCAGAGGGAAAAGACAGAAGCGCATATTTCAAAAATTTAGAACGCATGGAGAGAAAACGTAAAAAGGGAACGCTGACCAGGAGAGAGGAAATTCTGGGGCAATTAGAGGAAGGGCAAAATGAAATTTTTGACATACTTCCGGAAATCCGAATCAATGGGAAGTTATATGAATTTTCCTCCGGAACAAGTGGAAACCTGGAGGAATATGATGAATGGGGGAGAATTTTATTGATGAATCTTCTTTTACATCAGGCGGAATTTGGTTTTTTGGAGGAGCGGGAACTTTCCTTGATCGCCTACCATATTTTGGAGTTTGCCGGAAAATATGATAGAATCCCTTTTACAAAGGAAGATTTGCAAACGCTGGAGTTTATTCACAAGCCCAAGAATTACCATGTCCCGGTTAAGCGGAAAATGACTTTAAAACTGGGAGAGCAAAAGGGCGGCAGACAAAGTTTTTTCTGTGAGAAAACAGGGAAAAGGGTTGAATTTTTTATAAACAGCGTGAAATTGGTCGATTTACAAAAGGAAATCTATCAGAAATCTGAGGAACTGCTGAGGCGGGGGCGCATGAGCGGTGAGCAGGCGGAGGAATACAGGGAGCATATGAAGAAATTATGTCCTGCGGATAAACGGCTGATTGTAGTCGCGTATGAATGCGGGGAAGCTTTTCTGGAGTTTTATACCAGGGAAGAGCTTCTGGAAACAGTAAAACCAGTCTGTTGTGCAGAATCATATTTTTTGCTGGGGAGATTTGCGGATGGGTCTGGAATGCATGGAAAAGAACTGAAAACGGCGCTGATTTATCAACCGGTAGAGCCTGATATAAAAGAGGTGGAGCTGGAATTACTATGTGCGTTTGTAAGAGGAGAGGAGATTTGATAAAAAAGACTGTTTGTGATATGATTAGAAATATCTTTGTAAATGATTGCAATATTACTGAGAAGATGTTGAAAGGATGCAGACTATATCCATGATTTTGCTTATGAGACATTTCTGGTTGGATGCATTTTTTGCATGTATTTTAAATTCAGGAGGGGGAAAGCAGCAAGTCATAATTGTAAATATGGAGGATGCCAATAGGAATTGAAAATTTGAACTTAAAATTCAAATACGATAGAAATGGAGAAGGAAATGAAAGAAGGGCAAAATAGAAGCAGAAAGGACAGAGGGATTTCGCTGCTTGTTTCTATTATATTAGTTTTTTGCATATTGGGGGCTGTCGTATTCGCTGTTTCCAGGAAAATAGCGGTAGAAATGTCTGAATCCGCAATTCAAAATCTCAGTGAAAGCCTGGATCTGATAAAATGCACCATAGAGGCAATTTTAAAAAACGAGGCGGATTTTCAGAAGCTGGTGGCTCAAAAAGTTGCTATGGCCCAAAATCCGGAAGAATATATTCTGGATTATGAGAAAAATCAGACGATGGTGAAAATGTCTTTGATTTTAAAAGGGAAGAAGCAGGGGATTTCAAATAGTGGCGAAGTGTTTTCTGAAGAAGAGCTGGATTTTTCGGAAGGCGGGACGGTTGACGAACTGTTGATATCCCAGTCTTATGTCAATTATATGGGAACCTGGGCGTACACCATGAAATGTCCCGTAATAAGGGAGGGGGAAGAAATAGCGTCTTTGTATGTTGAATATACTTACGACTATCTTGACAAGTCTCTGCCCAATGGATTTTATAATAAACAGGCGATGCTCTATATTATGGATACCGAAAGTGAGAAGCTTGTCTTAAAGCCCAAAGGAATGGGACAGCGGAGCGCCGGGCATTTAAACCTGAAGGATTTTTATCATGCCAATGATATTGATGACGCCGAGCTGCGGAGAGAAGTTGATAAATGCCTGGAAATTGGAGAGGATATCCTATTTTATCATGATATTCGCAAGCAGGAATCCCTGAATTATATGTGGGCGGTGAATGGCGGTACGATCTATTTGATTGGGTATGTACCGATAGACGCGATTCTGCAGGAGGGAAGGAGTGTAAACCAAAATATTCTCATTGTTGTGACTGTGATGCTGGTAGCCTTTTTCCTGTGCTGTCTGCTCTATTATTTTAATCAGAGGCAGCAGATTAAAGTTCGAAAAGAACGGGAAAAGGAACGGGAGCTTCACAATAAACAGCTTGCAGAAGCATTGCAGGCGGCGCAGATCGCCAGTAATTCAAAAACGATGTTTCTTTCCAATATGTCGCATGATATCCGCACGCCGATGAATGCAGTCCTTGGTTTTACCGCGTTACTTGCCATGGATGCGGAGAATCCGGTTAAAGTCAGGGAATATACCAGGAAAATTACGGCCTCCGGTCAGCATCTTTTGAGTCTTATCAATGATGTTCTGGACGTGTCTAAGATTGAAAGCGGGAAGGTCGTTTTGAACGTAGAGGAATTTACGCTGAATGATTTAGTATCCTCCGTAGACGCTATTATCCGTCCTATGGCAGACGGCAGGGGACAGAATTTTCATGTGGAAGTGACGGGAATTAAACACGAATACCTGCTGGGTGATGAAACCAGAATTAACCAGATTCTGATCAATCTGCTCTCGAATGCGGTAAAATATACGCAGGAGAAGGGCAACATCTGGTTTCGTTTGGTAGGGCTTAAGCAGCGTTCCTCTCAGTATGAACATATTCGCATTGAAGTAGAAGATGATGGCTATGGAATGACGCCAGAGTATTTGGAGACTATTTTTGATGCGTTTACCAGGGCAGAGAACAGTACAACCAATAAAGTGCAGGGCACAGGACTGGGCATGGCGATTACGAAAAATATCGTGGAACTTATGGGCGGAACCATAGATGTTTCCAGCGAGGTGGGAAAAGGAAGCATTTTTAAGGTGGAACTGGAATTGCGCGTACCGGAAGGACAAACAGATAAGCGGTTTTGGAGAGAGCATGGAATAACAAGAATCCTTGTTGCAGATGGAGAAAATGAGACATGTGAGAATATCCGGATGCTGATGAAGGAAACCGGGGTTCTTACAGACATAGCCAGGAACCTTAAGGAGGCTGTAAAAATAATAGAGGAACACGGCGGTGAAAATTATGATCTCATTATTATGGAATGGAATATGGCGGAGATGGGAGGCGGCGTAGCAGCAAGAAGGTTACGCGAACGAATATCTGACAAGATTCCAATTCTTTTTTTGGCCTCCTATGAGGAAGCGGGAATCGAAGAAACTTTTGAACTGGAGCATACGGCGGTCCTCACAAAGCCATTTTTTGTATCTGCATTGAAGGAAAAAATTTCAGAGCTGCAGAGCAGTAAAGAGGAAAAGGCAGAAGCTGAAAAAGAAATCTGCAGCAGTCTGGAAGGTCTGCATTTTCTGGCGGCGGAAGACAATGAGATTAATGCGGAGATTTTAGCTGAAATTCTGGAAATGGAAGGGGCAGACTGTGAAATTGCAGAAAACGGAAAATTGGCGGTGGAACGTTTTGAGCGGGCGGCAGAAGGGGAATTTGACGCAATTTTAATGGATGTGCAGATGCCAGTCATGAACGGCTATGAGGCTACAAGGGCGATCCGTTCATTAAAACGCAGCGACGCCGCAAAAATTCCAATTATAGCGATGACGGCAAACGCCTTTGCCGAAGATGAAAAAGAGGCGCTGGCAGCAGGAATGGACGTGCACATGGCAAAGCCGATCGACATAGAGTTGTTAAAGAAGACCATAGGCGAATATGTTCAGAGAAGGGAAGAAAGATGAAAAAAGTCAGAAAAAATACTTTCAAAAGAATAACGACAGTCTGTTTGGCGACAATAGCGGCATTGACCCTGGCGGCATGCGGAAGCAGGCAGGATCCGGGAAAAAACCTGCTGGAAGCGGAGGAAGAAGACGAACGAATTGTGAATTTGTTCAGCCCGATGGAAAAGACGAATCCCGATGTTGAAAATTTAGCGAGGAGCGCTTTTGACCAGACAGTACTTATGGCAGAAGATAAACTGGGAGTGAAAGTGGCGTACCGGACCTATACGGCGGAAGATTATCAGGATAAAACGTATGACGACGTGACGCTGGAACGGGTAAATAGTAATATGGATGATTTATATATGCTGAATCCGGATACTCTTCAGACTTTGGGGGAAGAAGGAAAGCTTGCAGATTTATCGGAACTTGCGTGCGTGCAAAATTTGCGGGAAATCGTGAAGACAGCAAACACCGTAAATGGAAAATTGGTGGCAATTCCCCAGGAAGTTGTGGCGTATGGTCTGTTTGTCAATAAAGATATGTTTGACGAATATAATCTACAGCTGCCGGAGACGCCAGAGGAATTTTTAGAGTGCTGTAAAGTATTTAAAGATCATGGCATTGAGACGCCGGTTGGCGCCAACCGCTGGTGGCTGGAAACTTTTGTATTTGCTCAGGCGTATGTGGATTTGTATAATGGAGGGAATACGGAGTCTGAAATTGCCAAACTTAATAGCGGAGAGAGTAAATACAGCGACTATATGCGCGCCGGATTTGAATTTCTTCAGAAAATGATAGACGAAGGTTATGTGGATGCGGAAAATGCTTATGTCAGCGAGGCCATTGATGGAGAAGGGCCTGATTTTCTGGCGCAGAAGACCCCGATAGTGATGGCGTACTGGGGGGCGGCAAATACGGAGACGGCTTATGGAAATCCGGATTTTAATCTTCAGGTTATCGGTTTTCCCAGCAGCCGGGGACAAATGCCAGTGGTTTCTATCACGGGATTTGGCGTTGGCGCTGATGCGGAACATTTTCAGGATGCCAAGGATTTGTTGGAGGTAGTACTTTCTGATGAGGCGTTGGAAGTTTATACACGCACAAATAAGGTTATTTCACCTTCAAAAAATGTTCAAGTGGATTGTATTAAAGCCTTAAAACCTTTGAATGATAAGATTGAAGAGAATGTTTACGTTCTGGCTTCCAATGCCGGGCTGAAAGTAGAACAGTGGGGCAATACCTGCCAGATCGTAAGGAAATTATTAAGCGGATCCACCGTAGATGAATGTATGGCGGAGTTTGACAGGCTGCAGGAGGAATCGCTGGAAAATCCGTGATAAAGCGGCTGGTCGAAAGGTGCCGGAGTGTTTCGGATGGTATTTGCGGTGTTTCGTTCAAAGAATGGAATGCCGTATGTTTTGATGGTACAAACTGAGAGATGTTAAAAAAACGGGCGAAACTGTAAAGCTGTCTTGGTAGTGCTCTGTTTGTGAAAATACTATAATGGGTATATCATATTCAGGAGGTCATGCTATGAGTTTGGGAAATCATTTATTTCAGGCGCGCAGGAAAAAGGGACTGTCCCAGGAAGAAGTTGCGGAAAGGCTGGGTATCAGCAGACAAACGGTTTCAAAATGGGAAACGGATGAGACTCTGCCAGATATCTGCCAGTCGAAAAGGCTTGCAGTTTTATATGGACTGTCACTGGATGAGCTGGTGGAGTTTGACGTCGGTATCAAAGAGATACAGGAAGTGATTGATAGTACGAGTGAAGAAGCATCGGATAAAATAGACTGGACAAAGGCATGGAGCAAAAAGTACCCGGTGCTTGCCCGGTATCAGGGAGAGATAGATACGGTCTGTTATATGGAAAAACTGGAGAAGATGCTAGATGATTTGCAAAGGAAATCCGGATATAATGGATTGGATTCGTTTCTTGTTCTCAAGGATATTCTGGCTTTGGTCTGGAAAAACAGGGAGAAAAGCAGTCAATAGTTTAGCAATATCATTATATCGTGTAAAGCATCCGTTATAAGCGAAGGCGTTTATGAGGAGAATGTTTTCTATATGCAGTGAGCGTAGTTCCTGATAACGTTACAGGAACTACAGGCTCATCCGCTGTAAAGCGTGTGGATATGGAAGCAGCGCCGGATACAAAAGGCAGGCGGTGTGCGCATGTTTCGTCTATGGTTTTTAGACAGGATTGGTACCGCCGTACATAAACTGAGAGTGTCATGCTATCATCTGTTTTGCTGATTTCATGACACTCTCTTTGTTCTTCAGGAAGAACATAGTTAAGATTACCTGTTACAGCGAATGAAGGTCGTAAGATTTATATAAGTCGTAGGGATCGTAATTGTTCGGATACCCTGACTGTTCCATCAAATCTTCGATATATTCCAGATATCCTTCCATACCGCCAAATCGGGCGAATAAGATATAGAGACCGTAGATGAGGAATAAAATACCGCAGATAATACTGATAATTCCCAAAATCAAACCTGCTTTGCCATAACCATTGGTGGTCATTTCTCCGCCCCGGGACAAAAGCGCGAAGATTATTGCCAGAGAGCCAAAAATAATTGCCGGATAAATACAGCAGCTCATCACCAGACCGGCAATTCCTAAAACCATGGATGCGATTGCCATACTTGAAGAACGTTTGTCTATGTAAGATGTATTCATTTCTTTGTACTGCATAAGAAACCCTCCTGATTTTTTAATTTCATTGTAGCATGAGTACGGTAAAAAGACAAATATATTTTCGTATGTTGTACGGTCTGGAGTATATTCGGGTAAAATCACACAGGATATTTGTTTTTCTGTAAGGTGATTTTAGACGATATAGCGGTGTCTGTGGCCCCAAATTCAACATGGCAGATAGACAAATGGATTTGTTTTCATAGAATCCAGACCGTACTATGGATGTGGAATGCTGATAAATTGCGGAATAGGAGATAGTTGTGAACTGGGCTTATGTCAATACCTGGCTAATAAGCAGAAAGGTTATGCGGAACTTTATCCCGTTTTACCGGAATGCCGCTTCTGCAGGTTCCTGATTTAGCGGTGTTGCTTTCTTGTATCATCGTATCGTATTTAGAAAATTATTTAATGGTAAATCGAAGAAGCATATACAAAGCACATGAAAACAATGTGAATAAATCTCTCGTTTCTTGTGATAAAACCGTGTTGTCTGCCTTTTCACCAAGCAGAGAATGCGTGGTGAAAAGGCAGTTATCGGCAGACGTTAGCCTTCCAAAATCAGCTTCATATAATGTTTAGTTTTGCTCTCAGATGAAAGTATTCTGTATTATATATGGGGAGACGTATATCTGTCAGGTTTTAGAACGCATATTTTTTGAACGTGAGTGTTATGTAAGTGTATCTTTCTGTTTTACTTTCTGTAAGAGGTTAGCTGCTGGAAAATATCTGTTCCTAACATTTTCAAAGAAGTGCGTGAAACATCAAGCATTGTTGCAATCATTTCTTCATCGTTCCAATGTCCGCCTTCACCTCTTGTATAGATGGAAGCGGCTTGTAGCATAATAGTCGTGCCATTGCATTTTACAAATCTATTTTTGCAAAGATTTGTATTTATTGGCATACCATAATTTGCAGCAGTTAACCTATCAAGCCTGTTGAGTGTGCCATCATTGTAAACCAGCGTCACTGTTCTGCCATCCGGTCTTGTAACGGTTACATTCTGCGTTAAGAAGTTAGAACCTTCTAAAAATAAAATATACGGAAAATAGCGTTCGGCTAACATGAAATTTGCAATTTCATTCACATTCTTATAGGCTCGCTCGATTGCATTTCCTGCCGCCATGAGGTCTTGATCATTCTTTTTTCCGACGAGCTTTCCCGCTATGATATTTTCGATATCTTTTCCTTGATGTTTAGCCTCTGTAACTAAGACCACCCGCCAGTCTCCATTGTCGTCTTTTACTTCAATTATCCCGCCGTCAGGTTTTATGCGCGCATTTTCGACAAAAAGAGTTTGTCCAAGATAGTTATCTATTTTTTGCAGAGCTTTATTTATTTCTTTTTTTGATAAATCTTTTCGATATTGAAGAATTAGCATTGGGAACTCAAACTCAAGTTGTTTCATGACGGCAGTCGAAGTATTAAATACCTCTTTATCGTGAAGCTGCGCATCTTTATGAAAGATTGTAATAGGTCCCTGTCCCTCCTTTTGCTGTGTTGTCAAACGATTTGACTGTCCTTTTTTATAAGTTAAAATCTCCTTTATTTTCTTTTTTCAATACTGCTTAAAAAATCATCTATTGTTTCTACACGCTTGAATTTCGGTTTTTGTCCCAGTTTCTTCATGGAATCAATATGCTTGTTAAAATACTCATTAGACATATTATCGCTGTCACATAATAAGCAATGACGCCCTTCTGCGATGCAGGCTCTTCCAACCGTACCGCTACCGGCAAAGAAATCAAGAACAACGGAACCTGGATAGGAGAGTGATTTTATCATACGTTCAATGATTTCTAACGGTTTCTGCGTCGGATGTCCAACCCGTTCTTTACTATTTCCGTTAAGCCTTCCAATTTGCCATACATTAGTCGGATTCTTGCCTTTTATAGTGTTTTCTGGATTCAGCCTTTTATCTTTCAGTGCTTTTTTTAAATCCTCTTCTGAGTAGGGAACTCTTACCGAGTCCAAATCGAAATAGTAATCATTTGATTTTACAAGCCAAATAGCTTCTTCGTGTCTGTTTGCAAAATATCGTTGTGCTGACATTCCATTTTTGTAATACCAAATGATAGTATTAACCAATTTGAATTTAGTATGGTGTCTTGTATGATGAATAATATCAATTAAATCGCCTGACTTAGCATCTCTAAACTGGATACCGCCAAAAATAATTAAACTGCCTGTCTGGGATAATACTCTATATGCCTCATCCAGCCATTTTGCCGCCCATTCGATATAATCTTTATAAATATCCCAACCGGCAAGTTCAAGATTATAGGGCGGATCCAAACATATCAGTTGAACAGATTCGTCCGGTAATTGTCCTAAAAAATCACAGCAATCCAGAATGTTGAGAATAATGACAGACTCATCCGGACTTACAAAATCTTTTGCTGTTTTATGTTTCAATGTATTATTTTTACGTGCCTTATTTAGTGACATAAGTGCATGATTACTATGAGATTTATTATGAATTGCCATTATTTTCCTCCAAAGTATTGTTTAGCCACATATTTTTAACATTGGAATATTCAATTCTGTTCTTAGTGTTGCTTATACGCCTGACTCATTCGGCTGCATGTTCTGTTTTGAGTTTTTGGTTATTCATTTCTTTACACAGGTTTTCTTAGCAATCGGGGAAAAATATCTTCCACCTGCCCGTCAATGTTTATAAGTAGCTTCCGCTGCGTTTAGAAAGCAGATGAAATAAAAACACGCTATCCCCCTCTACCTGGCGAGGCTGCTGAAAAAGTCAATTGCCGAACGGAATCCATACGATATGTAGGCGTTTTACAAAAGTATATTTCTGCATAATGCGCGCAATCTTATATATTTTGGACTTTTTCATTGCCCTTGTATCCGGCAGGGAATGGATGATTCTCGTTAAGAGAATAGTTTGTTACGTAAAAGTGTGAAAGTGCTTTTTCTTAGAAAAAGCACTTTCACACTTACACGAAATGTACCGTGCCGCTAAACGACCGCGCACACATTATTTTAAGCAGATAACGGGAGTCGAACCCGCCTTTCCAGCTTGGGAAGCTGGTGTTCTACCGATGAACCATATCTGCATGTTAGTATTATAACAAATTTGAAAAAATTTGCAAGACCTGTATGAATTTTTTTCTAAAAAGCTTATCATGCGCACCCGTTAATATGACAAAAATATGGATGACAGGAAACTTACACGCGCAGCATTGATACCTAAACAGAGAAAGGAGAATCTTCAAAAGATTCAGACGACGCGGCGCAAGGGAAAATAAAAGCCTGCAATTTACTTTTGCGCCTAAATATGCTATACTGTCATAAGTGTTCAGGCTCTTTTTGGTAAGGAGCTTTTACTATGTGAAAAGATTTCAGAGGAAAGATGCACGGGATAAGAAAGGGCCAGAGTTCGGCGCTTCTATGTCGGCAGATTTGGTGACGGAAGATAAAAACGCAGGGAAATGAAGACATTATATCGTTTTTCAGGAAATGCAGGAAACCGGCACGCAAATTACGGCGGAACCTTGAAGAATGAAAACACTATAAAATCAGGATAAATCAAAGGAGAACATAATAAATATGAAACTAGGAATTGTAGGCTTGCCTAATGTGGGAAAAAGTACGTTATTTAATTCATTGACAAAGGCAGGGGCGGAATCGGCAAATTACCCATTTTGTACGATTGATCCCAATGTGGGAATCGTGACGGTTCCCGATGAACGTTTGAAAAAACTGGGGGATCTCTATCAGTCTAAAAAGGTAACGCCGGCGGTAATTGAATTTGTGGATATCGCCGGACTGGTGAAGGGAGCCAGCAAAGGAGAAGGACTGGGAAATCAATTTTTGTCCAATATCCGCGAAGTGGACGCTATCGTCCATGTGGTGCGCTGTTTTGAGGATAGTAATATTGTCCATGTAGATGGAAGCATTAATTCGGTGCGTGATATTGAGACCATTAACTTGGAATTGATTTTTTCAGATATAGAAATTCTGGAGCGGAGAATTGCCAAGACCAGCAAAGGAGCGAGAATGGACAAGACGCTGGCCAGAGAATTGAAACTGTTAGAGCAGGTAAAGGCGCATTTAGAGGAGGGAAAGCTTGCGAAAACCTTTGCAGTGGAAGATGAGGATGAAAGAGCCTGGTTTAAGGAATATAATCTGCTGACCGCAAAACCCGTTATTTATGCGGCCAATGTAGCAGAAGAGGATCTGGCAGACGATGGGGCTGAAAATGCCTTTGTAAAAGAAGTACGAAAAAACGCGGCGGCGGAGCAGTGCGAGGTATTTGTGATCTGCGCGCAGATTGAACAGGAGATTGCGGAACTCGACGATGAAGAAAAAGCCATGTTTTTAGAGGAACTGGGTCTGAAAGAATCTGGTTTGGAAAAGCTGATCAAAGCAAGCTATCGTCTGCTGGGACTTATCAGTTATCTTACTTCCGGAGAGGATGAAACCCGTGCCTGGACAATTAAAAACGGAACAAAGGCGCCTCAGGCGGCAGGAAAGATCCACTCAGATTTTGAACGCGGGTTTATCCGTGCCGAAGTGGTAAATTATCAGGATTTGTTAGACTGCGGTTCTCTGGCGGCGGCGAAGGAAAAAGGTCTGGTAGGGCTGGAAGGCAAGGAATATATAGTAAAAGACGGAGATGTGATTTTGTTCCGGTTTAACGTATAGATAGAGGTTAGATTTGCTTTCGTACGGCAAAATCCTGACAGATAACGTCCGCGCTGAGAATGCGGTTAACCGCAGCGTTTTGGTGAAAAATATGATAAGAATTATGCCTCGGGAGGGATTGGTTATGAGCGCAAAGAAAAGCACAGATTGGTGGAAAAAAGCAGTGGTATATCAGATATATCCCAGAAGCTTTCAGGACAGCAATGGAGATGGAATCGGTGATTTAAAAGGGATTATTCAGAGATTTTCCTACCTGGAAAAACTTGGAGTCGATGCAGTCTGGCTGTCGCCCGTATACCGTTCCCCGCAGGATGATAACGGGTACGATATCTCTGATTATCAGGACATTGATCCAATATTTGGAACCCTTGCGGATATGGAAGCTCTGATACAGGAAGCAGAAAAACATCATATAAAAATAATTATGGATTTGGTATTGAACCATTCTTCGGATGAACATCGTTGGTTTCAAGAGGCGAAAAAGGGGCGGGATAATCCATATCATGATTATTATATCTGGCGGGACGGAGAGGAGGGCGTGCCTCCCAATGATTTGCGCGGATGTTTTGGCGGTTGTGCATGGGAATGGGTTCCGGAAGTGAAACAATATTATTTTCATCAGTTTTCCGTAAAACAGCCCGATTTAAACTGGGAGAATCCCAGAGTGCGCCAGGAAATTTACCAGATGATCAATTGGTGGATCGAGAAAGGAATAGGCGGATTCCGCCTGGATGTGATAGACCGGATTGCAAAAGAGCCGGATAAGATGATTACGGATAATGGGCCCAGGCTTCATGAATTTATTGAGGAGATGAGCAGGGAGGTTTTCCAGAAAGCGGACTTGCTCACTGTGGGCGAGGCATGGGGAGCCACCCCCGAAATTGCCAGGCTGTACAGTAATCCGGACGGCAGTGAATTATCCATGGTATTTCAGTTTGAGCATCTGGAGCTGGAACAGCAGGAGGGAAAAGAAAAATGGGATTTGGCGCCGTTGCCGTTTTTAAAACTGAAGCATGTATTGACGCGCTGGCAGAAAGAATTGTACCAGAAGGGATGGAACAGCCTGTTTTGGAACAATCACGATCTGCCCCGTATTGTATCACGCTGGGGAGATGATAAGAAATATAGAGTGGAATCCGCCAAAATGCTGGCGGTATTGCTGCATGGTATGCAGGGAACACCCTACATTTATCAGGGAGAAGAGCTGGGGATGACGAATGTGTGCTATTCTATGGAGGAGTACCGCGATATAGAGACATTAAATATGTATCGGGAACGGCTTGAAAAAGGGTATCCAAAAAAGGATATTATGGCTTCTGTTTATGCCAAAAGCCGTGATAACGCCCGTACACCTATGCAGTGGGACAGCACGGCCAACGCCGGATTTACACAGGGTCAGCCCTGGATTAAGGTAAATCCCAATTATCTGCAAATTAATGCCAGACAGCAGATGGAAGATGCAGATTCCGTCTTTGCCTGTTATCAGACCCTGATCAGACTGCGGAAAAAATATGAAGTCTTTGAAGAGGGGACCTTTGAATTATTGTTAGAGGATGACCATGACTTTTTTGCTTATGCAAGAGAAAATCAGAAAGAGAAGATCTTTGTGGTTTGTAACTTCTATGAGAAAACGGTGGACTGCCAGTTGGAAGAAGACTGGGAGAACATGGATTTATTGTATGATAATTATAAGTTAACCAGACAGAATAACCGCTATCAGCCTTATGAGGCAAGAATTTATTATAGAAAAAAGTAGTCATGCAGAGCAAGTTAAAATATGGGGTATCTCACACAAAAGGGCAGTTCTTTGCCAGAAAGAAGGAAAATCCATAAATTAGGTAGGTAGGGACATGAGATATCTAGGCAGTAAGATGAAATTACTTGACCAAATACAGGAAGTGATTGAACGAAACCACATCGAAGGAGAATGTTTTGCAGATCTGTTTGCAGGAACAGGATGCGTCGGAGATTATTTTAAGAGCAGATATAAAATTATAGCGAACGACTTTTTATATTATTCTTTTGTGTTTAATAAGGCTAAATTAATGAATACTGGCATGCCGGATTTTTCTAAATTTACCAGAAAGCATAAAACAGGAATATTTGAGTGGCTGAACTGCAGGGAGTATACGCCGGATGAGAGTTTTTTCGTATACCGCAATTATACGCCTGCCGGTGGGAGGATGTTTTTTACGGAAAGCAATGGTATCAGGATTGACGGTATCCGCAAAGATATAGAAAGGGTCTACCAGGAAAAAGAGATAGAGGAACGTGAATACTATTTTCTCATTGCCTCGTTATTAGAAAGCGTCACCCGCTATTCAAATACGGCGGGAACGTACGAAGCATTTTTAAAGTTCTGGGATAAAAGGGCGGAAAAGGATTTCGTGATAGAACCGCTGGAAATCAATGAAGTTGACGTCATTTTTGAAAACGAAATCTTGAACAGGGACGCCAATGAACTGATCCGGGAAATTTCCGGCGATATCGCATACATTGACACCCCCTATACCGTTACGCAGTATATCTCCGCATATCATATGTTAGAGACGATTGCGCGGGACGATGCGCCTGCGATCACGGGAATCGGAGGAAAAAGAGGACGGGGAGACAGGAACTCGCTGTATGCGCAAAGAACGAAGGCGAAACGCATATTTGAGGATCTGTTCCGCCAGATCAGGTTTAAGCATATTTTGGTGAGTTACAGCAATCAGGGGCTTGTTCCCGTGGATGAATTAGTGGAGCTGGCCAGAGTTTTTGCAGTAGACGGAAAAGTTCAGGTGAATCACTTTGACTACAGGGAATATCAGAATCACAGGTCAGGCAGCAGGAAAAAAGGCAGACGGCTGAATGAAGTGATCTTATATTTTGAGAAAGATTTAAGCGTCAATAAGTCGCCTTTAAACTATTCTGGAAGTAAAGATACCCTGCTGCCAGTCATTTTGAAAGAATTGCCGCAGAATATAGATACATTTGTGGATGTAATGGGCGGCGCGTTTAACGTAGGAGCAAACGTGGCGGCCATGGAAAAAACCGTTTATAATGAGCTGAATCCGTTTGTCTATGAACTTATGCAATGGCTGTTAGATACCGAAAAAGAAGAACTGATTGCAAACGTGGAAGGTGTAATTGAAAAGTTCGGCCTGGGAAAGGAGGAGAAAGAGCCGTACAATGCGCTGCGGGATGCGTATAATCGAGATCCTTCGCCGCTGTATTTATATGTTTTGCACATGTACGCATTTCAAAATATGATTCGCTTTAACGGGGACCATAAGTTCAATACGCCGGTCGGAGTCGCCGGATACAGTGAAGATATCAAACAAAGATTGCTCAATTTTAAAGTAAAGGCGCCGCAATATGAGCTGCTCAATCTTGATTACATACAGATTCCCTGGAACGAATTTGAGAAAGATACGGTATTTTATTTTGATCCGCCTTACTATATTACAAGCGCTGCCTATAATGATGGAAAACGCGGTATGAAAGGCTGGGGTCTCACGGAGGAACTAGAATTGCTGCGCATTCTGAAACGTATTGATGAACTGGGATTTAAGTTTATACTGTCAAATGTATTGGAGCATAAAGAGAAAAAGAACGAGCTGCTGATTGAATGGATTGCAGAAAATCATTATCGTGTCATAGACGCGGGTGTAAGCGGATGGAGATATGCAAAAAATGAGGTGCTTGTTGTAAATTATTAGAAGGGAAGAAACTTATGAGACGCGTATTGGTTGTCCCCAATGATTTGCTTATAAAATTAGACGTGGCTCAGGATAATACGGCGATATTGGCCCGATGGGAACAGATTGGCGTGACTTCGTCCGACGAGATGATGAATCAGATCATTTGCAGATTAAATGAAAAATTCGTGAAACTGAATCTTGTAGGATACCGTGCCGAAGAAAAAGATACCATAAAGAAAAATTTAAATAATAGCGGCAATGTCAGCAAATACTCGGGGTATTTGGAAAATGAAGCGGGCAATATCGACGGTTTGTTTTTCTATAACGAGCCTAAGACAGATAATGCGAATGATATTGCTACGAGGAACATATGGGCTGCGCTTATCGGTATTTACGGAGCGATATCTGAGCAGATGGCGGACTTGCATTTTACCAATCGGCCGGTGTATGTTGTCAATCTCAACGAAACGCGCCGCTTAAGCCAAAGAAATGTCAAGATCAATATCATTTGCGCAATGTTGATGGGGTTTCATTATCTTGATCTGTTTGATAATGATTTGACAGATATCATTTCAGAAGGGGATACCAGGAATTTGGACGGTACTTGTGCAGACGGAATCCTTTCGGCAATGATTTCCACACTGGAACAGTTTGATTCTCTAATATCTGGAGAGCAGAACCATGATTTTTTTGAGGTTGAAAGCGAGGCGCGAAAACTTACTCTTTTATCAGAGAAAATAACAAACTCTTCCAATCCCTCGGCGGAATTATACCGATTTTGTTCCAGGATTGTTCCGGCAGTTTATTTTGCAAAGAAAGAGCGCTATTATATAGATATAGAGAATTTGGAACCCATAAATAACACAAATTTGAATATATTAAAAAATTATCTACGAAAATTTAATGAGCATGACAGAGGAAACAATCAGATGCAGGTGATTTATTTTGGAGCGCCGGGTACGGGAAAGAGCCATACCATTGATACGGAAATCATACAGGGGGTAAATACGGACTATGTATTCAGGGTCACGTTTTATCCCGACTATACATACAATGATTTTGTGGGGCAGTTGCTGCCGAAAGTAATTCCGGGAGAGAATCCGCAGGAACCGGGAATGATTACCTATGATTTTGTAAAAGGCATATTTACCATGGCTTTGGAAAAAGCATACGAGGATACTTCCAAAGATGTGTATCTGATTATTGAAGAAATGTCGCGCGGGGACTGCGCCGCCGTGTTCGGCGATATTTTTCAGCTTCTGGACCGGGAAAAAGAAGGACTTTACGCGGGGTACAGTAAGTATTTTATCAACAACGAAATGATGGCAAAGGATATCATCGCTTTGCCGGGGACGCAGGTAAAACTGCCGCCGAAATTCCATATATTAGGCACGGTAAATACAAGCGACCAGAATGTATTTGTGATGGATACGGCATTTAAAAGAAGATTTGAGTGGGAATATGTGAGTACCGCGCCCATTGAAACTTCCGCGGCGGCGGGAACGCCGGAACATTATAAGAATAACCCCACGCTGCAGTTTTCTGATGGAACGGCGATGCGGTTTGTCGAATGGGTTACTTTATATCAGGCGCTTAACAGATTTATTGCAGATGAAAAATATCTGGGTTTGGGAGAGGACAAGCAGATAGGTCCGTTTTTTATAGAGTTCGATTTATCAGAACAGGCTGCGCCGCAAAGGAAGAAGCAGATTAAAAATAAGCTGTTACATTATCTGTGGAGCGATGTACATCAGGCGGCGTATAAAGGCGGCGCGGTATTGTTTGACGAAAGTATCGGCACTTTTTCGGAGCTGTATAAAAAATATGAAGCTGACGAGAAAATATTCAGCACGCAATTCTTACGTACACTTGACGGTTTTGATGCGCGGGGGTGATGGAAATCGATACGCTGTACTATTATGGACAGGATGGGGAAGCCGTTCCCAGGGATATCGAAACAATGTTCCAATTGGGAACCCAGGAGATGGAATATTCGGATAAATTAAAGGCAAATGTATTTCGTATCGTGGGTTTTATTTTCCGCGAGCGCAAAATGCTGGCTGTCTTTCCGAAACATTACTATGAATTACATGAAATAGAAAGCCTGAATCAAACCAATGCAGAGGCGGCCGCCGATATGCGGCTGCTGTTTCATGTGATAAAAAAATATAGTGAAACAGAACGGACGACGGCGTCTGCCCGGGCATATATGGGAGCCGATGACAGTGATACATACGATGCGGATTATCCTTTTGCCGCCTTTTATAAAATATACGATTACTTTAGGAGGTATGGGCTTTACAGAGAGAAAGAAAATAAAGTAGTAAGCGGAGGTTCTGGTAAGATTTCCTGGAAAGCCTCCATAAGCAAATCGCAAAAAATCATAAGCGGCGGGAATCTTTTATTCGTACCACTGTATGTCAATAAGAAAAACGACAGGCAGGTGTTTATCACAGAATGTATGGCGTTCGTGATAGATTATACCTTAGATTATTTTCACAGTTTTCTCTCCATGAAAAAGACCGGATTAAACATTGCCAGGTTTGACTATTTCAGAAATATTGATTACGTTTTGGCGAAACTTCATGAAGCAAAAAATGCGGTTTTTAAAGATATTCATAAAAAACTTGTACAGAGCCTGATTGATTTTTTTAGCCAATATAAAGAGCGGGCGACAGGGGGAAGCGTGCATGTGAAAATAAGACATTATGACATGGTATGGCAGAGGATGACAGCCCGGTATTTGAACAGGCATTTTGTGGGAATGAATCCCGTCAGCCATGCGGCTTTGTTTGATTTGTCGCTGGAGTCGTCGCCGGTGCGGTTTTCCGCAAAAACCTATAAAGCAGATACTTCGCATAACCGTTTCGCAATATCGCTGGACCATACGGCGTTTGTCAATCATGTTCTTTACGTTTTTGACTCCAAATATTATAAGGCGTTGGATAAATTAAATTATAAACAGTTTGCTTACGGAGAAATACTTCGCTATTATTATCCGGATATGACAGAAATGCACAATATTCTGTTCTTGCCTGGAAGAGAGCGGGCAGAGGTTCATTTTTCACTTGCCCCGGATTACGTTGGCGAAAGAAGTATGGGAACAAAAATTATCGAGCAGTATCTCGAACCCAAAACTGTCATGAAGGATTATCTAACCGGGCAGGCGGCATGGACTTATGCCTGAAGCGCCGCGGCCACAAAGTGTGCCCCCGCAACCATGAGGGACATACTTTGTTTTCTATAGCACAGGCCATGCAATGCGAAAGCGTGAAAATGTTTTACTATAAAATAAGTGAGCATTTGTATATCTGTTTAAGAGCAGTTATTACATGCAGGTAATAGAGAACATCATTTGGATGTCATATCTCTGGATTTCTGCACACAGGCGCGCTGGGCAGAAATTACGGCGCCGCGCAGTCCCTGGTGTTCCAATGCCGCGACGGCTTCTATCGTAGTGCCTCCGGGAGAGCAGACAGCGTCTTTGAGGGCGCCGGGATGTGTTCCCGTTTCCAGTACCATCTTCGCAGCTCCGAGCACAGACTGGGCGGCAAATTTATATGCCTGCGCCCGCGGCATACCGTCGGCGACAGCGGCGTCAGCCATGGCTTCCAGAAACAGATAGACGTAAGCGGGCGAGGAGCCGGAAACGCCGATTACGGTATCCATCATGGTTTCCGGAACTGTTTCGCATTTACCAAAACTGTTAAAAATATCCATAACGTCTGCAAGTTCTGCTTTGGTGATATTTTGATTGACGCACAGGGCGCTCATGGCTTCTCCTACCAGAGCCGGCGTATTTGGCATGGCGCGTATCAGTTTGATACTTTTTTCAAATAAGGTTTCAATTCTTTTTATGGTCTGCCCGGCAGCGATAGATATAATCAATGTGTGTGGGCGGATACAGTCCTTGATCTGAGCAATGATTTCTTCAAATAAGTAAGGTTTGACAGCGAGAAAGAGTATATCTGCCTGTCTGGCGGCTTGCTGGTTATCTGCAATCGCAGCGATTCCAAAGCGTTCTCTCAGGGAAGTGAGCGTGTGTTCTGTTTTTGCTGTGGCAATGATCTGTTCTTTTGCGGCGAGTCCGGATTGCAGCATTCCACCGATGATGGCGCTGGCCATATTTCCGCCGCCGATAAATCCGATTATTTTATCCATAATAGTTTCCTCCATAATCATTTGCTTTTCATAATATCATAACAGTAGCGCGTACTTTCTGCAAGAAATTTTCAATTACTGTGAAAATATTCGCCGCCGTAAGGAGCGGACTTGTCCGCTTTGTTCTTGACGTTTCCAATTATTTGTGCTATATAAATTGGTAGCACCAATTTGAAGGAGGAGATTTTTTGAAATTTTTAAAACAGTTTGGAATCATATTGCTGATTTCATTTATCGGAGAACTCTTGTATACGTTATTACCATTTCCAGTTCCGGCAAGCATATACGGAATCATGATATTGTTTTTATGTCTGCAAACGGGTCTTGTACGGCTGGATGCTGTGAAAGAAACCAGTGACTTTCTGATAGAGATTATGCCGGTTATGTTCGTTCCGGCAGCGGCAGGGCTGATGGATTCCTGGCAGGCGATGAAGGAAGACATCGTTGCCTATGCAGTTATCACGGCGCTTACGACCTGTTTGGTTATGATTGTATCAGGAAGAGTGGTTCAATTTGGTATTCAATTTGGCATGAGGAGGGACAGGCATGAGTGAATTTTTTGAGACGTCTGTATTTTTTGGCGTGCTTTTCAGTATCTTATCGTACGGAATTGGCGTACTGTTGAAAAAGAAATGGAAGCTGGCTGTATGCAACCCGCTGCTGATTGCAGTTGTCCTTGTAATATTGTTTCTGGCAGTATCAGATATTGACAGCAGCGTCTATCAGGAAGGGGCGAAACCGATTAGTTTTCTGCTGACGCCGGCGACTGTCTGTCTTGCCGTTCCGCTGTACGAGCAGATGGAACTGCTGAAGAAAAATTATAAGGCGGTACTGATTGGTATTTTTTGCGGAGTATTGACAAGCCTTGCCAGTATTTGGCTGCTGGCGTTTTTGTTTGAGCTTGACCATGCCTCGTATGTAACCTTATTGCCGAAGTCAATCACCACTGCGATCGGTATGGGAGTATCTCAAGAGCTGGGAGGGTATGTGTCTGTTACGGTGGCGGTGATTATCGTGACCGGAGTAATTGGAAATATGTTTGCGGAAACCATATGCCGGATATTTAAAATCCATGATCCCATTGCCAGGGGGATTGCCATAGGCGCTTCATCTCATGCCATTGGTACTGCTAAAGCTATGGAACTTGGGGAAGTGGAAGGTGCAATGAGCAGCCTCTCTATTGTAGTCTCTGGAATCCTGACGGTGATTGGAGCGAGTCTGTTTGCAAAATTTATGGTGTGATTTCGCAGTTGATAAAGGTTTGTTCTGCGAAGATTGTTTCATATTGTTGTAGCTGCCGGGTAACTTTTAGGGGGATTTCATATGTGCGCAGATATAACACGGCCGGGAGGGCATATTGGCGCTCCGTTACAATGCGTCAGGAGGGACGGGCATGGAAGAAGGAAGAGAGTATCAAAAAGCAATTGAATATCTCTGCGGGCTTGTAAAAAATGGAGAACTTAAGATTGGTTCGAAACTTCCGACAGAGCGAAAGCTTGCAGAAACATTGTCTATAGGACGTAATTCCACAAGGGAAGCGCTCCGTATACTGGAAAATATGGGGCTGATAGCCTGCAGGCAGGGATCGGGGAATTATATCACAGGAAATATGACGAAAACCATTTCCGGAGTGGTGGAGATGATGCTTTTGTTAAGACAGGTCACGAAAGAAGAAGTCTTCATCTTCCGGCGGGATATGGAAAAGGCAGTGTGCCGAGCCGTCATTGCAAAAGGAAACATAGAAAAATGGTATGACGAAATCTTGGAGATTCTTTCAGGGGATTTAAACGCACAGTCATTGGAAGAACAAATTGAAACGGACCGCAGGTTTCATTATATGCTGATTCAGGCAACGGAAAATCAAATGTGGATTTGCATTTCAGAAGCAATTGTTACGATATACCAAAACTGGATCGAAAGTGTGCTAAAAGTTGCGGATTTGGATATGAAACAGAAGTTAAAGGAATTTCATCTGGCGTTACTTCTGGCATTAAAAAAAGGTTCCTGGAAATTGTGTGAACAGGCGGTAGACAGTCATTATGATCTGGTAGATGAAAAATTATCCCAAATTTCTGATAAGTTTTCGCTGTAATAGTATATGTTACGGTTCCTGCGCTTGTGTGCATCACTGATTTATAAATTTATGTGAGTGGCGCAGTGCCCGCTTCCGGCAGGTTTTGGGATGGAAGAGAGTATTTTATTTAGAACCGGCAGTTTCCGGGGCGCGGCTGAACACTCAGTCCCTCGGCCTGCACGTTCCATTCTGCGGTCTGCTGCACCGCTCATTAGTCAATGCCGCGTTTCTCAAATTGGGGTCTGCATTCCGCAAAGTGTGACGTACATTCCGTCGAAAGTAGTTCCAGACATACTCAAAACTGCCGGCCGCTAAAGAAATGTGATAAAAATATACATATTTATAAAAGAGATAATACAGTTTGCGGCGTTTGGTTTGCCTGTGCAAGTATGGCCTGTCCTGTCTGAGTTAAAACATTGTTGACATTGTATGCAACCATCTCCTGCGCCATATCGGTGTCTCGAATCCTCGATTCTGAAGCAGCTGTCTGTTCAGCAGTATTCTCCAGATTTGCAATTACATGCTCTAAACGGTTCTGTGTTGCGCCCAGCGAGGAGCGCATTTGTGAAACCAGGTCAACGGCGTTTTGGACAAGCTTCATAGTTCTTCCAGCCATCTCGTAGGAATTAACAAACAGGCATTGCTCCGGATTATAAAGATTCTTCTTGCCGGTTGCCACATCGTATGACATCCAGCCCCAATAAGCGGTATCCCTTTCATCAATGATTTCTATGTAATCAATAGAAGGCTTTGACTGTAAGATAAGGTCAATCTTGTCCGGGTTGTCAAACACAAGCGACAGCCCTAATGCATGTGTATCCATAGCCTTGATATCAACCTGGATTCCCTGTCCGGAAAGCGCGCCAACCTGGAGGCTTTTATTTTTAAAAGAACCGTCTAAAAGCTCCATGGAATTAAACTGCGTTGTATTGGCTACGCGGTCAATTTCTAATCCTAATTGATCGATTTCACGTTTTATTTGTTCACGGTCAACGGAAGTATTTGTATCATTTGCAGCCTGAGTCGCCAGTTCATTCATTCTTTGAAGGATGGAATGAACCTCGCTAAGCGCGCCTTCTGCTACTTGAATCAAAGAAACTCCGTCCTGTGCGTTGCTGGAGGCTTTTTCTAATCCCCGGATTTGGCAGCGCATTTTCTCAGATATTGATAGACCTGCCGCATCATCCGCAGCGCTATTAATCTTATATCCGGAAGACAGTTTTTTTATGGTGCCAGATTGTCTTGAAGTGACGCCTTTTAACATTCTATTTGCATTTGCCGCCTGCAAATTATGTTGTATAACCATATACTCCTTCTCCTTGTCTTGACTGCTTATGAATTGGTTCAGGAAAACCAGTTTGGCTCTTTTTTCCAGTCACCAGATCCAATATAATATTTATTGGCATATTGTATATAAATCTAACCTTTTAGTAAGCAAATCATGTATGCATTTTTCACAAGTCTGTGAAAGGACGAAATGAGTTTTGCCAAAGTTGCTGGCATGTTATAAATATGTTAAGATGAATCACAGGGAACCCGGCGTACTGTTTTCTTGAAAGATAGATGAAACAGAATGCCAGTAAATGTTAAAAGATGGTAAAAAGAATTTATATGATTGTAAACACAAAGGAAGGGAAAGAAATGGAACAATTAAGTCTGTTTGACAACAGGGAGAAACTTGCGCCTCTTGCAAGCCGTTTAAGACCGGACAATCTCAGGGAGTATGTGGGGCAGAAGCATTTGATTGGGGAGGGGAAGATTCTGCGCCGCCTGATTGAAAAAGACCAGATATCTTCTATGATTTTCTGGGGGCCTCCGGGAGTGGGCAAAACTACGCTGGCAAGAATTATTGCACAGCAGACCAGGGCAGAATTTGTGGAATACAGTGCAGTCAGCAGCGGGATCAAGGAGATTAAGGAAGTGATGGTGCAGGCAGAACAGAACCGCAAAATGGGAATCCGCACGTTGTTGTTTGCGGATGAGATTCACCGCTTTAATAAGGCTCAGCAGGATGCATTTCTTCCATTTGTGGAAAAAGGCAGTATTATTCTGGTGGGGGCCACTACAGAGAATCCTTCGTTTGAGCTTAATTCCGCGCTGCTTTCCCGCTGTAAAGTGTTTATTCTCAAGGCTTTGCAAGAAGCGGATATCAAGGAATTGCTGGTATATGCGCTAAAGAGTCCCAAAGGGTTTGGCGACATGAAGATTTCTATAAAGGACGCCCATTTATCGGCGATTGCCCGTTTTGCCAACGGAGATGCAAGAACGGCGTTGAATACTTTAGAAATGGCGGTCAGCAACGGCAGGATGGACGAATCGGCAGTTTTGTGTGTGGACGGGGAAGTGCTGGAGCAATGCATGAACAGACGCTCGCTGTTGTACGATAAAAATGGAGAGGAGCATTATAATTTGATTTCCGCCTTACATAAATCCATGCGCAACAGTGACCCGGACGCAGCCGTGTACTGGATGTGCCGGATGCTGGATGGAGGAGAAAATCCTTTGTATATCGCCAGAAGACTGGTGCGGTTCGCCAGTGAGGATGTGGGGATGGCAGATTCGAATGCGCTGCAGGTAACGGTGGCGGCTTATCAGGCGTGTCATTTTCTGGGAATGCCGGAGTGTGATGTGCATTTGACACATGCGGTCGTGTATCTGGCGATGGCGCCAAAATCCAATGCGCTTTACCAGGCATGTGAAGCCTGTAAGAAAGATGTGAGGGAACTTCCGGCGCAGGCGGTTCCTTTGCAGATTTGCAATGCGCCTACCAGTTTGATGAAGGAGCTTAATTATGGAAAAGGTTATATTTACGCGCATGATACCGAGGAAAAATTAAGCAGTATGCAGTGTCTGCCGGATGCACTGACAGGCAGAAGGTATTATCAGCCTACAGAACAGGGGCAGGAGAAGCAGGTCAGGGATCGCTTAGAAGAAATTCTGCAATGGAAAAATGAAAATAAATCATAACAAATATTTTGCAGGTGAAAAGCAGAAAAAAGAGCCGCCGCATGAAGAAACTTAGGTACAAGATATCTGGAAGAAACGGTATTTTGTACAGTAGTCCTTATGGCGGCGGCTCTTAAAAATTAGAAATCGGTCAGATCAGCAGCGCGTCTTTCTAAGAAAGCGGTCATACCTTCCGTCTTGTCATGCGTGGAGCAGGTAATTCCGAAGAGGTTTGCTTCCATCTCTACGGCATTCTTGATGTCCATGTCATAGCCGTTATTGATCGCAGCCTTAGCAATGGAAACAGCGTAACTTCCCTTAGAGATAATCTTAGAAGCCATTTTCCTGGCAGTATCCATCAGTTCTTCTTTGGCAACTACTTTGTTTACCAGGCCGATGCGGTACGCTTCAGCAGCATCAATGTTATCGCAGGTGAAGATCAGTTCTTTGGCGCGTCCCATACCTACCAGGCGGGCAAGACGCTGTGTTCCGCCAAATCCGGGGATGATGCCGAGACCGGTTTCCGGCTGGGCAAAGGTTGCGTTGTCAGAAGCGATACGGATGTCACATGCCATAGCGATCTCACATCCGCCGCCAAGTGCAAATCCGTTGACAGCGGCGATAGTAACCTGGCGCATATTCATCAGTTTGAAGAATGGCTCTGCAGCCCTCATACCAAAAGCGCGTGCCTCTGCAGCAGAAAAGTTCACCATTTCGGCAATATCAGCGCCGGCAACGAAAGACTTAAAGGCATTGTCCTTCTTGTCAGGACCGCCGGTGAGGATTACGACTTTCACGTCGTCCCTTGCCTCGATTTCACTCAGGACGGTGTTAAGCTCGTCCAACGTTTCGCTGTTAAGAGCATTTAATGCGCCCGGCCTGCTGATTGTGAGGACGGCAATCTGATCAGCTACGTCTAATTTTAAGTTATTCATGTGTGGAACCCTCCTATAAAACTATGTATTTTAATGCTACTTATAATATATAACTTTGATAAAAATATGTCAATATCTATTACTCCGGCAGTGGAAACCGGAGTAATTGGGACTATTTCAGGAGAGTTTCATATTGGAAATGTTCCATGCATTTCTTTAGAAGCAATGCAGCAAGCAGTCCGCAGAGGACGCCTATTCCCAAAAGGAGCCAGGAGCTGATAAGAAGAACGCCTGTAAATTGCCCTACAATCAGAAGAATTACGGGCAGTACCAGAAATACGGAACTTTGCTCAGCATCCTCAACGCTTTGTGCTTTCGCGGATATACGGACAATCAGTGTGATTGCGATCAATGAAATGGCGGGTGAAACCAGCAGCATAATCAGCAGCCATTTGAGATCTGGTATGACAAAGCGGTTCGTGAAAAGATAGGTTTCCGCTTCAATTACCACAAACATTGCTGTGAAAGAAACAGCGGAAACAAACATGCTGAGAAGGAAAGAGGCCATTACCTTGGAACGGAAAATTTGTTTTAAGGATAACGGACAGTACAGGAGGGTTTCCAAAGTCCGTTTTTCTTTCTCGCCCACAAAGGATGCCGCCGCCATAACAGAGGACGCCATAATAGGGATGAGCAGGAAGAATACCGGCATAATATAATTCAGCATGAGTTCGGCCAGGGTTTGCCGGGAATTTCCGTTTTGCATGGACAGGGGCAATAGTTCCAGCATTTTTTGCAGGTCGGTATCTTCTTCTGGCATAAAGTGAAATACCAGCGTAAAAACAGAAGGTACCACGATGGTTAATACAAGGGGGACGATAAGCAGGGTAATGAACATCCGCTTGTTGGAAGTAATCCCTTTTATATCTTTTTTTATGATAGCGGTCATTGACTGGTTCATGCGCTCTTCTCCTTTCTGGTAAGGTGAAAATAAATGTCTTCCAAAGAAGGAAGCGTGGCGGAAATATGGTAAATATCCCCGCCTGCGTTCACAATGCTGCGGACGATGCCGGGGATCTCTTCTTCTGATTGTATCGGAACTTCATAGGCGTCTGGCGCTGTTTTCTGGCATAAAAGCGTTTCCGGTATACGGCTGGCTTTTATTTTCAAAGTCATGCCGGAGTCTGTCAGAAGGCGCAGAGAGTCCAGAGTTCCTTCTGCCAGCAGCCGCCCTTCTTCCATAAGCCCATAGCGGGTGCATATTTCCTGGGCATAGCGGAGCTGATGCGTACAGAGGAAAATGGTAATGCCGTGTTCAGAAGCCAGGCGGCGTATCATGTGATGCACATTCTGGGCGCTTTCCGGATCAAGCCCGGAGGTAGGTTCATCCAGGAATAAAATCTGAGGCTGATGAATCAGTGCGCGCGCCAGTGAAAGCCGTTGTCTCATACCAGTAGAATAGGCAGCAAGCTTCTGGTTGGCAGCATGAGATAATTCCAGCTCTTCAAGAAGGGTTTTGCCCTGTTGTTCACTTTCAGAAGGAGTGAGTCCGTAAAGCGAACCATAAAAGATTAGATTTTCAATCCCGGTCATGGTATCGTACATCTGTGCATGTTCTGTGACAACCCCGGAGAGTGCGTGGGTTTTCTGCGGATTTTTTGCAGGGTCCACATCAAAAACAGCGCAGCTGCCGCCTGTGGGCGTCAGCATACCGTTCAGCAGCTTTACCGTCGTGGTCTTACCGGCGCCGTTTGGGCCAAGAAAGCCAAATACTTCGCCGCAAGCCAGGCTGATATTGACGGAATCGACGGCTTTTTTGCCGTTGGCATAGGTCTTTGACAAACCTTTTAACGTTACAGCATTCATAAGTTGTTCCTCCTGTGGTTTTTTAAAATGCGTACAATATCCTGAAAACGCTTTTCTTCAAAAAGCTGATGGAATGCCGGGTTTTTTGTAAGTGCTGTTATCATGCTTTTGCGCACGAGAGTTTCTTCTCTGGGCAGACTGCATCCCAGAGGAAGATTTTCCTCCAGCCAGCCGTCAAGGAGTGTGAAATAAGAATCCCCCTTGAGCTTTAGCGGATAGATATCGGATACCGCCAGCTTCACGTACAGTTCAAGCGTATCAAGAGCTTTTTCCTTCTCTTTGTGTTTCAGGTATTCCTGCGCCATAGAATAATACACGTTCAATAATATGGAAGGATGCAGCGTTTGCAGCTGGAAGATATCTGCGGCGGCGAGGATGCGGCGGCAGGTTTCTTCGAAGGAAGCTTCGTCTTTTTGGCATAACGCCAGATAGGAAAGCAGAAGGTTCAACAGTTCCATCACAATTTGATAAATGCCTGCCTGCAGGCTCTGCTTTGCCTCCAGGGGATAGCCGGATATTTGAAAAGCCTCGGCCAGCAGAGGTTCCGGCGTCATTCTAAGGAAGTTGCGGTCAGCCAGCAGATCAATGACTTCTGTGTAGTATCCAAGCCGCAGCAGACAAAATGCTTCCATATTCAGAGCCTGGTCCCTCAGCGAAATGTCGTCGCTTTCCTCTTTGACGCGAATAAACAATTTTTTGGCTTCTTCTAAAACAGTAAGCGCTTGCTGAGGCGTTTCGGAAAGCTCGCAGTGGTTTACATATAAACTGCCTATTTGAAACAGGAGCGGAGCGCAGGAAAAATACTTTTTGGTGATTTCCCTGCAACGCTGCATGACTTCGTGAAAAGGCTTTGCGGAAAAATCGCAGGCGAGCTGCCTGCAAAGCCTGCGGATATCTGTTTTCGTCATCTGCGGCTCATAACCCATTAGTTCATCCATACTGATGTTGAAAAAGGAGGCCAGCTGTGGCAGGAGCGTAATATCGGGGTAAGTGGTTCCAGTTTCCCATTTTGAAACGGAAGCTTTGGAGACGCCCATGTATTCGGCAAGCGCATCCTGCGTAATGCAGCGTTTGCGGCGGTGTTGTGTGAGGATCCGTCCGATGTTTATTTCTTTCAAAGTAAATCACCTCAATTCTTAAGGATAGTATAGGCTGTTTTCAGGAACATTACAATGGAGTTTCAAGCAATTATTGTTAAAAAAGTTGCCTGATAAGAAACAAAAAAGTTCCAGGATACATGGCGACGGCAAAAATACAACTGAAATTTATGTAAAAGAAAGAGCAGAGTATGTTTCTTTTAAAGTCCGGGTGATATGTTATAGGCGGAAATCTAATTAATTTCATGCGATAGCAATGAAACAGTTATTGTTCACAGGTACTATATGAACGCAGCTGCATATGCTCCGTCAATGTTAC
Source organism: Lachnospiraceae bacterium (assembly GCA_009911185.1). Classification (GTDB taxonomy): domain Bacteria; phylum Bacillota; class Clostridia; order Lachnospirales; family Lachnospiraceae; genus Petralouisia. Next base: position 63,221 of record QXWW01000011.1, read on the forward strand.
GGTTTGAGCCGGGCCTGTCAGCGGAGCGGCAAAACGGGGAGTGACAATATGAGAATAGTCAGATAACAGTTTGTAAAGAAGAAATGCTTGACACCCTGTTTGTTTTGTTGTATGATACCTGCGGTGGTAAAAATGGAAAAGAAAGTAATGCAGACGTATCTCTATGATTTTTATGGAGATTTGCTGACGGAGCATCAGCGGAATATATATGAGGAATATGTATGGAATGATCTGTCTTTGAGTGAGATTGCACAGGAGAAGGGCATCAGCCGCCAGGGTGTTCATGATTTGGTCAGGCGCTGCGACAGAATCCTTGCGGATTATGAGGAGAAGCTGCATTTACTGGAACGGTTTTTGAAGAATAAAGAAAAGATTCTGAAAATACAGACGCTTTCCAGGAATTATCAGAATGGAAAAGAAGCTCAGGCAATGGCTGAGATTGAAGCTATTTCCAATGAGATCTTAGAGGAGTTATAGTATGGCATTTGACAGTTTGTCTGAAAAATTACAAAATGTATTTAAGTCCCTGCGAAGCAAAGGGCTTCTTACGGAAGATGATGTGAAGGCAGCGCTGAAGGAAGTGAAGCTGGCCCTGTTAGAAGCGGATGTGAACTTTAAGGTGGTCAAGCAATTTGTAAAGTCTGTGCAGGAGCGCGCCGTGGGGCAGGATGTGATGAATGGCTTAAATCCGGGGCAGATGGTGATTAAGATTGTAAATGAGGAACTGGTTTCTTTGATGGGTTCCGAGACGACAGAGATTGCCTTAAAGCCAGGCGCAGAGATTACCGTTATCATGATGGCGGGCCTGCAGGGAGCGGGTAAGACGACCACAACGGCAAAGATAGCCGGGAAGCTGAAACAAAAGGGGAAGAAGCCGCTGCTCGTGGCATGTGATGTGTATCGTCCTGCCGCTATCCAACAGCTTCAGATTAACGGAGAGAAACAGGGAGTGGAAGTATTTTCCATGGGGGACCGCCATAAGCCGGCGGATATTGCCAGGGCGGCTTTGGAACATGCCAGAGCCAAAGAACAGAATGTGGTTATATTAGACACTGCAGGACGCCTCCACATTGATCAGGAGATGATGCAGGAACTTTGCGAGATCAAGAGCCAGATTGAGGTTCATCAGACCATATTAGTGGTGGATGCCATGACAGGACAGGATGCGGTAAATGTGGCAAATACCTTTCAGGACAAAATAGGCATTGACGGTGTGGTTCTGACCAAGCTGGACGGAGATACCAGAGGCGGAGCGGCATTGTCCATCCGTGCTGTGACGGGCAAGCCTATTCTCTATGTGGGAATGGGGGAGAAGTTATCGGATCTGGAGCAGTTTTATCCGGACCGTATGGCAAACCGGATTCTGGGCATGGGAGATGTACTGACGCTGATTGAGAAAGCGCAGGAAAACATCGACGAGGAAAAGGCAAGGGAACTGGAACAGAAGATGAAGAAAGCCGAATTTGGCTTTGACGATTATCTGGAGTCCATGAATCAGATGAAAAAGATGGGCGGAATTACCAGTATGCTTAAAATGATGCCGGGAATCGGAGGTTCACAGATTGCAGAGATTGAGAATGCCATGGATGAGAAAAAGATGGCAAGGATCGAGGGAATTATTTATTCTATGACGCCCAAAGAGAGGGCGAACCCTTCCATTTTGAATCCCAGCAGAAAGCGCAGAATTGCCAGAGGCGCGGGGGTGGATATCAGCGAGGTGAACCGCCTGGTGAAGCAGTTTGAACAGTCAAGGAAAATGATGAAGCAGATGCCGGGAATGATGGGGGGCAAAAGCAGGCGCCGGGGCGGTTTTAAACTGCCGTTCGGTTTATAAGCAAGTAACAGGGAGTGTATGATACAGTACCTGATTACCAAAATAAATAAGAAAAAAGCAGGAGGTGAAATGTAATGGTAAAGATCAGATTAAAGAGAATGGGGCAGAAAAAGGCTCCTTTCTATAGAATCGTAGTCGCTGATTCCAGATCTCCCAGAGATGGAAAATGCATCGAGGAAATCGGAACTTATGATCCCACAAAGGATCCCAGTGAATTCCATGTAAATGAAGAATTAGCAAAGAAATGGTTAGCAAATGGAGCTCAGCCTACAGAGATGGTAGGAAAGATCTTTAAAGCAGCCGGAATCGAGAAATAATCTTCGCGGGGTGAAGGAATGAAAGAATTAGTAGAGGTAATTGCCAAAGCTCTTGTAGATAATCCGGAGCAGGTCGCAGTTACAGAGACTGAGAACGAGAAGTCTGTTGTTTTAGAATTGCATGTCGCCCAGACAGACATGGGGAAGGTAATTGGAAAACAGGGACGGGTTGCAAAAGCCATTCGTGCTGTTGTGAAAGCGGCAGCAGCTAAGAGTGACAAAAAAGTTATTGTAGATATTGTACAGTAACTTCATCCTGCTCAGTCTGCCGTCTGGCAGGCCGCATGGCCGTTCATACTGTGAAAGCCGGAGACGTTTACAGTAACAAATGAAAATAGAAAGCTGCCACAGAATTGAAATCAGTTTTGCGGCAGTTTTTTGATGCATTGCCATGGATGGAAATGGTGCAAAGATTACAAAGTATGCGAGAAGAGTTCCTGTTTTTGTTATCTTGCCGGTACTCGGAGACAAGGATAAAGGAGGAACTTTTATAAAAGGTTTTTAGCAAAGGAGCATGGTATGGAAGATTTATTGCAGGTAGGAGCGATCGCCACAACTCACGGAGTACGGGGAGAGGTGAAAGTATTCCCGATGACAGACGATGTGAACCGCTTCAAGAGGCTGAAAAAAGTTTTTCTGGATGTTGGCAGTGAATACCGGGAAATGGAAATTCTTCAGGTAAAATTTTTTAAAAATATGGCAATTCTCAAGTTTAAAGGCATAGATAATATTAATGAAATTGAGAAGTACAAAGGAAGAGGGTTGTTTGTGACCAGGGATCAGGCAGTGAAATGTGAAAAAGACGAATATTTTATCGCTGACCTGATTGGCATGGAAGTGACGACAGAAGCGGGAGAATTGCTGGGAAAACTGAAAGATGTGCTTCAAACAGGAGCGAACGACGTATACCTTGTGGAAGTTGTACAGGATTCCCCTTATGCGGATAAAGTGCAGGGAAAAAAAAGGGAACTGCTTCTTCCTGCAATCCGCGAATGCATACGCAGCGTGGATATGCAGCAGCGGAGTATGCAGGTATATCTGATGCCGGGGCTTTTGGAGGAAGTTTGAGATGAATTTTCATATTTTAACCTTATTTCCCGAAATGGTGATGCAGGGATTGAATACCAGCATCATTGGACGGGCGTCCAGGGCGGGGCTTCTCGCCATTAACGCCATTAATATTCGCGATTATTCAGAAAATAAACATCATAATGTGGACGATTATCCGTATGGAGGCGGAGCGGGTATGCTGATGCAGGCGCAGCCCGTTTATGACGCCTGGAAATCTGTGGTGGAAACGATGGAAAAAACGCCCAGGTGCGTTTATGTCACGCCTCAGGGAAGCACATTTACCCAGAAGATGGCTAAGGAACTGGCATTAGAGCAAGATTTGATTTTGCTTTGCGGTCATTATGAAGGCATTGATGAACGCGTATTGGAAGAGATTGTGACCGATTACGTCTCTATTGGAGATTATGTGCTGACAGGGGGGGAGCTTCCGGCAATGGTAATTACAGACGCGGTTTCGAGAATGGTGCCGGGCGTGCTTGGAAACCAGGAGTCTGGCCGGGCGGAGTCTTTTGAAGGAAATCTTTTGGAGTATCCTCAATATTCCAGGCCGGAAGACTGGAGGGGGAAAAAAGTGCCGGAGGTTTTATTATCCGGACATCATAAGAATATTGAAATCTGGCGCAGGCGGCAGGCCGTCTTGCGCACCAGAGAGCGCAGGCCGGATTTGCTGGAAAAGGCAAAGCTTTCCAGCCAGGAGCAGGAATGGCTGAAGGGAATGAAATGATTGAGTAAAAAGTAACAAAAAGAAAAATTATTTTAGGACTATTTTCATAAAAAAGCCAATTGTAAATGATGAAAAAAACTACTATACTTGAGAGAGCAAAAAGGTTTTTCTATATGTAAAATATATTAGACAGGAGTTAATATGTGGTTATAGAAAAACATGAAGCTAATGTTTCACAAAATAGAAGGAGGATAAGCATGAAACAGGGAAAGAAACTTTTGTCATTATTCTTGGCTGTAGCAATTGCAGTTTCAGGGATAAATTTTGCCGGGGCGCTTCAGGTGGACGCGGCAAATGACGGCATTATGACTGTAACTGGCGGCTCAGGTGTTGTAACACCGCTGGATGGAGCGAGCTTAAAAAACGTCATTGATCAAGCAGAGGAATTAATTGATGGCAAGAATGAAAACGAGTATTTGGGTTATCAAGAGCTGGCAGATGCGATTGCCGATGCAAATGAACTTTATACTCAGATTGTGTCTCCGGAAAATGGGACGTCTTCGGTAACTGAGAAAGAAGTTCAAGACATGATTGCCCGGTTGCAGGCGGCAATGGAGGGGTTTGTTGTTAGTAGCGACGATGGATCATTGGCAGGAGATGTTGAGAAGACACAGTTGCAGAACGCTATTAAAACTGCGGAAGACAGAATCAAGAATGCAAATAAAGAAGAGTATACAGAAGAAAGCTGGAATGCCTTAGAAAAGGCGATTGCGGATGCCAAAGCACTTTTGGAACAAATCGTAACTCCAGAAGATGGCACGGTAAAGGTAACAAAAGCGCAGGTAAGGAGTGCTATCACTGCTTTGAATACAGAGCTGGTTCCGAAAACAGAAGGATCAGAATTGGCAGGAGATGCTGAGAAGACACAGTTGCAGAACGCTATTAAAACTGCGGAAGACAAAATCAAGAATGCAAATAAAGAAGAGTATACAGAAGAAAGCTGGAATGCTTTAGAAAAGGCGATTGCCGATGCCAAAGCACTTTTGGAACAAATCGTGACTCCGGAAGATGGAATTGTAAAGGTAACAAAGGCGCAGGTGCAGAACGCAATTACTGAATTAGAAAAAGGGTTGGTTCTGAAAACACCTGAAGATGCGAAACCGACCGCTGAGGACTGGGAAGCTTTGGAAGAGCAGATGGCAATTGCAAATACAAAGAATGAGGCTGATTATGTAGAAGAAACCTGGAATGTGTTTGCAACAGCAAAGAATAATGCGCAGAGGCTTTTAGATAATAGAGAAGTTGTAAGCGGAGACGGTATTGTAACGAAGAAACAGGTGGTTGACGCTACAACAGCATTGAAAGAAGCAATAGCAGGTCTTCAGACAAAACCTGGAGTGGCAGATAAGACGGCGTTACAGGAACAGATTGCCAGAGCGGAAAGATTAGATGCGAAAAACTTTACCACAGAAAGCTGGAATGCAATGCAGGCAAAACTGCAAGATGCGAAGGCAGTCAATGCAAAGACTGATGCAACACAGGCAGAGGTAGATGCAGCAGCCAGTGCATTGAAAGAAGCGCTTGATAATCTGAAACCTGCTACTGGCACACCTGCCGTAGATAAGACAGCATTACAGGCGCAGATTACCAGGGCAGAGAAGTTGGTTGCGAAAAACTTTACCACAGAGAGCTGGAATGCAATGCAGGCAAAATTGAAAGATGCAAAGGCAGTCAATGCTAAGGCTGATGCAACACAGGCAGAAGTAAATAAGGCAGCCAATGAACTGAAAACAGCGCTTGACAATCTGAAACCTGCTACCAGCACATCTACAGTAGATAAGGCGGCATTACAGACGGCAATCAATCAGGCAAAAGCATTATTAAAAGATAAAGCAAAATATACTTCTGCAAGCTGGAAGGCTTTTGAAGACGCTTTAAAAGCAGCAGAAGTTGTATATAATGATGCAAAGGCAACAAAGGATCAGGTATCTGCTGCAGTGACTAAATTGAACACTGCTAAGAATGGTCTGAAATTTGCCGTAACCAGCGTAAAAATTAACAATAAGTCCGTTAAAATTGCAGCCGGCAAGAAAGTGACTCTTAGCGTTACAGTAGCTCCGAAAAATGCAGCAAATAAAGCTGTTAAGTGGAGTATTGCCAAGAAAGACCAGAAATATGCAAAGGTTAATGCCAAAGGCGTAGTAACCACTACGAAAAAGGGCGCAGGTAAAAAAGTAAAAGTTACTGCAACTGCCGCAGATGGAAGCGGAAAGAAAGCAACGGTTACAATTACCATTATGAAGAACAGCGTTACCAAGGTTACTTTAAAAGCTAAGGCTAAGAAAGTAAAGGCTGGCAAGAGCCTCACGATTAAGGCGACAGTAAAGACGAATGGCAAGAAAGCAAACAAGACGCTGGAGTGGAGCCTTGACAAGAAAGCCGTAAAAGGCAAATATGCAACCATCAGCAAGAAGGGCGTATTAAAGACCAAGAAAAAAGCAAAAGGCAAGACAATTACCGTTACTGCAAAAGCAACAGACGGAAGCAATAAGAAGGCAACGATTAAAATTAAAGTTGTAAAGTAATTGCTGATAAATGAAAGAGCCAGACGAAATGCGGTGAAAGACCGCATTTCGTCTTTTCTTCTATAGAAAATGCTTTGTTGTATGTCGCGAAAGCGGCCGTGCACAGTATGCCAAAACATGTAATTTCCAGCGAAGGGAGCTCGGAAAATGGAAGCTCCCTGAACGCTTTGTCAAAAAGCAAGAGAAAAATCTTGCTTTCTGCACAGATTTGTGATAAAATACAAATCTGTGAGACAAGAAAATGATGGTCCTCTGTTACGAATGTATTAAGAACATCTAATGGAAATAGGAGGTCACAAAATGAACGCAACAGAAATTATCAGGAACATTGAAAAAGAACAATTGAAGGAACAGGTAGATCAATTCAGCGTGGGAGATACGGTGAAGGTTTATGGTAAGATTAAGGAAGGAAACCGGGAGAGAATCCAGGTTTTTGAAGGTATCGTGCTGAAGCGGCAGGGCGGAAGCAACAGAGAGACTTTCACGGTAAGAAAATTTTCCAACGGTGTTGGCGTTGAGAAGACATGGCCGCTGCATTCTCCGAACGTAGAGAAAATTGAAATAGTACGTTATGGTAAAGTAAGGCGTGCAAAGCTGAATTATTTAAGACAGCGTGTCGGCAAGAGAGCAAAGGTAAAAGAATTAGTAAAGTAATACAAAACAGGAATGGAACATGGGAAGGGACAAGTACGATTGTAGTTGTCCCTTTTTATGCACACTCCCGCCTGAAGAAGACAGCTGCCAGGCGGTCTGGGTGCGTCGGTTGCGGGAAACCCCAATTGGGTGCGCACGTCTGCACGGGTAAGCAGTTGTTGTGTGATAGGAGCGCTGGAATATGAAAAGAAAAACATCCGGTCTGAGTTTTTATCGGAGAAAGAAAAAAATAAATACGGCTTTGCTGAAAGAAATTGCAGTCTGGGCGGGAGAAATTCTGCTGACGATTGCAGGTACCGTGATTCTGGTATCTTTTTTCGGGTTCCGGGTGACGGTGGTAGGACCCTCTATGTCCCCAACTTTAGAGAACGGGGAGCATATTTTGGTGAATCGTTTTGTCTATAAACTGTTTGATCCGGGGCGTAATGATCTGGTGGTATTTTCGCCGAATGGAAATGAAAAATCCCACTTTTATGTGAAACGGGTTATTGGCCTTCCCGGAGATAAGATACAGGTCAAAGAGGGAGAAGTTTATGTGAATGGAGAGTTATTTTCTGAAAAGATAGAAGGAGGCGCCATAGAGAAGGCCCTGATGGCAGAAAATGAGATTCTTGTGGGTGAAGATGAATATTTTGTTCTGGGAGATAACCGTAACAACAGTGAGGACAGCCGTTTTTCCAGTATCGGCAATGTGAAGAAAGAATATATTACAGGGAAGGCATGGATGATTGTCTCGCCCTTGGATAAAATCGGTTTTTTGAAATAGTCGGAGGTAAGAGATGCATTTTCAATGGTACCCAGGACATATGACGAAAGCAAAACGTCAGATGCAGGAAGATATAAAACTCATTGATCTGGTAATTGAACTGGCAGACGCCCGTATTCCTGTAAGCAGCAGAAATCCGGATATTGACGAGCTGGGAAAACAGAAGGCAAGATTGATATTGATGAATAAGGCGGATCTTGCCAGCCAGGAACAGACAGCAGCCTGGATGTCATATTTCAGGGAAAAAGGCTTTTTTGTGGTGAAGCTGGACGCCCGGACGAAGACAGGTATGAAGAACATTCAGGAGGCCATACTGGAAGCGTGCAGGGAGAAAATAGAACGCGACCGCAGAAGGGGAATCCGGAACCGTCCGGTGCGTGCTATGGTGGTGGGGATTCCCAATGTGGGGAAATCCACATTCATCAATACCTACGCGGGAAGGGCATGTGCCAAAACGGGAAATAAGCCGGGCGTTACCAAAGGAAAGCAGTGGATACGCCTGAATAAAAATGTGGAACTTTTAGATACGCCGGGAATTTTATGGCCCAAATTCGAAGACCAGCGAGTGGGACTGTATCTGGCTCTGATTGGTTCTATTAAGGATGAAATTTTAAATATTGACGAGTTGTCTTTGGAATTGATTCGCATTCTGCAGGAAAAATATCCGAACGTCTTAAAGGAGCGCTATCAGGCAGAGGAAAGCCAGGCTCCAGCGGAAATTCTGGGGGACATAGCCAGAAGCCGTAATTGTGTGAAAAAAGGAAATGAACTTGATTACAGCAAAGCAGCGGCTTTACTGATAGATGAATTTCGCAGCGGCAGGCTGGGGAAAATAACACTTGAATTTCCAGAGGAACAGAGCTAAAATAAAAGTGGCGGTACCATGGATTGCATAGGCGCGGATGGAGGTCGGACTGCCGTTTGTATATGAAGTATAGGAAGCAGGTATAAAATATGGATAATCAGCAGAAAGAGAGAAAAAAAAACTCAGAAGAAAAATCCGGTATGGTGCGTGAAGTTATAAGTTTTGTTTTATATATAGGAATTGTTTTTTTGCTGACCTATCTGGTGATTCATTATGTGGGGCAGCGGACGCAGGTAAGCGGAACTTCCATGGAGTATACGTTAAGCGACGGAGATAATCTGATTGTAGATAAGATTAGTTACCGTTTTCATAAGCCGGAACGATTTGATATTGTAGTATTCCCCTTTAAGTTTAAGGAGGATACCTACTACATTAAGCGAATCATTGGACTTCCAGGCGAGACAGTACAGATTAGCCAGGACGGGGTAATTTATATTAACGGTGAGGAATTAGAGGAATCCTATGGGCGGGAAATCATACAGAATCCGGGAGAAGCTGCGGAGCCTGTAGAGCTTGGAGAGGATGAATATTTTGTACTGGGAGATAATCGCAACGCCAGTTCAGACAGCCGTGATCCCAGCGTAGGCAAAGTGTTAGGCAAAGATTTTGTAGGCAGGGCCTGGCTGAGACTTTATCCTTTTGACAAAATTGGCTTTATCAAACATCAGTAAATAGTAAAAGGAGAACCAGGTGGGAGAGTTAAAAAAAATTACGGAAATTAAGGCGGAATTACAGGCAGCAGAAGAATCTATGCTGCCTTCTTTTATTTTAAAATATCAAAACGATCGGCGGGCGGGGGTTAAGAAGCTGGCAGAACAGGCCCGGAAACGCCTTGTGGCATTGGAGCAGGAACGGGAGCGTATCGAAGGGCTGAAGGTTTATGAGAGGCAATATGATCACAAGGGATATGTCTGTGGCATTGATGAAGCTGGCAGAGGACCTCTCGCGGGTCCGGTGGTAGCCGCGGCGGTCATTTTGCCCAGAGACTGCAAGATTTTATATATCAATGATTCTAAGAAGCTCTGCGCTTCCAAAAGAGAAGAATTGTATGATATGATTATGGAACAGGCGGTGGCCGTGGGAGTTGGCATGGCAGATCCGGCAAGAATTGATGAAATCAATATTCTGCAGGCAACGTACGAAGCTATGCGCCAGGCGATTCAGAATCTATCCGTAACGCCCGATATATTATTAAACGACGCTGTGACAATTCCGCAGGTGGAGATTTTGCAGGTGCCGATTATTAAAGGGGACGCCAAGAGTATTTCCATCGGCGCGGCAAGCATTATTGCTAAAGTCACCAGGGATCGGCTGATGGTAGAATATGATAGGATAATGCCGGAATATGGATTTGCCAGAAATAAGGGTTACGGCTCCAGGGAACATATTGAGGCAATCAAAAAACACGGGGCTTCCTGCATCCATCGGCAGAGTTTTATTAAAAAATTCTTGCAAAGCAGAGAACATTAGAACTATTTGCAGAAAGGCAGGCGAATCATGTCATTCGTGGAAGGGATACATCAATATCAGAATCATACCGTTTCCAATAACCAGACGGCAGCTCAGGCCAAAGAATCCGCGGCAGCGCGTCCTTTGGCCGCACAGGCGCAGGAGCTGGTTCCGGGGAAAGTATTTGAGGGAACGATAACGGAAATCAAGAATGGACAGGTAACCATTGGCTTAAATGATGGACGTTCGATATCCGCCAGGATGGAAACGGGTGTACATCTGGAAAAAGGGCAGCCGATGTTATTTCAGGTGAAATCAGCCTCCGGGGAACAGATTGCCATTCGCCCGGTTACTTTGGAGAGCGCACAGAATCCTACTTTGCTGCGGGCCTTAGAGGCCGCGGGACTTACTGTGAACGACAAGAATCTCTCCATGGTTAATCAGATGATGGCGCAGCAGCTTCCAGTTGATAAAAGCAGCCTGCAGCAGATGATGCGTTTATTGGCCAATTTCCCCAAGGCGGAGATACAGACGCTGGTGCAGATGCAGAAATTGGGATTGGTGATTACGGAAGATTCTCTGAATCAATTTCAAAATTATAAGAATGGCCAGCAGGCAATTCTGCCGGAAATCACTCATCTTATGGAAGGAATTGCAAATCTGCCGGGGAAACTGTTTGGTATCGAAGGAGGGTTGCCAGGGCAGCCGTTCGCAACGCCAGGGATGCTTCTGGGTGTTCAGCAGCAGATTGCAGGAATCTTATCAGGAAGCAGTCAGCAGCAGCAGTCTGCGGCGCAGACAGGAGCGTTACAGAATCAGTCAGCCATGGGAGAAATGGCGCAGAATCAGGCGGTGCAGAATTTGTCGGTTGCCAATATTGAAGCAGCGCAGAGCGTAACCATTCATGAAGATTTGGCGCAGGGCGGCGGCAGTCAGCCAGGTTTTAGCGGAAATGCCATGGAGGGAAATGCTATGGGAGCTGGCTTAGCTGGTGGAAGCCAGATGCAGAGCGGGCTGTCAGAGGGAAATCTTGCACGTGACGGAATGTCTGCAGGAAATCCTGCGGTAATGGAGCAGCAGGAAGGAGCTACTCCTGCAAACGCCACGGCAGAGGCTTCACAGGCAGGAGCAGCAGAAGGGAGGCATACACCGCCAGTGGAACAGTTTTTAAATAAGGAACAGCAAGTCAGGCTCACCACACTGCTGCAGGAGTTTTCCGGAGCCCGGGAAAATGAGCGGCTTCTTCCACAGGGAAGCTTAAATACAAATCTGAGCGCTGGAGAATTGCTGGAGCAGATGATGAGCGCCATGGAAAAAAGCGAAGATTATACCAGCGCGTCCATGCAGAGGCTTTTTTATTCAGAGGAATATAAAGAGGTGCTGAAACAGGCGATGGCAGACCAGTGGACGCTGACGCCAGAGCAGTTGAAAGAAGAAGGCGCCGTCAAGGAGATGTACCAAAGACTTTCCAGGCAAATGGCCGATTTGCAGCAGGTGTTGACCCAGGCTGGAAAGGAAGGAACAGCGCTTGCCAAAACAGCGCAGTCCGTGCAGAGCAATCTGGAGTTTATGAATCAGATTAATCAGGTGTATGCCTATGTGCAGCTTCCATTAAAATTACAGAACCAAAATGCCCACAGCGATCTGTATGTGTATACCAATAAGAAAAACCTCAGAGAGAAAGATGGAGAGCTGACAGCTCTTTTACATCTGGATATGGAGCATCTGGGGGCTACGGATATTTTTGTGAAGCTGCAGGGCGCGGCCGTGGAGACAGAATTTTATTTTGAGGATGAAATGTCCTGCCGACTGATTGCGGGGTGCGCAGAGCAATTGATGGAACGTCTGCAGCAGAAAGGGTATTCCTGTGAAGTGAAAGTAGAAAACCGCAGAAAAAAACAGGATTTTGTGGAGGATTTTCTGGAGAGGGAAAAACCTCCTGCAAAGCTGCACCGCTATTCTTTTGATGTAAAAGCGTAGAAGTATCGGGCTTCAATATAGCAGGAAAGGAGTGACGGTTTGATGGAAAAGACGCGCTACAAGAATACCAAAGAACTGGTCACAATGGACACGGAGACCGGAGAGAAGCCCAAAACTGCGGTTGCCGTGGCCTATGAACCGGGAGAACGGGCGCCTAAGATTATCGCTACGGGAAAAGGGCATCTGGCGGAGCGTATCATTGAGAAGGCGAAGGAGGAAAAAATTCCCTTTTACCGGGATGATAAACTGGCGAAAACGTTATCCAGGCTGGAGATTGGTGAGATGATACCGCCGGAGCTGTACGAAGTAGTGGCAGAAATCTTGGTATTTGTGGACGATATGGAGCGATTAAAAGGAAAGTTGAGTTGATAAAGTTTTTGGCGGAGCGGAAGATAGCGGAAAATAATCGAACAGGAGGAGATTGTTTGGCAGGTGCGAAACATAACCAGCGGGCGAAAGGGATGCAATATGAAAAATTGGCTGCAGAGTTTTTAGAGCAAAAAGGGTTTCAAGTCCTGCAGCATAATTTTTACAGCCGGTACGGAGAAATAGATCTGATAGCGAGGGATGAAGGATATCTCGTATTTGTGGAAGTGAAATACCGCGAAAGCAGCAGAAGCGGTTATCCGTTGGAGGCAGTGGATGGAAGGAAGCGCAGAAAAATATGCAGAACGGCAGACGCTTACTGTCTGCGGTACGGATATAGCGAAGGTACGCCCTGCCGTTTTGACGTGGTGGGAATCAGGGGAGATGAGATAATTCATATCTTAGACGCATTTGAATATGTCAGATAGGAGGAACAAAGTGTGGATGCAGAAAACAAGAGTTATAAGAGGGGCGCAAAGTTGCTGAGAAAACAAAACAGAGGAGGGCGGCAAGCTGCGCCGATATTAAAATCTGTTTCTCTTGACATCGGGGAAGTTCCTTATTTGTCCTATCCCTTACTGGAACAGACCGGCATGGTAAAACATTGTTTTACTACCAGACAGGGGGGCGTCAGCCAGGGAATATTTAAAAGCCTGAATCTTAGTTTTACCAGAGGGGATGACAGAGAGGCTGTAGAAGAAAATTTTCGCAGAGTCTCTCAGGTTTTGGGAACCAGATATGAGGATTTTGTACTTACAGACCAGACGCACACGACAAATGTCCGGCGCGTGGGAAAAGAAGATGCAGGGAAGGGAATAACCAGAGAACGGGACTATACAGACGTAGACGGGCTTATCACCAATGAACCGGGGCTGGTGCTCTCCACGTTTTATGCAGACTGCGTGCCTTTGTATTTTGCAGATACAAAAAACCGCGCGATCGGTCTTTCGCATTCTGGCTGGCGCGGGACTGTGGGCAGAATGGGACGCGCGACCCTGGAAGCCATGCGGCGGGAATTTGGCACAAAACCAGAAGAGGTTATCTGTGCCATTGGGCCTTCGATCTGTCAGGATTGTTATGAAGTCAGCCAGGATGTGGCGGAAGAATTTATACGGGAATTTCCCCGGCACAGGCAGGAGATTCTATCGGATAAAGGAAATGGAAAATACCAGCTTGATTTGTGGCGCGCCAATGAAATCGTTCTGCTGGAAGCTGGGGTCAAAAAAGAGCGTTTATCTGTGACGGATCTGTGCACCTGCTGCAATCCCCAAACGTTATTCTCCCATCGTGCAAGTCAGGGCAGACGGGGGAATTTGGGGGCTTTCTTAAGCCTGAAATGACAATCATATTGCATTTGTTTAGGAAGGTTGTTCTGGCACTGTTTTTAGCAAAACGATAGCGGGCAAATTGTGCAGGCCGGGCACCGTTGCGAAGCAATCATTACCTCTTGTGAGAGTGTATTTTACAGGTAAGATACTTTCACGCTTTAACAAACAAGGTCTTTCCTATAGAATAAAACCATCCGCTATCTGGCAGTTCTTTCAAAACCTTAGCCGGAAACGGGTGGTTTTATATGTTTATAAGATATGTGTTTATGGGCGTCTGCTCTATTTTTTCTGTCTTTTATGCGCAACGCATGTGAAGTATAAGCGCATAAAATGATTAATCGTCTTCCTCCTGGGCGTTGCTGGTAGAGTACACCTGCCTCTTTCTTGCCATCTCATCGTTTTCCAGATATTCATCGTAAGTAGTAACTTTATCAATAAAAGTACCGTTGGGCAGAAACTCGATAATGCGGTTGGCTGTAGTCTGTACCACCTGATGATCGCGGGAGGCGAACAATATTACGCCTGGAAATTTGATCAGGCCGTTATTGAGTGCGGTGATGCTTTCCATATCCAGGTGGTCGGTAGGTTCGTCCAGAATCAGGATATTGGACCCTTCTATCATCATCCGTGACAGGAGTACCCGTACTTTTTCTCCGCCGGATAATACCCGCATTTTTTTCACGCCGTCCTCTCCGGCAAAAAGCATTCTGCCCAGGAAACCGCGCACATAGGTGGCGTCTTTGATTTCAGAGAACTGGGTGAGCCAGTCTGCGATCTGTAAATCCGTGTCAAAGATAGCGGTGTTGTCTTTGGGGAAATAAGACTGGCTGGTGGTAACGCCCCATTTGTAGTGTCCTTCGTCCGGTTCCATCTCTCCGGCAAGAATCTGAAACAGAGTAGTTTTGGCAATCTCGTTGCTTCCCACGAATGCAATCTTGTCGTCATGTCCCGCAATGAAAGACACATGATCTAATATCTTAACACCGTCAATGGTTTTGCTGATGTTTTCCACGGTCAGTACTTCATTTCCAATTTCCCGTGCCGGACGGAAATCAATATAAGGATATTTGCGGCTGGAGGGTTTGATTTCATCCAACTGGATTTTTTCCAGCGCTTTTTTGCGGGAGGTAGCCTGCTTGGATTTGGAGGCATTTGCGGAAAAGCGTGAGATAAATTCCTGCAGTTCTTTGATTTTCTCTTCTTTTTTCTTATTTGCTTCTTTCATTTGCTTGATTAAAAGCTGGCTTGACTCGTACCAGAAGTCATAATTTCCCGCATATAACTGTATTTTTGCATAATCAATATCTGCGGTATGGGTACAGACCTTGTTCAGAAAATAGCGGTCATGCGATACCACAATTACCGTATTGTCAAAGTTGATCAGAAATTCCTCCAGCCAGGCAATGGCGTCCAGATCCAGGTGGTTGGTAGGCTCGTCTAACAGCAGAATGTCGGGATTGCCAAACAGCGCCTGGGCAAGCAGTACCTTGACTTTCAGATCGCCGGTAAGTTCCTTCATCATGGAAGTGTGGTATTCTGTATCGATACCCAGCCCGTTCAAGAGCTGGGCGGCGTCAGATTCTGCGTTCCAGCCGTCCATTTCTGCAAATTCTGCTTCCAGCTCACTGGCGCGTATACCGTCTTCGTCAGTGAAATCTTCTTTCATATAAATGGCGTCCTTTTCTTTCATAATATCGTAGAGACGCTGATTTCCCATAATCACAGTATCAAGTACGGAAAATTCATCGTACTTGAAATGGTCCTGCTGCAGGAAGGAGAGACGCTGTCCCGGAGTAATGATGACTTCGCCCTTTGTAGGTTCCAGTTGTCCGTTTAAGATTTTGAGAAAAGTGGACTTGCCGGCCCCATTTGCACCGATAAGACCATAGCAGTTTCCTTCCGTAAATTTAATATTTACATCTTCAAATAAAGCTTTTTTGCCAATTCTGAGCGTTACATTGTTTGCACTAATCATTCTATCTAACCTTTCTGCGTTCAAATTTTCATTCTAAGTATACCGTAAATCTGCTATTTTGCAAGAAGTTTTGTTGAAAATAAAGGAAAAATTTGCTATGATAAAACATGGCAGTGTATCAGAGTGTGTCAGAAAAATGCTTTTGCCAGAAAATGCATCCCGTTACTTGCGGGACATTGCATATTGTATAAGGAAGGTGCAGCGGGTTGCGCTGAACCAGTATTACGGGAAGTGCGGGATTGCAGGCGGGGAATGCATTACAAATACGCTCGGAAAGCGATTTTAATAATAGGAACGATAGAAGCGGGGTTTATATATGAAGGATCAAAAGATGCAAGAGCAGTTCTTCCGGCAGCAGGCGGAGCAGATATTGGAAGAAGTTTCCTGCGGCATCTGCTGCATAGGATATGAAGAACCGGAAGATATGGAGAATGATGATTTTTGCCTGCTGTATGGCAATGAGGAGTTTTTCCGCTGCATCGGTTATACCAGGGCGGAATTTTCTGTTGCCGGAAATGACATGCGTTCTGTGGTAGCGGTAAAACAGCGGGAAGAACTGCGCAGGCAGCTTCGAGAGGCAATGGAGGGCATTGGCCAGGATATTTTTCGCAATTACCGGGTCTGCAATCCCAGAGGAAATGAATTTCACGTACTGTTGTCTATGAAAACGGAGCGCATTATGCAGGATTTTCATGTGCTGCTGATTAGCTGCATGAGGCAGGATATCCTGCTGGAGGAAAAGATACAGCAGGACAGGCGGTGGAACCGTATACAGGAGAGTATTGAGCGTCTCAGACGGACGATTCTGAAACTTCCCGCAGGCTGCGCTGTACTGCAGGGAACGGGTCCCTGGGAGCTGATTAAGGGCAATGAAGAATTTTTCCGGACGGTGGGATACAGTGCCGGGGAAATTCAGGTGCTTCCCAACGATTTTTCAGACGCAGTCTATCGGGAGGATCACAGGCGGCTTAAGAAAGTTATGGAGGAACTGCTCCATACGGATAAGGTGGGGCAGTGCGATATCCGTATTTGCGGAAAAAGCGGTGAGATCCGCTGGCTTGCACTGAATATCCGGCTGTTTTATTACCAGGAAAGAATGCCTTATTTCCTGGTTTCAAGCTGGGATATCCACAAGCGCAAACGCGTAGAGGAGGAGTTGTATTTACAGACGGAGCGTTATAAGCTGGTGGAAGATATCAATCAGGAATTTCCTTTTGAATATGACGTGGCTTCCAGAGCTATTTTTGTTGCGCCGCAGTCGAATATCATGATTGCAGACCGCAATGGAGAAGGCTTTTTTGTACCGGCAGAGGCCCTGGAGCAGATTTTATACCGCGAGGATTATGAAGAATTTTTCGGAATGTTGGAGCGCGCCTCGTCCGTAGAAGAAAAAGGGATGCTGGAATACCGGATCAACATTGCAGATGCCGGGGAAGCCCCCGTTTATGCGTGGCACAGGACCATATATAAGAGCATACCGGGGGAAGAAGGAAAAATTTTAAGGATTTTGGGCAGGACCGAAGATATCACCAGAGAAAAGCATGTGCAAAACGAATTGGAGCAAAGGCTGAAGCAGGATGATCTTACCGGGCTTTTGAACAAATCCACGACAAAATCGGAAATTGAAACTTTTCTTAACGACAATGTGCGGGGAAATCATGCGCTGTTTCTCATCGACGTAGATAATTTTAAATCGATCAATGATACGCTGGGGCATTTGTTTGGAGACAGCGTGCTGATTAATGTGGCTAAAAAGATACAGGATTTGTTCCGCGGAACGGACATAGTAGGCAGAATCGGCGGCGATGAATTTATGGTATTTATGAAATATACCGATTTCTATCAGGCAAAGCAGAAGGCGGAGAAAATCTGCAAATGCACCAGGCAGGAGTACCATGGAAGAAACGGAGAGAAATTACAGGTGAGCTGCAGCGTGGGGGTGTCGGTTTACGGCGCTGTCAAAGAGAGCTATAGTTCTCTGTTTTCCAAGGCTGATATGGCGATGTACCAGGCGAAGGAGGCGGGCAAAAACCAGTACCGTGTGGCAGAAGGGGCAGACCCGCTCTGGAAGATACGCAAGGCGAGCAGAATTGAAGTGCGCAGCAACCAATATAAAGCAGGTAAGATGCAGGATATGGACTTTCTGTCAGAAGCATTTTCACTCTTGTCTCATGCCAGGGATTTGAATGATTCTTTGAATATCTTAATGGAGCGGATTGGAAGGCAGTATGATTTGGGCAGAGTTGCAGTGGTGGAATGCGATAAGGGAAGAAAGGAACTGATTCAGACCAATTGCTGGACCAGGGAAAACGGCATTTTAAACGGTCCGGAGTTTGTAGATAAGTATAAAGACTGGGATACGGTCTTACGTAATTTTGATGAAAACGGACTGGCTTATATAGACGACTGTCTGGGCGATAAACAGATAACAGAAACATACCGGGAAGCTTTTGAGGAGCGCAGGGTGCGCGCGCTTGTATACTGCAGTTTCTCCTATTCGGAGCTGGGGGAAGGATTTATCACATTCTGTGATACGGAAAAGCCCCGGAGCTGGACGAATTTTGAAAAAGAAACGTTTCTGGAACTGTCTAAGATGCTGTCTGTATTTGTGGCGTTGCGGGTACAGCGTGAAGCGGACCAGAAGGCAATCTGCTATTTGAAGCATCGGGATATGCTCACTGGGCTTTATATAGAGGACATATTTAAAAACCGGGTGGAAAAAGAACTGCGCAGCTGGAACCATGAACTGCAATACGCCATTGTTTATACAGATATCAATGATTTTTCTTATATCAATGAGAACTTTGGCCATGAGGCGGGAAACGAAATTCTGAAAAAATTTGCGGCGCGGATACGCAGCGGCGATAATAAAATATCCTGCAGGCTGTATTCCGATTTATTTGTCACCTTAATCTGGGAGAAGGATAAAGATACGATTTTTAACAGTGTGGCGGGAACGAGCGTCGAATTTTCAAAAGAGCAGCGGGAACTTTATACTTCCTGCAATCTCAGACTGTCTGCGGGCATTTATTTTATTGACCAGCCGCATGAGAGCCTGGATGTTGCCATTGAGAATGCCAACATAGCCAGAAAGAGCACGAAGGGAAGTAATCTGTTCTGCCGGGTGTACGAACCTCGGATGCGCAGGCAGCGCGAAATGGAGAAGCAGGTGCTCGCAGATTTTCAGGGCAATCTTGCAGAGGGAAGGTTTCAGGTTTATGTACAGCCCAAATTCCTGTTGTCTAAGCTTGAGCTTTTTGGAGGGGAGGCGCTCGTCCGTCTGAAAAAAGAAAGCGGGAATCTGGAAGCTCCCGCGATGTTCATTCCCATTTTAGAGAAATCGGGATATATTGTGGAACTGGATTTCTACGTGTACGAGCAGGTGCTTATTTATATGAAACGCTGGCGGAATGAAGGCAGACGGCTTCCGGTGATTTCTGTGAATTTTTCCAGGAGTCATTTTGAAAAAGATGGAATTTACAGCCGTATCATAGAATTGACGGAGAAGTATCAGGTGGATCCCCAGTACATTGAGATAGAGATTACAGAAAGTTTGTTTGTTATGGGATATGAACTGGTGAAATCTGAGGTGAAGCTTCTGCGCGCGGCGGGATTCAGAGTGGCAATCGATGATTTTGGCACCGGTTACTCGTCTTTGGGAATGCTCCTTGATATTCCGGCGGATATTGTAAAGATAGACCGCAGTTTTTTGAACCGCGAAAACCGCAGGCAGGAGGAAGATTTTATTCGTAATATGGGCAGTCTGATCCGCAGTGTGAAAGAGGAGGTTATCTTTGAGGGAATCGAGACGGAGGAGCAGCGGGAATTTCTTGTAAACTGCGGATTTCAGTATGGCCAGGGCTTTTTATTTGACCAGCCGCTGCCGATTGAGGTGTTTCAAGAAAAATACATGAAATAGAACGAAAACTATTGATTTTTTGCGCTATAATTATTATAGTATAGTAGAAAGAAACTCTGCATGTTCGCTTCGTTCAGAAGCGGTGTGCTTAATTTTAAAGCAGGAGGAAAATGTAATGAAAAGATCTATGAAAACCATGGATGGTAACCATGCAGCAGCACATGCTTCCTATGCATTTACAGATGTTGCAGCCATCTACCCCATCACACCGTCGTCTGTTATGGCAGAAGCTACAGATGAATGGGCAACCCAGGGCAGAAAGAACATTTTCGGACAGACAGTTCAGGTAACTGAAATGCAGTCCGAGGCTGGCGCAGCAGGTACTGTGCACGGTTCTCTTGCAGCAGGTGCTCTTACAACCACCTACACTGCATCCCAGGGATTATTGCTGATGATTCCCAACCTTTACAAAATCGCCGGCGAAGGCCTTCCAGGCGTATTCAATGTATCGGCACGCTGCGTAGCAACCCATGCGCTGAATATTTTTGGAGATCATTCCGACGTATATGCCTGCCGTCAGACTGGCGCGGCAATGCTCTGCGAGTCTTCTGTACAGGAAGTTATGGACTTGACCCCGGTTGCACATTGCGCTGCTTTAGAGGGACATCTTCCATTCATTAATTTCTTTGATGGATTCCGTACCTCTCATGAGATTCAGAAAATTGAGACATGGGATTATGAGGATTTGAAAGATATGGTAAGCATGGATGCCATTGATTCTTTCCGCAAGAATGCATTGAATCCGAATCATCCCCGTCAGGACGGTTCTGCACAGAACCCGGATATTTTCTTCCAGACCAGAGAGTCCTGCAACTCTACTTACGATGCAATGCCAGCCATTGTCCAGAAATATATGGACAAGGTTAACGAGAAGCTGGGCACGGATTATAAGCTGTTCAACTACTATGGAGCTGCAGATGCAGAGAAGGTTATCGTTGCTATGGGTTCCGTATGTGATACCATTGACGAGACGATCGATTACTTAACGGCTAAGGGTGAGAAAGTCGGCGTTGTAAAGGTTCGCCTGTACAGACCGTTTTGCAAGGAAGCGTTCGTAGCCGCTATTCCCGAAACTGCAAAACTGATTGCTGTATTAGACAGAACCAAAGAGCCGGGATCTCTCGGAGAGCCATTATACCTGGATGTTGTCGCAGCATTGAAGGGAACGAAATTTGAATCCGTTCAGCTTACCAGCGGACGTTACGGCTTAGGCTCCAAAGACACTACACCCGGACAGATCATCGCTGTATATAACAATACAGAAAAAGAAGAGTTTACCATTGGTATCTACGATGATGTTACGAACCTTTCTCTGGAAGTAAAGGAAGATCCGGTAACAACACCGGAAGGAACAATTAACTGTAAATTCTGGGGATTGGGCGCTGACGGTACGGTTGGTGCAAATAAGAACTCCATCAAGATTATCGGAGACAACACAGACATGTATGCACAGGCATATTTTGACTATGACTCCAAGAAATCCGGCGGTGTTACCATGTCCCACCTGCGTTTTGGTAAGAAAGCCATCAAATCTACCTATCTGATTAAGCAGGCAAACTTTGTAGCTTGTCACAATCCTGCTTATGTGCGCAAGTACAACATGGTGCAGGAATTAGTGCCGGGCGGAACATTCCTTCTGAACTGCTCCTGGTCACCGGAAGAGTTAGAAACACACCTGCCTGGACAGGTAAAGAGATATATCGCAGAGAATGATATTCAGTTCTATACCATCGACGGTATCAAGATTGGAAAAGAGATCGGACTCGGCGGACGTATCAATACCGTACTTCAGTCTGCATTCTTCAAACTGGCTGCTATCATCCCGGAAGAGAGAGCGATCGAGCTGATGAAGGCTGCTGCTAAGGCAACCTACGGCAAGAAGGGCGACAAGATTGTGCAGATGAATTATGACGCAATTGACGCCGGAGCAACCGGAGTGGTTAAGATTGACGTGCCTGCAAACTGGAAAGACGCTCAAGACGAGAGCTTTGCTAAGGTTGCAACCGGAGACAGAAAAGATGTCGTTGACTTCGTAAATGATATTCAGATTCCGGTAAACGGACAGGAAGGCAACAAGATTCCGGTATCCGTAGTTAAGAAATATGAAAACGGACAGACGCCTTCCGGTTCCGCTGCATTTGAGAAGCGCGGTATTGCGGTTGACGTTCCCGTATGGAATCCGGACAACTGTATCCAGTGTAATATCTGTTCCTATGTTTGTCCTCATGCAGTTATCCGTCCAGTGGCAATGACAGAAGCAGAGGCTTCCAACGCTCCCGAAGGAATGCAGACGCTGCCTATGACCGGCATGGCAGACTATAAGTTCAGCATGACGATTTCCGCACTTGACTGTACCGGATGCGGCTCCTGTGCAAATGTATGTCCGGGCAAGAAGGGTGAGAAAGCGCTTACTATGCAGAACTGCGAAGCAAATGTGGGCGAGCAGGCATTCTTTGATTATGGTCTGACCGTAGAGAAGAAGATTGATGTGGTAGAGAAGTTCAAAGAGACTACTGTAAAGGGTTCTCAGTTCAAACAGCCGTTGCTTGAGTTCTCCGGAGCCTGCGGCGGATGCGGCGAGACGCCTTATGCAAAGTTAATTACACAGTTGTTCGGAGACAGAATGTACATTGCAAATGCAACCGGATGTTCTTCCATCTGGGGTAACTCCTCACCTTCCACACCGTACACGGTAAATGAAAGAGGGCAGGGACCAGCATGGTCTAACTCCCTGTTTGAGGATGCGGCTGAGTTTGGTTATGGTATGCTGCTTGCTCAGAAAGCAATCAGAGGCAAACTGAAATCCAAAGTGGAAGCCCTTGTAGAAGAAGGCAAGAACGCAGACGTTGCAGCAGCAGGAAAAGAATGGTTAGATACCTTTACAGTTGGCGCATTGAACGGCAGTGCAACGGACAAGCTGGTTGCAGCTTTGGAGGCTTGCGGATGCGACGCGTCTAAGGAAATCCTGGCTGAGAAAGACTTCCTGGCTAAGAAGTCCCAGTGGATTTTCGGCGGCGATGGATGGGCATATGATATCGGATTCGGCGGTGTTGACCATGTACTGGCAAGCGGACAGGATGTCAACGTTATGGTATTCGATACCGAGGTATATTCCAATACGGGCGGACAGTCTTCCAAGGCTACACCAACCGGAGCGATCGCACAGTTCGCAGCAGGCGGAAAAGAAGTGAAGAAGAAAGATCTGGCTTCCATCGCAATGAGCTACGGCTATGTATATGTTGCGCAGATCGCAATGGGCGCTGATTACAACCAGTGTATCAAGGCAATTGCAGAGGCAGAGGCTTATCCGGGACCATCCCTGATTATCGCTTACGCTCCATGTATCAACCATGGTATCAAGGTTGGAATGAGCAAGGCTCAGACTGAGGAAAAGAACGCAGTAGAGGCTGGTTACTGGCATAACTTCCGTTTCAATCCGCAATTGAAGAAGGAAGGCAAGGCGGCATTCTCCTTAGACAGCAAAGAACCTACCGGAGATTACAAGGCATTCCTGAACGGTGAAGTTCGTTACAACGCGCTTGCAAGATTCAATCCGGAAAGAGCGGAAGAGCTGTTTGCAGTTTCTGAAGAACATGCAAAAGAGCGTTATGAATACCTGAATAAATTGATTACCTTATATGGTGAGAAATAAAATAAGTTATAAATGAAGAGGGCTGTTGCGCCTGTGATTGAGAATCATGGGTGTGACAGCCTCTTTACTTTATCGGAAATTCCGTCTCTTTAGACAATAAAAAGGAGAAGTGCAGCCTCTGTGATCAGACATATGATGCAACAGTTCCAACAAGCTTCAGGATTTTTTGGTCACGGGATGGAGTGAGATATTATCCGAGCTGCGGCAATGCATATGATGTTGGGAAGGTTTTAGCGTGTGTATCTTATGATACTTCTGACGCAGACCTGCAAGAGATGGAAATCGTTTCAAAAGACAGCAATGTGGTCTTGATTATAGAAAACAGGTATTTGCATTTTATTGCAGATGGGGTTGCGCGTGTGGAAGTCCGTCCCAAGTATAATCCGGCGATTGGAAGAACTTTCACGTTTTATGTAGGAAATGATGCAGATGATGAGGATGATATTCCGGGAAACGGGGATCAGGAAAATAATAATCAGGGAAATGGGAACCAAACCAATGCTCAGAAGGCAAAATATTATGATAAGAGAACAGGAGTTACTATTTCCATTAATAGCAGCGGAAAAAAAGAGGCTACGCTGGTGACGGCGGATAAAAAGCATGCGAAAGGAAATCTGACGGTTCCCAATACATTGAAAGTAAAAGGAACATCATATAAGATTTCCGTAATTGGAAAAAATGCCTTTCAGAACCAGAAACAGTTAAAAAAAGTTGTGCTTGGAAAAAATATCAGTAAGATAGAGGAGGGCGCGTTCAGCGGCTGTGAGAAGCTGCAGACAGTGATTGTTGGGAAGAATGTAACTGCAATTGGAAAGAAAGCGTTTTATAAATGCAAAAATCTCTCCAAGATCACGATTCCGTCTAAAGTAAACAAAATCGGTGATAGCGCGTTTTATGGATGCAGGCGTTTGAAAAATATTACGATTCAGTCGAAAAAGCTGACTAACAAGAATGTAGGAAGCATGGCGTTTAAAGGAATTTATGCAAAGCCGGTTATCAAAGTGCCAAAAAGCAAGTTTTCTGCATATAAGAAGCTGTTAAGGACAAAAGGTGCGGAGCTAAGATGAAAATAAAAAAGTAGTATGGCTCAATGCAAGGAAAGATATAATTGGATATTGTAACTAAAGGGGCTGTTGCAAAAGTAGATGGATTATCTGCTGGAGTAGCAGCTCCACTTTTATATCTAAAAACAGAAAACGGGCTCCGAAGAGTTCACAATCCGTGGTGTAATTAATAATGACAGGCGCGGACGGGTCATACGACTGTTCGTAAATATCCAGTATGTCTTCTATATGGGCGACAAAACGGCGTTTTCTTTTGGCGGGATGCACCAATAATCATTTGTCAAAAGAATGTGCGATCTGTATCTGGGGAAGGTGCCGTGGGGCATTTTCATCCAGCTCTAAAAGTATTTGGCAGCGCCGTATAGTGGTTTTACATGTTTTTATTCTGAATAGTGGTTTTGAGGATTTGTTTATCTTTATCTGATAAAAGGATTTTATAGGTTCGTTTTCCTGCCATGCAGAACACCTTTTTATTTCTTTTTTTCATACTATATAGTACCATAAACATAAAGTGGTCAATACAGTAGTATATTCTGGAAAGTTTTAATAAAGATATTGTTTATGCATTTCGATTATGAAAACAATACATATTGCCTTTTGTAAAAAACATATTATATTGCTCCACAATTGAATTGATTGATAAAAATTGTTTATTGATGATAAAATTGTTTGAATTCCCTTTTTGAAAGAGATTCAGTAAAATGATAAGGATGAAATTCTTAAAGGAAAATCATGTAAAGGAGTGATGCAATTATGGGACACAGCAGTTCGGAAAAGACAAGTCCAGCAAATCTTGAACAAGCGCTTGCTTCGGGGGCTATTGGGAAAACAATATTGTTTTATGCAATTCCGTCAGTTATTTCTTTGGTGGTAAACGGTCTTTACAATATTGTCGATCAGATATTTATTGGTCAGGGTATTGGTTATCTTGGCAATAGCGCAACAAATGTAATTTTCCCTTTAACTGTATTTGCGGCAGCGGTAGGCATTCTGTTTGGGGACGGAGCCGCTACTTATTTAAGTCTGAAGTTAGGGCGCGGAGAACGTGAGGAAGCCAAAAAGGGCGTTTCAAATGGGATTTTAATTTCTGTATTTTGCGGAATTTTATTGCTGCTTGTTTCGTTTTTTTTTCTGGAGCCGATTGAGAAGTTGTTTGGTGCAACAGAAACAGTCCTTCCTTATGGTTTGGCATACGGAAAAATCATTATGATTGGTTTCCCGTTTGTCTTGATCTCTACCACATTGAATTCGATTATCCGTGCAGATGGGAGTCCGAAAGTAGCTATGGCTTCCCTGCTGGCGGGCGCAATTTGGAATACAATTATGGACCCTATTGCTATCTTTGTTTTAGACTGGGGCATTGAAGGGGCAGCCATTGCAACGGTTTCCGGACAGTTCCTTTCCTTTTTGGTGTCGTTGTCGTACATTACAAAGTTTAAGCTGGTAAAGTTAAAACGGCGTGATTACAGGTTTGAATTCAAATATGTACGCGCAATAGCACCTCTTGGAATTTCTGGCTTTATTAATCAGATGGCAATTGTGGTAATGACGGCAGTACTCAATAATATATTGGTTCAATATGGAGAGGATTCGACTTATGGCACAGATATTCCTCTTGCTGTTATGGGAATTGTATTAAAGATTAATCAGATTTTAGTGTTTATTATTGTTGGGATTGCTTCCGGTGCACAGCCGCTTATCAGCTATAATTACGGTTCCGGCAATACAGAGCGTGTGAAAAAGGGATTCTATTTCTGTATCACATGGGCAACGGTGATATCTGCTCTTGGATTTCTTCTGTTTCAGTTGAAGCCGCTCTGGATTATCAATTTATTTGGTTCGGAGAGTGAACTGTATAACGAATTTACAGTAAAATGTCTGAGAATTTTTTTGTTGGCATGCCTTTTGAATGGGTTCCAGACTGTGTCAAGCATATTTGTTCAGCAGATAGAGCAGCCGCTAAAAGCATTGCTTCTTTCTTTGTCAAGGCAGATCGTATTTTTGATACCGTTGGCAATGTTCTTTCCACGCTTTTTGGGAGTGGAAGGCGTACTGTGGGCTGGTCCGGCGGCTGATACATTAGCATTTTTACTGGCTTTGATCGTTGTGTTTATGGAATTAAGAAAATATAGGCAATCAAAGCCTGTAAAGAAGGAGGGAATGCAATGATTTCTATTATCACAATAGGGCGGGAGTTTGGCAGTGGTGGCCGTGAAATTGGATTGAAGTTGGCAGAACAGTTAGGGTGTTCTTTTTTTGATAAAGAGATTATCAATGAAGCCGCAAAACGGAGTAGCATCAACCGGGAATTATTCGAACGGTTCGATGAAAAAGCACTGGGCAGTCCTTTGTATTCAATGGTGATGAGGGTGTCCAATGATCCGGTGGCGCAGCCGCTGGCTTTGAGGATTCAGAAAGCATACGCAGAAACGATTTATGAACTTGCCAAAGAACCCTGTATTATTATTGGCCGGAGCGCTGATTATCTTTTACGGGACTGCAAAAACCGGCTGTCATTTTTTATAACAGCAAATCAGAAAAATCGAATTGAACGTATTTGCGAACGGCATCAGACCACAGCAGGAGAAGCGGAAAAAATGATTGTGAAACAGGACAAAATACGGGCAAGCTATTATAATTGCATGACTGGTAATGTTTGGGGAATGGCGGCAAATTATGATTTCTGCCTGAGCAGTTCTTATTATGGAATTGAGCCAACCGTAGAAATCATGAAACAAATAATTCAATAATTTGTGATATGTAGGAGCAGGCGTTGAAGAAAAAAATTTCAACGCCTGCTTTTTATTTTTTACAGAGCTGTTGTTTCAACAATTCAAGAAATCGTTTTAACATGGGATTTCCTTTCAGGGTTTTGTAATAAGCTCCAACGGATAGCATCGGCAGCCCTTCCACTGGAATACAGGTTAAAGAGTCATCAGTAGGGATGGATAATCCGGTCTGGATGGCTATGCCATATCCGGCTTTTACAAGGATTGCAGCAGCTTCCGGTGAATCACAGATCCGGAAGTCGGAAGCAGTCCGTTCCTTTAATATAGAAGACCGCAATTCCGAAAGATTGGAGGGACCAATAAAGGGACTTTCCAATAATAAAATTTCCTGCCTTAAATCATTAATGTGGACAGATTTTTGTTTGGCAAGGGGGTGGTCTTTTAGGCAAATGCATAAAATGGGGACTTTTTGGAGTTCTTTATAAACCCCGTTAAATTTAGGATTGACAATGTCCTGGAAACCAAGAAACACGTCGATTTGGTCTTCATCCAGAAGACGGTTTGAAATGGAGGGTGGGACAATTTGAAGCCGTGGATGGATATTAGGGTAGTCTGCCCGCATGCTCCGGAGGATGTCTGGAAGCAGGAGCAGGGCGGCATAATTATAGCTTCCAATGGAAAATATCTGTTCATCGTGTTGCTCATGATTAATAAGCCTTGCTTTTGCCCGGTCAGAGATGGCAAGCATTTTTTTTGCATCGTCTAGGAATAAAAAGCCATCGGTGGTTAATTCTACTGTTCTTGTAGTCCGCCGGAATAATTTTGTGTCAAGTTCGGATTCAAGGGAATGGATTTGGTGTGTGACGGCTGGCTGCGTAATATTGAGTTCTTCCGCGGCCCTGGCAAAATTCAGTGTCTGGGAAACCGTTACAAAACAGGTTAACTGAAAGGTATTCATGGGATGCACTCCTTTGATTATAGTGTAGATTGATAAAATTCTTTTATAGATAATAACATATTTTTAATTCAATTTCAACTTTTGGGCGCTTATAATATTAGATGGAACGGCGCAATTCCCAATAAAAATATTAGGAGATGATGATTATGGTGAGGACATTACTGGGGCAGATCAGGGAGTACAAGAAAGCCGCATTGATCACACCGCTGTTTACGGCATTGGAGGTTTTTTTAGAGGTGTTAATACCTTATGTTACAGCATCCATTATTGACAAAGGGATAAATGCCGGAAACCTTTCACAGATTTATTTCTATGGAGGCATTATGCTGGCTCTGGCGCTTTGCAGCCTTCTGGTCGGGGCATTCGCAGGCAGATTTTCAGCGGTTGCTTCAGCGGGGCTTGCCTGTAATCTGCGTGATACAATGTATGAAAATATACAGGCATTTGCTTTTTCAAATATCGACAAATATAGCACGGCAGGGCTTGTGACACGGATGACAACGGATGTGACGAATATACAGAATGCTTTCCAGATGACGCTGCGAATTGCTGTACGTTCGCCTTTAATGCTTTTATTTAGTTTGATCATGTGCTTTACGATCAATGTCAGGTTGGGCATGGTATTTCTTGTGGCAGGCTGTATATTGGCAGTTGTTTTGTTTACCGTCATACGCACGACTTATCCCATTTTTACAAAAGTATATCGGCAGTATGATGATGTAAATGCGACAGTACAGGAAAATGCTTCTGCTATCCGGGTGGTTAAGGCTTTTGTGCGGGAGGAACATGAGAAGGATAAATTCCGTAAGGCGGCAGAGCATCTTTATCGTCTGTTTTCCAAAGCTGAGGGGCGTACTGCCATAAATAATCCGGTCATGCTGCTGGTGGTTTATGGATGTATGATCGCGCTTTCGTGGTTCGGCGCACAGTATATTGTAATAGGGGATATGTCCACTGGAAACCTGACATCCATGTTTACTTACATTATGTCAATTATGATGTCACTGATGATGTTTTCTATGTTTTTTGTTATGATGACGCTCAGTTTTGCCAGTGGTCAGCGGATTGCGGAAGTTATTCAGGAAAAACCGGATCTTGAGAATCCGGAAGGTGCAGAGAGGGAGATTTTAGATGGGAGCATTGAATTTCGTCATGTTTCTTTTTCTTACAAACATGGGAGTGGTGAAGAAACATTACATGATATTGACTTTGCTGTTTCTGCTGGGGAAACCATTGGCATTATCGGAGGGACGGGCAGCGGAAAAACCAGCCTGGTAAACTTGATCTGCCGTCTTTACGATGTCAGCGAGGGCGCTGTACTTGTGGGGAAACGGGATGTGCGCAGGTTTGATTTGGAAACACTGCGGAAAGAAGTGGCTGTGGTATTACAAAAGAATGTGCTGTTTTCCGGGACAATATTGGAGAACCTGCGCTGGGGCAAGGAAGATGCCACAAAGCAGGAATGTGAGGAAGCCTGCAGGCTGGCCTGTGCGGATGAATTTATTAAACGGTTCCCGGAGGGTTATGATACATGGGTAGAGCAGGGGGGCGCTAATTTTTCAGGAGGTCAGAAGCAGCGGCTGTGTATCGCAAGGGCGCTTTTAAAGAAACCTAAGATCCTGATCCTGGATGATTCTACCAGTGCAGTGGATACAGCCACAGATGCGGCTATCCGAGAGGCTTTTGCAACCCATATTCCAGGAACCACAAAGATTATCATTGCACAGCGTATTTCCAGCGTCCGGGATGCAGACCGTATTCTTGTTTTGGAGGAGGGGAAGATCTGCGGGTTTGACACCCATGAGCGTCTGCTGAAAAACAATACGATTTATCAGGAGATAAACGAAACACAGAGTAAGGGCGGCGGAGATTTTGATGAACACGCTTCACATGAAATGGAGGTGACGGAATAATGGGAAAAAAGACAAAAACGAATCTGAGCCATACAATGTTGCGGGTTTTACGGTATATGATGAAGGATTATACGCTGCATATTATTTTTGTTGTCCTTTGCATTGTGGAATCGGCGTATGCGACACTGAAGGGGACGCTGTTTATGAAAAGTCTTGTGGACGATTATATTATTCCCTTGCTTCGTGCGAAATTACCAGATTATTCAAATCTGGCATTGGCACTGCTTCAAATGGCACTCATCTTCTTATGTGGGATTATTTGTTCATATGGCTACAATCGGACTATGGTTACCGTGGCTCAGGGAACTATGCGCAATATCCGTATTGAATTGTTTGAGCATATGGAATCTCTTCCGGTTAAATATTTTGATACGCACACCCACGGAAATATTATGTCGGTCTATACGAATGATGTGGATACGCTGCGTCAGCTTATCAGTCAGAGTCTTCCGGAGGTTGTCAATTCTGCATTTACGGTGGTCATGACATTTATCAGTATGGTCGTACTTAATCTGCCGTTGACGGTTATTACGGTAGTGATGCTGCTTCTTATGCTGTTTGTGACTTCTAAATTCAGTCATAAGGCTGGGCAGTATTTTGTAAAGCAGCAGCAAGACATTGCGAATCTGAACGGTTATATTGAAGAGATGATGGAAGGACAGAAAGTAGTAAAGGTGTTTTGCCATGAGGAAAAAGCAGTCTCAAAATTCAGGGAAATGAATCATATCCTGCGGGACAGTGCAATGAAGGCAAATAGTATCACCAATATGATGCTTCCTATCATTGCCAATCTGGGTAATGTTAGCTATGTGCTTTGTGCAGTTGCCGGTGCGGTATTTGCCCTGCTGGGATATGCGGGGACAACATTGGGGACAGTCGTATCTTTCCTGACTCTGAATAAAAATGCTTTGCGTCCAATAACGCAGATCAGCCAGCAGCTTAACAGTATGATTATGGCGATGGCAGGCGCTGAAAGGGTTTTTAATATGATGGATGAAAAACCAGAGGAAGATGAGGGGTATGTGGAGCTTGTCCATGCAAAATCAGATAAGGATGGAGAATTAAAAGAAACGAGCATCAGGACAGGGCTGTGGGCATGGAAGCATCCACATAGGGCAGAAGGAAATGTTACCTATTCCCGGCTTATGGGAGATGTGGTATTTGAAGATGTGGATTTTGGGTATAGCGGCGATAAGCTGATTCTTCATGATATATGTATTTATGCAAAGCCGGGACAGAAAATTGCTTTTGTAGGAAGTACGGGTGCAGGAAAAACAACGATTACGAATTTGCTCAACCGCTTTTATGATATCCAGGATGGAAAAATCCGTTATGACGGGATCAATATTTCTAAAATAAAAAAGCCGGATTTACGACGCTCCCTGGGGATGGTATTGCAGGATACTAATCTATTTACAGGAACTGTGCTGGAGAACCTCCGCTATGGGCGCCTTGAGGCAACGGATGAAGAATGTATTGCCGCCTCAAAGCTGGCAAACGCACACGGGTTTATCAAACGTCTGCCTGACGGTTATCAGACTGTACTGATTGGAAATGGAGCAGGATTAAGCCAGGGACAGCGGCAGTTGCTTTCTGTTGCCCGTGCGGCGGTAGCCGATCCGCCGGTGCTGATTTTGGATGAAGCGACTTCCTCTATTGATACACGGACAGAGTCATTAGTGCAGGATGGCATGGACCGGCTGATGCAGGGGCGTACCACTTTCGTGATTGCCCATAGGCTTTCTACAGTCCGCAATGCTGATTGCATCATGGTATTGGAGCAGGGAAGGATTATTGAAAGAGGGACACATGAACAGTTGATGGAAGAACGTGGTCGCTATTATCAGCTTTATATGGGCAATAAGATTTAGCCATGTTCCAATAAAGGAACTATCGTTAAATAATTCAACTTTTTTGCCGGATATATCTTTCAGAGATAAACCTGATTTTAATATGCACAGGAAAAGATAGTTACGAGGCGATGTAAAATAGCAATTTATTAGTGCAGATGAGAGAATATTAGCCTTAAATTCATAAGAATTTAAAACATTTGTGCAAAATTAGAATATGAATGTTTTTCAAGAGAAGTTTCGGGTAAAACTGCTGCTAATTATGAGATGGTCAAGTTTTCAAAAAGTCCTTTACAAAACGTCTCTGGCAAAACGGCGAAGTCGATTCTAATTAGATGTGGCGTACGGTCAGCCCCATTTGACATCGCGGAACTGCAGGAGCTGACTTCTTACGATAAAACGATGAAATGGAGCTGGATATGATCGGGGATCAGCGTACGGCAATGTTCATTATTATCTCTGATACGGATGAAACCTTTAATTTTGTCGTGGCGGTTATGTATATCCAGCTATTTAACCTTCTGTGTGACCGGGCGGATGATGTGCATGAGGGCAGGCTCCCTTACCATGTAAGGCTATTGCTGGACGAGTTCAGCAATAGCGGGCAGATCCCGAAGCTTGACAAGCAGATCGCAACGATACGGAGCAGGGAGATTTCAGCGTCGATCATCTTACAATCACAGAGCCAGTTGAAAACCATCTATAAAGATGCAGCTGAGACAATTTTGGGCAACTGTGACACAATGTTATTCCTTGAGGGTAAGGAAGGGGCTACGCTGAAAGAATTTCTGAAAATTTAGGGAAGGAAACGATGGATCTTTACGATACATTGTTTGCAGATACCTCACAGAAACCAAAGCATACAGAAGAACAATTTTTGCATATGAAATCAATATTTGAACAGTTAGGCGCACATATCGTGAAGAAAAAGGGTATCTTATCCCAGATTTGAAATTACCAGAGGAAGAAGAACAGCGGATAGGCATATAGGGACAGCGGCATCTGGATTATCTGAAGCAACGCCGCAAAGTTACATACACCAATTTTTTCACAAGCGGCAGGCTGAATACATACCTTGCTGACATTGACAGACAGGCACAGGAACGCTTTGAAAGGCTCATTAGAGGGCATGAAACAGGCACAGGGAATAGAACAGCTAGAGGAAAACGCCTTAGAATAGACAGGGCGGATGAATAATAAAGGCTTGTGCGAGGGAAAGTGTGAATACGAAAATTATTTATGTATAGTAGAATGGTGGCAGAATAAATTTATATTCTGTCGCCATTCTTATTATTCAATTAGGGCAATTTCTATTAAGATTATTTTAGAAAGTTATGTTATATTAAATAGGCAATTGCGTAACAAGTCCCTATTCTTGATTCCAAGTAGGGTAGAAATCTTGCTTTGCAGGATTTCTAAGATGAAAATGAACCATAGAGAGGGTGATTACAGGCAGATTTTTAAAATACCGGTATCAGCGCTTTGGAATCTGCAAGACTTTTATCCTTATCAGAGAATCGGATTTCTTTTCTGCAATGATGCCCGGATGGGCAAACTCTTTATTGTAGAAAGAAATATCCCTGACAATGTCAGGTCCGTTGGTAATGATGCCGAATTTAAAAGCATAGCAGAAATGTCCATTGATGTACATCTGCCGAATGGCAGGATTAGCGCAAGCATGGGAAGGCATGGATCCATAAGCCGCTTTGTAAGGGGCATAGGAATCATCCAGCCTGTTTGTCTTTTAAAGGTTTTCAACTGCTTGATGATACGGTTGGCGTACTTGGGATTATTTTCAGTTACCCAGGCTTCAATGCGAAAGTGTCAAAGAGCATCATGGAGGCTTTGTGATTATCAATCCGCTGGCAGATCGGTTCGGTCAGACCGCAAGGTGATCGAACATGGATTGTAAGTCCGACAAAAAAGCCTGTTTAAACCGGGTAAATTTAGAAGCATCCGGAGCAACATCAAATCCACAGAAATCCCGTAATTCCTGAGAATATTTGAGAAAAACGATCAGGAGAGATGTTGCTGGAATCGGGAAAATAAGCTGTAATTACAAAGCCTTGAGCATCGGATAAAGAAGGTGCCTGCGGGGTCTGCCGGATGCGGCGTGGAAATGGGAAGCAAAAGACGCTGGGACAATTTCATCAAGGTTATCGGTTTCATCGAGAAGAGAAAGGAACTCCTATTTATCATTATCAAATTAATTTTGGCAATCGGTAAAAATATCTGCCAAAGAAAGCTGTTTGTATATTCTCATGTAAGTACAGCTCCTTTACTGGTGGATATGCTTGATTGATACTGGACATCTCAATTTTATCATAAATCAGTGAGGAGTTGTTTTATTTTGTAACAAAAAATCCCGTATTTATGCGGGTTTTGGCGTTTCGCAAACGCCTAATTATATTAGATTGGGAAAGGAGTGCCACATATGAACAATAAAGCAGTTGTAAAAAAAGTGGTGGATTATATAGAAACACATATTGACGAGGATTTACCGCTTGATAAAATAGCAAACGAATTAAATTATTCAAAATTCTACATAGCCAGAATTTTTACTGAAGAAACAAAATGTACAATTTATAAATACATACAAGGACGTAGATTGACTTTGGCAGCCCAAAAGCTTGTGGAAACAGAGCAGCCTATTGTTGAAATCGCTTATGAAGCACATTATGATTCCCAGCAAGCTTTTACATTAGCGTTTAAACAATTTTATGGATGTACGCCTAAAATTTATCGGAAGAATGATGTGTTCTGTCCGAAACAATCGGAGATAAGCATGATGGGTTCGTTTGGTGGAAATACACTCTTGTATTATTTAGCAGGAGGTAAATTAGCAGCATGAGTACGATACCATATGTTATTGAACAAACAAGCCGAGGAGAGCGAAGTTATGATATTTTTTCAAGGTTATTGTCTGACAGAATTGTATTTTTGGGAGAAGAGGTAAGCGATGTTTCAGCAAGTTTAATTATTGCACAAATGCTATTTTTAGAAGCACAAGACCCTGAAAAAGACATTCAGTTATATATTAATAGTCCAGGTGGTTCTGTTTCAGCAGGTTTTGCTATTTATGATACAATGCAGTATATGAAGTGTGATGTTTCAACGATATGTATAGGTCTTGCTGCCAGTTTTGGTGCTTTTATATTGGCAGGAGGTGCAAAAGGAAAACGTATTGCTTTGCCTAATGCAGAAATTATGATACATCAGCCTGCTATTCATGGCAATGGAATCCAAGGACAGGCAACTGATATTAAAATTACATCCGACCACATACAAAAAAGCAAAAAACGTCTTAACACGATTTTAGCTGAAAATACAGGTAAAAGTATTGATGAGGTTGCTATTGCTACAGAACGCGATAATTATATGACAGCAGAAGAAGCAATGAATTTTGGATTGATTGATAAAATTATTGATAGACGTTAAATGTTTGTATAAAAGATGATTTGGATTTGCTTTCAAATTAATATTATTACAAAGGCGAAAACATAAAGGCGATAAACTTGTGAAATTAAGCCATGGTTTATCGGCTCTGTTTTTTCATAAGAATTTAAGGCAAACGCCCATCATATAAAAAAACGGCGAATGGTGGGCGATATTGCTATATCCGAAAAGACTTAACAGACACTCCCCAGACCTGTTTTAAAGTTTGGGGAAGTTTTTTCTGTTCTTTTTTTGAGTTACCCATTTGCGAAACCGGGCGGGGCTGTCAACGGCGGGCGTAGCCCGTTCATTTGACCGTCGACTGCTCTGGCTGGATTTGCTATCAAAAAATCTTTTCTGGATACTTCTCTTGATGGGCAGGAAGTCAAATGACGTAATTACATGTTTTTGTTTTGTTTGCTATTTGCAAAAATAACCAGAGAATAAACACATACAATGATAATCCATAAACCAATACCTAATAAAAATGTCAAGTTACTATTTGTGGCAAAAAGGGCAAGTAAACATTGTGCAATACCAAAAGGAATGGCTGTATATCCCGCAAATCTATGTGTTTTCTGCCAGCACAATCTGTCTTTTAATATCCACGGTAGTTTGAAGCCTATCCGACTGCGAAAAGGCATTTGTGGCAAAAAGTTTCCTGTTAGAATCATCATACCGCTAATAATCAGTATAATTACTTTCAGACTATCTATTTGAAAACCACTATATTGTGCTATTAGCGTGAAATAGTAAAGAAACACTCCTATTCCAAAAAGATTCAACACGGTTATTGTAATTTCATTTCTTACAGTATCATTGCTTCTTGATATTTTTTTCGGAAATAGGGAAACAACAGCCAGTATCAGCAAAATAATAAAACTAATTCCAATAAAAACAATCCGGTTAGGGCTTTGCATAAATAAAGGAATTTCGTTCGGAAGATTTTGATAACAAAAAAATGTTCCTAAAATGAATATAATTACCAAAAACATGTTCAAATTTTTATATATCTTCATTACCATTTTCCTCTTTTCCGGTTGCTTGATTATTCACATCAAAAAAATCTAAAAAAGCTCCCAATGTTGTTTGCAATACAGAAGCATTGAGAGAATAAGTAACAGACATACCTGTTCGTTCACTTATGACTAACTTTGCTTCCTTTAATATATCAAGATGTTTTGATATTGCAGGTTTTGATATTGTAAAATTTTCTGCAATTTCCTTAGCTGTCAAATCTCCATTTGCTAATAATTTTAAAATTTGCCGTCTTGTATCATCAGATAGAGCCTTAAATACAGTCGTCATCGATAAAAATCTCCTTCCTGGGTATTGCTGTATTTATTTCTTTTTATGTGTAAATTGATGATATAGCAAATATGGAACAGGGGTAAGCAATAATATAAAATACTTGCTTGCATACCATCCCGCCTCTCCATTAGCGTCAAAATGAAAAGGTATTTTGTCAGGAAGAAAAAATGTTGTCACGAACAGTATTACAAAAGTTCCAGCTAATAAAACTACGGCAGTCCAATTTTTTTTACTCATAAATCATTCCTCCTTTTGACGAGTATATTAGGAAAGGTATTCACTTACGTTCAAGCGTAATTCCTCTACAAACAATTAGTATAAAAACGAACAAGCTGCACGATATGATTCCGATTATTACTATAGGTGAAAAGTTTTTTTGTATCATCTTTGCTATAATAAAGAAATAACCTATGGAAACCAGAATACATATAATAATTGACAAAATTACATTGATATTTTGTTTCATTGCTTCTGCTTCATTTGTCCACTCCAATTTGGGATTCTTCATATCAATAAACACTCCAATCAAATTCCACAAGATAGAGAACAATGTACTTATAAAAGCAATTACCATAATTTGATGAAAATCGTAATGAAAGTACAGCTTAAATATCAGGCAATTTATCATAATTCCTGCGAATGATACCAGTACAGCGAATAAAATTTTTACAAAAGCCTGCTGTTTTAACGTGTAAGGTACGATCTTAGTTATCCAGTAGTTCGCACCTTCTCTGGAAAAACTACTCGAAGCAATTACATTGATTGAAGATGTAAGTGTAATTACTGCAATTGCAAATAGTGTCGCATAGAAAGAAAACTCTGAAACTGTTACCAATGCTCTTATCTGCTCTATATTATCCGCAGTTGAACTTATTCGGAAAGATAACGGTAGTAAAAATGGGGCAATAATCATTCCAAACAATCCGTTTATAACATATACGGGGTTTCGGAAAAATATTTTACATTCTTTAACGAAATAGCTTTTCAACTTTGATGATGAAGAATACTTCATTTTTGTAGTATTAAGTTGTTGATGTTTTCCGTAAAGGACATAGTGCTTTCCAAGTATAAACTTATTCAAAAAATAATAACCACCAACCGCTATTATAGAAAGTATGGTACTGGACAATTTTAAAACTGAACTTAAGCACATATATTCATCGTAAAAAGGAAACGGTGTAAATAAATGATTAAGCCAATTTAAAGAAGTTATGTTGGATTTCATATATCCATCTACTGACGTTACTTTATACAGTACACTTCCGGATAAATATATCACGATTCCTATTAAAGAAAGTAGAATTCTCATACGCCGAAAATACATGGCAATTTTTAAACAAACTGTAATAATTACAGTTAAAGGAAATGCTATAATATGCGGAAGTATTATTGCGACAGAAATATATGTAATAGCGACGGAAGCATTGCCAGTATGTTGCATCTCGACAATACAAAATGGAAATAAAAGCAGAAGTTCTATCCCATAACAAAACAAGATGTTTACAATATACTTGCTTGTAAAGATGTCGCAAGGTTGTATTGGAAATAGCTGCATGTTTTCTACATCTTTTGAAAAACAAAATAGATTTATCAAAAGGAAACTGCTTGTTATTGCAAGTATTATAGATAATCCGGAAAGTATGAAACGTAAAAATAATTTCGTCATTTCTACTTCAACGAACCCTATATAAAGCTGTTCAATTATTTGGAAATAAAAGAAATAAAAGACGCCTATAATACTTGTAACAAAACAAAGTAATACGACAAAATATATATCTATTTGTTCCTTTATGCTGTGTCGAAGATTTAAAAAACCAAAATTTAAGCGGCTAATTGTCCTGCTTAATTGAAAAATCTTTACCCAGTGGTTCATCGTTTACCACCTCCATATAGATATCTTCCAAAGAAAAGTCAATAAAGTTGTTTTGAGTAACCGTTTTCGTAATTGTTCCTTTTTGGATAAAAACAATAATGTCACACAACTTTTCACATATTTCCAATATATGTGATGAGAACAAAACGGATTTTCCTTTATCGGTTCTTGCCTTAATCAATTTTTTCAATACTTGAGCAGATTCTATGTCAAGACCCGTCATAGGCTCATCTAACACCCAAAGTTGAGGGTCATTTACAAGAGAAGATATGATTGCAATTTTTTGTTTCGTTCCATGTGAAAAATTTTTGATTGGTTGATTTAAATACTTTTCTACTTGGAACGCTTGAATTAACGGAGCATAAATTTTACTCCTTTCTTGAGCTGATACTTCATACATATCGGCTATAAAATTCAAATACTCTTTACCAGTAAGATTATTATATAATTCATGGCTATCTGAAACGTAGTTGATTTTTTGTTTGTACTGTATAGGGTGTTTAACTAAGGAACAGTCTTGCAATGTAATAGTGCCTTTTTCAATTGGCAATAGCCCTAATATCAATTTTAAAGTAGTCGTTTTACCAACTCCATTTTTCCCTAATAACCCTACAATTTTTCCGTTTGGAACAGAAAATGTCAGATTAGTTAATATAGGAACATTTGATTGATAGTAAAAAGAAATATTGGAAACTTCCAACATCAGCAACACTCCCTTTAGCTTTTAACCATTTAGTTAATAGGTTTATTTCAGTATATACTTCACACATACAAATGTCAATAGAAATATTGAGCAAACAGCGTTTTAGAAGCAATATTATCGTAAATAATCTTTTTCGTCATTTTTACGGAAATAGAATTTATACGGAATAGTGAGAGGCTTTCTTAAGCGTTATCATCACAAAGATAGATGCGAGATATGCTCCCCAGCTTGCCATGTCGGGAACGGAGCTTGCGATTCAGAAGGGAGTATATATAGGTTCAAATGTAAACATAGTGGAAAAGCGGGGGCATATCCTGCTGCCTATCCGGGCAGAGCTTTATATAAGGAAGAAAAAACAGTCTTCTGTGGTCGTGGCGATCGGTGCCGGGCTTGCAGTATGGGGCGTGATCAATCTTCTGGAAGGGTAAGGCAATGATAACCCAGGTGCCAATACTCATGTGCAGTAAAGAAGCAAGAAACCGAAAACAAGAGATAGACCGCCAGCACCAAACTATTCCGATCCAAAGACTAAAAGACAAGCATCAAGGAAATGTGTATAACAGGCTATTCCATTATGGATAACTCTGTTCATAGTTCCATAAGATAGCCAGTTATATACATTTCCATCCATGCCAACTACGGCGGAATCAAATTATTCATCATATCCTACAAAACAGTGAAATCTTTCTTTTTACTGGCTTGACATTTTCTAAGTTATGGCATATACTTAGTTTACTAAGTAATGGAGGAAAGATATGGAACACGACAAACACGCAGCACGTTATATCAGCAAACTGTCAAATAAATTGCGTAGAAAAATTGACGCTTTTTCAAGCAGGGAATCTTTTAGTGGTTCACAGGGACGAGTGTTGCATTTTATTTTAGCGCAAAGCAACGATGTTTTTCAAAAAGATATAGAAGAAGAATATAGTTTACGCCCACCAACTGCAACTGAGCTACTGAAAAAAATGGAAAAAAACGGCTTGATATATCGTGAGGCTATGGTGAATGACGCAAGAATGAAACGAATCGTTGTCAGTGAAAAAGCCTTGCAGTATAAGGATATGGTTATAGCGGATATTAACGCACTGGAAGATGAGCTAACGAAAGATATTCCACAAAATGAGCTTGACATTTTTTTCAAAGTGATTGAAAAAATGCTTGATAACATCTCATGAAAATGTTAAGGCTGTCGATAAATCGGCAGCTTCATTTTAAAACATAAACTTAGGAAACTAACAAATGGAGGTATGATTATGAATGAAACAAAAGTGGACTACTTAAATGGGAAATTATTTCCTATGATTTTGCGGTTTTCCATACCAGCAGCTATTTCGCTATTGATAACAGCTATTTACAACATTGTGGATAGAATGTTTGTTGGAAATTACAACGGAACTTCCGCATTAGCAGGCTTATCCGTCTGCTTCCCCCTGTCTTATATGATGATGGCGTTTGCTTTGATGTGCAGTGCGGGAGGTTCTACGTTTTTCAGTTTGTTTTCCGGTCAGAATGAACCGCAAAAAATGAACCGGTCCTTTGGTAATGCTATGGTGCTTGTTTGCATATTTGAGATTATGTTAAGTGTTGTATTGCTTATAGTTCCTGATCCTATTTTGAAGATTTTTGGCGTTACAGAAACTGCATATTCATACGCAATTTTATATTATCGGATTGTGGCTTTGGGTTGTATTTTTCAAGGACTATCCCAATTATTTTGTGATTTTGTCCGGGTTTCAGGAAAACCTGTTTTGGGAATGTGTGTAACGGGAATCGGAGCAGTTACGAATATTATTTTGGACGCTATATTTATTATTATTTTTGATTGGGGTGTAATAGGAGCTGCGAGTGCTACTGTAATCGGGCAAATTTTTTCAGCTCTTTTTGGAGCATACTTAGTATTTGGAAACCGAACACAGGTTAAAATTTCAAAGAATATTTTTCAGTTGGATAAAGAATTATGTTTACAGATTATTTCCTGCGGCTTTGCATTTTGGGTAGCGCAAATGGCTATGGGATTTATTAGTCTTGTCTATAACAGCCAATTAGGGAAATATGGCGGCGATATTGCAATCAGCGTGTATGCGGTTATATCAAGTATTATGACATTTGTAATTATGCCGGCAAGTGGCATCAGCCAGGGTATACAGCCGATAATTGGGAATAATTACGGCTCTGGTAATTATAAGCGTGTCATATCAACACTTTATCAGGCGACTGTTTTTTCTGTATCCCTTACCTGCTTTATTTGGATTGTTGTCCTTGTTTTTCCAAAACAAATTCTTGCCGCCTTTGGAGGAACGGAAGAAATGTTTCGTATTGGAATTTCCGGGCTGCGGATCAATTTCTGTATTACGCCAGTTTTAGGGTTTGTAATGTTAGCTACCACTTTTTTTCAGTCGATTAACCGTCCGGCACCATCTATTGTCATAACTGTTTTGCGGCAGATAATTTTTTTAGTGCCGTTTATTTATATATTACCAGTTCTTTTTGAAATGAACGGTATTTTCTTTGCACAGCCAATCAGTGATTTGCTTGCAACGTTTCTTTCCGTATGGCTTGTTTTGAAAGAGAAAAAAAGAATGTGTAGCTCTACAGTAAAACAAAACACTTAACTAAAGCGTGAAAGAGGGATATATGACTGATTTTAGTACATGCAAAGAACATATCCAGTACATACATAATGTCTTTTGTAAAATTGTCATTTGCCATGCGGCTATTGATATGGCGTTGCGGTTGCGGAAACAATCCGTATCTGTAAGGGCAGGGATGTGCTGAAAGAGTTTTTATCCAGTTGTGAGAAGGAGGTTATAACCATTATGAAGACTTTATTTGATGAGGAACGGATTATACGCAACCATATCAAGAGCGAGAAATATGTGGAGAAGAAATGTGAAAAAGCGTATCAGATTGCGGGGAAGATAGTCATCAATGTAATTCCGGATGTAAAAGGAATTGATTTTTGAATGTTTGTGGATGAGAAACAGACAGCTAATCCAATGAAACAAGGGATTGCATCTTGCCAATTTCTTTTTGAATAAAGGGTATGCTGCTCAATCGGTGTTAGGAGTTTGAATGTTGTCGTTCATAATTCTCTCTTGGAGTGTAAAAAGTGCATAATTTTGTTTGCTATATGCTTTGGGAGCTATGTTATTTATTTTGTCATTATAAGAAATATTGACTTATGACAAAGGAAAAACTGTTACATACAGCTAAGAAACTGACAGAACTATATGGATTACAATTACAATACAAAAAAATATTGCTAAATTCCTGTGCAGTTGAATCCACTTTGCTTTTAATTTGGTTCTTGCATAAAATGTTCCCGCTAAAGCAATAACTAATGCAAAAAGTATCAAGCCTGAAATATTTTGGATGATTGCCCGCTGGTTTTTAAATAGACAAATTACGCCGTGAATTGTGCCAATTCCAATTACAGCAAATCCTATTGGCTTATGGATTTTTCTTAATAGCGTATTTATATTTTTATTTTTGGACGTCCGCCCCATATATTTAGACAAAAGCAGGATACATAGTGCAAAAGATATCCACCCAAGCCAATGATGTATCATAAACATTCTCCTCTAATATATTGTTTCTCAAATAATGCAATCATAACCATATTGATATTGCTAATATATT
Organism: Lachnospiraceae bacterium; assembly: GCA_009911185.1. Taxonomy (GTDB): domain Bacteria; phylum Bacillota; class Clostridia; order Lachnospirales; family Lachnospiraceae; genus Petralouisia. The sequence goes on from QXWW01000011.1 coordinate 106,124, forward strand.
CCACTTAAAATTTTGGGACAGTTCCTTCTTATCCCATTTCGTTTTGTTATAACCTATCACTTTCGCTGACTTGCAAAAACTGTACTTTAGAGCATATTTGAAAAATGTTTTCTGACAGATGTATGACTCACTAAGCGGGGGAGGTGCTGATAGCAGGAATAAATTTTCAAACACGCTCTAGTACAATAAAACATACATACTTTGATATATTTTACAAATGTAACGATTTTCTCTTAATTCTATATTTTAATATTTGAATTAAGAATTCCAAGCAAAGATTCTTGAACTGTACTTGAAATGTATTGAATTACAGTATCACGCTCCCTTCCTTTTCTATCCTTAATCCATTCAATTAACATGCCAGCCATTGCTTCCATGTAGAAATGGCTTAAAAACTCTTTATAACCCGCACTGATTGTTTTACCGGTGATTTTCTCGGCATGTTCAATAAGGGAAACCACAATTTCCAGAAAGTCCGCATAAAAGAAACGTTTCAATTCATCCTGTCCAATAGAGTCATAAGCGCAGTTGATGATATAATCATTTGCTTCAATATAATCCATGACAAAGACAATAGCTTCTTCATAGTCAACAAGAAAGTCAAAATGCTTAACGATTTCGATTGCTTCCTGCTCAAACATCCATTTTAGCAGTGAGTAAATATCTTCAAAGTGATAATAGAAAGTATTGCGGTTCATATTGCAGTCGCGGATTAATTCACTCACCGTAATTTTTTGGAACGGTTTATTTTTCATTGCTTTTTTTAAGGATTCTACAAGTTCTTTTTTTGTATTCAGTGAAATTTCTTCATGTTTCATTCTCTTACCTCCAATTTTATTATACACATGTCTGGTAAATTTTCAATTATAAACTATTTGATGGTCAAAATTGAGCTTTTGTCTGGCTATTGCACATATAGCTGCATTTGTCTGTTTTATGGTTAAGTTAATCTGTTTATAATCACTACCGTAAGGAGAAAAACAAAATGGGTGGCATTTGATAGGGAGTACAAAGGAGGCGCTTAAATGCAGGAAAGAATCTATCATATTTTCATGTATACGCCACTTGGGAAAAAACCTGGGATATTGGCCGTGAAAAGTACGGGGCATACGATTAGCGGATGGCTTGAAATTCTCAACCATAATAAGCCGATCGAAGGAACAGTAGATGAAGTGGGGAACTGCAAGATTTTCGGTTCTTTTGTTACTTCAATCCGGACTGTTACATTTGTTGCTGCAGGGAAAATTTCTGAATCTTCCATTTGGTTACAGGTAAAGGAAGATCGGAATGTATTTGAATTATCCGGAACATCGCATCCAGAGGAGGTGGCTGTAAAATGATACATATAGAAGATAAAACTGGATTACATACCGTATCTTTTTTGATTTTTATCATGTATCCGAGGGGGCATCCGTGCCAGGTGGACGGATAGCATCATGCAGCGTCAAAGTGCAAAGATCCATGACGGGTTCTTATCTGCTATTTGAAAGAAATTTAAAGAAAGAAGGTAAATGATGTGATTAAATTTGGAAAAGGAGTGGTGAAATGCAGGGTATTGATTTTAATTGTCGCATTTATACTGCTAATACCGTCTGCAATTAGTTTTATCAATACAAGGATCAATTTTGACATCCTTTCTTATCTTCCAAGTGAAATAGAAACGATGAAAGGCCAGGATATTATGGTAGAGGAATTTGGATCCGGAGCCATATCCTTTATTATTCTTGAAAATATGGACGACAGGGATGTGGAAACTCTGGAAGAAGAAATTAGTGGATTGGAGGGAGTGAAAGATACTCTGTGGTATGGTTCTGTTACATCTCTCTCTGTTCCGCGGGAGGCTCTGCCGGATAAATTATATGATTTTTTTAATAACAAAGATGCAAACAGTCAGCTTATGGCAGTTATATTCTCAGATACCATGGGAGCAGATGAAACCATGGATGCCATTGACAAGATGAATAAGATGGTGGAAGGTCATTGCTTTGTCAGCGGCATGGGAGCGGTCAATACGGATACAAAGAATATGATTATGCAGCAAACGCCGATTTACATTGGGATTGCTGTTCTGCTTTGTTTTCTGGTGATGGCGATTACAATGGATTCCGTTTTGGCCCCGGTGCTGTTTTTGTTTGGCATTGGGATGGCGATTGTGTATAACCTTGGAACGAATTTTATCCAGGGAGAGATTTCGTATCTGACATTAACGCTGTCAGCGGTATTGCAGCTGGCGGTCACTCTGGATTATTCGATTTTCCTGTGGCATAGCTACCAGGAGCAGATTCAGCGGTTTGACGGTGATAAAAAGCGTGCAATGGCTCATGCAATTTCCCATACCCTTGCGTCTGTGACTGGAAGTTCCATTACTACGGTTGCCGGGTTTTTGGCTTTGTGCTTTATGACTTTTACACTGGGACTCGATTTAGGGGTGGTCATGGCGAAAGGTGTTGTCATAGGAGTGATTGGATGCGTGACAATTCTTCCATCCATGATTCTCGTATGCGACAAGGGAATTGAAAAAACAAGGCATAAAGTCCTGATGCCAAATTTATCAAAAATTTGTAACGGAATTACAAAGCATTACCGCCTGATCCTTGTAATATTTCTTATTATTTTAGTACCGGCACTGTATGGATACACTCATACAAATGTATATTATGATCTGGCTTCAGCCATGCCGGATTCTACATTAAGCAAGCAGGCCAATGATAAATTGAAAGAGCAGTACAATATGGGGGCGACACATATTATCCTTGCGCCAAGTGATATGCCGGCGAGGGACAGTAGAAATATGATGACAGATATTGATAAGGTAGACGGTGTCAAGATGGCGGCTTCTTTTGATTCTATACTTGGTCCGGCAATTCCAGAAGAATTTGTTCCGGATGACCTGAAAGATGTATTCAAGAATGGGGAGTATCAGATGATGCTCATTTCATCTGAGTATGACACAGCATCGGATGAGGTAAATGCGCAGGTAGATGAAATTAACCGGATTGTGCATACATATGGAGAAAATATTATGCTCATTGGAGAAGCGCCATGCACAAAAGACTTGATTACAATAACAGATGAGGATTTTAAGAGGGTCAGTACAGTATCCATTGGAGCGATTTTTTTAATTATTCTTTTGGTGTTTAAATCCATATCGCTTCCAGCCGTGCTTGTTATGGTTATAGAGTTTGCCATTTTTGTGAACATGGGTCTTACTACTTATACAGGAACTGTAATACCGTTTATTGCCAGCGTAGTAATTGGTACGATTCAGCTAGGGGCAACGGTAGATTATGCGATATTGATGACGAATAAATACAAAAGAAACCGCTCCGAAGGGATGGAGAAACAACCGGCGGTTGCAAAAGCACTTGGGGATTCCGTCATGTCTATTATTGTCAGTGCACTTTGTTTTTTTGCGGCAACATTTGGTGTCGGCGCTTATTCCAATATAGATATGGTCAGCCAGCTTTGTATTCTTTTATCCCGTGGCGCAGTCATCAGCATGTTTGTGGTGATATTCGTGTTGCCAGCTATGTTTATGGCATTTGATAAGATGATTTGTGTGACGAGCATAGGTTTTCGTAAAAAATAATTATTTTGACAGGAGGATTATACAATGAAATTACCAGAATTAAACAAGAAATTTGCAAACAGGTTTTCTGTTCGTATGGCGGCCGGCGTACTTACGGTTGTGGTGTTTGGCAACAGCATGAGTGCATATACGGTATATGCTGAAAAAAATGGAAATATCACGCAGGAGGCTTCTAAGGCTTCAGGAAATCCTGAAAAAACAGAGGATGCAGAAAATGAAACAAATAAGAATAAGGAAAAAGATGAAAAACAGGAAACCGTTTATTTTATGTCCGATGCAAAAGGAACAATCCGGGATACCATAGTTATCGATCACCTTTTAAACAAAGACGGGGCAGAAACGATAGAGGATCATTCTACGCTGATCGGGATTGAGAATGTGAAAGGTTCTGAAACGTTCAAACAAAGCGGCGAATCCATTACATGGGAGGCAAAGGGCAATGACATTTACTATCGGGGAAAAACATCGAAAGAAGCTCCTGTTTCCCAGAAAGTAACATACTTGCTGGATGGGAAAGAAATGTCTCCGGAAGAGATTGCAGGAAAATCAGGGAAGGTTACGATTCGTTTTGACTATACAAACAATACTTCTTATACGGCGAAAATTGACGGAGAGAACCGAACGGTAAAGGTTCCCCTTGCGGCAGTCACGATTTTGATGCTGGATGATAAGTTTTCCAATATCGAAGTGACCAATGGAAGAGTTGAGATGAACGGTGAAAATGACGTTGTTATTGGATATGCCTTTCCCGGCATGAAAGAAAGTCTCGAAATGAAAGACGGTGATTTGGACGATGATGTGGAAATTCCAGAATATTTTGAGATGACTGCGGACGTGGAGAATTTCGAATTGTCTGGAGCCATGACGCTGGTTGCCAATGTAGATGAAATGCTCTCTTCCGATGAGAATGGAAAGATAGATGAAAAGATAGATGATATGGACGAAGCTGTGGATGACCTTGTGGATGCAACAGATCAGCTTGTGGATGGTTCTGATGAATTGGCAGACGGAACGGATAGCTTAAAGGATGGCATGGATGAGTTCGGCGAGGGTACAGATGCTTTAAAAGACGGTATAGCTTCTTATACAAGCGGGGTTTCCCAATTGTCAGACGGAATTTCACAGCTTTCGGGGAAAACGCCGGAACTTTCTGACGGTGTCAGTTCCTTAAACAGTAGCGCATCTATCCTGTTCCAGGGGGTTTCGAAGCTGGATGCCTCTTTGAACACTGCTTTTACGGATAAGGAGAAAAAAGTACTGCAAAAGCAGGTGGGCGATATGGTTGCGGCGGAAGAGAAAAACATTAAAGAATCTGCAAAGACCATTATTGAGGAGCAGTCTGGTTCCATTAAAGGGCAGGCGCAGGCGGCAGTGGATGCCCAGGCC
>QXWW01000097.1 GCA_009911185.1 Lachnospiraceae bacterium
ATATCTGATTTTTCTCTAGCCATAATATCCTCCTCTATTAAATATATTAACTATCATTATATAACTTTCTTTATACATTTACAACTGTTTCTTATAAATATTTTTTGACAAATTTGTTGGCGGTTTGTTGACTTTTTGTTGATTGCTGTATACCTTGTGGTTCTAAGGCTGAGGGGGATTTGTTGGCCGTGTTGGCACTCGGCACTTATAGGGGGGGTCGTAGTACGGAAGCAAAATTGCTTCCTCCCCCCCCTTTTTTTCCAAATTCCAAATTTTTTTCAAAAATTTTCCAGCGCTACCGCTCGGCAAAATTGCAGGCAATTTTAAAACCATGAGGGAATTTCATTCCCTCAAACTCCCTTGAGCCTCCTCCTGCCGAAATATACGAGCGCTACGCTTATTATTTCGTTCAGTTATCGGCTTTCATAATCTAACAGCCAACATCTTCACTGCAAAGCCACGCTTCGCTCAAGGGCTTTTCCGCTACGATAACGCCTGTTTTAACGATTATGCCGACAACTAAACGAAATAAACGCTAAAACGTCTCAGAAACGATTTTGAGACGTTTTAA
>QXWW01000098.1 GCA_009911185.1 Lachnospiraceae bacterium
TAATAGTTGTCGCGAGAGAGCGTATCTCACGTGAGAGCGATAGACCTTTGAAAACTGAATAAAGTAGAATGACTATATGCGAGAAGGGAACTTCTTGTATACCAACTGTCAATTCAATAATGAAAGACAAAACAACAGCCAGTTCATTTGATGAACTAAATTTAAATGAGAGTTTGATCCTGGCTCAGGACGAACGCTGGCGGCGTGCCTAATACATGCAAGTCGAGCGATGATTAAAGATAGCTTGCTATTTTTATGAAGAGCGGCGAACGGGTGAGTAACGCGTGGGAAATCTGCCGAGTAGCGGGGGACAACGTTTGGAAACGAACGCTAATACCGCATAACAATGAGAATCGCATGATTCTTATTTAAAAGAAGCAATTGCTTCACTACTTGATGATCCCGCGTTGTATTAGCTAGTTGGTAGTGTAAAGGACTACCAAGGCGATGATACATAGCCGACCTGAGAGGGTGATCGGCCACACTGGGACTGAGACACGGCCCAGACTCCTACGGGAGGCAGCAGTAGGGAATCTTCGGCAATGG
>QXWW01000012.1 GCA_009911185.1 Lachnospiraceae bacterium
TCCCTGTCTTCATCTGACAGGGCAAGATATGTTCTCTTCATAGTGTTCATCCTTTCTTAGATAACACTATTTTACCACATTTTATCCAGAAAAGATATATGGTAGTTATTTGATTTATATCATACTAGACGACTAATCATCAAAAATTATATATAATTTATACAATAGTGCTTAAATATTTTATTTTTGTAAATATATAAAATACAGGACAAATAAAATGGGTTTTTAACTGCAAAATCATGTTTCGCAAAAGCTTCTCTGATATACTAAGATTATCAGAAAGGTAGTTTGATTATCGCATTTAGGACCAATACATCATAACAGTTATCATTTAGCGATAATGCATCAGAGCTGACTGTCCGTGAACAAAATGCTCTTGAAAATTCATGGGCCAAAATTTTTGCAGAGAATATTTTCCCGGCCATTGATGAAGAACGTTTTCGTGTACTTTATTCTGCTCGAAAGCAGTCAAAATTTAACACACCGGTCAAAATATCTGTGTCGAGCTCTTATGATAAACGAGTTGTTTCCTATTTCTGATGATGAGATTGTGGAAAGTCTGATGCTGGATGTACGTTATCAGTATGCCCTTTATTTTACCAGTTATGACGAGCAGTCGTTAAGTGACAAATCCCTTTCCCGTTTCAGAAAACGCTGTTACGTTTATAAGGCGGCGCGCAATGCTGTCCTTCTCCATGACTGTGTTACAGACTTGGGGAAGAAAATTTCAAGAATGATGAAAGTCAGTCCAGGAATACGGAGCATGGATTACATGATGATTGAAGCAAACATAAAAAACTGAGTCGGACAGAATTGCTTTATACATGTATTTCCAAACTTGTCAGATATTTCCACAAAAACGGGCAGGATTTCGATGATGTTACGGAATACCAGCTTCTTTGAAGATCCTTTCCGAGCAGACCATTTTTGAAGATGCTGTTCGGCGTCTTAAGTCAAAAGAGGGCGGCGGCATGGATTCTTCTATGATGCAGAACCCTTCTGTCCCGAATGCAGCCCTCCGCAGCAAAGCAGGTAAAGAATACCGAGGATACATAGCAAATGTTGGCGAATCTGTGGGAAAAAATGGTTCTGTCATTACCGATGTTTGAGCGGAACACTTATTCCGACGTCAGTTTCTAAAAGACAGTCTGCAAAGGAATGGTTACAATTCTTAGGAAAGCGCTTTTTTAGCGATGCCGCTTATTTTGGAGAAGAAAACCAAAGGCTGGCAGAGCAGAACCATGTAAAGCTGGTTCCGACAGCTATAACTGGAACGGAAGTGCCAGACATCTATGCGGACTTTAAACGTAACCGGGCAGGAAACCGCATACTGGATACCCTGCCAGGTATATCTTTAAAAGCAGCAGTTGTTCTACAAATGGAAACGGTCACGTTTATGCGTCATTTCAGAAGGAACAACGTTTGAATTGTCCACATAAGGATGAATGCCGTGTAAAAGTACATGACAGGGTATGTTCCATTACAATCTCCACCAAGGAACGGTTTCGTGCATAACCCGGAGGAATATAAACAGCTTACCAGGATACGCAGTGGTGTAGAGACAATCCTTTCCATATTAAGACGGTTCTGTCATGCAGACAGGATGCCAGTCAGAGGATGAATTCTCAGCCGCTTTTTCTTTGGTTGTAAAATAGCTGCGTTCAATGTCTGCAAGTTGGTTACTTTCCGGAAAGGACAGGGGCTTTATGCCAAAAATCGGTTATTAACAGTCTGTGAATGGTCAGAAATTGCGCACCAAACATGTCTGGATGCTCTCTTTCCAATAAATCGGGTTCACTGGAAAAATTTGAACTGCATGAAATATGCGATACTATGAATTGATATGGCAAATCGGGTTCCGTTAAGTAGTTTGCACTTGCAGAAAATGGACTTTTCAGTGCCTTCAATTATCCACAGGGGCGGCTTAAAGCCAACCCACTGAGAAAAAGGCACCTGTGTTTAAAAAATCTTTGTCATCGTGAATTGTGGGAGCAGTATAACAAAAATGATCTTTTGAAATAGAATACGTCTTCCAAAGATGTTTTCCATGTTTTTGATTGGCTCTGATTCTAAACTGCATAAATCATCAAATATGTATGATAAATCTAATTTTTCCAAATAATGAAAGAGTTTATTAACTTTTCCTGTAATCAAAGCCATTATGGTTTTTGTCTGTCTTAAAAATATCCTTGTCCAATTTTCCACCAGTCTGCGTCAGCTGCAATCGGCGGTGCCACGTATTGCCGATTGCAGTTTCCTTGCAGCTGAATAATTATTCTGCGAAAATGTATGTTTTGCTTTAGTCGGAAGGTTTGGATAATTTTTTATCCAAAAGTTCATGGTCCATATGAGCAGAAATGCCTGTACAAAATGTTTCAATGCACATAGAGCTTATATCAGCAAAAGTGCTTTTAAATCAAATATAACTATTTGATACGTTTACATGTTTCCTTCGTTAAGTTTACGAATCACACGGCAGGGGTTTCCAACTGCAAGAGAATTTTTGGGGATATCTTTTGTAACAACACTTCCCGCCCCTATTACAGAACCTCCGCCTATCGTTACACCTGGAAGCACAATAACGCCGCCGCCCAGCCAGCAGCCGCTTTCGATTGTTATTGGTAATGCGTAGGTCCGGCAGAAATACTGTTCCGTTTCGGGAGTCCAGTCTGGATTGAGTCTTTGGCATAATTCAACAGGATGTGCAGCGGTATATAGCTGCACGTTGGAAGCAATTAGTACGTTATCACCAATTATGATCTTATTACAATCTACGAATGTACAATTCATGTTGACAGATACATTATTTCCTATATAGATATTTCGTCCATAATCGCAGATAAATGGCAGTCCGATAGATACGTTTGTGCCGATTTCTCCCAATAATTGTTTTAAGACGTTTCTCTTTTCTTCTTTCTGCTCATATGTAAGTGCGTGATATTTTTTTAGCAGTTTCCTTGCGTTCGTCTTGAAATCCAAAAAAATTTTGTCATGGCAGTCATAATATTCTCCTGCCATACATTTGTCTAATTCATTCACGGTTTCACCTCCATGGTCTATGGTAAAGAAAAAATTGTTACAAAACAAGTAACGAGCTGTTTCACGATATTTGTTTTTCAGTACTTCAATGATACATATAACCGGAACCTGAGTATCCGTATGCCCCCTGGAAATATTTTGTGGCGAGCGTACTGTCTTGTTGAGATATGGGAAAACTTACTTATCGATCTGTCGCTCTGCTGCGTTAGATTTTCTGGCCGTGCGCACTATTACACTGTTAAAAATCGGCTTTGCATCTGAAACAATCATTCTGCGTCAAAGTATCAGAAACTTTTTTTCATTGTATTGATGATAAGAGAAATTTCAGTTTTGATTTGACCTAATTTACAACATTTATTAACGGTGATATCTTATCTTCGTGAAGTCCGCAGACTCTTGAAAATGCCAAATAAGTGGTAAGTGAGTTTGCCTTACATTTTCCTTGTGTTATCTTCTTTTCTCTCATGCTGCGAAGATTCAAAAGGGAAAAGAAGATAACACAAGGGAAAGAGGATCCTGTTACAAATTATAACATGAAATGAAAACGACAGGAAGAACGGATTGAAATACTTTCTTAAATTTTCCGATAATACAAGAAAGACTGCTAAAGGATGAAATTAAATTATGCAGAATATAACATGTATCGCAATAACATAGATGTGACAATCTTTAACGATATCTCTTATGGACTAACTGTAATGTGGCAGAAGATGGACTTAGGGCAATTCCTTGTGCTCAATGTGCCTGAGATACTTTGGGAATAGATAAGCCGCTTGAATTGTCTGCTTGTTCATCTGCTGTGTTGTCGTCAATCGACGTAGTCAACGTTACGCCTCATGCCTCTGCCTTGCATATGAAACAACTATCCGGTATCAATGTACCAGTTACTTAATATTCGCTGTAATAGTATTGCTGCGGTCAAGTCCAATATCGTATGTACGAAGCAGCAAAAAAGAGTTGGAAGAATTTCCGAGAGTAAGCAGGAAGGTAACAGACAAATAAACTTTAACCGCACATCCAGCTTGAAAATATTGTTTCTGAGCCGTTCTCTCCTAACATTTTCCTTTTTATGGATGAAGAAAAAAGGAACAGTGCAATGTCTGTTGAAATAACAGAAAGTGCATAGACGGTTTTGTCCCCATTTTTTCCAATACTTTTTATCAAAAGAAACGCCAGTAAAATACCAATTGCTGAACCAGCCATATCGAGCATTTTGTGAAGACCGAATGCCGCTGTCAGGTAAGCGGTATCGGAGAGTAAACTATTTCGCTGGCGATATCGGCAAAGCAGCTTACCAGTCCGAGTGTGGTGATATTGCGGATTCTTTTTTGAGTATACCATTGTCAGAATTCGTTTTAAACCTCCGTAAAGCCTTGATATTTTATTTTTTGTTGCAGCTCTTTCGCAGGGTTTTGTACAGCTTCTGTCAGAGTATTTTTTCCGTACCAGCTCCGCAGGTATAACGCAATAGACTGACCTTTATAGAAAAAAGTGTCGCCATTGTGTTTTAATATTTCTGCTGCAAATGCTTCTGCTTCGGAGATATTCTGATAAGGGGTAATCAGAGCAAACTCATCTCTTCCAATTCTGAATATCTGCATATTTGCTGCCGCATGTGCATGAATCCGCTGAACCGTTTCCATTAACGCAAGATCTCCTGCTTCTTTGGAAATTTCGTTTATTTTTATCATTCCGGCCACATCGAAGCATATAATATAACAGTCCTTCGCTTTATGAATCGCATCAAGCAGCAACGGTGATTTCCTGCTTATTCCGGTTTCATTAATCTGCAGGGGAGTAAATACAGCCTGTGATTTTTTCCCTTTTCTGTACTCGGAAGGAAGAACGCAGTTTACTTGGAAAAAGCCCTGCTGAAGGCCTCTGTTGAGGTATAGCCGTATTTAAGGGCAAGTTGTGATATAGGTATTTCAGTTTCTGAAAGTTCTTCTGTCGCAAGGGTCATTTTACGTTTCATGATATATTCATTTACGCTATATCCAAAGGTAAAACGAAACATTTTCTGCAATGCAGACAGGGAAACACAAGCGGATTGTGCAATTTCTATCTGTAAACAGTTATCTAATATGTGGTTTTCGATATATTCCAAAGCTCTTGTAAGTTCAATGTATTTCTGCATGAGACACCTCCTACTGCCTCCTATTTTATCACATAAACAGCAAAAGCCAATTGATAATTTGAGCATTTTTTCTGTCATTCTCTTGCTTTTTTAGAAAGAATAAGTTATATATAAATTACTCTTTGCACTGCATTACATTCCTTTGGAATGCGAGATCACCAGTACAAACTGAACAGGCAGTAAACCTTATGTTTATGAAGCCGGGCTGCAGGTTAGCGGCAGCAGATTGAATTTATTCACATCTGTGGGACAGTTGTATGTTCCATAGGTGTGTTTTTTATATCTTTTTGGAACAGACTATCTCAAAATGGGGTGCCGGTAAGAGAAAACATATTACAATCGCGAAATGCGAGAATTTAAGGAGGATTCTTTTATGGCAAAAGAAATGAAAAAGGCATTCAACGAAAATGCTATCATCAAACAGATTTCCATGGTGGGCATTATTGGCAACATTATTCTTTGCGCATTCAAAATGTTCGCAGGTATTGTTGGAAAGTCAGGAGCAATGGTTTCTGATGCGGTACACTCCCTTTCAGATGTGTTTGCTACATTTATTGCTTTCTTAGGTGTAAAAATGTCTAAACGTGGTGCAGACAAAGCACATCCATACGGACATGAGAGAATGGAATGTATTGCTTCTCTGATTTTAGGATTGATTCTTCTTGTAACAGGACTTGGAATCGGGAAAGTAGGCTTACAGAATATCTTTTCAGGAAATTATGAGGAACTTGCCATTCCCGGTGCGATTGCATTAGTAGCTGCTATTTTATCTATTGCAGTGAAAGAAGCAATGTACTGGTACACAAGACATTATGCAAAAATATTAAATTCCGCTGCATTTATGGCTGATGCATGGCATCATCGTTCGGATGCTTTTTCGTCCATTGGTTCTTTAATCGGTATCGGAGGTGCAATGCTTGGTTTTCCGGTATTAGATGCGATTGCCAGTGTTGTTATCTGCCTTTTCATTTTGAAGGTAGCTTTTGATATTTTACTGGATGCCGTGAAAAAAATGCTGGATACTTCCTGTGACGATGAATACGAAACCAAACTCAAAGAGTACATATTAAAACAAAAAGATGTTGATGATGTAGATCTGCTCCATACCCGCATGTTTGGTAATAAAGTGTATGTTGATTTGGAAATCAGCGTAGATGGAAATAAAACCTTCAGGGAAGCCCATGCTGTTGCAGAAAATGTACATGAAAATGTCGAAAAAGAATTTCCGAACACAAAACATGTTATGATTCATGTAAATCCGAAGGAAGCGTAAATGATATTTTAACCAGGCAATAGAACAGGCAGGTTCATATAAGAAGATGAAAAAAATTGAAAAGACAACTGAATAATGAATTTTCTCCTGTAATTATCTCACAAGGATAAAAGCAAGGGAAAAGGACACATATATCGAATTTTCAACGGCGGAAAGCTTTGAAAATACGGGAAAGTTAGAATTGTTATTAGATAAATTCCAGTTTGATAATTTTACGAAAATTAACAAAGGATAACTGTTTCGCTTCGCCGTTTTCAGAAGGGACAATCACGACGGTGTTTTCTGCTGAAAAGAATCTTATGATACGAAAACATATGAACAAACATATGATAATTTCTCCCAATCATTTGCTGGTTTGATTATATACTGCTTTTGCACGCTTGACAACCGTTGAAAGGAATCTATATTGTTCTTGCTATTTTGCTTCCTGGTTTGTATAATAAGCGGAAGAGGAGAAATAGCATGGAATATAAGAAGGAAAAAGCCGAAGAAACATGCCGGGCGTGGAAGGAATCAGAAAGTTCGGCGGCAGAAAGTGTTGAAAAAAGCATTCGTAAAAAATTTCATAAACAACTGTTTTCAAGGTTTGCAAAGGCGGTTCGCGATTATCAGCTTATCCAGGAAGGAGACCGGATTGCAGTCTGCATTTCGGGCGGAAAGGATTCCATGTTGATGGCAAAATTATTTCAGGAATTGCAAAAGCACCGCAAGGTAAGATTTGATCTTGAGTTTCTGGTGATGGATCCGGGATATCTTCCTGAGAACCGCAGGCTCATAGAAGAGAATGCAAGAATGCTGGGGATACCTGTGAGAATTTTTGAGAGTGAAATCTTTGACGCAGTCTATGAGATAGAGAAATCGCCCTGTTATCTCTGTGCGCGGATGAGGAGAGGGCATCTGTACAGTCAGGCGAGAGACATAGGATGCAGTAAAATTGCTTTGGGGCACCACTACGACGATGTGATAGAAACGATTTTGATGGGAATGCTCTATGGCGGGCAAATCCAGACGATGATGCCGAAACTTTACAGTACAAATTTTGCAGAGATGGAGCTGATCCGCCCGATGTATTATATCCGGGAAAATGATATTAAGCATTGGAGAGATTACAATCAACTGCATTTTCTCCAATGCGCCTGCCGGTTTACGGAGAACTGCGCGGCCGGCAGTCCCGGCGGCGGAAATACGTCAAAACGTATGGAGATCAAACAGTTAATTGCAGAAATGAAAAAAGTGAATCCTTTTGTAGAGGCAAATATATTTAAAAGCGTGGAAAATGTGAACCTGAGTACCATCATAGCCTACAAAGAGCAGGGAACACGCCGTCATTTTCTGGATTTCTACTCTGAAAAAAATCTGACTGAGAGAAAGGAACCGTGAGAATGGAGCTGACCAGGGAACAACAAGAGCATTATGCAAGGAATATTGCATTGCAGGAAGTGGGAACCGAGGGACAGAAGAAGCTGCTAAAGGGCAGCGTATTGATTATAGGCGCCGGGGGCTTAGGTTCCCCGGCTGCCATGTATCTGGCAGCGGCCGGAGTGGGAACGATTGGAATTGCAGATGCAGACGTTGTGGATTTGTCAAACCTTCAGCGTCAGATTGCGCACAGCACAGAGGATATTGGGAAAGCAAAAGTGGAGTCTGTGCAGGAAACGATAAATAAACTCAATCCGGATGTGAACGTCAGGTCTTATCAGGTATTTGCATCGGAAGAGAATATGATGAACCTGCTCAGGGAGTACGACTTTGTCCTTGACGCCACAGATAATTTTACGGCAAAGTTTTTGATTAATGATGCCTGTGTCAGAGCGGAAAAGCCGTTTAGCCATGCAGGCATTCTTCGCCACCAGGGGCAGCTTATGACGTATGTGCCGGGAGCAGGTCCCTGTTACCGTTGTATTTTTAAAAACCCGCCGCCAGAGGATGCAGTTTCAAACTGTAAGCAGACGGGAGTTATCGGAGCTACGGCAGGCGTGCTCGGAAGCCTGCAGGCCATGGAGGCAGTCAAGTATCTTTTGGGGACAGGAGAGCTTTTGACAGGAAAACTTTTGACCTGCGACACATGGAACATGAAATTTCGCACAATAAAACTTCCTGACCATGTGCCCGACTGCACCGTATGCAAAAGCCGTTTTGACGGCGTAAAGGCAGAAAATCATGTTGTATCTGAAGAAAAAAGATTATAATGCGCTTTTATCATATTGCCGGCAACGGCAGCCCCAGGAAGCATGCGGACTGCTGGCAGGAAGAAATGAGCATGGAAATTGTTATGTGGAAATGGTATATTTCCTTACAAATATTGAAAATAGCCAGGAGCGTTTTTCTATGGAACCCAGAGAACAGTTTGCCGCTGTAAAGGACATGCGTGCGCATGGACTTCATCTGGTGGGAAATTTTCATTCTCATCCCCTGTCTGCCGCAGCGCCTTCTGCCGCGGATAAACGGCTGGCAGTCGACAGGGGATTTCGCTATTTAATTTTCTCGTTACTGGAAAAAGAGCCGGAGCTTAAAGTGTTTTTGCTGGAAGAACAGGAAATGAGAGAGGAAATGTATGTGGTTGCAGCAAAATAAAAGTTTCAAGTGTATTGACATACTGGCAAAAAAAGGTTATAGTGGACTCAGAACTAATAACCAATAAAACAACTAGGAATAATAGGGTAAGGAGGAAGAAATGAGTAAAAAACCATATGCAGATAGAAATTTAAAATTTGAAACCCTGCAGCTGCATGCCGGACAGGAGACCCCGGACCCGGTCACAGATGCAAGAGCAGTGCCGATCTATGCCACATCCTCTTATGTGTTCCATGATTGCGATCATGCGGCCGCAAGATTTGGGCTGCAGGATGCAGGAAATATTTATGGCAGGCTTACAAATCCTACGCAGGATGTTTTTGAGCAGAGAATTGCTGCTTTGGAAGGAGGCGCTGCGGCGCTTGCAGTCGCTTCCGGGGCTGCAGCAGTTACTTATACGATTCAGAATCTTGCCCAAAATGGAGACCATATTGTGGCGGCCAATAATATTTATGGCGGCAGCTATAACCTGTTGCAGCATACGCTTCCCGCGTATGGAATTACCACGACTTTTGTGGACCCTTCGGATTCGGATAATTTTGCAAAAGCGATGAAGGAAAATACCAAAGCTCTTTATATTGAAACCCTGGGGAATCCTAATTCTGAGGTGACAGACATAGAGGCGGCGGCCAGAATTGCT
Source organism: Lachnospiraceae bacterium (assembly GCA_009911185.1). GTDB lineage: Bacteria > Bacillota > Clostridia > Lachnospirales > Lachnospiraceae > Petralouisia. The sequence goes on from QXWW01000012.1 coordinate 9,664, forward strand.
CATGCGCATAAGATTCCTCTGGTGGTGGACAGTACATTTGCCACTCCGTTTTTGTTAAAGCCAATGGAATATGGAGCCGATATTGTGGTGCATTCTGCGACCAAATTTATCGGAGGCCATGGGACAGTCCTTGGGGGTGTGATTGTAGACAGCGGAAAATTTGACTGGGAGGAATCCGGAAAATTTCCGGCAATGACAGAACCGAACCCGAGTTATCATGGGGTAAGCTTCACCGAAGCGGCGGGAGCGGCTGCCTTTGTCACAAAAATCCGCGCAATTCTTCTCAGGGATATGGGGGCGACGGTTTCTCCGTTCCATGCGTTTCTTTTTCTGCAGGGATTGGAAACCCTGTCTCTGAGGGTGGAACGTCATGTGGAAAATGCGCTGAAAGTAGTGGAATATCTGAACAGCCATCCGCAGGTAGAAAAAGTACATCATCCGTCTGTCAGTACCGACCCGCTGCAGCAGAACTTGTATCGCAAATATTTTCCCAGAGGCGGGGGATCTATTTTTACTTTTGAGATTAAAGGGGATGAACGCACGGCCAAAGATTTTATTGATAACCTGGAGGTATTTTCCTTACTGGCAAACGTGGCGGATGTAAAATCACTTGCAATCCATCCGGCTTCTACGACTCATTCCCAGTTGAATGAGAAAGAACGGAAAGAACAGGGAATTGCTCCCAATACCATCCGCCTGTCGATTGGAACAGAGCATGTGGATGATATTATTGAGGATTTAGAAGAGGCGTTTCAGGCAGTAAAAGCGCATACGCCGTAGCAGACATGTTATAGTTTTTTCAGATATTTTAGTATAGTTGTCATTCGCAGGAAACGAAAGAGGAAAGGAGGGCTTTATCAGCGCGATAAAGTAAAATATTATGGCTGTACAGACAAAGGGAAAATGTAAGTATTGTGGGAAAGAATATACCAAAACGTATATGCTGAGGCATCTGTCAGCTTGCAAAGAGAAGAAAATTCCCGCGGCGGGCAGTAAAAAGTGCAACTATTTTGAACTGGCAATTTACGGGCGTTATGACAAAACATACTGGCTGATTGTGGAAATTTGTGAGGACGCCTTATTGAAAGATTTAGATTCTTTCCTGCGTGCTATCTGGCTGGAATGCTGTGGGCATCTCAGTTCTTTTAACATTAACGGCGTCAGCTATGAGTCAGTGCCGGTGGAGGGGCTCTTTTGGGGAGAGCCTGCGGAAAATATGAATCATAAGCTTAAAACGTTGTTTACAAAAGGCATGAAAATGGATTATGTTTATGATTATGGTTCTTCTACAGATTTAATCATAGATGTTCATGACTACAGGGAGGGAGAAAGAAGAAAAGAAAAAGTGACAATTCTTTCCAGAAATATTCCGCCCAGGATCCTGTGTAGTGAGTGTCAGGAAAAAGAGGCGGTCATGATCTGCATGGAATGTTACTGGGAAAATAAAGGCTTCTTATGCAGGGATTGTCTGCAGACGCATGAATGTGAAGAAGGGATGCTGCTTGCCGTCTGCAATTCACCGAGAATGGGCGTCTGTGCCTATGAGGGAAGCGACTTTTACCCAGAGGAATTTGTGCCAGATACAAAAAATATAAAAAAAGTTCTTGCCAAATCAAAAAAATAGTGCTATTATTTAACAACAAAACATTAGCAAGGTAAAGCGTTGAAGGAGACTCTTGTTTTCAGAGACCGACAGGAATACGGCGTCACCGACTGAGAGCGCCGTTTGGAGGAGAAAATAAAGGGAACGCTCTGGAGCAGACTGGTTGAATCTCTGCCAATTGATCAGATGTGCAGAAGGTAGGTCAGTACGTTCATGCACGTTACGCATAAGAGTGGGGAAAGGATCGGCAGATATTTTTTGCCAGGCAATTCTTTCTCAAAACGGGTGGTACCGCGGATATCGTTTATTCGCCCCGGAATACAATGAACGTATTCCGGGGTTTTTTTGTTTCATCAGGAAAGATTTTGTACCTCCGGAATACCAGTTTAGGAAAAGGAGTGACCATTATGAGCAGTATTTACAGAGACACCACATTAGACAAGGTAAACGAGGCAGACATTGGCAGGACTATCCGTATTGCAGGATGGGTAGAAAACATCCGGGATCACGGCGGCGTGTCTTTTGTTGATTTGAGAGATATGTATGCTGTGATGCAGGTGGTAATCCGGGATGGAAGATTATTGAACGGAATCCGCAAAGAGCAGGCGTTGTCCATTCAGGGAATCATAGAAAAGAGAGACGAAGAGACCTACAATCCCAAAATCCCCACAGGCACCATAGAACTGGAAGCAAAGGAAATTGATATTTTAGGTGAGGTCTATACAACGCTTCCATTTGAAGTGATGACGAGTAAAGAGGTTCGGGAAGACGTCCGTCTCAAATACCGCTATCTGGATCTCAGAAATCAGAAAGTAAAAGAGACGATTCTGTTCCGCGCCCAGGTGATTGCGTTTTTGAGGCAGAAAATGACAGGGATGGGATTTGTGGAAATCCAGACGCCGATACTGTGCGCTTCTTCTCCGGAGGGAGCCAGAGATTACATCGTTCCATCCAGAAAATATAAAGGCCAGTTTTACGCGCTGCCCCAGGCTCCCCAGCAATATAAGCAGCTTCTGATGGTGTCTGGCTTCGACAAGTATTTTCAGATTGCACCCTGTTTCAGAGATGAGGACGCCAGAGCGGACCGCTCTCCAGGAGAATTTTACCAGCTTGATTTCGAGATGAGTTTCGCCACGCAGGAGGATGTATTTCAGGTAGGCGAGGAGGTACTGGCAGAAGTATTTGAGAAATTTGCGCCGGAGGGAAGCAGTGTGATAAAAACTCCTTTCCCAATTATCAGCTACCAGCAGGCGATGCTTAGATTTGGCACAGATAAACCCGATCTTAGAAATCCCTTACGTATTATCGATCTCACGGAATTTTTCCAGAAATGTACCTTCCAGCCATTTCTTGGTAAGACGGTCCGGGCGATCCGGGTACATGCGGAAATGTCCAAAGGTTTTCATGAAAAATTATTGAAATTTGCCACAGATCTGGGCATGGGAGGGCTTGGATATCTGGAAGTGATGGAAGACGGCAGTTATAAAGGTCCGATAGATAAATTTATTCCCGCAGAATTAAAGGAAGAATTTCGTGCGCTTACGGAACTTAAGACAGGAGACACGATTTTCTTTATGGCCGATCAGGAGGCGAAGGCGTCCTATTATGCAGGCATGATCCGCACAGAATTGGGAGAAAAATTGGATCTGCTGGAAAAAAATGCCTACCGTTTCTGCTATATCAATGATTTTCCGATGTTTGAACGTGATCCACAGACAAAACAGGTAGGGTTTACGCACAACCCCTTTTCCATGCCGCAGGGCGGGCTGGAAGCTCTTAATACGCAGGATCCCTTGGAAATTCTTGCTTATCAGTATGACATTGTGTGCAATGGCGTAGAATTATCCTCCGGCGCAGTGCGTAACCACGATATGCAGATTATGGAAAAATCATTTGAGATTGCAGGCTATGACAGAGAAGCGCTGAAACATAAATTTGGCGCCTTGTACCAGGCGTTTCAGTTTGGCGCGCCGCCTCATGCGGGCATGGCGCCGGGCATAGACCGTATGATTATGCTGCTTCGGGGAGAAGAAAATATCCGGGAAGTTATCGCGTTTCCGATGAACGGAAATGCACAGGATCTCATGTGCGGCGCACCCGGGCAAGTGACAGAGCAGCAGCTGCGGGAAGTGCACATGAAGATAAGATAATTCTTTTGTCAGAGACAGGAAAGAATTGATTTTGCAAACGGAAGGAGGACTAAATTTGAAACAGTCACAATCAAATCAGGCCGCAGAACAGGCGGGCAGACATGTCATTTCAGATGAGACCATGGAATATGTAGGGATTCTTGCCAAGCTGGAATTGTCTGGCCAAGAGAAGCAGGAAGCCAAAAAGGATATGGAACGTATGCTGGATTATATAGATAAATTAAACGAACTGGACACTTCAAAGGCAGAGCCAATGTCTCACGTGTTTTCCATAAACAATGTATTTCGAGAAGATCTTGTGGAGGATGGGGACGGCGGGGAAGAAACCCTTGCCAATGCGCCGCAGAGGAGGGAACGCGCCTTTGTGGTGCCAAAGACCGTAGACCAGTAAGGAGGGAAAAGATGAAGCTATTATCGTTGACAGCCGTTGCGCTGGGGAAAAAGATCAGGGCAGGTGAAGTGACGGCACAAGAGGCAGTTCAGGCGTCCTTGGAAGCCATTCAGCAAAAAGAAGAACAGATTCACAGCTTTGTAACCATAGACCAGGAAGGGGCGCTCTCGCGCGCCAGAGAAGTCCAGAAGAAAATAGAAGCAGGAATGTTGACTGGTCCGCTCGCCGGAGTTCCGGTGGCGCTCAAGGATAATCTGTGTACGAAGGGGATGCTGACCACCTGCAGCTCGAAAATGCTGAATAACTTTATTCCCACCTACACGGCAGAAGCTGTGCTGAATCTGGAGAAAGCAGGAGCTGTTATTATTGGAAAAACAAATATGGATGAATTTGCCATGGGGAGCACGACAGAGACGTCTGCCTTTGGAGCAACCAAAAATCCCTGGAATACAGATTATGTGCCGGGAGGGTCTTCCGGGGGAAGCTGTGCGGCGGTGGCTGCCGGGGAAGTGCCTTATGCGCTGGGTTCTGATACCGGCGGTTCGATCCGTCAGCCAAGTTCCTTTTGCGGGGTCACCGGCATTAAGCCCACGTACGGAACGGTTTCGCGTTTTGGACTGATTGCCTATGGTTCCTCTCTGGACCAGATTGGTCCTGTTGCCAAAGATGTGACTGACTGTGCGGCGATTCTGGAAGCAATTACTTCATATGACAAGAAAGATTCTACTTCCATTCAGCGAAAGGACGCCGATTTTACCTCTGCGCTGGTGGATGATGTGAAGGGGATGAAAATCGGCATTCCCAGAGATTATCTGAAAGAAGGGCTGGACCCAGAGGTGAAAGAGGCAGTTCAGGCAGCCGCAAAAGTATTAGAAGAAAAGGGAGCGGTTGTAGAGGAGTTTGATTTAAGCCTGGTGGAATATGCCATCCCAGCTTACTATGTGATCGCCGCTGCAGAGGCAAGTTCTAATTTGGAGCGGTTTGACGGGGTAAAATATGGTTACCGTGCCAAAGACTATGAAGGGCTTCATGACATGTATAAAAAATCTCGTTCCCAAGGTTTCGGGGCCGAGGTGAAACGCCGGATTATGCTGGGTTCCTTCGTCTTAAGTTCCGGGTACTATGATGCCTATTATCTGAAAGCGCTGCGCACCAAGGCGCTGATCAAGCAGGCGTTTGACCGGGCGTTTGCAAAATATGATGTGATCCTGGGGCCGGCTGCGCCCACCACAGCGCCCAGGCTGGGAGAGTCTTTAAGTGATCCGCTGAAAATGTATCTGGGCGACGTCTATACCGTTTCTGTGAATCTTGCCGGGCTTCCAGGCATCAGCCTCCCCTGCGGTCTGGATAAAAAGGGTCTTCCCATTGGCCTGCAGATGATCGGGGATTGTTTTCAGGAGAAGAAGGTGATCCGCGCGGCATATGCGTACGAGCAGACCAGGACTTATCAGCAGAGCCCCCTGGCAGAGCAGTAGAGAGGAGAGAAGATTATGAGCAAAGAATATGAAACTGTCATTGGGCTGGAGGTCCATGTGGAGCTGGCAACGAAAACGAAAATCTTCTGTTCCTGTTCCACCGCGTTTGGAAGCGCGCCCAATACCCATACCTGTCCGGTTTGTACCGGAATGCCAGGTTCCCTTCCTGTGCTGAATAAAAAAGTGGTGGAATACGCCCTCGCCGTGGGACTTGCCACAGGCTGCAAGATCAACCAGTACAGTAAATTTGACCGCAAAAATTACTTTTACCCGGATAATCCGCAAAATTATCAGATTTCCCAGCTTTACCTGCCCCTTTGTTACGACGGCGGCATTGAAATCGAGACAGAGTCCGGGAACAAAACCGTCGGCATCCACGAAATCCATATGGAAGAAGATGCCGGAAAACTGGTGCATGACGACTGGGAAGAGGTATCTTTTGTGGATTACAACCGTTCCGGCGTGCCTCTGATTGAAATTGTTTCAGAACCAGATATGCGGTCAGCCGAAGAGGTCATTGCCTATCTGGAGAAACTGCGCACGATCATTCAGTATCTGGGAGCTTCCGACTGCAAAATGCAGGAGGGTTCCATGCGTGCGGATGTAAATCTGTCTGTCAGGGAAAAAGGAGCCAAAGCCTTCGGCACAAGGACAGAGATGAAAAATATCGGTTCTTTTAAAGCGATTGCCAGAGCGATTGAAGCAGAGACGGCCCGGCAGATTGACCTGATAGAAGCCGGGCAGCCGGTGGTGCAGGAAACGAGAAGATGGAATGATGAACAGGGATATTCCTATGCCATGCGTTCTAAAGAAGACGCCCAGGATTACCGCTATTTTCCGGAACCGGATCTGGTTCCCCTTGTTATCAGCGACGCGTATCTGCAGCGGCTCAGAGACAGCCAGCCGGAGCTTCGTGATGAGAAGCTTGCCCGCTATATATCAGAATTTGAATTGCCAGAATATGATGCGCAGATTCTTACCTCGGAGAAAAAGCTTGCAGATCTCTTTGAAGCTGCCACAAAACTGTGCGGCAAGGCAAAAAAGGTTTCCAACTGGCTGATGGGAGAGACGATGCGTCTGATGAAAGAACGTGACATGGACCCGGAAGATCTGGCATTCTCTCCCGCAAATCTTGCCAAATTAATCGCCCTAACAGAAGCAGGAACGATTAATGGCACGGTGGCAAAGGAGGTTTTTGAACAAATCTTTGATAAAGATCTCGACCCGGAACAGTATGTGGAAGCGCACGGCCTAAAAACGGTTGACGACGAAGACGCTCTTCGCAGCGCCATTGCTAAAGTTATACAGGATAATCCTAAGTCTGTGGAGGATTATCGAGGCGGGAAAGAGAAAGCCATAGGATTTCTGGTGGGGCAGACCATGAAAGCCATGAAGGGCAAGGCAAATCCAGGGCTGGTCAACCAGATATTGAAGGAAATGCTGTCATGAACGAATCTGTGTTTGTAATTAAGTTCATGACATAGCTCCATTAAAAAATAACAGGCATGCATCTTGCAATCACCATGCCTCCTGCAAGGGAAACTGCGTTGGCGCAGAAGGTGTAAAGGATAATTTTCCATTGCGGGATATGCTTGTGGCTGATTTTAGGGAACAAAACAAGGTACAGGGCAGATTCTATGATAAATACGAGGCATTCCAGCAGCAGATAACTTAAGATAAAAGACATACTGCCTCTGAAATGCAGTGTAAAATTCAGCGTCAAATTCAAAAGGACCTGGGTGATGATATTGATGATGCCAATCCATATAAGAAAATTCTTTTTTCCCAAACCAAACAGAAATGCAATGCCTAATTCAAGAAGAATTGTGATGACGATACGGCAGAAAAGAGAAATCAGCTCCCAGGTAGGATTATAATTTTTTTCGGCAGTGAGCAGGGGAATCGTTTTCTCAGAGGGATCTGTATTAATACCTTCCATATTGACTTTATAATAACTGTCAAAGGCATAGCGTTCATAAATTCCGCTGACGGCGAAGGTATTTGATTCTGGATAGTAAAGGAGAATTTTAAAACGGCTGGGTGGATAGTAGGTCCATTCCAGCCGTTTATTTTCACTGCAAAGCCATCCCCGCTGCAGGAAAAAATAGCCGTCACTGTCCTGGTAATCTGCAAAGGCTCTCCAGATATTCAAATCCAGGTCATAATTTTCGATCAGGCGCTCTTCACCATTCCAGGCGGAGAATGGTCCTGTAGAATCTGTTTCTGACAGTAAAGTGCCATAGCATAATTCATCACCCATATTCTCAAAAGTTATAATTACAGAAGGTTTTGGTCCAGTGTCAGCAGAGGCAGTAAAGGGAAGCATGAAATATAATAGGATGCTGCAGAATAAAAGAGCAAAGGTTTTCTTTTTCATAAGGGATACTCCTTTCTGTGAAAACATCTCGTTCATGGCCCATGGCTTTTAGATGTTGTGATTTCGCGAGAAACATACCTTTAATATTATGATTTTATAGTATCATATATAAAGAGTCCTGACTATACGTTTTTGTTGTATTTTTTACGATAGTAGGCTTAAGGTGTCAAAAGGTGTTCAAAAATGATGTTGGCAATTTGCACAAAATAGGTACGAAAAGTTGTGACTTGTCCTGACGGTTAGAATTTCTTAGTGTTCTATCTTAGAACCAGCAGTTTCCAAACAGGATGTTTGGAAAAGGCTTATCTGAGCCAGGGATGGCGAATATAAGCCGGCTGCGTAAAGTTTAAAAATTTTTTGCTGGAACACTTAGAAATTCTTCTGTTCAGGACAGTTTGGAACAACGTTTGTATTTATTTGTGCAGATTGGCAATAAGCATTTGTAAAACTATCTTTTGACATCTTAATCATAGTAAGAAAGAATATGCAAACTTGCCCACTTTGTTCTCTTATAGGAAAGACCTTGTCACGCTAAAGTGTGAAAGTATCTTTCCTATAAGAGAAATAACAATTATGCGCAGTTCGCGGAGAAGAAGTTGCTGCTTCGCAGCCCGCTCACGCGCGGAGAATGCGAAAAACGCATTCTTTTTCATAACATTGAAGCAGGTAAAAAACAGTATCATTGTCAGTTGGAGTATGTTATAATGTCTGCAGATAAGCTGGCGTAACGGCAAGAAGCGTATCATGGAGGTGGACATGAAGAAATTTGATTCGGATTACCGATTGCTGGAGGGAATGTATGAGGATGGGTATTTCCCGAATTTTTTGGTGGACAAAATAAAATCTCTGGTGCAGGAAGTGATTGTTTTTCTGGAGGAGGGAGAAAAAGATCTGGGGATCATTCAGCAAAAATTTGATGAGATGACGCGGGCAATCAATGATCTGCAGGAAGAGTTTGAGGAAAACGACAGTGAGTTAGAGACAGGAGCAAGAGAAAGTATTGGTGAAACGGTAGACTATATTCTAAAGTGGTTTGGCATTGAGCTGGACGTTGAGGATGCTTTAGGTGAGCGCGACTGGTAGAAAAAAGACATACAGAACAACGCAGCGGAAAGGGGCGCATATGGTAAAACACATTATTTTATGGAAACTAAAAGACGGATATTCCAAAGAGCAGATGAAACACATTAAGCTGGAGATCAAAGAAAATCTGGAAGGTCTTAAGGGGAAAATCCCGGGTTTAATCGACATTAAGGTGATCACAGAAGGGCTTGCAGGTTCCAATGCGGATCTGATGCTGGACGCTTCTTTTGACAATGAGGAGGCGCTGAAGCTTTACGCTGTCCATCCGGCGCATGTGACGGTGGCGGACGGGAAGGTCAGGCCATATACGGCGGAGCGCAATTGCATGGATTTTGAATTGTAAAGTTTCATTTGTATCATGTAGAAAATGTAAAAGGAGAGAGCATATGGGAAACTTATCGGAAATGGAACAAAAAACCATTGAAGAACTAAAAAGAATTTCTGCCAGACAGGCGGTGAGCATTGAGATTAACCCGAAGAAGAAGCCGCAGATTACAGACAGTAAATTTGGCGGGACGCCATACTGGGATATGAGCAGAGATTATCCCAAAGCGGAGGACGGCAGCCTGCTGATGCTGCTGGCGCAGATTAATTTAGATGAATTGAACAGAGAGGGGAAAAATGTGGAGAATAAGCTTCCCCGAAGCGGTATGCTGCAGTTTTTTATCAATTTGGATGACGCATACGGCATGGACTTTGATTATATGGCCGACAATAGCGGCAGACAGGAGCAGAAGAATTTCCGGGTTGTGTATCATAAAAACATAGACTATACAGTTTCCGTGGATGAAATCAAAACCTTGGGAATGCCGGACAGCGCGCAGGAAGAGTTTGAGGAATCGCCTGTCTGGGGCGAATACGGGCTTGATATGGAAGTAAAAGAGACGTACATAGGAGTGGAAGATTATCAATTTGACGAATATTTCCAGCGGGCGGCAGAAGCGGCAGGCTGGAAAGAGGTAACGGAAGAAAAAGCCGAATATCACCGCGCTTTTTCGGGAGAGGGCATAGACGCTCTTTTTGAAGAGCTGGAGCCTTGCGGCCACTGGATACTGGGGCATCCCTATTTTACCCAGTACGACCCGCGGGAAGGCTGCGGCCAAAAGAAAAAGTATTCGCTGCAGCTTTTCCAGATGGATTCTGACTATAATGATGACGATGATTATGTGATGTGGGGAGATGCCGGCGTGGCAAATTTCTTTATCAGTGAGGAAGATCTTGCGAATGAGGATTTCCGGGACGTATTATATTCCTGGGACTGCGCTTAATGAAGGAGGGAGTAAGAATGGATGAATTAACCCGCAGATTAGCAGAAGATTTTCAGTGTAAATACACGGTGTTTGAGAAAGGGAGCGATCCCAGGCTGGCAGAGCAGGCATACCATGAAGCTTTGGAAGCCGGGAAGACAGGCGGCTTTTGGCCGGCGATGATCTGCCTGGATGAATATGCTGCGGAATGGCTGGAGAGTGTGGTGAAAAAGGAGTATGGCAGAGAGGAGATTATTGCCAGCTGCCAGGATAACGGCAGAGAAATTTTAGAGGAACGGTTTGCAGAGTATACAGAGGATTACGGGCAAGAGGAAGTGAAGGAGATGATAGGGGAAGAGACAGAAGGAGAAAAAATACATGAGTTTACCGGATATCTGTCTTTTCAGGATGGAATGCTGGAAGCGGACACGCTGCTTTTAGAGATTCCAGTAAAAAATCCGTGGGAAATCATCGGGTATCTGCCTATGGGAGGATGGAATGAATGTCCTTCTCCGGAGGAAATGATCGCTGTCTGTAAATACTGGTATAAGAAATACCAGGCGGTTCCGGCCGTGTTTACTCATGATGTGATGGAATTTTATGCGCCTTTACAATTAAATGGGGCGGACAGCCTGGAGGCGGCAAAAGAGCATTATGCGTTCTGTCCGGACCGGGTAGACCAGGGAACCAGGACGTATCATATTTCCGAACTGGCGGCAGGTTTGGAAGAGTCAGAGGTTTGGTATTTCTGGTGGGATTAGTGTAATGTCTCAATTATTTTCAGACAAACTCACTTGCTTGTCTGTCCGCCTGCCGCTTCAGATTTTCTGGCCACAGCCACCGTTATGCCGTAAAGAATCCGCCTTGCATATGAAACAATGATCCTGCGCCAATGTATCAGAATTTTTCGCTGTACTTGTACCCCATCCGGCCAGAAATTAAACTTGTATACGACTTGTTCCTCACCATTGTGCCGTTGAAAAACGAAAGAAAATATGATAGCATAGGTAAAAATATCTACGTTGCAAAGGAGAACAGAAATGAAGGAAAAGGATTATAACAGAGAGAGGTCAGTAAACCAGTTTTTACTAATTATCATTACAGTCATGGATTTATTTTTGTTTTTTGGATATTTCAGTGATTACAGTAAGGGAAATATCGGACTGGGATTTCTGGCAGCAGTGGAACTGACCGTTCTGGTTTCCATGATTGCAGATTACGCTGTGTTTCTGCATCAAAAAGACAGCAGGATATTCAAGCATGTTTCCGTGACCGGATATATGGTTGTCTATGCCATCGCGCTGCTGGGGGCGCAAAATGATCTGGTATTTGCCCTTGTATTCCCTTTGACGGTAATCTATATATTGTACTTTGATTATAGGCTGATTTTACGCATTGCCGTAGTGTATAGCCTGATTACTGTGACAGATCTCGTCTATCTGGCAGCGGTGTTAAAACATCTGCCTTCCGGCGCGGAACTGAACAGTACCTCGCTTCTGATTCAGGGGGCCTCCGTTATAGTATATCTGATTGTGCTCTGTGGTACGACAAAGATTTCCAATCGCAATAATGATATGCGGATTGCAAGCCTGAGTGAGGAAAAGGAGCATAGCGCAAGGCTGCTGGAAGACGTGCTAAAGGTGGCGCAGGCAGTAAAGAAGAACTCTGCGCAGACAGAGGAATATATCTGTATTCTGGGTCAGGATGTGGAGGCTACCGCCCAGGCGCTTTCCGGGATTTCAGACGGCAATGCCAATAATGCAGAGAGTATTGAGAAACAGACGGAGATGACGGAAAATATTCAGGCAATGATACAGCGCACCAAAGAAATGTCGGATGATATGCTGACGCTTGCGCGGCAGTCCAGGGAAGCGGTGGATGGCGGGCAGAACTCTATGAACGCGCTGCAGCAACAGTCGGATAACATGCAGAAGGCAAACGAGCAGGTGGCGTCTTCCGTTGTAAATCTGATCGACAACGCCAGGACGGTGGATGAGATCACGGAACAGATTTTTGCTATTTCCAGTCAGACGAATCTGCTGGCGTTAAATGCGTCCATTGAGAGCGCCAGGGCAGGGGAAGCTGGACGGGGATTTGCCGTGGTAGCGGAAGAAATCCGGCAGCTGGCGGATGAGACCAGAAAGTTGACGGAGACGATACAGAATATTGTACAGCAGCTACAGCAGAATGCAGATATGGCGAAGCGCACGGTGGATAACGTTACGGAAGCTTCCAGAAAGGAACATGAATTGATCCGCAGCGCCGACGAGCAGTTTTCTGGCATCGACGGCAGGATGAGTGAATTGAATCGCAATGTAACAGAAATTTATCAGAAAATAGAAGAAATTCTCGAATCTAATAACGTCATAGTAGACAGTATCAACGAGATTTCGGCGGTGAGCCAGCAGGTATCGGCCAATACCCAGCAGGCGGTGGAGCTGGGAGAGGATACCAGTCGGCAGGCGCAGCAGGTGCAGCAGCGTATGGATGAACTGCTGCAGACAGTGAGCGCGATAGATAAATATCTTTGATCTTCATTTATAGTATAGTTCCTTACATATTTTTTACATTTTCCTGCAGATTGCATAACAACAAAATGATAACATTAAGAGACAGCGGAGGGATGGACGGAGATGATAAAGATTTTGATTGTGGAGGATGACCCGAATATTGCCAAGTTGATGGAGGCAACCGTTGCAATTGGCGGTTACAGCAGCGAGGTGTGCGGCAATGGCGCAGAAGCTTTTGAGAAGATGGAGCATGAGAACTATGACCTGATTCTTCTGGATGTAATGCTGCCGGATATGAGCGGTTTTGAAATTATGCGCAAACGTACCAATACGGAGTCGCCGGTGATATTTATCACGGCCAAGCAGGAACTGACAGACAAGGTGCGGGGGCTGCGCCTGGGAGCGGAGGACTATATTGTCAAACCTTTTGAAGCGATGGAGCTTTTGGCAAGGATTGAAGTGATTCTGCGCAGAGTGAAGCGGACGGAGTGCGTGTACCGGTATGGGAATATTCTTGTCAATGTAGAAGAACATACCTGTAAATGCGAGGAAGAAGAGGTCTATTTGACGCCGAAGGAATTTGAAGTGCTGGTATTTTTTATCCAGCATAAGGATGTGGCAATCTCCAGAGACCGTTTGCTGGCGGCCGTGTGGGGCTTTGAATATGAGGGTGAGAGCAGGACCATTGATATCCATATCCAGCAGCTTCGCAAGAAACTGAATCTGAAGGATAAGCTGGTGACGATTCCCAAGCTTGGATACCGTTTAGAGAGTGCAAAGGAGCAGCAATGAAGCTTTGGCAGAAAATATTTTTATATACTATGGTACTGGTGATGCTTGCAGTGAGCCTCACCAGTATTTTGCTGTTAAAAAATAGCTTTTCCCTGGCGTTGGAACAGCGGAAACAGAGTGTGTACAGTGAACATGAATTTTTAATTACAAGTTTTAAAAGCCTGATGCTTACGGAACGGCTGCGGGCAAATGTGGTCGTACTGGATGAACAGACGCTTCAGGGATTTATGCTGGATACTTTTGGGAAGAGTAAAAATGGTGTGGCATTTTTTAACGGCGACACGCAGCAGATTTACGCGAACCAGGAAATGAAAATTCCAAGAGCGCTGATTGACAAAGTAAAAGACAGCGGCAGACCTCACATGCAGATTGAGGATTATCAGCTCTATACGGCGTCTGGCGAGAGTATAGAGGGCAGGAATTATTATGTCATTACGGAAAATAATATTCGCGATGTGATAGAGACGCATGAAAATATGCTGTATCAAATTCAGGTGATTACCATGTCCTGCGCCATGGGGATATCTTTAATTCTTATGGTGGTAGTAAAGCTGCTGCTCAATCCGCTCAAAAGGGTAAATGAAGGGACCAGAGAGATTGCACAGGGAAATTATCAGAAACGGATAGATGAGAGAGGACATGATGAGTTGTCAGAGCTGGCGCACAATATGAATATTATGGCGGAATCGGTGGAATCTAATATCCGCGCGCTGGAGGATGTTGCCGAGGATCGCAAACATTTTATTGATAACCTGTCTCATGAGATGAAGACGCCGCTTACTTCTATCCTGGGTTTTTCCGATCTGTTGCAAATCAAAAAGGAAATTTCAGAGGACAGCAGGATTGAGTATGCAGGGATCATTAAAGAGGAGGCGACGAGGATGCGGACGCTGTCGGGAAAGCTTATGGAGTTGATCACGGTGGGAGAAGCCAAGCTGGAATGGCAGCAGGAGGATATGAAAAAGCTTTTTGAAGAAATTGGCGCCTCTCTTAAGATTGTTGCGGACAGTCATAAGATGCAGCTGTTTTGTGAGGGAGAAGAGGGAGTGCTGTGGGTGGACCGGGAATTATTTAAGTCACTGCTCTACAATCTGGTGGATAATGCCATTAAAGCGTCTCGGGAAGGCGGACAAATCAGGGTATCGGGAAAGTTTGAGTATGGACAGTTCTGTATCGGGGTAGAAGATGAAGGCGTGGGAATACCAAAAGAGGAAATTGATAAGATTACCCAGGCGTTTTATATGGTGGATAAGGTCAGGAGCCGCGCCAGCGGGGGTGCAGGGCTGGGACTGGCGCTCTGCGCGGAGATTGTATCTGTACACCGGGGAATTATGCGGTTTGAAAGTCAGCTTGGAGAAGGGACGCGCGTTTTAATCCGGATGAAAGGAGGAAAGATAAATGCGTAGCATAAAATCCATGCTGCTGACGCTCATTTGCGCCGTTGTTATCCTGGGGGTCGGGTATTTGGGCATTGTGGAAAGCGGCAAAGAGGTCCTGCGCAGGGACAGCATTCCGGAGCAGGCGGAGTATGAAAATTTGGGCTCCAATATTTTTTATGGAAAAATAGAGGATGATATTGAGATATTTCCCTGGAATTACTATGTAAAAGATGGAAAAGGTTTAGAATACAGTGTGCCGGAATTTCTGTCAGAAGCGTTGGCGATACAACAGGAGAAGTATGATGAAGGAACGGGGCAGATAAAAGAAGACAGGATGGCATATGCCACAGACCGGTATTTCGGCCAGCTTATAGCCTATGAAACGGAGTCGCAGCTTGAAGAAGTTATGAGTTGGTATGAGAGCAGCGGAAAACATATCTATCAAAATATGGTGGTAGAGAAAGACACCGGTTATGGAAGAATCTATTTTTATCAGGATATATTAAAATTGAGTGGTAAACAATATCAGGTGCGGATTGCCTGCGGCGATTGGAGCGTTATAAGTTTTTGCTGTGCAGAGTATGATCCTAAGGACCGCCGGAAACAAAAAAAGTGGAAGAAAGGGAAGCAAAAGCTGGTATCTGCGCTGGAGAAGTTTGAAAATGAACTTGCAGATTATGTCACTTTTATGACAAAGGTGGAATTTATGTCAGCCCCGTATTTTTATCTGGATGATGACAGTTTAAATAACATAGAAAATGTCTATCTGGGGAGTTTTCTCCTGTTAGATTACGTTATGCACAAGGGAGGGAAGCAGAGGTCGGAATTAGAAGAAGAAGTGGAACTGATACGGGAAAGATGGAAAGCGGAAAGATTTGCGATTGAAGAAAAAAGCGCGGAAGATCTGCATTACTCTTATCAGGTGGTGGAATTGAAGGATATGATTCTGCTTTTGGCACAGGGGGACGAAACCATCGGTATTTATTACGATCCTATGAATCGAAAATTCTGCGGTTATAATTATTTTTATGAATATTAATTTTTTCGAAACTCTTTGAAAAAGCGGTTGTGCTATTGTGGGCCTTGAATTATAATAGTACCAGGTTCCGGTTGTAGAAACTGAACCAAAAAAGGAGAATGCAGGATGAGCAAGAAAGAAATATTTGAAGATACAGATTTTCAAAAGGAAGAGCAGAATCTGCAGGCGCAGGAGGAACAGGACGACGGATATGAAGATATCTGTTATATCTGCCACAGGCCGGAGAGCAAAGCGGGAAAGATGATTCGTATTCCCAATGATATCTTCATCTGTGCGGATTGTATGCAGAAGACTTTTGATACCATGAACCATTCGGGGTTTCCGCTCGCAGATATGGGGAATTTGGGAAATATGCCCAATATCAGCATGATTAACCTGTCAGATTTGCAGAATATAAATATGATGCCTAAGGCGCAGAAACTGAAAAAAAAGAAGGCAAAGGAGGACAAGGAGAAGAAGCCGGTACTGGATATTCGCTCTATTCCAGCGCCTCATAAGATTAAGGCAAGCCTGGACGAATTTGTGGTTGGGCAGGAGCACGCGAAGAAGGTAATGTCGGTGGCGGTGTATAATCATTACAAACGGGTCACATGCGATAATCTGGACGGCATTGAAATTGAGAAATCTAATATGCTGATGTTAGGCCCTACGGGAAGCGGTAAGACTTATATGGTAAGAACTCTGGCAAAGCTTCTGGATGTGCCCCTTGCAATTGCGGACGCCACTTCCCTGACAGAGGCGGGATATATCGGGGACGATATCGAGAGCGTCGTGTCCAAATTGCTTGCTGCGGCAGATAATGACGTGGAACGCGCCGAGCATGGAATTATTTTTATAGATGAGATTGATAAAATAGCTAAAAAGAAAACTACCAATCAGCGGGACGTCAGCGGCGAGAGCGTGCAGCAGGGGATGCTGAAACTTTTAGAAGGCGCTGAGATTGAAGTTCCGGTGGGGGCGAACAGTAAGAATGCCATGGTGCCTCTTGCCACCGTAAATACAAAAGATATTTTGTTTATCTGCGGCGGAGCTTTTCCCGATTTGGAAGATATTATCAAAGAACGTCTCAATAAACAGTCTGCTATGGGGTTTCATGCAGATTTGAAAGATAAGTATGACGGAGAGGAAAATCTTCTGCAGCGGGTGGAGGTGGAGGATATCCGCAAGTATGGTATGATACCGGAATTTTTGGGGCGTCTGCCGGTAATTTTTGCACTGGATGCTTTGACAGAGGATATGCTGGTGCGGATTCTTACAGAGCCAAGAAGCGCTATTGTCAAGCAGTACCAGAAGCTGCTTTCCATAGATGAGGTGAAGCTGGAATTTGAGGAGGATGCTCTGCACGCCATTGCAAGGAAGGCAAAGGAAAAGGATGTGGGTGCAAGGGCGCTGCGCGCTATAATTGAGGAATTTATGCTGGATATCATGTATGAAATTCCCAAAGACGATAATATCGGTAAGGTTACGATTACAGAAGATTACATTGAAAATAAAGGTGGTCCCGTAATCAGTATGCGTGGATGCCAGGCCCTGGAAGAAAAAGCGGTGGGAATCTAATACGCGGGAACGAAACGCCGTGCAGAACTGGCGGACGGCAGACACAAATCAAAAGAAGAAGATTCTGTTCATGGAATTTTCTTTTTTTGCATATGCTGATAAAAAAAGAAAGAGCAGTAGTATGGATTGTGAAGAAGCTGTCTATTCAAATGATTATTACGATTTTATTATGGAATATATTCTGGAGACCAGGGGTACACCAGTAAATTCCTGTGTGCAGAAATTGGATGAAAATTACGATATTGTATATCTTTCACGGGAGGGAAACCCTCCTTTAAGTATTAAAAATTACAGTTATAACGCGATTCCTGCATGTTATGCGCCGATGGACGAGAGCGCTCTGGAGGTAAGCGGTATTTTAAGACTGCAGAATCAGCCCACGCTGGGATTGAAAGGGCAGGGGGTGATGATTGGCTTTTTGGACTCTGGGATTGATTACGAAAGCCAGGTGTTTCGCAACAGTGACGGCAGTACCAGGATTGCCGCAATCTGGGATCAGACAGACCGCAGCGGTACGCCACCCAGCGGGTTTATTTATGGCAGCGAGTACCAGGATGAGCAGATTAACCGCGCTTTGAATTGTGAAACTCCCAAAGAAGTAGTTCCGGTGACGGACGAGGACGGACATGGAACCTATGTGGCAAGCGTAGCGGCGGGCAGCGAAATTCCGGAAAAAAATTTTTCGGGAGCCGCTCCCTATGCTAAGATTGCCATGGTAAAATTAAAGCCGGCAAAAGAGTATCTGCGGGAGTTTTATTTTATCAATCCAGAAGCCACGGCGTATCAGGAAAATGATATTATGGCGGGCGTCAAATACTTAAGCCTTTTGGCAAAAGAACGCCATATGCCCCTTGTAATCTGCGTGGGGCTGGGGACGGATCTGGGAGGGCATACCGGTACCAGCCCTTTGTCTACGATGCTTAATTTTGCGGCGCTGCAGAAAGAGCAGGCCGTCGTTATCGCTGCGGGAAACGAGGGAAATTCCCGTCATCATTTTTTAGGGGAGCTGGCGGAAAATGAGACGGTTAAAAATGTGGAAATTGACGTGGGAGCGGGGGTGCAGGGTTTTTATGTCGAGATGTGGGCGCAGGTGCCGCAGCGTTTTCTGGTGGATATTATCTCACCGACCGGAGAGCGGATGCCCAGCGAGTATATCTTATCCGGGGGGCGGGAATATAGTTTTCTGTTTGAAGATACAAAGGTATCTGTAGATTACCGGATTTTAGGTATTTTGGACGGCTCTCAGGTTATTTATATTCGCTTTTCCAAGCCTACGCAGGGGCTATGGAATATCCGCGTCTATCAGGAAGGCGAGATTGGCAAATTTTTTCATATGTGGCTGCCGTTGGAAGAATTTTTGACGGGGGAAGTCTTTTTTGTACGCTCGAATCCGGATACCACCATTACCGTTCCATCTGGGGCGGTAGTGCCTATGACCGTAGGCGCTTACGACGTCAGAGACAACAGCATTTACCTGAGATCCGGCAGAGGCTTTGCAGCCAATGGCACAATTAAACCCAATTTTGTGGCTCCGGGAGTGGAAGTATTCGGGGCTGCGCCGGGAGATATGTTCGTCACAAGGAGCGGCACCAGTTCAGCTTCGGCAGTCACGGCAGGGGCGGTGGCACTTATGATGGAATGGGGGATTGTGCGGGGGAATTATTCGGCCATGTCTGGTATAGATATTAAAAATATGCTGATACGAAGTGCAGAGCGGGATCCGAAACGCATCTATCCTGACCGGGCGTATGGCTGGGGACGGCTTAATTTGTACCGGGCGTTTGAAGAGATTCGGATTCGTTAGCAGGTGTTTTACAAATTACGCGAGGAGAAATCAGAGAATGAAATTTGCAATATTGAGTTTCACCATATTTGGCGGAGATTTTTTTCTGAAAACTTATATGGAGAGGCATTTAAAAGGGGGAGAAGAAAAGGAGATCTGTAGAGGAAGGATTTTACTGCGCAGGCATCATAATTCGGGTATGGCGCTGAATATGCTGAAAAACTGCCGCACGGCGTTGAAAATAATCTGCGGAAGTATGCTTTTGCTTCTGGGGAGCTTGTGGTTCATTTTTCTGGGCAGAAAAGAGAACTCTGGGATACTTCTGGGGTTAAGCCTTTTGTTGGGGGGAGGAGCCAGCAATTTTTATGACCGGATATCCAGAGGATATGTGATAGATTATTTCAGCTTTTGCACTCCTTTTCGGTGGCTGAACCAGATTGTCTTCAATATCTCGGATCTTTGTATTTTTGCCGGTGCAATTCTTGGGATATGGAACTGCGAGAGAGGATAGGCGGAGCAAGGAAAGCGCTGCATTCGCCTCTGTAACATAACAAAAAGCTGCCAATGGCAGCTTTTTGCAATCACCTGCGTTTCATCAAATATCTTATATCTTAATAAAAAATCGAAATTCTATATTCAGACAAAGGTACATTGAGAACCTGATGAAATTAGCGAACTACACTTACATTAACGGCCTGGGGTCCTTTGGAACCTTCTGTCACGTCAAATTCAACAGTAGCGCCTTCTTCTAAGGATTTGAAACCTTCCATATTTAATCCGGAATAGTGAACAAACACGTCGTTTCCAGATTCATCGGAGATGAAACCATATCCCTTTTGGTTATTAAACCACTTAACTGTACCTTGCATGTCAGTACCTCCACTATATAATCTATGCCCTTCTTATGACATAAATCTAGGATATCACATTATGCTTGAAAAGTAAAGGAAAATTTGTGAAATTTCTTGTTTTCCGGAGGTGTGAGAGCAATGGCTGCGTTCTGGCGGTCTGAGGAACAAAGTCCCGTCAGACAAGCGGTTCAAAGGGAATTTTGTGGTTTTTTAAGAATTGTTTTACCATTTCATCCCATATATGTTCCAAGGATTTATCCGGGGAAAACATATGACGTGAGACGCCTGTAGTGCAGGTCAGTTTCTGGTTTTGGTAAATCAAATTCAGATGCATACCCGAAATATTTTCCGCAGATAGCGTGCGGCCGACAGAAGCCAGGGTTCGCTCCAGGTTTTTTTGAGAGAGTTGAAATATAAATTTAAATGAGGAAGGCGTACGTTTTCCTTTAATCAGGTCAAAACATGCGGGGCGTACCAGTGAGAAGGGAACATAATCTTCCTGTACGGTCTGTTCATAATATGTGTCTTCGGGACTGAAAAAATCGGGACGGGAATGCCCGTTCAGAAGAAAGGTCATGTATGTGGTAATGGAACCTTCCGAGAGAAGAAAACTGTCGAAGGTGTCTGTACACAATAATATATGCATAAATTCTTTAATGTTGAGAATGGATAATGCTGTCATAAGTACCTCCAGATTTTCAGCAGTAAAGCGTGTGTTAGTTTATTCTGCAAATGTGCAATCGTATATTTATCTTATCAGATTTTAAGCCAGGATTCAATTCCGTTTACACAATGGCTGGAAAAACTTCTGTATTTATAGTATAGTAGTGAGAGATAATAATAATGAAGTTAATTGATTTGAGAGAAGAAATACAGGAGGCAGTATGGGACGGGAAGAAGAAAGATTGTTTCGTTTACTGGAGGAAGGGACCAGCGCGGCCCTGACGGTGAAGGCGGCCGAAAAACAGCTTGAGGCGGCGGGGTTTGAAGAACTGTCGTTTGCGCACTCCTGGAGGCTTGTGGAGCGCGGCAAATATTTTGTAAAGCATCATGATACGTCATTATTTGCATTTACCGTTGGGGAGCAGGCCGGTCCGGAGACGGTACGGATTGCAGCAGCTCATACGGATTTTCCGTGTCTTCGGATAAAGCCCTGTGCGGATATGGAAGCAGGAGGATATGCCCAGATAAATGTGGAGGTTTACGGAGGAGCAATTTTAAATACCTGGCTGGACCGCCCTTTAAGTATTTCCGGGCGTGTGGCTCTGGCGAGTGAAGATGTTCTGCACCCGGAAATACGCTGCATTTCGGTGGAACGCACATTGGGCGTGATTCCCAATCTTGCCATTCATATGAATCGTGATGTCAATAAGGGAATCGAATTGAATAAGCAGACAGATCTTCTTCCGATCCTGGGGCTTGCCAGTGAAGGACAGAAACGGCCCTTTCTTGATTTTCTGGCAGGGGAGCTTGGAAGAAAGCCGGAAGATATCCTCGATTATGAATTGTGCCTGTATTGCCAGGAAAAGCCGGGGTATGCCGGACTAGAGGAAGAGTTGATCCTTTCGCCCAGGCTGGACAATCTTACTTCCGTCCAGGCGCTGCTGACGGGAATAACAGAAAGCAGCAGGCAGAAAGGCATTAACGTGATTGCATTGTTTGATCATGAGGAGGTTGGCAGCCGTACCAAGCAGGGAGCTGGTTCCATGCTGCTTCTCCATCTTTTGCAGCGAATTTTACAGTGTTTTGGCAAGACGCCGGCACAGTGGGCTGAATGTCTGTATCAGGCTTTTTTCCTGTCCGTAGATGTGGCGCATGGGCTTCATCCCAATAAAATGGGAAAAATGGATCTTACCAATAAGCCGCTGCTGGGAAAGGGTTTTTGTATCAAGGAAGCCAGTTCCCAGTCTTATGCCACGGACTGTGAAGCAGTGGCAATCGTGGAACAGATATGCAGGAAGGAACATATTCCTTATCAGAAATTTGTCAACCGCTCAGATATGCCGGGCGGCGGCACCCTTGGTTCCATTGCCTCAAGCTTTCTTCCGGTTAGAACAGCCGACGTGGGAATACCGCTGCTGGCCATGCATTCGGCAGTAGAGACGATGGCTGCCAGGGACATGAAAGCGCTGGCGGACTTGCTCAGGGCCTATTTTCGGATTTAGAGGATAGAAATTGTATGTGTTCCCAGAAAGGACGGAAAATAAATTCTATGAAAAAAATGCAGAGAATGCTGGCAATGCTGGCAGCAATTTTGTTTATGTGGGGTGGCAGTGCCGGGTGTTCGCAGATGAAACTGCAGGAGTATCTGCAGCAGGACAGACAGTCAAAGCAGGTTTGCGAGCGTCAAAACCAGCAGGAGGCGCAAGTATTAAAACCGCAGAAAGAGGCAGTTGTTCCCCCGAAGAGGATTTCTCTGGAAAAATATGCCTACCAGCAGTTGAACCCGGCGGAACAGACCGTTTACGATGAGATGCTTTCTGCTATTTTAAGTCAGGAGGAAAGGGTGCAGCTTTCCACAACGGATACGGATGTGATGCAGCATGCTTATAAGGCAGTCTGCAGTGATTATGGTGGACTGTTCTGGGTGGAAGGATATGTATTTACCAGTTATACCAAAGGCGAAGAGCTGGTAAGCCTAGAATTTTCTCCGAAATATACCATGACAAAGAAAGAGCGCAGACAGCTCCAGCATCAGATCGATGGGATTGTGGAGGCGTGGCTTGCCGGAATTTCAATCAATGACACAGATTATGAAAAGGCAAAATATGTTTATGAATTGTTAGCGTTGAATACAGAGTATGTGGAGAATGCCATAAACAGCCAGAATATCGTCAGCGTCTTTATCGGCCAGCAGACGGTTTGCCAGGGGTATGCCTGCGCGGTCCAATACCTTTTAGGGCAGCTTGGGGTGCAAAGTGTGATTGTATCTGGTACGGCGCGCGGGGAACCCCATGCGTGGAATCTGATTTGTCTGGAGGGAGAGTATTATTATATGGACGCAACCTGGGGCAATAATGAATATCGGAATAAAGAGGGCCAGGAAACGTCTTTTACAGATTATAATTATATGGCGATGACTACCGTGGAAATGCAGATGGGGCATCAGCCAGATTTTGAGATAGATCTGCCGGAATGTACGGCCGTATTGAATAATTATTATATAAAAGAAGGAAACTATATAGAGGAATGGGATATGGACGTGATCGGCGCCAAACTTTGTGAGGCATGGGAGAATCAGCAGGTAGTAACCTTGCGTTTTTCGGATAACAGCCTTAAGGATCAGGCTTTCCAGTATTTTATCCAGGAAGGCCACATTGCGGATTACTGCAGCGATATTACGCAGATTAACTATATTGAGGACAGTTTGTGGAAAGAAATCAGTTTTTGTTTTAATCAGAATTAAAAAACACTTTTCAAACTTGAATATTTATGCTAATATTAAGTAGTATTCAAAACTATGTAAAATGATAAAAATAATTCATATGGTTATTTTAAAAGTCAAATATACTAATGAGGAATACTATATTAAGAGATAAGGAATATGGTTTAATATATTCAGAGACTTGTATTGTATGAATATTCAGGAGGAAGAAGATGAGTTATAAGATTGTAGTGGACAGTTGCGGGGAATTGCCGGAAAAGTTAAAGAAGGATGAACATTTTGAATCGGTTCCTCTGGAAATTTTTGTCGATGACTATCATATTATAGATGATGAAACCTTTGATCAGGCTGAATTTTTGCGGCGTGTGCGGCAAAGTCCCAATTGCCCCAAATCTACCTGTCCATCTCCGGAGCGGTACATGGAAGCTTTCGATTGCGGAGCGGAGCATGTCTATGCAGTCACTCTTTCGGCTCAGCTCAGCGGTTCCTGCAACAGCGCCCAGCTTGGCAGGAAGCTGTATCTGGAAGAGAAAGGAGAGAAGCAAATTCATGTATTTGATTCGAAATCGGCGTCCGTGGGACAGACTTTGATTGCCCTTAAGATTCAGGAATGTGAAAGGGAGGGCCATGCATTTGTACGTATCGTTCAGGAGGTAGAAGCCTTTATAGAAGAAATGAACACGTCTTTCGTCCTTGAGACTTTAGAGACGCTTCGCAAAAATGGAAGGCTTAGCAATGTGAAAGCATTCGTGGCGAGTGCTTTGAATATTAAGCCGGTAATGGGTGCCACGCCGGAAGGAACGATCTGCCAGCTTGGCCAGGCCAGGGGCATGGTGCGCGCCATCGATAAAATGATTACGGATCTGGTGGAGAAGACAAAGAATCCACAGGAGAAGATATTTGCCATATCTCACTGTAATGCGCCAAAACGGGCGGAAGAAGCGGCGGAAAAAGTGCGGCAGACGGGCGGTTTCAAAGAAGTATTTGTATTGGATACGGCGGGGATCAGCAGTATGTATGCCAGTGACGGAGGAATTATCATGGCAGTTTAAGCTGCCATGATAACCCGGGAAAAGATGGCTATGTAATTACTCTTCGGTATAAGCGGCTTTGTCCAGCGCAGACTGGATCGCTTTTAACAGTACCATGGAGGTGTACTGGTTATCGTCATCATAGGAGATGTTTTCCAGTGACTGGTTTTCGTAAACCTGCTGGCTGATATTATCCAGGGCGGGCTGCATGAGCGGATACATGGCGGCAGTGGTTTCATCCAGATTTACCAGGCTGATGGAATTGATGTGGGTGCTGTCCACCATCACTTCTACATCGATGGCATTGTCATTTAGCTGTATGGAGGAAGTGTATACTCCCGCCGTATATTTCATGGTTTCTTTTGTAGTTTTGTCTTTGTTGTCTGGCAGGAACATAAAAATCAGCAGAATAATCAGCAGAATTCCCAGTACTGCAAAGATTGCTGTATAGATCAGTTCTTTTAAATGCAGAACAACGATTTTGGTTTTGGAACTCACAGAACTCCTCCTTAATTTCTCTTTGATTTATTATATGAAAAAAAAGATGGAATATGCTATTGACAAGACAATAAAAATGTAGTAAAATTCTATTTGTGTTTAAGAGATAGTACATAATTTGCGATAGTGGCGTAGTTGGTAACGCGCGACCTTGCCAAGGTCGAGACCGCGGGTTCGAGCCCCGTCTATCGCTCTCGCAGATAGGAGCCGTAAACTTCAGGATTTCTTGTGGAATCGAGGGTTTGCGGCTTTTTTCTATAGAAAAAACCTTGTTCCGTTAAGTGTGAGAGTATCTTCCCTAAAAATGCATATGGGCACACGCATTATGACGCCGCGAAAGCGCCAGTCCCAGCGCGGCCAATCCTGTAGAAAAAATAAAAAATACTGGAGGAATATTTGTATGGATGAAAGATTAAAGAAGCAGTTGGATTTTGCACTGGAGATTGATAAAGAGAAAAATATTTTCCGGCAGACGCATTTATCTGGTCAGGGAAGAAATGAAAACGACGCGGAACATGCGTGGCATATGGCGATTATGGCTTATCTCTTAAGAGAATATGCAAATGAAGAAATTAATATCACAAAAGTCATACTTATGTGTTTAATACATGATATTGTAGAAATTGAGGCTGGGGATACATATGCATATGACGCCGAAATGATGAAAACCCAGAGAGACAGGGAAAATGCTGCGAAGGAGAGATATATTCCATTTTGCCGGATGATCAAAAACAGGAATTGACAGCGTTGTTTGATGAGTTTGAAGAGTACCAGACAGCAGAGTCAAGGTTCGCACATGCCATGGATAATCTGCAGCCGTTGTTGTTAAATAACAGTAATCAGGGCGGGGACTGGCGAGAGCACCAGGTGACCGCAGAACAGGTATACGGACGGCAGTCAAAAACAAGGCTGGGTTCTGAGAGACTCTTTGAAGTGACAGATAAAATCATTCAGGAAAATATCAGAAAGGGGAATATTAAAGGTTAAACGCAGCTTGCGCAGACAAAGAAGCCGCCGCGCCGTATCAGGCAATGGAAGCACAATATTGAAACTGTGTTCCGTGCATGAAAATGTATTTCCTATATTGTAAATATTTTCTTCCAGGGAGAGACGGCGAACAGCAGCATGGCATGTTCGTCACGTCTGTCGGCGGAACTGCGTGGGCGTACACTGGTATTTTTCCTTGAAGATGCGGTTGAAATAAGAAAGGTTGTCAAATCCAATTTCGGCAGCGATACGGCTCACGGTATCTTCGGAAGAAGTGAGAAGCCTTGCCGCTATGGTAAGGCGGTAAGTATTCAAATAATCGGTAAATGAGATATTCATATTTTGTTTAAAAAATTTCATAAAATGTGATTTGCTGAAACCACAGATTTTGGCGGCGTCGGCGATGGATATTTTCTCCTGATATCTGTGCTCCACATGTTTCAGAATCACTTTAAGACGTTCCAGGGATTTGTGGTTTTGAGGGCGCAGAGGGACTTTTTCGGAACGGGCAAGCCCGTAGAAAAAAGAAAAAAGCTGTCCTTTTACGGCAAGTTGGTAGCCAGAAGAGAAATCCCGGCAGATTTCATCCATGGCGTCTAAGCAGCCTGCCAGTACAGGATATTGCGGGGACTTTGCGGGATAATAATTAGGAAAGGTAACTTTGCCCAGCATCAGTGGCTGAAAAAATTCTTTGGTGCAGACGTCGTCCGGCGTCCCCATCAGCATGGAGAGCTGGAATATAATATTTTCGTATTCCATGGAATAATCGGAAATCTGCTGGATGGAGTGAAGTTGTCCAGGCAGCACAACGATAATATCACCCTGGGACACTTCAAATGGAAAAAGTTCCACAGTGATTCGCCCTTTTCCCTTTTTGACATAAATAATTTCTGTGTCATTGTGCCAGTGCGCAGGTACCAGGGAAAAATCCAGAGGAATGCTGCACAGGTATATATTAAAGGGAAAATCCCCGTGTCCGTGAAATTTTATTTCCTGTGCGTTTTCATATTCTAAGATATTCATAAGGAGGCGCTCCTTTCTGTGGATATGATAGTATTGTACTATATATTGCTATCATACAGCAAGAAAAAAAAGGAATAAATGGGTATAATATACATATGGGCCCTGGCCTATGCCCGCATTGTACCAAAGCGGCAGACAGGGTATAAACAATGGTAAAAAAGGGAACGCTTAGTGTAAAAAGGAGAACAAAAATGAGTGTGAATGTAAGAGAATTATTGGAAAAGAAATGCTGTAATAATATTGCGGCCTGTACGGACGAACAGCTTTATTATGGACTTCTGGGACTTGTAAAGGAACTGGCAAAGGAAAAAGAGAGCAGCAACGGCAGGAAAAAAATCTACTATATCTCGGCAGAATTCTTAATCGGAAAGCTGCTGTCTAATAATCTGATAAACCTGGGGATTTATGACGAGGTAGCTTCTATGCTCAAGCAGTATGGCAAAGACATTAATCTCATTGAACAGGTGGAGCCGGAGCCGTCTCTTGGCAATGGAGGACTGGGAAGGCTGGCTGCATGTTTCCTGGATTCTATGGCGTCTTTAGGTCTGAACGGGGATGGAATCGGGCTGAATTATCATTTCGGATTGTTCCTGCAGACGTTTGAGAACCATATGCAGAAGGAAAATAAGAATCCATGGATGGAGAAGGAGAGCTGGCTTACCAGGACAGAAGTGACGTATCCGGTTCAGTTTGGCGGATTTACAGTCCAGTCGAGAATGTATGATTTGGATGTGACAGGTTACGATAACCGTACCAACAAGCTTCATTTATTCGATATTGAGACAGTGGATGAAAACCTTGTGGGAGAGGGCATAAATTTTAATAAAGAAGATATTTGCAAAAATCTGACGCTGTTTCTTTATCCGGATGATTCCGACGACGCTGGAAGGCTGCTGCGCGTGTACCAGCAGTATTTTATGGTAAGTAACGCCGCAAGGCTGATTTTGCAGGAGTGCCGGGCGAAGGGCTGTAACCTCTACGATCTTCCGGACTATGCGGCGATTCAGATTAATGACACGCATCCCAGCATGGTAATACCGGAACTGATTCGTCTTCTGATGGAACAGGGGATCCGCATGAAAGATGCGATTGACATTGTGTCTAAGACCTGCGCATATACCAACCATACCATTCTGGCAGAGGCTTTGGAAAAATGGCCGGTGGATTATCTGAATAAGGCGGTTCCGCAGCTAATGCCGATTATCCGGGAGCTGGACACTATCGTAAAAGAAAAATATGCCGACAAATCTGTGGCGATCATTGATGAAAATAATCGCGTCCATATGGCTCATATGGATATCCATTATGGTTACAGCGTGAACGGCGTGGCATATCTGCACACGGAGATATTAAAGAAAAACGAGTTGAATAATTTTTATAAGATTTATCCGCAAAAATTCAATAATAAGACCAACGGTATTACATTCCGCCGCTGGCTGATGCACTGCAATAAGGGACTGAGCCATTATCTTGATGAGATAATCGGCGCCGGCTGGCGCAAGAATGCAGAGGAACTGGAGAAGCTTCTCGCATATGCAGACGATGCGAAAGTGCTGCAGAAATTACTGGATATTAAACAGGAAAATAAGCGGGCCCTTGCTGCGTATCTGAAGGAAACCCAGGGCGTGGAAATTGATGAAAATTCTATTTTTGATATTCAGATTAAACGTCTTCATGAGTATAAACGCCAGCAGATGAACGCTCTGTATGTGATTCATAAATATTTGGAAATTAAGAAAGGGAAAAAGCCGGCAACTCCTGTCACGGTGATTTTCGGCGCAAAGGCTGCGCCGGCCTATGTGATCGCCAAGGACATTATCCATCTGATCCTCTGTCTGCAGGAGATTATTAATAAGGATCCACAGGTAAGCCCGTATCTGAAAGTGGTCATGGTGGAAAATTATAATGTGACGAAGGCGGAAAAACTGATTCCCGCATGTGATATTTCCCAGCAAATTTCTCTGGCAAGTAAGGAAGCATCCGGAACCGGAAATATGAAGTTTATGCTCAACGGCGCGGTAATACTAGGAACCATGGACGGCGCCAATGTGGAAATTGCAGAATTGGTAGGAGAAGAGAACATTTATATTTTTGGTGAAAGCTCTGATACGGTCATTGAGCACTATGAGAAAGCGGATTATGTGTCCAAAAAATATTATGAGGAAGACGAAGATATCAAAGAAGCCGTAGACTTTATTGTAAGCGATGCTTTGCTGAAGGTGGGACAGAAAGAAAATCTGGAGCGTCTGTACAGGGAGCTTTTGAACAAGGACTGGTTCATGACGCTGTTGGATTATAAAGACTATGCCGCAAAGAGGGAAGAATGTTACAAAGATTATGAAAACCGTATGGTATGGGCAAAGAAGATGTTGGTGAATACGGCAAAAGCGGGATTCTTTTCCTCAGACCGCACCATTGCAGAGTACGATAAGGATATATGGAAGTTAGGGGAGAATCAGTAAAAGAGCAGCGTGATTTCCCGTTACAACACCCCCGGTTTCCCAATTGAGACCGCTGAAAAATCTATTTTCTGTAAGGCAAATTACCAAATCAGAATCTCGTTTGGCAGATTGTTTATGGATTTAAGTGATTAGTTTTTTTCAGCGGCTTCTCTCCAATCATGAAGGGACGCACTTTGCCGCGCCGCGTAAAGTGGGTTTTGCGACGAATTTCCTTTTGCACGCGTGCGCATTTATTTTTCTTTTGTAAGAAAGCATTTTCATGTTTTCGCGTGACAAGGTCTTTTCGGATAGAAAAAATGGACGCTTCACAATGGGGCGTCCACATTTTGGTAATATTGTTTATGTAGGAGAATCGTTTCCATGGTAGATATCTGTTCCATACCCCCCTGAAATTGATGGAAAAGCAGTAATGCAGGGGGGTACATAGCTGGAATGTGTTTGAGCGTTATTATGAGTTTTCCTTAGGGATTTCTGCAGGCAGCCGTAAAAACAGCTTATTGATGCGGTTTTTGTCGGTATCCTCGACTCTCAGAAAAACATGTTCTGGCGTAGTGATGGATTCTCCCGGCTGTGGAAGGTGATCCAGAAATTCGATCATGTAACCGCCCACGGTATCATAATCCTCTGAGGAAAGTTTTAAATTCAGTTTATTGCACAGATCTTCCAGATTCATAGAACCCTGTACCAGATATTCCCGATCCCCCAGCTTCTGAATGGGGTCTTCTTCATCTATATCGTATTCGTCGCGGATTTCGCCCACAATCTCTTCCAAAATATCTTCCAGTGTAATGAGGCCGGCCGTGACGCCGTATTCATCCAGTACGATGGCAATATTAAAAGAAGACTGTCTCATTTCAATCAGCAGTTCTACCGTCTTCTTGTGTTCATAAGTGTAGTAAGGTTTTCGCAGAATGTCCCGGATCGAAAAACTGTCCCTGCTGGCTCCATAAAGAAGCAGATCCTTCATATTGATAGTCCCGATGACATTGTCAATGGAGTCCTCATAAATAGGAAGGCGGGTAAATTTGTATTCCCGGAAAAGGTCGATGAGTTCATCATAACTGCTGTTGATGTCAGCAAATGTCATATCTATTCTGGGGACCATGATTTCTTTCGCCTGGGAATCGCCAAAATCAAATACATTGTTGATCATGGCATGTTCTTCGGGTTCAATCACGCCCTCTTGATGGCCAACGTCTACAATGGTACGAAGCTCAGCCTCTGTGAGCGCGCCATGTTCGCTGGAAACGTTAACCCGCAGCAGCAGTAAAAAGCCGACGGACAATTTATTGATAATAAAAATAGCAGGCGTCAGAAGCTTCATCAGCCACAGAATAATCCCTGAGTAGGCAAGGGAAATTTTATCTGCGTAAATGGTGGCAAAGGTCTTAGGTGAAATTTCACCAAAAATAAGAACCAAAACAGTAAGGATACCTGTTGCAATTCCGGCGCCGGCGTTTCCGAAAATCCGGATCGCAAGCGTTGTGGCAAGGGATGACGCCGACAGATTTACAATATTGTTGCCTATTAAAATAGCGCTCAGCATTTTGCCGGAATCATTGGTGATTTCCAGTACCTTCTGCGCCCGTTTATTACCTTCATCTGCAAGATTCTTAAGACGAATCTTATTAGAAGTGGTCAGCGCTGTCTCTGCAGAGGAAAAAAACGCAGATAACAATAGTAAAACGATTACGAATAATAATTGTATGACCTCACTCGAGTCCAAATGCATCTCTCCTTTCAATATACATAATATAAAGGAAGAAGAGAAATTTTGCAAGATATTTACCGGATATTTCTATGTAAAATGCAATTTTGGGTCATTTGACACGCAGAGTTCTGAATGTGGACAGCCCTGCCCGTCACAGAGAGATTATCGTGGAAAATCTCTCTGTCCGGACGGGGAGGATTTACTGTTCGCCTTCCGCCACAATTTTTTCCAGAACCTGAATCAGATCCTGAAGGGTGTTCAGACGTACATTGTGTTCCAGAATACAGTTTTTTAATTCCGGAGACAATGATTCGAATTTCTCCCTCAGAGCGGGAGCAACATAGGATGCCATAAAAATCACCTCAGTATAGTGTGTGTAAATCTCTGTGTTTTTATGCAGGTTGGGAAAGAAGGCGGAAGCAAGATGGAAGAAAGGTTGTGTTTGCAACAGAAAAGTATTATAATTGGTTTCGGAAACAGGAACAGTTTAACAGGAAAGGAACATAAAAATGAGAGACGAGAAAAAATACGCGCTGATGATTGATGCAGAAAATGTATCTTCGAAATATATTGAAATAGTAACAAAGGAAGCCCAGACATTGGGAAATGTAACGATCCGCAGGATTTACGGCGACTGGACGGCAAGTGCGAAAAATTCCTGGAAGGATTCCCTGCTGGAAAACTCCCTGTCCC
Source organism: Lachnospiraceae bacterium (assembly GCA_009911185.1). GTDB lineage: Bacteria > Bacillota > Clostridia > Lachnospirales > Lachnospiraceae > Petralouisia. The sequence continues at coordinate 41,691 of QXWW01000012.1, forward strand.
CGATTCAGCAGTACAGCTACACGGTGGGGAAAAATTCTTCCGATTCCGCCATGATTATTGACGCCATGGATATTTTATATACGAATGATGTGGACGGGTTTATTATTGTCTCTTCTGACAGTGATTTTACCAAGCTTGCAATGCGGCTTCGGGAATCCGGCAAGCAGGTAGTCGGTATGGGGGAGAGCAAGACGCCCAAGCCTTTTGTGAGGGCGTGCGAACAGTTTAAGACATTGGACGTCTTATATAAAAATCATCATCCGGAACAAAAAGTAAACGCGCCGGAAAGGTTTAGAAAACAGGAAATCCGGTGTGTCCCCACGGAAAGAGCGCTGCCAAGAGAGCAGCCTAAGGATGCGCAGCCGATTACCAATCTGCATGCCATAAAGGAAACTGTGATTTCCCTGCTGGATGAAAACTCCGACGAAGACGGATGGATGTATTTATCAGAGCTGGGAAATATGATTCAGAAATTGTATTCTGATTTTGACTGCCGCAATTACGGTTTCCATAAGTTTGGAAAGTTAATTGAATCCTTTCCGGAACTTCAGACCAGAAAGGATGATTCCAGCAATGGCATTACGAAAATTGTACTGGTGCGCAGACGGGAGGATTAGCTGTTAAAAACAGCCTCAGACTTAGGACGGTCAAAGTCTGAGGCTGTCTGGACTGGACATATGTGAAAGGAGACCGTTTTTGGAAGCGGTATCATGCGCGGGCACACATTTCTAAAAAGTTCTGGTGGATACGCAGATCTTTATCTAATTCCGGGTGAAAAGCCAGGGCGGTCTGGCGGCGGTATTGTACGGCCGTGATGTGTTGTCCGGTTTGCGAGAGGATGGAGACGCCGGGGCCTGCGCTAAGCACGTAGGGAGCGCGGATAAAAGTCATAGGCACTTCGCCAAGATTTTTATACTTCGCTGCTGTGCGGAAGCTTCCAAGCTGCCGTCCATAAGCGTTTCTTTTTACATCCATGGGAATGGTTTTAAAATAAGGGGCGTTTTGCCCGTCAATTTTTTGAGCCAATAAGATCATGCCGGCGCAGGTGGCCAGTACGGGGATGTCATTTTGTATCATATGTAAGAGCGGATGAAATAAGTTCAGTTCTCTTAGGAGTTTTCCCTGGACAGTGCTCTCGCCGCCGGGGAAAATAAGGCCGTCAAAGCGCTCCTGCAAGTCTTTTTCACATCTGATCTCCTGATAGGGGATATGTAATTGTTCCAGGACAGTTTCCTGTTCTGAAAAGGCCCCCTGTACTGCTAGAATACCAATTTTCATCAAATACCTCTTTCTGCCATCAGAAGCTGGATTTCCTGTTCGTTTACGCCTTCCATGGCCCCGCCGAGGCCGGCGGAGAGTTCGGCGATCATCTTTGCGTCTTTGAAATTGGTTACGGCTTTTACAATGGCATCCGCGCGTTTTTTGGGATTTTCAGATTTGAAAATGCCGGAGCCTACAAATACCCCCTCTGCGCCTAACTGCATCATCAGGGCCGCATCTGCCGGAGTGGCAATGCCTCCTGCAGCGAAGTTTACTACGGGCAGCCTGCCGTTTTCATGAATGTACTGCACCAGTTCACAGGGCGCTTGAAGCTGCTTTGCCTCTTCGGATAATTCATCTTTGCACATAGACGTTATTTTACGAATCGCGCTGTTCATTTTACGCATATGCCGGACAGCCTGCACAATGTCGCCGGTTCCGGGTTCCCCCTTGGTACGAAGCATGGCGGCTCCTTCGCTGATTCTGCGCAGAGCTTCGCCTAAATCTCTGGCGCCGCATACAAACGGTACTTTGAAGTCCCGCTTATTGATATGATAGACGTCGTCTGCAGGAGAGAGCACTTCACTTTCATCAATGTAGTCAATTTCAATTGCCTCTAAGACCTGTGCCTCTGCAAAATGTCCGATTCGGCACTTTGCCATAACCGGGATGGAAACGGCTTTCTGGATGCCCCGTATCATTTGGGGATCGCTCATTCGGGAAACGCCTCCGGCGGCGCGGATATCGGCGGGAATGCGTTCTAATGCCATTACGGCGCATGCTCCTGCCGCTTCTGCAATTTTTGCCTGTTCAGGCGTAGTTACGTCCATAATCACGCCGCCCTTGAGCATTTGTGCGAGTTGTTTGTTCAGTGTATATCTGTCTTCCATGGTATCCTCCATTCTGTGTGCTTTCGCTGAGTTGCTTTACTTTAGGGAACGCATAGAGTATACTTCTTAAGTGACATTGTTAAAATAACCAATTTGAATATATTCAGAAAGGTCAGTTTGAGAGAGGTCTGGAAATGATAACTTATAATACTGCTGATGCAGGGTCAGGTTCTCTGTATGAATTTCTCAGCAAAAGTATAAAAAGCGATATCTTAAAGGGAGTTTTGAAGGCGGGGGAGAAACTGCCTTCCAAAAGGCAGTTTGCTAAAAATCTGGGCGTCAGCGTTATCACTGTAGAAAACGCATATGCACAGCTTATGGCGGAAGGATATATTTATTCTCTTCCCAAAAGGGGTTTTTATGTTGCAGATTTCAAACGCCTGGTACAGCAGAAAAAACCGGCGATTTCAGAGGAAATGATTCCGCTGGCCGCCAGGGAGGGAGGCTGGCTGGCGGATTTTACCAGCAATCAGACGGAAACTGGCCTTTTTCCATTTACAATCTGGTCAAAAGTCATACGGGAGGTTTTAAACGACAGCCGTGCGCAGCTTATGACAAATTCGGCCTGCGGCGGGATTCGTGTGCTTCGGGAAAGTATTGCCGGTTATTTAAGGGAATTTCGCGATATGCATGTGAAACCGGAGCAGATTGTCATAGGCGCAGGTACAGAATACCTCTATGGGCTGTTAATACAGTTGTTCGGGAATGGAAAAGTCTATGCTGTGGAGAATCCAGGATACCGCAAGCTGGAGAAGATTTACCATAGCTTTGGTGCGCCCTGCCGCTGGATTGCAATGGACGCCGCGGGCATATGTATTTCAGATTTAGAAAAACAGCGCGCCGATATTGTACATATCACGCCTTCCCACCAGTATCCTACGGGCATTGTTATGCCCATTAGCAGACGCTATGAAATGTTGGGGTGGGCGTCTAAAGCAGAGGGGCGCTATATTATTGAGGATGATTATGACAGCGAATTGCGTCTGAGCGGCAGGCCGATTCCAACCTTGCAAAGTATTGATATGTCAGAGCGCGTCATTTATATGAATACCTTTACGAAAACGCTTTGTTCCACGGTGCGGATCAGTTATCTGGTTTTGCCGGGGAAGCTTTTGCATGAATTTTATGATAAATTGTCGTTTTACTCTTGTACGGTTTCCAATTTTGAACAGTATACCCTTGCCAAATTTATACAGGAGGGTAAATTTGAAAACCATATCAACCGTTTGCGCAATTATTACCGAAAAAAAAGGGATCTGCTGTTAGAAGCGCTCTGTAAAGGGAAAGTGAAACCGTTTATTTCCGTATCCGGGGAAGAAGCGGGGCTTCATTTTCTGATGAAAATTGAAAGCGGCGTACCGGAAGCCGTATTCCTGGAACGCGCCAGGGCGAAAGGAGTAAAACTGGCTCCTCTTTCTGCTTATTATTACAAAGAAGAAGGGAAACCGGAAAATATATATGTGATGAATTATTCTTCCATAGATATCACAAAAGCGGAAGAGATAGCGGAATGTATCTACAGGTGCTGTATAGAATAAAATGTGTTTTAGGAACTGTGCCCAGATTTGATTTCACTGTATATGTTCATGTTTGGAGGGCAAAAAAATACTTGCCGGACTGTTTTGTCCAGCAAGCTAAAATTAAGACATCAATTTTCTGAATGCTGTGTGTGGACGAGTCGCCAGATTGTATCATGCATCCAGTCAACGGTCTCACTCAGCTTTTTGTTTTCTTCCATTAGCAAAAGATTTTCTGTCTGTAATTTTTCCATTGCTTCAATGACGTTGCTGTTAAGAATACTATTAACTGCCATTTATTATCACCTCACAAATATTATAGCAGAACATAAGGGAAAAGTGGTGTTAAGATAACGCAAAGAAATAAGCGGGAATGCTGGCTTATTATGGAGAATCCGGGAGACTGCCGTCGAAAAAGATAACATTCAGGGAGCAGGGGCAGCAAGCTTTTTTATCTTATTAGCAAAAAACTTGTCATCCTAAAGCGTGAAAGTATCTTCCCTAAAAAACAATTATTGCACTGCGGCGGAAAGGAATATGCCGCTGAAGCGACCCGCCGCAGGCGGTGAATCCCGCACAGCAGGATTCTTTTTTAAAAATAACTTGTATTAAAAAAGGGCATATACTATACTGTAAAGAGACAGAGACGGCGTACGGCTGGGAAACGTAAAACGGCAGATACGGCCGGAAAGCAGAATAAGGAGCTATGAATGAAAGAATTTGATTATTTAATTGTCGGAGCGGGATTATTTGGAGCAGTATTTGCCCAGGAAGCAAAAAAAGCGGGAAAAAGATGTCTTGTGATAGATAAGAGAGATCATGTTGCAGGAAATATTTATACCAGAGAAATAGAAGGGATACAGGTGCATGAATATGGCGCGCATATTTTTCATACCTCGAATCGGGAAGTGTGGGACTATGTAGGCAGGTTTGCGGTCTTTAACCGTTATACCAATTCACCAGTGGCAAATTATAAAGGTGAAATTTACAATATGCCCTTTAATATGAATACTTTCCACAAATTATGGGGAGTTGTGACTCCGCAGGAGGCGAGGGAGAAGATAGAGCGGCAGAAGCAGGAATATTCTGTCGCACATCCCGGAAATTTAGAGGAACAGGCCATCAGTCTGGTGGGACCGGATGTGTATACCAAATTAGTAAAGGGTTATACGGAAAAGCAATGGGGCAGGCGCGCCACGGAGCTTCCCGCCTTTATTATAAAACGTCTGCCTGTCCGTTTTACCTATGATAATAATTATTTTGACGATGATTTTCAGGGGATTCCCGTGGGCGGCTATACCAGGATGGTAGAAAAAATGCTGGCAGGAACACAAATCCGTCTGAAAGAAAATTATCTGGAAAAGCCGCAGCAGTACAAGGCCCTGGCCGATACCGTGATTTATACGGGTATGATTGATGAATATTTTGATTACTGCTATGGAGCTTTGGAATACCGCTCTCTGCGTTTTGAGACAGAAACGCTCGACCAGGAAAATTACCAGGGAAATGCCGTGGTAAATTATACAGAATATGAAGTGCCGTACACCCGTATCATAGAACATAAGCATTTTGAATACGGGACGCAGCCCCAAACCGTGATTACCCGCGAATATCCCAGAGAATGGAAGAAAGGGGACGAGCCGTATTATCCTGTAAACGATGAGAAAAACGCCGGGCTTTATGCCCGTTATCAGGAACTTGCGGGCAGGGAAGGCAATGTAATTTTCGGAGGAAGACTGGGACAGTATAAGTATTTTGACATGGACGATACTGTGGAAGCGGCGTTACAGTGTGCAGGAAAAATTATAAAATAAAAGATATTATAGGAGACGGAGGATAAAATGATGAAAAAATTAGAAGAATACGTAGTGAGCATTCCGGATTTTCCGGAGCCGGGAATTATTTTCAGGGATGTGACCAGCATTCTGCAGGATGCAGACGGGTTGAGACTTGCTGTTGACGGTCTGCTGGATCGCTTAAAAGACGTAGATTATGACGTAGTAGTCGGACCGGAATCCAGAGGCTTTATATTCGGAGTGCCAGTGGCATATCAGGCGTGCAAGGGCTTTGTTCCGGTCCGCAAAAAGGGAAAGCTGCCCCGCGAGACAATCCAGGCGGAATATGAACTGGAATATGGGAGCGCGGTCATTGAGATACATAAAGACGCGATCTTGCCGGGGCAGAAGGTCGTGATTATCGACGATTTGATTGCCACTGGCGGAACCATCGAAGCAATTGTGGGTATGATCGAGCAGCTTGGCGGTGAAGTCGTAAAAATCTGTTTTGTGATGGAGCTTGCCGGGCTTAAGGGGAGAGAAAAACTGAAAGGCTACAATATAGACAGCATAATCACGTATGAAGGTAAATAGATAAGATGAGAGTTGGAATTGGATATGACGTTCACCGGCTGACGGAGAACCGCAAGCTGATTTTGGGCGGAGTGGAAATTTTGCATACGATGGGACTGGAGGGGCATTCTGATGCGGATGTCCTGGTTCATGCAGTTATGGACGCGCTGCTCGGCGCGGCGGCGCTGGGCGATATTGGAAAACATTTTCCGGATACCGATCCAGCCTATAAAGGAATTTCCAGCATGAAACTGCTGGCGCATGTGGGCGGCCTGTTGGAACGACAGGGGTATGTGATAGATAATATTGACGCTACCGTCATCGCCCAGAAACCGAAGCTGCGTCCCTATATCACGCAGATGGAGGAAAATATTGCGGCGGCGCTTCAGATTGCAGAGCATCAGGTTAATGTCAAGGCAACGACGGAGGAGAGGCTGGGATTTACTGGAAGAGAAGAAGGAATCGCTTCCCAGGCAATCTGTTCTCTCAGCGGTTTGTTTGAGGCAAGTGCGCCGGTATATGACAGCGGGCGGAACTGCAGCCGCTGCAATGGATGTACCGCGCAGAAGGAATTGTAAGATGGACGGGCGCATTCGATATCTGGAACAGTGGGAGAAACACAAGACCAGGAGTTTATATGAGACAGCTTTTAGGGAAGATTCCAGAGAATTTGTAGATTATTATTATCAGTGGAAAATGAAAGACAACGAGGTGATTGTGATGGAAGAAGGTCAGTCGGTAAGGGACGGCTTCTTCCATGTTATGATGCACGCAAACCCTTATATACTCTGGATCAATGGGAGACTGGAAAGGATTCCTTATCTTGTGGCGGTGGCAACGGCGCCTTTCTGCCGCAGACAGGGAAAAATGGGGCGGGTCCTGCGGTATTTTCTGCAGGATTTGGAACACAAACGCGTGCCTTTTACGTTTCTGCTTCCGGCGGACCCTGCCTATTATAAAGGTCAGGGATTTGTTTTTTTTCCGGATATGAATCTGACGGGAGTGATTCAAAAAACAGGCCGGGGGACAATCCAGGCTGCAGCCGCGCATAGTTTTTACAGCGATAGAAACTGGCAGCCTGCCGGGAAGACGGATATTCCGCAAATGATGGAATTTTCTGATAAAGTCCTGAGAGCAAGACATGATATGGTTATCAGCCGCGACCAATATTATTACCTGCGCCTGTTGGCGGAAACCGCTGTGGAGCACGGGGGAATCTTGTTGTTGAGACATAAAGGGGAATTGCGTGGAATGCTTACTTATGCGCAGGCGGCGGTAAGTGAAACACAATTGCAGGACAGAGTGGAGATTAAGGAACTCCTGCTGGAAGAAATGGTTTTGGAGGAGGAAGGCATAGATATCAGCCGTGATGCTTTAAAGAGCGCGAAAGCGGCGGGAACATTGATTCCTGCGGCGGCGTTTGGTTTTGGGAAAATGATGGTGCGCATTACCAGTCTTGCAGCAGTTGTGCCATTGCTTAAAAGCCGCGGGCGCCGTTCATTATATGTGAAGGTTTTTGATCCGGTAATAGAGAAAAATAATGGCTGTTTTCGGATAATTCTGGACAGCAGCGGCGGAAGTATCCGGCGGATAGCAGAGAAAGAGGTTCGCGTGTCGATGGATATTGCCGCCCTTACCAGGGAGCTGTTTAAGGACGTTTCTGTATATCTGAATGAGTGGGTGTGAAGGAAAAGGCTGTTTTCTTGTTGACAAAATGAAAGTTTCTGCATAAACTAACTTTGAATCAGTGACAGGATTGTAAATGAGAAAGGAAGCGTTCATGATATGGGAATGTTTCAGCAGATCAGAGAAGAGTATGAAATCATAAGAGAGCGTGACCCTGCCATCAAGTCGCCCCTGGAGGTGCTTTTATATCCCAGTTTTCGGGTGATGCTCAGTTACCGCAAGGCGCATAAGCAATATTTGAAAGGCCATTATTTCCGGGCGCGGAGGATTTCCCAAAAGGCGGCGCGTAAGACCGGAATCGAGATTCATCCGGGAGCGGTAATCGGCAGAGGTTTTTTTATCGACCACGGCAGCGGTGTGATTATCGGGGAAACGACGATTATCGGCGATAACGTAACCCTGTACCAGGGAGTTACCCTGGGAGGAACGGGCAAAGAAACCGGGAAACGCCATCCGACTCTCTGCGATAATGTCATGGTAAGCGCCGGAGCCAAAGTGATCGGTTCTTTTACCATTGGAGAAAACAGCAAAATTGGCGCGGGAAGCGTAGTGCTGGAGGAGGTGCCCCCCAATTGCACCGTGGTGGGCGTGCCCGGAAGAATTGTGAAACGGGATAATATCAAAGTACCCAGAAGCGATATGGATCAGGTGCATCTGCCCGATCCGGTGATGGAAGATATTACGGTGCTGCAGCATGAAAATTCCGCGCTGTGCAACCGGCTCATTGATATGGAAAAAGAATTGCGGGGACTGAAAGAGCGGCAGGAATTGATGCAGAAAAAGAACAGTTGAGAAATCAGGAGGAATACATGAAGGTCTACAACACATTAAGCAGAAAAAAGGAAGAATTTAAGCCTTTAGAGGAAGGAAAGGTGAAAATGTATGTGTGCGGTCCTACCGTATACAATTTTATCCATATTGGAAACGCGCGCCCGATGATTGTGTTTGATACGGTGCGCCGTTATATGGAATACAAGGGTTACGAGGTGAACTTTGTATCAAATTTTACGGATGTGGACGACAAAATCATTAAAAAGGCGATGGAGGAAGGCGTTTCTTCCCAGGAAATTTCCAGCCGCTATATTGAAGAGTGCAAAAAAGATATGGCTGGTTTGAACGTGAAGCCTGCCACGCGCCATCCCCTTGCCACTCAGGAAATTGACGGGATGCTGGAAATGATTTCTACGCTGATTGAGAAGGGATTCGCCTATGTAGTAAAAGACGGGACGGTATATTTCCGCACAAGGAAATTTGAAGAATACGGCAAATTATCCCACAAAAATCTCGATGATCTGCAGGCGGGGCACCGGGATATCAAGGTAACTGGAGAGGATAAGGAAGACGCCCTGGATTTTGTGCTGTGGAAACCAAGGAAAGAAGGAGAACCGTATTGGGAGTCCCCCTGGTGCCAGGGCAGACCGGGCTGGCACATCGAATGTTCTGTGATGGCGAAAAAGTATCTGGGCGAGGAAATTGATATTCATGCCGGCGGCGAGGATTTGATTTTTCCGCATCATGAAAACGAGATTGCCCAAAGCGAAGCCTGCAACGGGAAAATTTTTTCCAAATACTGGCTGCACAACGGATTTTTGAATATTGACAACAAAAAAATGTCTAAATCTCTGGGTAATTTCTTTACGGTGCGGGAGATCAGTGAAAAATATGATTTGCAGGTTTTGCGTTTCTTTATGCTCAGCGCTCATTACAGGAGTCCTTTGAATTTCAGCGCAGAGCTGATGGAAGCGGCTCAAAATGGACTGGAGCGTATCGTGAATGCGGCAAAGAATCTCAGACATCTGCAAAAAAATGCAAAACGTGCGTTAATGACGGAGGAAGAAGCAGGTATCTTTAAGAGCAGCGACGAGTTTACAGAAAAATTTGAAGCGGCTATGGAGGATGATTTCAATACGGCAGACGCCATCGCTTCTGTATTTGAATTGGTAAAATACAGTAATACCAAGGTTAACGAAGAAAGTTCCGGCGAGCTTGCGGAACGTCTTAACAAACGTTTGGAGCAGCTTTGTGATATTTTAGGCATTATTTTAGAGAGAGAAGAAGAACTTCTGGATGAAGAAATCGAGCGTCTCATTGCAGAACGCCAGGCAGCCAGAAAAGACAGGAATTATTCGCGTGCCGATGAAATCCGTGAAATACTGCTGAATAAGGGAATTGTTTTGGAAGATACCAGAGAAGGGGTAAAATGGAAAAGGGCATAAATGCGTATTTTTTAGAGAAATTCGGCATGGAAAGCCAGGATGTCCGCAGTTATTCGCCTCTAGTGCTCGCCTATATCGGAGACGCTATTTATGATCTCGTGATTCGTTCCCTAGTGGTGGGAAAGGGCAATACTCATGTAAATAATCTTCACAGACAGGCAAGCCGGCTTGTAAAAGCGCATACGCAGTCGGAACTGGTCAAAGCGCTGATGCCGGAGCTGACAGAGGAGGAGCTTGTTGTGTATAAGAGGGGCAGAAACGCAAAGTCACCGACGATAGCGAAAAACGCCACTGTGGGGGAATACCGGCGGGCTACCGGTTTTGAGGCGTTGATGGGATATTTATATTTGGAAGACAACATGGACCGGATTATGGAGCTGGTTCTTTACGGACTGGGGAAAATTGGAAAAGGAGTACAGGATTGCGATACGAAGAATTAACCATTGAAGGAAGAAATGCGGTTCTTGAAGCATTTCGTTCGGGAAAAACCATTGACAAACTGTTTGTGCTGGACGGCTGCCAGGACGGACCAGTCAGGTCTATTATCAGGGAGGCGAAAAAGTGCGATACGATTATAAATTATGTGGCAAAAGAACGTTTGGACCAGCTCTCAGAGACGAAAAAGCATCAGGGAGTGATTGCGTTTGCGGCAGCCTATGAATATGCCCAGGTGGAAGACATGCTCAAAGATGCAGAGCAAAAGAAAGAAGCCCCTTTTTTGATTTTGCTTGACAATATTGAAGACCCTCATAATCTGGGAGCGATTATCCGTACGGCCAATCTTGCCGGCGCTCACGGTGTTATTATTCCCAAGCGCAGGGCGGCGGGGCTTACCGCCACTGTGGCAAAAACTTCTGCCGGAGCTTTGAATTATACGCCGGTGGCAAAGGTGACGAATCTTTCCAAGACTATTCGGGAACTGAAAGAACGGGGGATATGGTTTGTCTGTGCTGATATGGACGGTACGGCAATGTATCAGCTGGATTTGAAAGGACCGATTGGGCTGGTGATTGGCAGCGAGGGGGAGGGTGTCAGTAAACTGGTAAAGGAGACTTGCGATTTTACGGCTTCCATTCCCATGGCCGGGGAGATTGATTCTCTGAATGCTTCTGTGGCGGCGGGCGTGCTTGCCTATGAAATTGTGCGTCAGAGAATGTAGTTTATAACGGGTTGGCCGCACAGGGAGGACAAATGAGGCTGCATACAGGGGCGGTAATTGTCAATTGCGTGGGAAAGAAGTTACAGTCACTTATTACCAATTATTTATAGAGGGAATTAATTTGCAGAAAGAGACAGAATATCAGAATGAAAAAGATGAGATCCTGATCGGCCAGCTTCGCAGCGGTCAGGAAGAGATAACAGACTATATCATGGAAAAATATAAGAATCTGGTGCGGAAACGTGCAAATGCCATGTTTCTGATGGGGGGGGACACAGATGATCTGATTCAGGAGGGAATGATCGGGCTGTTTAAGGCTATCCGGGATTTCCAAATGGAACGAGATGTCTCTTTTTACCGCTTTGCCGATCTGTGCATTACCAGGCAGATTTACCATGCAGTGGAGGCTTCACAACGGAAAAAACATCAGCCGTTAAATACATACGTTTCGCTGAACGCAGAGATGGGGCAGGAAGGGGACGGCACATTTCTGGATCTGCTGGAATCCTTTGAAAATATGAATCCGGAACAGCTTCTTATTGACCGTGAAAATGCACGTGCTGTTCAGGAAAAACTCAAAAAAAATTTAAGCTCCTTTGAACAGCAGGTATTGCAGTTATATCTTGATGGTATGAATTACAGACAGATTGCGGAGAAACTTGGAAAAGATCCGAAAGCCATAGATAATGCGCTGCAGCGTATCCGGGGGAAATTTTTGAAAAAGGTATGAAAAAATTGCGGAATATTATTGACAATCCTGATAATTTATAGTATATTAGACAAGTCGGTTGGACAAGCAACCAAATAAGAACGCTGCTGTGGCTCAGTCGGTAGAGCGTCGCATTGGTAGTGCGGAGGTCACGGGTCCGATTCCCGTCAGCAGCTTTCATATCGGTAGATCCGGATTTTAGAAAACAGGTGCTTAGAAGATATATGCGAGTTCTATGAGAGGAAGCTAATCCTGTGCATTGCTGAATTAAATACCTGGACATTATGAAAAGCCAATAACTGATAAATATATCGGTTGCAGGCTTTTTTTATACTATAGGAAAAGCCTTTCACGTGAATGTGTGAAACTGCTTTTCTAAGGAAATATGTCGCGAAAGCGACTGCATCTGCGTATTGTCTGGTTGACATTTATTCCAATTGAAATACCTGTAAATTACTGAGATAAGAACTTTAGCTAAAGATAATTGATACAGTACACGAATGAAATAAACGAAATCACAAAGACGAACGGGCTTACAAATAAATAGAGTTAAAGTATAAAGAAACATATAGAAATGATTAATAATTGAATAGTTGGAGGAAAAAGGGGAATGAGTAAACAAGTAGAGTACGAAATGCTGCGAGAGGAAATTTTATTTTCGATGCAGACTGTAAAGAATTATAGAACTTTATTGTATTCCATAGTCATTGCTGTGCTGGCGTTTGCATTTGACAAAGGTGAAGCGATATTATTTTTGCTCCCCTTTGTTGCTGTCATTCCGTTATACCTTTTAGCTATGCACCAGATTGATTCTACAATGAGATTGGGCGCATATATTTATGTTTTTATAGAACCTGGAACAGAATGCCAATGGGAGACAAGATTGAATAAATACGATTTTTTACATAGAAATCAGTACAGTACAAAAAAGTCATCTATTGATCCCTATTGGTACTTAAGCTTTTGTTGTCTTTTGCTATCGGTTTTAAAATTAGATTTTTGTAATCGAGATGTTGAATTTTATGTAACTGCTGTTACGCAGATTATTATATTAATATCCTGTATATATCTGTTTATAAAGAAAAGACCTGATTATTTAACTACAAAGGAAAAGTACATAAGAGAATGGAAAGAGATTCAGAGAATGGAGAATCGTGAGGATGAGTGAAAAAATAAATTCGGATAATTATATTTTTTCAATTGGTTTCATTTGCCATAAAGTGCCTTCTTCGTTATTATACGTATCGCCGGTAAACAGGCTGTTTGAAGTTTTATATTAAAAACCAGGAAACTCAAGTGAATAAAGGCTTTACACCAATATTGCCTATTGGTATAATATAACTGTCTGATATACTGTGGTAAGCGTCAGATAAAAAGTTGGTTAACATACGAGAAAAGGCGGCAATAAAGTTTTACGGCTTTTTCATTGCGCGAAAAGCTATAGGATTGTAAGGCGTTGCTATTAGAGGTGGGAAAGAATAATGAATAAGAGAGAGTTGTCGCAGGTGAAATTATCTGACGTACAGAAGCAAAAACTGAATGCTGAAATAAAGTCCTTTTATCTTGATGAACGCGGCGAAGATATTGGTATGATTGAACAAATGCAGCTCGTAGAACTTTTTGAACAGAGAATGGCGCCTATTGTTTATAATAAAGCTCTGGACGATGCGAAAAAATGGTTTATGCAAATGATGGATCATTTAGATTCCGATTATTATGCATTGTATAAAAATGAAGATTAAACGAGAGTGCGGCGCGTGAAAGAGGACGGGAAAAAGTGTGATCTTCGTGAAAAACAAGGCGCTGATACCGGAAGAAGGTCTTTACACCTTAGCTGCATATTGGTATAATAAAACAATTGAAGGGAAGGTATTTTCGGGGGAGCTGACGGGAGAGAAATTACAAATCTTACCAAACAGTTTTAGGAATGGGCATGAGTAATACGAAAATACCTGCTCTGATTAGATAGATAGAAACTTTAGTGCGCTGTCTGACTGATAATTGAAAAACGCACTTGTTTATCTGTCCCTCTGCTACGTCAGATTTTCTGCCGCAGACGCTGTTGCGCCGTTAAATCGGTTTTGCAGATGAACAGATACCCTGTGTGGTTTTAGCGGAATATCAATAAGGCGGTACGCAAGGTGAGAATGAAAATAAAAGGCTGCAGAATCTTATGGAAAAGAAGGCAGGAAAGGAGAAAAAATGAACATATTAGTAGTCAATTGCGGAAGTTCATCCCTGAAATATCAGGTCATTGATTCCGATACGGAGGCAGTACTGGCAAAGGGCCTGTGTGAGAGGATTGGTTTGGACGGCAGGCTGGTGTACCAGAAGGCGGGGTGCGAGAAGGAAATTACAGATGCAGACATGCCTACGCATAAGCAGGCAATTCAGATGGTGCTGGACGCGCTGGTGAATGCTAAGACGGGAGCGTTGAATAGTCTCGATGAAATCGGGGCGGTGGGACACAGAGTGGTTCATGGCGGAGAGAAATTTGCATCCTCTACAATTTTAAATGAGGAAGTGCTGAAAGTAATCGAGGAATGCAATGATCTGGCGCCTTTGCATAATCCGGCAAATCTCATTGGGATCCGTGCCTGTCAGGAATTGATGCCCAATGTGCCGATGGTAGGAGTGTTTGACACGGCGTTTCATCAGTCTATGCCGGAAGAAGCCTATCTGTATGGAATTGACTACGATTACTATGAGAAATATAAAGTAAGGCGCTATGGATTCCATGGTACTTCGCACAGCTATGTTTCCAGGCGTGCGGCAGAGATTGTGGGGAAACCTTACGAAGAATTAAAGACGATTGTATGCCATCTGGGCAATGGAGCATCTATCTGTGCTGTGAAGAATGGAAAATCCATCGATACGTCCATGGGTCTTACTCCATTGGAGGGCCTGATAATGGGAACACGTTCCGGTGATATAGACCCTGGCGCTATTGAATATATTGCCAAGAAAGAACATCTCGATCTGGAAGGCGTGATGAATATCCTTAATAAGAAGTCCGGGGTGCAGGGCTTGTCTCATATTTCCAGTGATTTCAGAGATTTGGAAGCGGCGGCAGAAAAAAATGACAGTGCGGGAATCCGTGCTCTTAATACCTATATTTACCGTGCGGCTAAGTATGTAGGCGCATATGCGGCGGCGATGAACGGCGTGGATGTTATCTGCTTTACAGCAGGCGTAGGAGAAAATGGACCGAATACCAGAAAAGGAATCTGCGATTATCTGGGGTATCTGGGGGTTGAGCTGGATGATAAGGCAAATGAGGTGCATGGAGAGGAGACGATTATCTCTACGCCTGATTCCAAAGTGACTGTGATCTGTCTGCCGACAAATGAAGAGCTTGCCATTGCAAGAGAGACGGAGGCGCTGGTTTTAAAGTAAATGTTTGAATTTTCTGGTAAATTTCAGTATTGACAAACTGTAGATTGCTATGTATAATATATCGAGTGTGGATAGGAGACTGCCATGAGAGTAGAATTAGCAGACATAATTTCCTGTGAGGACAAGGAAGCGTTCAGACAGGCAGAAATGGATATGATGTCCTTTGATTCCAAATTAGGACGGTTTCCCATTGTGAAGAAAGCACCCTTTGAACTGAAGTTTGTCAATGAGAATAATAAGCGGTTGCTTATTCAGGGGCAGACTGAGGTTGAAATTGCAATTCCATGCGACCGCTGTCTGGAAGATGTGGACAGTGTTTTTTCCATCACGATAGATAAGGAGATTGATCTTAGCGGCAGCGATGCGGAAAATAGCATGGAAGGATTAAACTACATGATAGGAACCAATCTGGATGTAGATCGACTTATTTTTGGAGAAATTTTGGTGAGTTGGCCAATGAAGGTTCTGTGCAGAGAGGATTGCAGAGGCATTTGTAAGCGGTGCGGAGCAAATCTGAACCTGACAGAATGCCAGTGCCAGAAAACAGAACCTGATCCAAGAATGGCAGCGATCCAGGATATTTTTAACAAATTTAAGGAGGTGTGACCATGTCTATATGTCCAAAAAATAAATCTTCCAAGGGAAGAAGAGATAAAAGAAGAGCAAACTGGAAAATGACTGCTCCGACTTTGGTAAAATGCAGCAAATGCGGGGAATTGATGATGCCCCATAGAGTTTGCAAGAACTGCGGAAGTTATAACAAAAAAGAGATTATTCCTCAGGATTAATCACATGAGCCTCTCCATGACTGGAGAGGCTTTTTATCATGAACTATGATTATGCAAGTAAAGATTCATTTTGATAAATGTTAGTAAGGATTGGCGTTTCCTCCAATCCCTTTTTGTTTTATTTCATTTTGAATGACGACTTCATTCTGTATGAAAGGGACTAAGGTATTCGGTACGAAATTGATGTAATCATGGGGGGAGTTGGAATAACAATCTTAATATAGTAGAGAAAGGAAGCCGGAAATGAATATTTTTAATTATGACAGCAGTGTTATGAGAGCCATCAATAAATTTACAGACTGTATGTTTTTAAGCATTCTGTTTTTAGTAAGCTGCCTTCCGCTTTTTACGATAGGGACGGCCGCTACAGCATTGTATTACACGGCGCACAAGGTTCTTCGCGGCGACCGGGGCTACATCTTTCGTGATTATGTGAAGTCTTTTCGTGATAATTTCAGACAGACATTCCCGGTATGGCTGCTGATAGTTGCGATAGTCGCTCTTTTGGCAGTCGATTGGAATATTATACGCCTCTATGTCAAAGATAAAAATCTTTTGGGTGCTCTGGAAATAACCTTTCTTGTGGGAACGTCAATGTTATCTGGCTGGATATCCTATTTGTTTCCGTATATGGCAAGATTTGAAGACACCCGTAAACGGTCTATGAAAAATGCGCTTCTGATGGAGATCGCGCACCTTCCGCTGACGTTTTTACTGTTGGCGCTGACCGTTTTGTCAATAGTTCTGTTCTATATGGCGCCGACACTCGCCCTGTTCCTTCCGGCTGTTTATGCGTGGTCGCAGACCTATATTCTGGAGGGGATTTTTCGAAAATATATGTCGGAGGAGGACCGCAGGAAGGAAGAAGAACGGGATAAGGCATAATTGATGTTATTTTAAGGTTGATTTCTGGTATTAGTTATAGTATATTCTTAGAGAGGCATTAGCAAAAAAAGGAAAGTCTTTCTGGTTTGGTGCCATAAGGAGGAAATTTTCATGGAGGAAATGGTAAAAGTAGCGGTAGACGCCATGGGCGGGGATTACGCCCCGGCAGAGATGGTAAAGGGAGTGATTGATGCTGTTACGCTGCGTCAGGATATCAGGGTATATCTGATCGGACAGCAGGATATCATCAGACAAGAGCTTGCAAAATATTCCTATCAGGGTTCACAGATCGAAGTGGTTCATGCCCCGGAGGTGATTGAGACGGCGGAGCCGCCTGTAATGGCGATCCGAAAAAAGAAACAGTCTTCTATTGTTGTGGGAATGAATATGGTGAAAGAGAAAAAGGCGGACGCGTTTGTATCTGCAGGAAGTTCTGGAGCAATTCTGGTAGGAGGACAAGTGATTGTTGGCAGGATCAAAGGCGTGGAACGCCCTCCGCTGGCTCCGCTCATTCCGACGGAAAAAGGAGTTTCCCTGCTGGTCGACTGCGGTGCAAATGTAGACGCCAGGGCGTCTCATCTGGTACAGTTTGCAAAGATGGGTTCCATTTATATGGAAAATGTGCTGCAGGTGAAAAATCCAAGAGTGGCGATTGTCAATATCGGCGCCGAGGAAGAAAAGGGAAATGCATTGGTGAAAGAGACATTTCCTTTGTTAAAGAACTGTCCGGATATCAATTTTGTGGGAAGCATAGAGGCCAGAGATATTCCTCATGGGGAAGCAGACGTGATTGTCTGTGAGGCATTTGTAGGAAATGTAATTCTCAAGCTGTATGAAGGTGTGGGAGCTACATTTTTGAGTATGGTGAAGAAAGGAATGCTTGACAGTTTCAGAAGTAAGATAGGAGCATTGCTGGTGAAGCCTGCATTAAAGAAAACCATGAAAGGGTTTGATGCCAGTGAATATGGCGGAGCGCCTCTTTTGGGACTGAATGGACTTGTGGTGAAAACACATGGAAGTTCCAAGGCAAAGGAAGTAACGAACTCGGTCATTCAATGTGTTACTTTCAAAGAACAGGAAATCAATGAAAAAATCAGAACAAATATTGGAACCTCTCCCGTGGAAGGGGAGCAGTAATGGCAAAGGCGGACGTGGGAACCGCTGCGCCGGCGGCTTTTTGGCGCTGAGAAATGTGTGAATTGGAGGAAGTCATGGAATTTGAAAAACTGAAAAAAATCATTGCAGAGGTATTGAACGTTGATGTGGAAGAGATTACAATGGATACCACATTCGTAGATGATCTGGGCGCTGATTCTCTGGATATTTTCCAGATTATCATGGGACTGGAAGAAGAGTTTGACATTGAGATTGCCAACGAGGAAGCAGAGAAGATAGTAACCGTTGGCGATGCGGTAGATCAGATTAAGAATGCGTTAAACCAATAGATTTAATGGCAGTGATAAAAGGATAAGGGTGTCTGAAAGAAATTTTAAATGTCTCTTTTGGCTGCCCTTATTTAAATGCAGAAGACTTTAGGAATAGATGATTGCAGTATGAAAGGTAAATAATATGAAATTGCAGAATGAATTTGAACAAAAAATAGGGTATCAGTTTCAAAACGGCAGACTACTGAGCCAGGCGCTGACGCACAGTTCTTACGCCAACGAGCGCCACATGGGGAAACAGGCGGACAATGAACGGCTGGAATTTTTGGGAGACGCGGTGCTTGAAATTGTCACCAGTGAATTTTTGTACCACAGATATCCCGACTATCCGGAGGGGGAACTGACACGGCTTCGGGCAAGTATGGTCTGTGAACCCACGCTCGCCTTCTGTACCAGAGATTTGAATCTTGGAAAATACCTTTTTCTGGGAAAGGGAGAAGACCAGACCGGAGGCAGAGAGCGGAAATCCATTTTATCTGACGCTTTAGAAGCAATTATCGGAGCAGTTTATCTGGACGGTGGTTTTGCTAGTGCAAAAGAGTTTATTTTTCGTTTTGTGCTAAATGATATTGAGCACAAACAGCTCTTTTTTGATAGCAAGACTATCCTGCAGGAAGTCGTACAGGGAAATTATGAGGAACCGCTTCAGTATTTTCTGATCGGTGAAGAAGGTCCGGATCATGACAAAAAATTTGTAGTAGAGGCGAGAATTGGAGACACTATATATGGAAAAGGGACAGGCAGAACCAAAAAAGGTGCGGAACAGGAGGCGGCATATCAGACCTTGCTGAAGTTAAAGCATCAGCTTCCACAGAATCATGGAGGGAGCGCATGTATTTAAAAAGTATCGAGGTTCACGGCTTTAAATCCTTTGCCAATAAGATTCTCTTTGAATTTCATAATGGAATCACCGGAATTGTGGGTCCCAACGGAAGCGGAAAGAGCAATGTAGCGGATGCAGTGCGCTGGGTGTTGGGAGAGCAGAGGGCAAAGCAGCTTCGTGGCGCCAGCATGCAGGATGTTATTTTTTCAGGTACAGAGAGTCGCAAACCGCTTAGCTACGCCTATGTGGCGATTACGCTGGATAACAGTGACCACCAGTTAAATGTGGATTATCATGAAGTGACAGTGGCGCGCCGGGTGTATCGTTCCGGGGAGAGCGAATATCTTATCAACGGCACGGCTTGCCGCTTAAAAGACGTCAACGAGCTGTTCTACGATACAGGAATCGGCAAGGAAGGATATTCTATTATCGGTCAGGGGCAGATTGAGCGGATCTTAAGCGGGAAACCGGAGGAACGGCGGGAACTCTTTGACGAGGCGGCAGGAATTGTGAAGTATAAGCGGAGAAAAGCCACGGCACAGAAGAAGCTGGAGGATGAGCGTCAGAATCTGGTGCGTGTCAACGATATTCTGGCAGAGCTGGAGAAGCAGGTAGGGCCGCTGGAACGCCAGGCAGAGAAAGCAAAAATTTATCTCAAGAAGAGAGAGGAACTAAAGACTTATGATGTGAATATGTTCTTGATGGATATGGAGCGGGTGCAGGAACAGTCTCAGGAACTGGAAGAGAAAATCCGCATTGTGGACCATGATTTGAAAGAATCCAACAGCTCATATCACAGCATCAAAGCGGAATATGAGCAGATGGAACAGAGCATGAAGGAAAAAGAGGAAGAGCTGGCTGCTTTCCGGGAAGAAATGGGCAATACTACTGTTCTTAAGGGGAAACTGGAGGGACAGATCAACGTCTTGAAGGAACAGATTCATGCCTTGCAGCAGAGTGAAGAACATTTTCATGCACGTCAGGAGGAGATTGATCAGGAGAAGTCAGAGCGGACAGAGCAGCAGAAAGGTTTTCAGAAAGAACTTGCCCAGGCAAATGATCTGCTGAAATCGGTGGAAGAAAAAAAGAGCAATGTGATGGCGCGGCATCAGGAGATTCAGGAAGAAATTGCCCGCTGCAGCCGTGGAATGGAAGACGGCAAGAATGAGATGATTGAGCTTCTGAATAACAAAGCTTCCACGAAAGCAAAGCAGCAGCGTTACGATACCATGCAGGAGCAGGTAAATATCCGCAGGGCTGAGCTTAGCAAACGCCTGCTGGAACAGAAAAGTGAAGAAGAAGAACTGCAGTTTATGGTGGAAGCGTGTGAGCAGAAATACCAGCAGGCGAAAGGACATTATCTGGAACTGCTGGAACAGGAACAGAAGCTGGAGCAGAAGAACCGTGAATGGCAGGAGAAACAGGCAGAGACGGCCAAAGCTCTGGAACAGGATACCGCACGGTATCACAGAGAGCAGTCCAGGCTGGAATCACTGATAAATATTGCAGAACGTTATGACGGTTATGGTAATTCCATTCGGCGGGTTATGGAGAAGAAAGACGCAGAGCCGGGGCTTCTGGGGGTTGTGGCTGATTTGATTCAGGTGGACAAGCAGTATGAGATTGCCATTGAGACAGCTCTGGGAGGCAGTATTCAAAATATAGTCACCAGTGATGAAGAGACAGCAAAGAAGATGATTGCCTATCTGAAGAAGAATCGTTTTGGACGCGCTACTTTTCTGCCCTTGACCAGCGTGGGCAGGAAAACACCGCAGATAAACCAGGCAGCCTTAAAAGAACCGGGCGTGATTGGCGTCGGCAGTGAGCTGGTGCAGGCAGACAGTAAGTTTGCCGGTTTAAAAACATATCTGCTGGGCAGGACTTATGTGGTGGATACCATTGACCATGCCATTGCGCTTGCACGGAAATACCAGTACAGTTTAAGGATCGTGACCCTGGAAGGAGAATCTTTAAACCCTGGGGGTTCCATGACAGGAGGAGCTTTTAAAAATACCAGCAATCTGCTGGGAAGAAAGCGCGAAATTGAAGATTTACAGAAGTCGGCGGAGTCTGTAAAGTCTGCCATTGAGAAGCACCGCAGCCGACTGGAAGAAATCCGTACGGCAAGAGAACTTCTGAAAGAGGATGCAGAGCAGATACGGGAAGATTTGAAACAGGCAATGCTTGCGCAGAACACAGAGAAAATGAATCTGGACCGTGCCAGGGAACAGCAAGAAGAAAATGACAGCCAGTTTTCAGCTCTTCAGATGGAGAGCCGGGAACTGGAATATCAATTGAAAGAAATCAGTGAGAGCCGTACACTGATACAGCAGGAAATTCAGGGGGCAGACCAAAGAGAGAAAGAAATTGAAGAGGAAAACAGGAATCTGCAGGAGATCTTGGACAGGCAGAACCGCCTGGCAGAAGAAAGCCAGGGCACGGTGTCCAAAGTACAGCTGGAGGAAGCGAACCTGATACAAAAGGTGAATTTTCTGAAAGAAAATATTTCCCGTCTTCAGGGAGAGCTGAAGAAGCTGGAGGCAGACCTTTTAGCGGCAAAACAGGAAAAAGACGATTCCAGGTCAGACGCGGCAAAAAAACAGCAGGATATTGAGGAAATCAGCAAGACCATTGAAGCATCCGCAACAGCGCATGAAGAACTGGAGAAAAAGATTGCTGAGAGTGAGAAGAAGCGGGAGGAAATGTCTCAGCAATACCGGGGATTTTTCCAGAAACAAGAGGAATTTTCCAGGCGCATCCATGATCTGGACAAGGAGCAGTACCGTCTGAACAGCCAGAAGGAAAAACTTCAGGAGCAGGCGGAAAACCAGAGCAACTATATGTGGGAAGAGTATGAACTTACGCTGCACCATGCCATGGAACTTCGCAACCAGGAATATGACAATCCTTCGGAATTGAAAAAGATGATTGCAGAGATTAAGGACGAAATCCGCAAACTGGGAGATGTGAACGTCAATGCGATTGAGGATTACCGAAGCCTGTCGGAACGGTACGTGTTTATGAAAACCCAGCATGATGATCTGGTGGAAGCGGAAAAGACGCTTCTGGATATTATCGAAGAGCTGGACGCAGGGATGCGCAAGCAGTTTATGGAGAAATTTACCCAGATACAGACAGAGTTCAATAAAGTATTCAAGGAATTGTTCGGCGGCGGAAAAGGAACGCTCCAATTGGTCGAGGATGAGGATATTCTGGAGTGCGGAATACGCATTATTGCCCAGCCTCCTGGCAAAAAGCTGCAGAATATGATGCAGATGTCCGGAGGAGAGAAATCACTGACGGCAATTTCTCTCTTGTTTGCTATTCAGAATTTAAAGCCCTCCCCGTTTTGCCTGTTAGATGAAATTGAGGCGGCGCTGGACGATTCTAATGTGGGGCGCTTTGCAAATTATCTGCACAAACTGACAAAAAATACACAGTTTATTGTGATTACCCACAGAAGAGGAACCATGGCGGCGGCAGACCGTCTCTATGGAATAACCATGCAGGAGAAAGGTGTTTCCACGCTGGTATCGGTAAACCTGATAGAAGAGGATTTAGACCAATAGGAAGGAGAAGAAGTTATGGCAGAAGAAAAGAAAGGATTTTTCAGGCGTCTGGTGCAAGGACTGACGAAAACAAGAGACAACATCGTCTCAGGGATTGATTCTATTTTCAGCGGTTTTTCCAAAATAGACGAAGATTTCTATGAAGAGATCGAAGAAATCCTCATTATGGGAGATCTGGGGATTCATGCCACTACTGAAATTATCGAGAATTTAAAGCAGAAAGTGAAAGAACAGCATATCAAGGAACCACAGGCGTGTAAAGAGCTTCTGATCGCCAGCATCAAGGAACAGATGGACGTGGGTGAAACGGCATACCGGTTTGAGCAGGAGCAATCGGTAGTGCTGGTCATCGGAGTCAATGGCGTGGGGAAGACGACCTCTGTCGGCAAGCTTGCCGGAAAGCTGAAAGAGCAGGGAAGAAAGGTGGTTCTGGCGGCAGCAGATACCTTCCGGGCAGCGGCTGGCGAACAACTCGGCGAATGGGCAAACCGCGCCGGGGTAGAGATGATCGGCGGCCAGGAGGGCGCAGATCCTGCTTCCGTGGTTTATGATGCAGTGGCGGCTGCAAAAGCCAGAAATGCGGATGTTCTGCTCTGCGATACGGCAGGACGGCTCCACAATAAGAAAAACCTTATGGAAGAGCTTAAGAAAATTCACCGTATTCTGGAAAAAGAATACCCTGGCGCTTTTCGGGAGACTTTGGTGGTTCTGGACGGAACCACAGGCCAGAATGCCCTGGCACAGGCAAAACAGTTTTCAGAAGTGGCAGATATCACAGGCATCATTTTGACAAAAATGGATGGAACGGCAAAAGGCGGCATTGCAGTAGCCATTCAGTCAGAGCTTGGCATTCCGGTCAAGTATATCGGCGTTGGTGAAACGATCGACGATCTGCAGAAGTTTGATTCAGAACAGTTTGTCAACGCATTGTTCGCCAGAGAAGAAGAGACGGCATAGCCAGGACAAAGAGCAAAGAACAGGAGAGTGAGAAAGATGCTGACATTGGATAAATTTGAAGAGGCAAGCAGGATTGTAAAGGAGGTAACGCTGGAAACAAAGCTGGTATACAGTGATTACTTAAGTGACCAGACCGAAAACAAAGTGTACCTCAAACCGGAAAATATGCAGTTTACCGGAGCATACAAGGTGCGGGGGGCATACTACAAAATCAGCACTCTGACGGAGGAAGAGCGGGAAAAAGGGCTGATTACTGCTTCCGCAGGAAACCATGCGCAGGGAGTCGCTTATGCGGCAAAATGCTTCGGAGTGAAGGCGACCATTGTTATGCCGACCACCACGCCCTTGATCAAGGTAAACCGCACGAAAGGCTACGGTGCAGAAGTGGTACTGTATGGAGACGTTTACGATGAAGCATGCAACAAGGCATATGAACTTGCGAAGGAGCATGGCTATACGTTTATTCATCCCTTTGACGATCTTGCAGTTGCAACCGGACAGGGAACCATTGCCATGGAGATTTTTAAAGAGCTTCCGTTGGTGGAATATATATTGGTTCCCATTGGCGGGGGTGGACTTGCCACCGGAGTGTCGACCCTTGCCAAGCTTTTGAATCCTAAGATCAAGGTGATCGGTGTGGAACCGGCAGGCGCAAATTGTATGCAGGCGTCTTTTGAGGCGGGAAAGATTGTGACTCTGCCAGGCGTCAGTACCATTGCGGACGGCACGGCCGTGAAGACCCCGGGTGAAACTATTTTCCCTTATATCCGTGAAAATCTGGACGAGATTATCACCGTGGAAGACGATGAATTGATTGTAGCGTTTCTGGATATGGTAGAAAACCATAAAATGATTGTAGAAAATTCCGGTTTACTCACAGTTGCGGCTCTGCGGCACCTGAACGTGAAAAATAAGCGTGTGGTATCTATTTTGAGCGGCGGTAATATGGATGTGATTACGATGTCTTCTGTGGTACAGCAGGGCCTGATCTTCAGAGACCGTATCTTTACCGTATCTGTGCTTCTGCCGGATAAACCTGGAGAACTGAGCAAGGTTGCCGATACCATTGCCACACGGCAGGGGAATGTCATTAAACTGGAGCACAACCAGTTTGTCAGCACCAACCGCAATGCGGCCGTGGAGTTGCGCATCACCATGGAAGCTTTTGGAACAGAGCATAAAGCGCAGATCATGGAGGCTCTGGAAATGAAAGGGTATAAGCCTAAGCTGGTGAGGACGAATCTGTAATGAAATGTATGATAGAATATGATTTGGATATCACTTGTCTGAGCCGATCATGAAACAGGAGGTCATTATGGGCAGGGAAGAATACAGGAAAGCGCTTAAGTTGGGGAAAAAGGATTACCAGACGCGTCTTTTGCATGGAGAGAAGCCAATATTACAGGTGTTGGACGATATTTTGCCAGACCGAAGCTCTTATTCGGAGGCGCCCATTGGTCTGGTACAGATTCCCCTTGAACAGATTGCAGGGACCAAAACATTTGCCAGAAGCAGTTCTTTTGCAGGGAATTATATGCCCATCTTGCGGGAGGATACGGAATTTGCCGCCAAATGGGAGAATTTGTTGGATTCTCAAATGGAGGAAGGGATTCGCGAGCCAGTTAAGGCGTATGAATACATGCACAAATTTTATGTGTCAGAAGGAAATAAGCGTGTCAGCGTCATGAAATATTCCGGAGCGGTTTCAATTTTAGGCAATGTTACTCGTATCATACCGAAAAAGACCCAGGAAAAAGATAATAGAATGTATTATGAATTTCTGGATTTTTACCGTTTTGCACCGATAAACTATATCTGGTTCACACAGGAAGGCGGGTATGCAAAACTGCAGGAGGCGGTGGGAAAGAAGCCGGAAGAGAGATGGACGGAAGAAGAACTTATGGAATTTTCTTCTGTTTATGCCCGTTTTACCTCTGAATTTCGGGAAAAAGGCGGAAATAAACTGAATATTACACCGGGAGACGCTTTTCTGGCGTTTATCACGCTGTACGGGTATGAGACGATTGACCAAAAAACTACCAGTGAAATGCAGAAGTTAATTGCAAAGAGCTGGGAGGAGTTTGTGCTTTTGGGACAGGAATCTGAAATTGATTTAAAGATGAAACCGAATCAGAAGAAGAAATCACTGTTTGGCATTCTGCATCTGCATGTTCCCGGCACACGGACATTAAAGATTGCATTTATTTATGAGAAAACGCCGGGAAGCTCAGCCTGGACTTATGCCCATGAGCTGGGCAGGCTTCATCTGCAGCAGACGTTTCCGGAAGAGGTGCATACCATGCGTTATGAAAATGCAACGCTGGATAATATAGATTCGTTATTGAGTGATGCAGTAGAGGCAGGCTGCGACCTGATTTTTACCACAACCCCGCCTTTTGCACAGGCAAGTGTGAAGGCTGCAATTGCAAATCCCAGGGTGCGGATATTAAATTGTTCTTTAAATACCTCGCATCGCTATATTCGCACGTATTATTCCCGCATGTATGAGGCAAAATTCTTAATGGGAGCTATTGCAGGGGCGATGGCGGACAATAACCGGCTTACTTATATTGCAGATTATCCTATTTATGGCTCTATCGCCAATATCAATGCATTTGCTTTGGGAGCCAAGATGATGAATCCCCGTGCCGAGGTGTATCTGGAATGGTCGACCAAAAAGGACATGGATATAGAAAAAAGAATCCGGGAAATTGGTTCTTCCTGTGTATCCGGAAAAGATATGGCGATTCCGGAGGAGGCTTCCAGATTTTTCGGCATTTACCATATCACAGAGGGACGTCCGCGGAACTTTGCCATGCCGCTGTGGCACTGGGGAAAGTTTTATGAGAGATTGATCTGGGCAATTATGGACGGAACCTGGAAATATGACGACGATCCTTCCGTAAAAAAAGCCATCAACTACTGGTGGGGAATGTCGGAAGGGGTGGTTGACGTGGTATTTTCCAAATATCTGCCGACAGGGCTGAAACGGCTGGCTGGTCTGCTGAAAACTTCCATCAGCACGGAAGCTTTTGATCCCTTTGCCGGGATCATACATTCCCAGGCAGGAGCAGTGGTGAATACTCCGGACAGGAATCTGCCGCCGGAAGAGATAATGACAATGGACTGGCTGGCTGAAAATGTGATAGGCACGATTCCGCCCAGAGAAGAATTGAAAGAACAGGCCGAACCTGTGATAAAGCAGCAGGGAGTAAAGAAAAAGGAAGGCTGACCCTACCATGAAGATACTGGCTGTTTCCGACGAAGAATCAAAATATTTATGGGAATATTTTGATAAGGAAAAATTGAAAGATATTGATCTGATTATTTCCTGCGGAGATTTGGATCCTGGCTATCTTTCCTTTTTAGCGACGCTTTCTTCTGCGCCGGTACTGTACGTGCATGGCAATCATGATGCGAAGTATGACAGCGCCCCCCCGGAGGGCTGTATCTGTATAGACGACGTAATTTACGTGTATAAAGGCGTGCGCCTTCTGGGGCTTGGAGGTTCCATGCGTTACAGACCGGGAAAATATCAGTATACGGAATGGCAGATGAGACAGCGGGCGGCAAGGCTGCGCCTGCAATTATTCCGAAGGCGTGGATTTGATATTCTGGTAACGCATGCGCCGGCTTATGAATTAAATGACGGGCGTGATCTGCCACATCAGGGATTCCGAATCTTCCGGACGCTGATAGAAAAGTACCGTCCCAAGTTTTTTCTTCATGGACATGTGCACCTCACATATGGGAGAAAGCATAAGCGGTATGATAAATACTGCGAGACGCATATTATCAACGCATATGAACGTTGTGTGTTTGAGTTTGAGGACGAGAATCCGCCGGATTCCTTATCTGCGCCTTAGAGCGTGTTTGAAAACAGCTCTTGACTGCATTCCGTCAAGAGCTGTTTAGACACGTCATAGGGCTTTTCAGCGCAAAGCGGCAGAGATTCCGGGCGCTTTTGAGGTGAAGTCGATGTGCAACGAAAATTACTCCGCCGTGCTGTCTGACGTGGGCAGGGTACTCATATAATCGCTGAGTGCGTCCAGATTCACTTCGGTCTGCACAGGAGTGTTTTTCCCATCCTGCGCGCGGAAGTAGCCATAAGCGGAATAACCGATCCAGCCGACGATGGCGATACAGACGATTGTGCCGCAGGCAGCGGCGACAGTGTTCTTGATTTTTTCCTTTTTCATGTTTTTCTTGCGGTTTGCTTTTTCATTTTTATAACGGTCTACTTTTGCCTGACTCATATGCTTATTCTCCTTAGTTCAATTTTCTCTGAAAACAGTATACACCAATTTTGTGAAAAAGTCTTGAATTTTTTACGAAAAATTAAAAAAGGTAAAATTTTCGTTATGGTTCGTGCGTCAGTGACAGAATATTTGTTTATGAGCAAAGCTGAGGGCGGCGAAGCGTAAAAGCGGTGTAAACGCTTTTACGGACGTCTGGGAACAAGCTGCAGCAGGCTTCAGAGAGAAGTAATAATTTTAGCGGTCAGTTAAAAAATGTTTTACTTAATGGTTTAAGTGTGCTATACTCAGAATAACTAAGGCGGCAGAGAATTTTAAGGCGCGCTAAATCAGGACAGGAGGTAAGTTTCTATGGCAATTTTAGTTACAGGCGGGGCAGGATATATTGGAAGCCATACATGCATTGAGCTGGTCAAGGCCGGATATGAGGTAGTTGTGGTGGACAATCTGGTAAATTCCAGTGAAGAAGCTGTGAAGCGAGTGGAGAACATCACGGGAGCGAAGATTCCTTTTTATCAAGTGGATATTCTGGATGCTCCGGCGCTGGAAGAAGTATTTAAGAAAGAGAAGATTGACAGTGTAATTCACTTTGCAGGTTTAAAAGCAGTGGGAGAATCTGTACAGAAGCCTCTGGAGTATTATCATAACAATATCACGGGAACGTTAATCTTATGTGATGTAATGCGTAAAAATGGCGTGAAGAATATTATCTTCTCTTCTTCAGCGACCGTGTATGGCGATCCCGCTGTCATTCCTATTACGGAAGAGTGCCCCAAAGGAAAAATTACCAATCCCTATGGCCAGACGAAGGGGATGCTGGAGCAGATATTAACGGATTTCCATGTGGCAGACCCGGAGTGGAACGTGGTGCTTCTGCGCTATTTCAATCCAATTGGCGCGCATGAGAGCGGTATTATCGGAGAGGATCCCAAAGGAATCCCCAACAATCTGGTGCCCTATATTGCGCAGGTTGCAGTTGGCAAATTGAAATGTCTGGGCGTGTTCGGAGACGATTATGATACGCCGGACGGGACTGGAGTCAGAGACTATATTCATGTGGTAGACCTGGCAAAGGGACATGTGAAGGCATTGAAAAAGATTGAGGATAAATCAGGAGTCAGCATTTACAATCTGGGAACCGGAATCGGCTACAGTGTTCTGGATGTTGTGAAAGCATATGAGAAGGCTTGCGGAAAACCAATTCCGTATGAGATCAAGCCAAGACGTGCAGGAGATGTTGCAACCTGCTATTCAGACGCTACAAAGGCAAAGGAAGAATTAGGCTGGGAAGCAGAGTATGGTATTGACAGGATGTGTGAGGATTCCTGGAGATGGCAGAGCAAGAATCCGGACGGATACAGGAGTTAATGTAAAAAGACTGTCGCTTTAACGATGAAAGAATCGTGAAGCGGCAGTTGTTTTGCCTTATTAGGAAACCTTATTCTTGCAGGCAATGGGAAACGTCAGACCTCTCATGTAAAGTTTGAATTGTAAAGTAGTATAAAATCCACCAGGTATGAAACTGCCCGGTGGATTTTTATATCTTTATTTCTGCGGACATAACGAAAATAGTCATGCCGGCCTGGATATTTGACAATGGCGTGCAAGTTATAAACCTTGCTCCTATGCTGACAGGGGCTGTTTGTTTCACGAAAGCATTACGGTCAATATTAACTATGGTAAATACAGCGTTACATGCGTCCTGCCGCAGCCAGTTTCTTGCGTTTTTCAAGGAAACGTACGGCAGTCTCACGGGTACGGGCGTCAGAGGCATACTGCTTAAAGGTGTCACGGTCCACCTTAAGCCGCGCGTCCATGGTTTTCATTACATCAGAAATATGCATGGTTTTCTGGAATTTTGAATCCTTAAAGTCTACCCGCTGATTGGTAGAAAAAAGAATGACCACAGGCTGGGCGTAGTTTTTCTGATTTTCTTCGATTACGATACCTTTTTGTCCATTGGAAAATTCTACGCAGCGGCCGCCCGGCAGGATATGAATGCACTGAGTCAGGGCAGTTACGAAAGCGGCGGGATAATGGTCGGTGTGTTTTCTCAAAAACCGTATAGCGGCAAGTTCTGAAACCGGTTCCCTGTCCAGATGCATGGAGGTCATCTCATCAAACATGCTTGCAGTATGGAGCACGTGTGTTCCGTTCTTCCAGCGGATATTTTTCGGCATAGGCGTGGAAACACTGTGCTCTAGCCGGGTCGTTTGTCCAACGATCTGTAAAGTAAGTTCCGGAAATTTGTAGTCGTTATAATCCGGGTGAAGGAATTGGTAGCCTTTTTCACGGTAGCCCCGGATCAGTCTCCGTTCGTCCGGGGATAAAAGCCGTTCCCCTTTTTCCAGAATCTCTTCCGGGACCAGCAGCAGTCCGGCATCATGTACGAGTGCCGCGCAGACGATGGCAAGCTGTTCCGGGTAAGCGTATTGAAGCCTGTTTACCATTATGGCGGCAAGAATGGCCGTATTCAGACTGTGTTTATAAATATAGTCCCCATTGCTGCGCAGTGTTATGGCAAAATTGATGCGGTGATCAACTCCGCCGAATTTACGGAGGATTTCCTGTGCAAGCGGCAGGATGTTCTGCGGCTTCATGTTATTTAATAGAAGAGTCAGATCATCCTTCAGCCGGAAGGTGGAGACGGTAAGAAAACGTTCCAGTTCCACGTCTTCTTCAGACAGGGGAGGCACAGGCTCCGCAGGTTCTAAGATATACAGTCCCCAAAGTCCGAAATTCTTAATGCTGGAAATACCCTGAGGCGTCAGCTTAGTGTCGCGTTCATAGAGCAGGACGCCGTTTTTATTGTAAATAGGGCGGGCAAGACGCATACCCGGCCGTACATGGTTGAGTTTTATATATTGCACGAAAACACCTCCATTATCGTATCTATTTTCGTTCATCCAATGCAAGAAAAAAGAAAACAGGGGTTTGTTTCTCTTGCATATAGATAAGGTATCAGTTATATTAATGTTATCGGATAAAAAGACTTTTTATTTTAGCAGGAATTTCCTTTTTACTTAGGAGGCAGTGGCAAATGAAGAAAATATTTTTAAAGAATCTGGCGGTCATTTTGGTTTTATGCAGCCTGTTTCCTATGAGGGCAGAGGCTACGCAGCAAAAGCTTGACGAGGTACAGGAAGGAATTGAGAATTTAAAAAATCAGAAGAAAAAGGCGCAGCAGCAGGCGGATACTTTATCGGAAGAAGCCGGGGGACTGGAAGGGGATCTTGCAGAATTTAATAATAGGCTTGCCAGCGTTACGGCAGAGTTAAACGAGACAGAACAGCAGCTAAAAGTTACCCGGCAGAACCTGAAAGATACCAGAAAGGCGTTAAAAAAGGCGCGGCAGCGGGAAAGCAAGCAGTATCAGGCGATGAAGAAACGCATCCGTTTTTTATACGAGATGGATCGGGAAAGTATGCTTGAAGTGCTGCTGGGAGCAAAAAGTTTTGCAGATTTTTTGAATAAGGCAGAATATTTCTCCAGCATTCATCAATATGACAGGAATATGCTCGAAGAATACCGCAATACGAAGGAGGAGATTGCAGGCAAGAAGAAAGAGCTGGACGAGCATGAGGATGCGCTTGCCGTTCTGTTAGCGCAGCAGGAGAGCAAAAAACAGGAAATCAGCGCGCTGATAAACGACACTTCCCAGCATTTAGCAGCGGCCAAAAAACAGCTTGCAGACGCTCAGGCCAATGTTGCGGGTTATGAGAAAAAAATTGAACAGCAAAAAGCATACGAGGCGGAGCTGGAAGCACAGAAAGCGAGAGAAGATGCAGAGCGCATGGAAGAAATCCGGCGCCAGGAGGAAGAAAATAAAAAGAGGCAGCTTCAAAGCCAGGCTCAAAACCAGAACCGGAAACCAGCGGCTGTAAAAGGAGACGCATCGGATACGGCCCTGCTTGCGGCGTTAATCCAATGCGAAGCGGGAGGAGAGAGCTATGAGGGCAAAGTGGCTGTGGGCAGCGTAGTAATGAATCGTGTGTACAGTTCCCATTTTCCCAATACAGTGGCAGGGGTAATATATCAGGGGGGACAGTTTTCACCGGTGGCAAGCGGCAGGTTTGCATCTGTGCTTGCAAGCGGCGCCAATGCAAGCTGCACCCAGGCAGCGCAGGAAGTTTTGGGAGGAAATATTACCAATAACTGTCTGTATTTCAGGCGTAATGATGGCAGTATTCCCGGCACCATAATTGGCAATCATGTTTTTTATTAAATAGATTGCAAAAAAAGGGAAAATGTGATAGGATATTTTTAGTGAGGACTGAAAACATGGGACGGCAGGAAATAGATCTTGCAGGTACAATGGCGGTAGCCAGATCTGTTTTCCTTTTTTTTAAAAAAAGATTGTTAAAAAAATAACACACAAATAACACACAAATAACACACAAATAGCATATATTAGCGTGAACAAGCAATATACATTATTAACAGTCAGTCAAAACTGTTTTCAGGATTCTGTTTCAGATCGGCGCTGAATCGCTGACCAATGATAATAATAAGGTAAAGGAGAAGAAGAAAATGGCAAAGAAAGTTGTTTTAGCAGGCGCATGCCGTACTGCAATCGGAACTATGGGTGGAGGCTTAAGTACAACTCCGGCACCAGTGCTGGGCTCCATCGTAATCAAAGAAGCATTGAACAGAGCTGGTGTTCCGGCAGATAAGGTAGACCATGTATACATGGGCTGCGTTATCCAGGCTGGTTTAGGACAGAACGTAGCACGCCAGGCTTCCATCAAAGCCGGTTTGCCTATCGAGACCCCGGCAGTTACTGTGAATGTTGTATGCGGTTCCGGTTTGAACTGTGTAAATATGGCGGCACAGATGATTCAGGCAGGCGACGCTGATATCGTTGTTGCAGGCGGTATGGAAAACATGTCTATGGCTCCTTATGCAGCAATGCAGGGACGTTATGGTTACAGAATGAACAATGCCACATTGGTAGATACCATGGTAAATGACGCATTGTGGGATGCATTCAACCAGTATCATATGGGAATCACCGCTGAGAATGTAGCAGAAAAATGGGGACTGACCAGGGAACAGTTAGACGAGTTTGCAGCAAGCTCCCAGCAGAAGTGCGAGAAGGCGATTGCAGACGGTAAGTTCAAAGACGAGATCGTTCCGGTAGAAGTGAAACAGAAAAAGAAAACGGTTGTCATAGATGCAGACGAAGGACCGCGTCCTGGCACAACTGCAGAAGGGATTTCCAAACTTCGTCCTGCATTTAAGCCAGACGGAATTGTTACTGCGGCAAACGCTTCCGGAATCAACGACGGTGCAGCAGCAATCGTCGTAATGAGCGAAGAGAAAGCTCAGGAATTAGGCGTGAAACCAATGGCAACCTTCGTTGCAGGCGCACTTGGCGGCGTAGATCCTTCTATCATGGGTGTTGGACCTGTTGCTTCCACAAAGAAAGTATTTGAAAAGACCGGTCTTTCTATCGGTGATATGGATCTGGTAGAGGCAAATGAGGCATTTGCAGCACAGTCTCTTGCAGTTGCACGTGATCTTGAGTTTGATATGAGCAAAGTAAATGTAAACGGCGGCGCTATTGCGCTGGGACATCCTGTTGGAGCCAGCGGATGCCGTATCCTGGTAACACTGCTTCACGAGATGGTAAGAAGAGATGCGAAGAAAGGTCTTGCAACTCTGTGTATCGGCGGCGGTATGGGATGCTCAACCATCGTAGAGAGAGATTAATAGATGAGACGGCGGGGCGCTGCTTTGCAGATTCTGCAAAGCAGCCTGCACGCCGCCGTCAACGCTGATGGCGTTTTGAATAGCGATATATTTTAAGGAGGATAATCATGAAAGTAGGTATTATTGGAGCAGGAACCATGGGTTCCGGAATTGCACAGGCGTTTGCACAGACAGAAGGATATGAAGTATGCTTATGCGATATTAATGATGAATTTGCAGCAAACGGCAAGAATAAGATTGCCAAAGGTTTTGAGAAGAGAATTGCCAAAGGAAAGATGGAACAGGACAAGGCGGACGCTATCCTTGCTAAAATCACCACAGGCACCAAGGAAATCTGCGGCGACTGTGATCTGATCGTAGAAGCAGCTCTGGAAGTTATGGATGTTAAGAAGCAGACCTTTAAGGAACTGCAGGATATTGTTAAGAAAGACTGTATGTTTGCAACCAACACTTCTTCTCTTTCCATTACAGAGATTGGCGCTGGCCTGGACAGACCGGTAATCGGAATGCATTTCTTCAATCCTGCTCCTGTAATGAAGCTGATTGAAGTAATCAAGGGCGAGAATACACCGGACGATATGAAGGACAAGATTGTTGCAATTTCCAAGGAAATCGGCAAGACACCGGTAGAAGTAAATGAAGCAGCAGGCTTCGTAGTAAACAGAATCCTGATCCCAATGATTAACGAAGCAGTCGGCATCTATGCAGACGGCGTTGCAAGCGTAGAAGGCATTGACACGGCTATGAAGCTGGGTGCTAACCATCCGATGGGACCTCTGGCTCTGGGCGACCTGGTTGGACTGGATATCTGCCTTGCCATCATGAACGTATTGTATGACGAGACAGGCGATCCGAAATACCGTCCGCATCCATTGCTGAAGAAAATGGTTCGCGCTGGCAAGCTGGGAATGAAGACCGGAATCGGTTTCTACGATTACAGCAAATAAAGAGTGTATAATATTAAATTTAAAAAGTTTGGAGGAAAAATATCATGGATTTTTCTTTAGATAAAAAACATGAAATGGCGAGAACTCTTTTCAGAGAGTTTGCGGAAAATGAAGTTAAGCCTCTTGCGCAGGAAGTTGATGAGACTGAGAAATTTCCAAGAGGAACAGTAGAAAAAATGCAGAAAATAGGCTTCATGGGTATTCCAATTCCCAAGGAGTACGGCGGACAGGGCTGTGATCCTCTGACCTATATTATGTGCGTGGAAGAACTGTCCAAGGTGTGCGGCACCACGGGCGTTATTGTATCTGCGCATACTTCTCTGTGCTGTGATCCGATTATGACCTACGGTACGGAAGAGCAGAAGCAGAAATATTTAGCTCCGCTTGCGAAAGGTGAGAAACTGGGCGCTTTTGCGTTGACCGAGCCAGGAGCAGGTACCGATGCACAGGGCTGCCAGACCAAGGCTGTTTTAGACGGTGAGGAATGGATTTTGAACGGTTCTAAGTGCTTTATTACCAATGGTAAAGAGGCGGACATCTATATCGTAATTGCTGTTACGGATGTTAAGGTGGATGCTAGAGGAAGAAAGAAGAAATCCTTCTCGGCATTTATCGTGGAAAAAGATACTCCCGGCTTCTCCTTTGGAACCAAGGAAAAGAAAATGGGTATCCGCGGATCTGCTACATATGAATTGATTTTTGAAGACTGCAGAATTCCTAAGGACAATCTCTTAGGACCTCAGGGCAAGGGATTCCCGATCGCTATGCATACCCTGGACGGCGGACGTATCGGTATTGCAGCGCAGGCTCTGGGTATTGCAGAGGGCGCATTGGATGCAACGATTGCTTACACGAAGGAGAGAAAGCAGTTTGGACGTTCCATCGCAGCTCAGCAGAATACACAGTTCCAGCTTGCAGATATGGCGGCTAAGATTGAAGCGGCTCAGATGCTGGTATACAAGGCAGCTATGGCGAAAGCTACACAGAAGGTTTACTCCGTAGAGGCAGCAAAAGCAAAATTATTTGCAGCAGAGGTTGCTATGGAAGTAACTACTAAGTGCGTTCAGTTATTCGGTGGATACGGGTATATCCGTGAGTACGATGTAGAGCGTATGATGCGCGACGCTAAGATTACAGAGATCTATGAAGGTACCTCTGAGGTTCAGCGTATGGTTATTTCCGGCGCGTTGTTGAAATAGTCGTGATTCAGCGGATTGAGAATGGAGGACATAAATATGGAGTATGCTTGCATAAACGGAATCGTTATGTCTGGCATTTGAGAGTGCAGCGCGCACTCAAGATGCAAAACATCTTGAGCATAATCCGCGGTTGAAATTAAAAATAAAACATAAGGAGTGAATTACCGTGAAAATCGTTGTATGTATAAAGCAGGTACCAGATACCAAAGGCGGAGTAAAATTCAATCCAGACGGTACTCTGGACAGAGGTGCAATGCTTACGATCATGAATCCGGACGATAAAGCAGGTCTGGAAGCAGCATTGAGATTAAAAGAACAGTATGGCGCAGAAGTGACTGTGCTTACTATGGGACTTCCCAAGGCAGATGAGGTACTCCGAGAAGCTATGGCAATGGGAGCAGACAAGGGTATACTTGTAACAGACAGAGTATTGGGCGGAGCTGATACATGGGCTACTTCCACCACGATTGCAGGTGCAATCCGCAATCTGGAATACGATCTGATTATCACTGGCCGTCAGGCTATTGATGGTGATACCGCACAGGTTGGACCTCAGATTTCTGAACATCTGGACATTCCTGTTATTTCCTATGCACAGGAAATTAAGATAGATGGAGATTATGTAGTCGTTCAGCGTCAGTATGAGGACAGATATCATGAGCTGAAGGCAAAAATGCCCTGCCTGATCACTGCTCTTTCTGAGTTAAACGAGCCGCGTTATATGACACCAGGCGGAATCTTCGATGCGTATGACAAAGAAGTGACTGTATGGGGCAGAGCAGATCTGAAAGATGTAGATGACTCTGACCTGGGCTTAAAAGGATCACCGACCAAGATTGCAAAGGCATCTGATAAAGTTAAAAAAGGCGCCGGAGAAAAGGTTGTTCCTGATACAGCAGAAGATGCAGTCAGCTATATTGTAGGAAAATTGAAAGAGAAGCATGTGATTTAATAAATTGCAGACATCCGTAAAAATAAGGAAAGTGGTGAAAATAATGGGTTTAGAAGCATATAAAGGAGTATATGTCTTTGCACAGCAGGTAGACAATGTATTAAGCGGAATTGCTTTTGAATTACTTGGCAAAGCAAAGGATTTGGCAAAAGATTTAGATACAGATGTAACAGCGGTATTGATTGGTTCCGGTGTCAAAGATCTGGCAGATCAGCTGGCAGAGTATGGCGCTGATAAAGTTATCGTTGTAGATGATCCAGAATTGAAAGAGTACAGAACAGAGCCCTATACACATGCGCTTGCTTCTGTCATCAACCAGTACAAACCGGAAATTATGCTGGTAGGCGCTACTGCAATCGGACGTGACTTGGGTCCCCGTGTATCTGCGAGAGTAAAAACTGGTCTGACAGCAGACTGTACGGTATTAGAGATCGGTGATTTCCCACTGAATCCAGTACCTGGCAAGGAAGATGAGCAGAAGCATAATCAGCTTTTGATGACTCGTCCTGCATTTGGCGGTAATACGATTGCAACGATCGCATGCCCGGACAACCGTCCTCAGATGGCAACGGTACGTCCTGGCGTTATGCAGAAAATTGATCCAATTAAGGGTGCCAAGGCTGTTGTGGAAGAATACAATCCTGGATTTACCCCGGACAGCAAGTATGTGGAAATCTTAAATATCATCAAATCTGTCAAAGAGACAGAAGATATTATGGAAGCTAAGATTCTGGTATCTGGCGGACGTGGCGTTGGAAGCGCTGAGAATTTCCAGATGTTAAAGGATCTTGCGGCAGTGATCGGCGGAACCGTAAGCTGCTCCCGTGCAGTCGTTGAAAATGGCTGGCTGCCGGTAGATTTGCAGGTAGGACAGACTGGTAAGACAGTTCGCCCTAATGTATATTTTGCAATTGGTATCTCCGGAGCGATTCAGCATGTGGCTGGTATGGAAGAAGCTGACATTATTATCGCTATCAACAAAGATGAGGATGCTCCAATCTTTGATGTAGCAGATTATGGTATCGTAGGTGATCTGAATAAGATTGTTCCGGCTCTTACAGAAGCCCTGAAGGCTGAGTTAGCAGAATAGGTATATAATAGTTAAGCAGAAGCGTCTTTCCACTGAGATAGTGGGAAGACGCTTTTTATCTTATAGGAGATACCTTGTTACGTTAATGTGTAAAATTATTTTCCTATAAGATAAAAAACACATATGCGTACTCGCATAAGAGGTAATAATTGCTTTATAATGGTGCTCGATGCAGCAAGTGTGCAGGCCAATTCCTCCAAGATTGGGGAGGCAAGGGGGACAGAGGGTGTCCGCTTTGTTTTTCGTAGTGGTACTCAAGATGCTGCACGGGGGCGCCGGGAGGTTTTCGGTGTTTATCGTATGGGCGGTCATGCGGCCTCAAACAGCCAGTCGGGCAGAATGAAAGTTTTACAGGAACGTTGCGGAGACTTTTCCTTGCTATTTTTCAGCAAATAGTGTATGATTTACGCGTAATAAGAAATGGTTCATGGTATGAAATGGAATGGAGGAATTGCTGTGAAAGATAAACAGAATATAGGTACTGCTTATTTGGTGGAAATGGCATTGCTGACTGCAATTATTTTAATTATGGCATTTACGCCCGTGGGATATATCCGTACCCTGGGCTTAGAAATTACCCTGATTGTGGTGCCGGTGGCGATAGGAGCCGTGACGCTGGGTCCTGCTGCGGGGGCGGTTCTGGGAGGTATTTTTGGCGTTACCAGTTTTGTTCAGTGCTTCGGCATGAGTCATTTTGGAGCGATGCTCTTAAGCATTAATCCGGTACTTACGTTTCTTGTCTGCGTACCCACCAGGATTTTGACGGGCTGGCTGACAGGCATTTTATACCAGGGGCTGCTCAAATGCGGTCCGTTGAAAAAAGCATCGCTTACGATTGCGAATCTTTGCTGTCCGCTGCTGAATACGCTGTTTTTTATGGGAACATTGACGATGTTCTTTTATCAGAGTGAGTACGTGCAGGGGATTGCCGCGGCTTTGGGAGCCCAAAATCCACTGGCGTTTATCCTGCTGTTTGTAGGAATTAATGGATTGGTGGAAGCGGCAGCGTGTTTCGTGGCAGGAAGCGCTATTTCACAGGCATTGAAAAAAGTTGTCAGGCATTAGTATAAGCGGAGAAGAAAAGATTACAGATGAGAAATGTTGATAAGATACGGCGCAGCTTGTTTGTGCTCTCTTTGTGTGCGTTGCTTGCTGCTGGCAGCTTCATAGAAGAATATTCTGTGCGGGACGGATTTATGGCCGGCAAGGCAGATATTATGCCTGTGACAAGTCTGAGGGCATTTGAAGAAAGACAGCGGCTGAGCGGACGCGTACTGCAAAAAAGTGTTCTGCAGTCTGCTAAGGAGCAGGCAATACAGGAGATTCTGGCTGGCGCCGAAAAAGGTTTGTCAGGCAATTATAAGATCGAGGAACCATTTTTGTTATGGATATCAAAAACGTATGGCAGAAAAAAGCTGAATTTACTGCGCCGGGCGGCGGAAAAGAAAAAACCCGATATAGAGAGCTGGTATAAGATTACCGGAAAATCTCTTCATGTTCTGTGGGTGGAATACTGCCGTTCTCTCAAAGAGATGGATTCTGATTTGGAAAAGGTATATGATAAAATGTGCGTCAGAAAAGATCAGATTGTTTTGGATTTTACAGGAGATATTAATCTTTCAGAGGGATGGAGTTCCACAAATTATCTGGATGGGCAGCCAGGCGGCATCAAAGACTGCTTTTCAGATGCTTTGTGGCAGGAGATGCAGTCGGCGGATATTTTGATGATAAATAATGAGTTTACATACAGTACCCGGGGCAGGCCCCTGCCGGGAAAGGCATATACCTTCCGGGCAGATCCAGAGCGGATTGGCGCAGTCATGCAAATGGGAGCAGATATTGTGTCTCTTGCAAATAACCATGTTTGGGATTATGGCGAGGAGGCGCTTTTGGATACGCTGGAAACTGTTGAAACGGCGCAGATTCCTTATGTAGGGGCAGGCAGAAATATACAGGATGCTATGAAGCCGGTATACTTCATAGCAAACGGCAGAAAGATTGCCATTGTATCGGCTACTCAGATTGAGCGTTCTTTGAATTATACCAAAGAAGCCACGGATGAGACGGCAGGGGTATTGAAGACATTGAATCCGGATAAATTTGTATCGGTGATCGAACAGGCGAAGTCCCAGAGTGATTATGTGATCGCCTTTGTACACTGGGGAACGGAAAATACCAAGTATTATGACCGCGGGCAGGTGGAACTGGGACATGCCTTTATTGACGCAGGAGCGGATGTGATTATCGGCGGACATACGCATTGTCTTCAGGGTTTTGACTATTATAAGGGTAAGCCTGTGATCTACAGTCTGGGAAATTTCTGGTTTAATAATAAAACCACAGATACCGGGATGTCCCAGGTAGTAATTCATACAGACAGCGGCGAGATAGAATTTCGCTTTCTTCCCTGTGTTCAGAAGAATTGTGTTACCTCTTTGGTGGAAGAACCGGGGCAAAAGCAGAGAATTTTGGAATATATGCAGAGGATTTCTGCACCAGGGGTTTTCGTGGACAGTGACGGTTTCGTGACAGAATAAGTTTATAGAGAGTTGTTTTTTTGCGTTCTACATGATAAAATAAAAGTGATTGAAAAATTAAGACAGAAACAGAAAAACAAGGAGGATGTTATGAGTAAAAAACCTACAGTATTAATGATTCTGGATGGATTTGGTTTAAATGAAAAGCATGAGGCTAATGCAGTGTATCAGGCGAATACCCCGAATATTGACGGACTGATGAAGGATTGTCCCTTTGTCAGAGGCAATGCCAGCGGGCTTGCAGTAGGGCTTCCGGACGGACAGATGGGCAATTCCGAGGTGGGTCATTTGAATATGGGCGCTGGGAGAATTGTATATCAGGAATTGACAAGGATTACCAAAGAAATAGAAGACGGCGAATTTTTCAGGAATGAAGCATTGCTTGCAGGAATGAAAAATGTAAAGGACAATCATTCTGCCCTGCATCTGTACGGTCTGTTGTCAGACGGCGGTGTGCACAGTCATAATACGCATGTATATGGGCTTTTAGAACTGGCAAGAAGAGAGGGAATTGAGAAAGTTTATGTCCACTGCTTTTTGGATGGGCGTGATACGGCTCCTACTTCCGGCAAGGGATTTATGGAAGAACTTGAGAACAAGATGAAAGAGATTGGCGTGGGCGAGATTGCAACTGTTTCCGGACGTTATTATGCCATGGACAGGGACAACCGCTGGGATCGCGTGGAGAAGGCGTATCGTGCCATTGCTGAGGGAGAAGGAAATCGCGCGGCAAACGCAGTGGAAGCGGTAGCCGCTTCTTATGCAGAGGATATCACAGACGAGTTTGTGGTGCCTACCGTTGTGGAAAGGGACGGCAAGCCAATTGCAACTGTTAATGACAAAGATACGATTATCTTCTTTAATTTCCGCCCGGATCGTGCAAGAGAAATTACCAGAACTTTCTGTATGGACGAATTTGACGGTTTTGACAGAGGAAACAGAAAAGATGTGACGTATGTATGCTTTACAGAGTATGACGTAACTATCCCCAATAAAATCATTGCCTTCCATAAGGTTGAGCTGACAAATACGTTTGGGCAGTTCCTGGCAGATCAAGGCAAGACACAGGCGAGAATTGCCGAGACAGAAAAATATGCGCATGTTACATTTTTCTTTAACGGCGGCGTGGAAGAACCTAATAAGGGGGAGGAACGCATACTGGTAAATTCTCCCAAGGTGGCAACGTATGATCTGAAGCCGGAAATGAGCGCGTATGAGGTGTGCGGCAAACTGGTAGAAGCCATTAAATCTGATAAATTTGATGTCATAATTATAAATTTTGCAAATCCGGATATGGTAGGGCATACCGGAGTGGAAGCGGCGGCAATTGCAGCGGTGGAAGCAGTAGACGATTGTGTGGGAAAAGCAGTTGCGGCATTGAAGGAAGTTGATGGAACAATGTTCCTGTGTGCAGACCACGGAAATGCAGAGCAGCTTATTGATTACAAGACTGGCGAGAGTTTTACGGCGCATACCATCAACCCGGTTCCGTTTATCCTGATTAACTATGACGACAGTTATACCCTGCGCGAGGGAGGCTGTCTGGCAGACATCGCGCCCACCCTGATTGAAATTATGGGCATGGAGCAGCCGGAAGAGATGACGGGAAAATCTCTACTGGTAAAACGGTAAATTATACAGAGAAATTGATACTTTTTAGAGGTTCTTTCGAAACCTCAAGTATAACGGGAAAGGAGAAATCGGCTTATGCCGGTTTCTTC
Organism: Lachnospiraceae bacterium; assembly: GCA_009911185.1. GTDB lineage: Bacteria > Bacillota > Clostridia > Lachnospirales > Lachnospiraceae > Petralouisia. The sequence goes on from QXWW01000012.1 coordinate 83,753, forward strand.
TCATTCTAAAGGGAAATAGTGAGAATCTGCAGAAATATGTGTCTTTTCTTTTCTGAGTCGCATACAAGCAGACAGACTCGGAGGAAAATATGACAGGTATATATTTTAGCGGTACGGGAAATACAAAATATTGTGTCAGTAAATTTTTGGAATATTATAAAAATGTTTACCAGATAGAAATGTATTCTATTGAAGAAGATATTTGCATAGAAAAGCTGAAAGAAAGTTCTGATATTGTTTTTGGATATCCGATATATTACAGCGATATGCCTATGATTGTCAGAAATTTTATAAATGATCATTCACAAATTTTTGCAGATAAAAACATTTTTATTATAGCGACGATGGGATTGTTTAGTGGTGATGGAACAGGCTGTTCAGCGAGGTTGTTTAGAAAGTATGGAGCTAATATATTAGGCGGGTTACATTTGAAAATGACTGATTGCATAGGAGATGTAAAGGTATTGAAAAAAACGCTTGAAAAAAACAGAAAGATTGTAGAAGATGCAGACCGTAAAATAAAGCGAACGGTCAGGAATATAAAAAATGAACAATTTAGTCAGGACGGACTTACGTTTATCGATCATGTGGCGGGGCTTTTGGGTCAAAGGTTATGGTTTTATGGAAAACCATACAGACTCAAAGAAAAGTTAAAAATTGATTATGAAAAGTGTGTTTCTTGTGGCAAGTGTTCTAATATTTGTTCTATGGGAAACATAAAGATGATTGAAAATAAACCGGTACCACAGAATAATTGCACTTGTTGTTACCGATGTTTTAGTAATTGTCCCCAAAAGGCAATTACATTGATAGGAAATAAAGTGCTAGAGCAATCTACGATTGATAAATATGTAAATATTTAATGTGTGCTATATCGCTTTACGATTCTAACAGGAGAAGGCATAGCAGTTGGAATATCAGAGTATGCAGAAGGAGGAAAGAGTTTATTCGGCTGTTAAAAAGTGGATGGAATTGTTTGGGAGATGCCTTTGTTTTATTGGAGTATGAATGCTATGATCAGGACTGCCGCTTTTCGATTTTTAATCGTGAAAGCGGCGGTTTTATTTTTTATTCTATAGAATAAAAAAACAGAACCTGACCGTCCTAAGGAATCCCCCGTGCAAGCACGGTACCCCAGGACAAATCCGCACTCGCACAAAGGGAAATATGCCGCTAAAGCGGTTGTGCTCGGCGCGCAAAGTGGGCAACCCCCTTCCCTCAAGATTGGGTGCAGGGGAGTAGAAGTGGACTTTTCTACTTTGTTTTTGGGCATAAATATTAAATAAAAGAGTAATTTTACGGGATATTTGTGATAAGTCTAGCCTTTTGGCTAGTTTACTTTCCTGTTTAGTTTAGTGTAAAATACTACAAAATAGCAGAAATAATTGATATTTTTAGTTAATTTTCTGGTATCAGACATTGGGAAGATGTTGGAAAAAGGAGACTTTCATGTCAGAGAAGAAAACAAACAAAATGACCATGGATGAACACTACGTGCGTCGGCAGGCATTATGGAAGCAGATGAAAGCCGCCCAGAATATTGGCCAGACAGTATATATTTTTGGTGTGACAGGAAGCGGGAAAACCTCATTTGCGGCAGATTTCCTTAGCAGAAAACAATACTGTTATATATCTATGTCTGATGCCGGAACTGCTAAGTTGGCTGGAGCAGTACAGGAAGAAATGGATAGAGTGGATAAAAGGGCCAATCAGCGTAAAATTTTTGTGATAGATGATCTGCATTTATTGGAAACGCAGGAAGACAGAATGGTCTGTGAGCATCTCTTTGCGGAGCTTGGCGGCAGAAAGGATGCATGGCTGATACTGATTTCCAGAGCTCCAATTCCGAAATGGCTGAAAGCTGTCCATGTCCGGCAGATGTTTGTAACGATGGGGGAAGAACAGTTATTTTTGGCGGAAAAGGAACAGGAGAAATATCTGAGAAGATGGGAATTGTCTCCCACAGAAGCTGCATGCAGGAGGATATGGGAACTTGGCCATGGGCATCCATTATATCTTAAAATTGTATGTATGAGACTTAAGGGGATTTCAGAGGCGGAGAGCGCAGGGGACAGGGAGAAGGCGGAACTTTGCGCAATTGAGGAATCCAGAAAAGATATGTGGGATTATCTGGAAACCTATGTGTATGACCAGTGGACTGTGGAATTGCAGGAATTTATGGAAACGGTATCTATCGTAGAGCAGTTTGACTTGCCGATGGCGCAGCAGATTACTAAGAAAAAGGATGCCGGCAGGTTAATCCAGCAGGCACAGGAAACAGGAAACTTTTTGATAACAAGAATAGAGAACGAGCGGAGTGTTTATGAACAGAGGATTCCCATGAAATACTCCATGCGGCGCAGACTCTTAGAAAAGTATTCGCAGGAGTATATTGATGAGTTATATTTTAGCGCGGGAAACAGCTATGAGTTGGAGGGAAATGTGACGGAAGCGCTGCGGATGTATGAGATATCCCGCAATGAGGAAGGGATTTTCCGGATATTGATTGAAAATATGAGGAGAAATCCGGCATCTGGAGATTATTTTCAATTAAAACATTATTATCTTACACTTTCTGAGGAAAAGATCAAGAAAAGTGTGGAGCTGATGGCCGGCATGAGTATGCTGCAGTCTATGCTTTTAAATAAAGAAGAAAGTGAACGATGGTATCAAGAGCTTGCTGTCTGTGCAAAGGAAGCGACAGGGGGTATGAAAAGGGCGGCAGAAGCCAGACTTTTATATCTGGATATTGCACTACCTCACAGGGGAATTATCCGGCTGGCAGATTTGTTAAAGCGGGCGGGGACACTTTTCATGGAGAGAAAGACAATTCTGCCGGAGTTTTCCGTTACCAGCAACTTGCCGTCTATGATGAACGGGGGAAAAGACTTTTGTGAATGGAGCAGGAAAGACAGGGAATTAGCGGGGAGCATTGGGAAAGTTGTGACGCTTGCCCTTGGTAAATACGGCAAAGGCCTGGTAAGTCTTGCCCTTGCAGAAAGTTTTTTTGAAAAAGGCGAAGATGATTACGAGGTGGCTTCTCTTGCAGTCAGAGGAAGAATGCAGGCGGAAAGCGGAGGTAAGATTGAGCAGGTATTTGTCGCGGTTGGAATACTGACCCAGTTGTCCATGTTCAATAACCGGATGGAAGACGCCGCAGATATGCTGGAGAGCTTCCGGCAGATCGCAGAGCAGGACGCGAAAAAACTTCTGCCCAATATCCATGCCATATCGGTGAGAATGGACTTATATGCAGGAAGGCTTTCAGAAGCATACAGGTGGCTGGAAGAAGCGCCGGATGAAGACGCAGAGTTTAACACAATGGAACGATACCGTTATTTGACAAAAGTGCGGGTGTATCTGACAGTCGGACAAAAAGAAAAGGCGCTTCTGCTTTTAGATAAAATGCGTTTCTATGCAGAAAAAATGCACAGGACCTATATAGAAATCGAGGCTGGGGTATTGTCAGCTATTGCCATGTACCGTATTGGAAAGAAGGACTGGTCAAAGGTCTTGCAGGAGGCAGTGGAAAAAGCCGAAGATTATCATTTTGTACGGATTCTGACAAGGGAAGGAGCAGCGCTTTGGGAGCTTTTGAATATTGGCATAGTGACATGGCAGAATCAGGAATTTAAAAGACAGGTCATGAAGGAGTGTGAACAGATGGCAGCTTTTTACCCGGTTTATTTAAAGGAAAAGCAGGAGGGGAATGTGATTTTGTCCGACAAGGCCCTGACAGTCCTGCGGCTGCAGGCGGAAGGACTGTCTGTGGAACAGATTGCAGATCAGCTTGGTCTGTCAAAAGCCGGAATAAAATATTACAATCAGGAAACATATAAAAAACTGGGTGTAAATAATAAGGTTGCTGCAGTGACAGAAGCGAGAAACCGCAGACTGTTGTAATGAAAGTATTCTAATAAATTAAGAAGAAACGGCATTTGGTGAAAAACCAGAAGGTTTTTTATATAAATTTTAAGACGGGGCTTTCTATTAAGCTCACAGAAACGGAGGTATTACATTCATGAAAAATGAAATTCTATTTAAGGGAGGGCGGGCAGGCCTGTTCCCGGCAGCAAGGCATACAGGGAAAAAACTGACTGTCTTTTTACTGTCATTTTGTTTGTTACTCTCAAATCTGTCATGCGGGACAGTAAAAGAGGTGTATGCGTCAGATGGAAAGCTTACCGAAAACGTGGAGATAGACAATGTTGTCTATAAGGAAATCGAGCCAGGAAAGATGAAGCTTGTGGAATGGAAAGCTGAAATTGAATCTGCGGCAGAGATTGTAATTCCAGGAACAGTCACATATAACGGGAAGGAATATACGGTGGTTTCAATTGGAGATTCGGCGTTTGCATATAAGTATATCAGGAAGGTTACTTTTCCAGATACAATTGAAAGCATCGGTCAGGAAGCGTTCAGATCTTGCGGAGACAGAGGCGTATTGGAATTAACGCTGCCTGGAAACTTAAAAGAAATTGGGCGAGATGCTTTCTGGAATTCTTATATCAGCGGAGAATTGGTGATACCGGATTCGGTAACCTTCATCGGGTCTCAGGCTTTTCGCGCTACGAAAATATCTGGCGTGATTATTTCAAATCCGGACATTGTTTATGGAGAAGATGTATTTGCTGATAATCAAAGCCTTGTCAGCATAAAACTGCCGGAAGGTATTTCAAAGCTTGGGGGAGCCGCTTTTCTAAGAGGATGTACTGGTCTTACGCAGATTGATTTGCCAGACAGCATTACATACATACCGAAGTCAGCATTGAGCGGGTGTACCGGCCTTACGCAGATTGAGATTCCATCTGCAGTCAATAAGATTGATGAGTCGGCATTTTATGGATGCACTGGACTGAAAGAGATCGTGGTGCCGGATGGCATAACGGAACTGCTTGTATATACGTTCCGTGCGTGTAGTGAAGAGCTGCGTGTTATCCTTCCTGACAGTATCACATCTGTTCACAGCAGGACATTTTTTGAAGGAGTCAGTGAGAAGGACAAGTACAGTACGACGCTTACGGTTTCATGTACCAGCAGGGAGGTAGCGGCTCTCGTGGCAGCCGTCGGCCATAAAAACATCCTTTTAAACGGCGAGGCTTATGAGACGAAGACATTCGAAATCAATGGCTATACATATACGGTGACAGATAGTGAAAATAAATATGTCCAGTTGGATAAATGGGCAGGAACACAGCCTTCCGGGGAAGTGGCTATTCCTAAAACAGTGACGTATGAGGGAGAGGACTATACCGTAAAAACCATTGGAGAAAGTGCATTTTATGGGTGTACAGAGATAACAAAAGTGACGCTTCCGGATACACTTACCGGAATGGGGACGCGTGTTTTTATGAGCTGTAGAAAACTTACATCTGTTAATCTGCCAGACGGTATCACACGTATTGAGCAGATGATGTTTTATAGATGTCCGCTCCAGGAAGAACTGAAGCTTCCGTCAAATTTGCAATATATTGGATCTTATGCATTTGGAGATTGTACAGGTTTGCAGAAGATTGAGATTCCGGGAAGCTGTACGGTGGTCGGCACGGGAGCATTTGCTGACTGTACCGGTATTACAGAGGTGACGCTGAGTGAAGGAATTATAGAAATGGGAAGTAATATATTTGGCGGCTGTACCGGCATAAAAAAAATTCAACTGCCAGATTCCATACAAACAATCGGTGGTTATGCATTTTGGAATTGTACGGAACTTGAGGAAATACAATTAAATCAGAGTCTCACAGAGATTGGCATCGGGATTTTCAGCGGGTGTGAAAAACTGACAGGGACAATGGTCCTGCCGGATTCTGTCAAAATAATTGGGCGGGATGCGTTTGTGGATAGCAGTCTGACCAGAGTACATGTGGGCAGTGGTCTGACAATCCTGGAAAGCAGGGCCTTTCCGGATTCCATCCGGTTAACGGCAAACAGTTTGGAAGTATGGAAATTATTGTCCAGAAATACAGACCGTATCAATGCGCCTGAGTTTTTGTGGGACGGAACGTGTGATATTCCGGATGAAATACATGCATATGTGGAGGGCGATATTATTATTGCCGACAGTGTAATGATTGGGGACGCAGCCGTTGTAACCTTTATGCCTGACGCCTCTTTGACAGTAGACGGGACGCTTACAAATAATGGAATGGTGGAAGGAGAGGGAGCGATTACCGTAAATGGTACGTTTTTGAATAACGGAACGGTAGTAGGAAGGGGAGCAATTACCGTAAATGGCAAGCTTACGAATAATGGAACGATAGAAAGAGAGGGTGCATTTACCGTAAATGGTGTAATTACCGGAAGCGGAACTTTTGGGGAAGGAATACAGGTAACATTTCTGCTGACGGAAGATATGGTTGCAGATGTAGATGACGCTGTTTATAGCGCAGCGCCTCTTGTGCCGGAACCGGAAATTTCCACTGTTTTTGCCGGGGAGAAAATTATATTTGAAAAAAATGTGGATTATACATATAGCTATGCAAACAATATAATCCCCGGCACGGCAGACGTTACGGTTACGCCCAAGGCGGGAGGGAAACTTACGGGAGAAGCCGTAACCACGCACTTTACGATTGGCAAGGACGTCCAGACAGTTCCTGTTTGCAGCTTGTCCTACAGGGAAAACGAAGACGGTCAGACGCTGACGGCAGAAATTGTGCAGGTGGAAGGTGCGGAATACAGTTTTGACGGGGAAAACTGGGGGGATGAAAATACGAAAAGTGACTGCCAGCCGGACCGGGAATATACGGCGTATATACGAATGAAGGAAACTGCAACCCATTCTGCCAGTGGAGCAGCGCAGAAAACACTGAGAGCTCCGAAGCTGAAGCAGAATGCGCCGGAAGAATGTTTGCTGACGTACAGGGAAAACGAAGACGGCCAGACGCTGACGGCAGAAATTGCGCAGGCAGAAGGTGCGGAATACAGCTTTGACGGGGAAAGCTGGGGGGATGAAAATACGAAAAGTGACTGCCAGCCAGACCGGGAATATACGGCGTATATGCGAATGAAGGAAACGGCAAGCCATTTTGCCAGTGAAGCAGTGCAGAAAACAGTGAGAGCCCCGAAACTGAAGCAGAATGCGCCGGAAGAATGTGAGCTGACGTACAGGGAAAACGAAGACGGCCAGACGCTGACGGCGGAAATCGCGCAGGTGGAAGGTGCGGAATACAGCTTTGACGGGGAAAACTGGGGGGATGAAAATACGAAAAGTGACTGCCAGCCGAACCGGGAATATACGGCGTATATACGAATGAAGGAAACGGCAAGCCATTTTGCCAGTGAAGCAGTGCAGAAAACAGTGAGAGCCCCGAAGCTGAAGCAGAATGCGCCGGAAGAATGTTTGCTGACGTACAGGGAAAACGAAGACGGTCAGACGCTGACAGCGGAAATTGCGCAGGTGGAAGGTGCGGAATACAGCTTTGACGGGGAAAGCTGGGGAGATGAAAATACGAAAAAAGACTGCCAGCCGAACCGGGAATATACGGCGTATATACGAATGAAGGAAACGGCAAGCCATTTTGCCAGTGAGGCAGTGCAGAAAACATTGAAAACTCCGCAGTTGACAGGAAACACGGGAAATACAGGAGATACAGGAGATACAGGAAACACAGGGGATACAGGAAATACAGGAACAGAAAATAAGAAACTGTCAGCGCCGGAGATTTCAAAGCTGACATCCACGGCTGGAAAGAAAGGCATATATGTGCAGGTGACGGTAAAACCAGTGGCAGGTGCAGACCACTATGAGGTATACCGTAAATCCGGAAAGAAAACCACGCTAGTGAAATCGACAGCGTCAGGGAAAACCAAAATTCAGGATGACAAGCCTGTGAAGAGTGCGAAATACTATGCCGTGGCAGTGTCCAAAGACGGCAGTATCAAAAGTGCGGCCGGAAAAGCAAAAGTAATTACATTATCCAAAGGAACGAAGATAAAGAAAGTATCTTCCACGTCCAAAGGAATAAAAGTTACATGGAAAAAGGCAAAGGGTGCAAAAAAATATGTGCTTTATCGTTCAACAAAGAAAAATGCGGGTTATGTGAGAGTTAAAACACTTGGAAAGAAAAAAATGAGTTATATTGATAAGAAAGCAAAGAAAGGCAGGAATTATTACTATAAAATAGCGGTTCTCACAACCTCTAAGTCAAGCTTAATGAGTATGGCGTCCAAGCGTGTGAAATGCAGGTAATGGCATATTGCGGTTGATAAAATTACGGCATTTACGGGTATGAAATGCAGAAAACAAGACAAAGGATATCAAGTGGTGCAAAAGCGCCATCTGATATCCTTTTATTCTGCAAAAATTTATCTTTGCCTGGCGTCATTATAAAGACTATATTTTACAATAATTACAATTTAGACAAAACATTTATAAAAATCACTGGAATTTTCTACAATTCCCCTGTCATGCGGAGGACGAATTTCATTGACGGATAAAAAGAGCCTGTATTATAATTAAGCCGAACGAGAAATGAAACAAGGTATGTGAGAAATGGAGGACATTCATGAGTATGCAGGAATTTAAACCGGTAAAAGAAGGAAAAGTACGGGAGGTTTATGATACTGGAGACAGTATGATAATTGTGGCGACAGACAGGATTTCCGCTTTTGATGTGATTTTAAAGAATAAAATCACACAGAAGGGGGCAATTTTGACACAGATGTCTGAATTTTGGTTTCATTTTACCAGGGATATTGTGCCGAACCATATGATTTCTACGGATGTGGCGGATATGCCGGAATTTTTCCGCAATGAGAATTTTGATGGAAACAGCATGAAATGTAAAAAGCTGGATATGCTGCCCATAGAGTGCATTGTGCGCGGCTATATCACGGGCACAGGCTGGGAAAGCTATCAGAAAAATGGAACAGTCTGCGGAATTAAACTGCCGCAGGGATTGCAGGAATCGGAGCAATTGCCAGAGCCGATTTATACTCCTACCACGAAGGCAGAACTGGGACTTCATGATGAACACATTACCTTTGAAGATACGGTGGATATTTTGGAAAAACAATATCCGGGCAAAGGGGCGGAGTATGCAGAAACTATTAAGGACTGTACCATTTCGCTCTATAAGAAATGTGCGGAATATGCCCGCAGCAAAGGGATTATCATTGCAGATACAAAGTTTGAGTTTGGATTGGACGAAAACGGAACTGTGGTTCTGGGAGATGAGATGCTCACGCCGGACAGTTCCAGATTCTGGCCAGTGGAAGGCTATGTTTCCGGAAAGTCACAGCCGTCGTTTGATAAGCAGTTTGTAAGAGACTGGTTAAGGGAGAATCCTGACAGCGATTATCATCTGCCGGATGAAATTGTAGAGAAGACTGTAGATAAATACAAAGAGGCGTATGAGCTTTTAACGGGAGAGAAATTCGTTTAAATCGACTGGAGAAGGATATGGACAGCAGGAAAATGCAAGCGCATACAGAGGCGGACAAGCTGCATGAAGAGTGCGGTGTCTTTGGTATGTATGATTTTGACGGAAATGATGTGGCATCCACGATTTATTATGGTCTGTTTGCCCTGCAGCACCGCGGACAGGAAAGCTGCGGAATTGCAGTCAGCAGGACCAGCGGCCCTCCGAAAAATATCAATGTTTTGAAAGGAATGGGGTTGGTGAATGAAGTATTTACCCAGGAGAGTTTAGCGAAAATGCAGGGAGATATCGGCGTGGGACACGTGCGCTATTCAACTGCCGGAGCCTCCACCAGGGAAAATGCACAGCCTCTTGTCCTCAATTATGTAAAGGGAACGCTGGCCTTAGCGCATAATGGAAATCTGATTAACGCCAACGAGCTGCGTGAAGAGTTAGAGTATACGGGAGCAATTTTTCAGACCACCATTGATTCGGAAGTGATTGCCTATCACATTGCCAGGGAACGGCTGGCAAGCAAAACGGCAGAGGAGGCGGTGAGACGCGCCGCAGAAAAGCTGAAAGGCGCTTTTTCCCTGGTGGTAGCAAGCCCCAGGAAACTGGTGGGAGCCAGAGATCCCTTTGGGTTTAAACCTCTTTGTATCGGAAAAAGACACAATGCCTATATAATTGCCTCAGAGACGTGTGCACTGGAAACTGTGGGAGCTGAGTTTGTGCGGGATATCCTGCCTGGAGAGGTGGTAACCATCACGCCGGAGGGAATCAGCTCAGATACCAGTTTGTGTCTGCCCAGAGAAAAAGAAGCCAGATGTATTTTTGAATATATCTATTTTGCAAGGCCAGACAGCCATATTGACGGAGTGAGCGTCTATGCTTCCCGCATTCGGGCCGGGCGTTTTCTTGCCATAGACGCTCCGGCAGAAGCAGATCTGGTGGTGGGAGTGCCGGAGTCCGGCAATGCGGCGGCGCTGGGATATTCTCTGCAGTCAGGAATCCCCTATGGAACGGCGTTTGTCAAAAACAGTTATGTGGGACGGACATTTATCAAACCCGGGCAGAGCAGCCGGGAATCCAGTGTGCGGGTGAAGCTGAATGTGCTCAGAGAAGCAGTAAAAGGAAAAAGAATTATCATGATAGATGATTCAATTGTGAGGGGAACTACCTCAGACCGTATTGTGCAGATGCTGCGGGACGCAGGCGCACGGGAAGTTCATGTGAGGATTTCTTCTCCGCCGTTTCTGCATCCCTGTTACTTTGGAACAGATATTCCTAAACGGGAGCAGCTGATTGCCCATAACCGCAGTATGGAAGAGATTCGAGAAATCATCGGGGCAGACAGTTTGGGGTATCTTAAGATAGAACGGCTTACAGAGATGGCAGAAGGACGTTCCATCTGTAAGGGATGTTTTACCGGAAATTACCCTGTGGATCCTCCCACACAAGATATTCGGGGAAATTATGAGCGATAAGAAAAGGAGAAAGATTATGTCAACAGATCGATACAGCAGCCCGTTGTCAGAACGTTATGCCAGCAAGGAGATGCAGTATATTTTTTCAGCGGATATGAAGTTCTGCACCTGGAGAAAACTGTGGATTGCCCTGGCTGAGACGGAAATGGAGCTTGGGCTGAGTGAAAATGGCAAGCTTGTGATCACACAGGAGCAGATTGACGAATTAAAAAGCCATGTGGACGATATCAATTATGACGTGGCAAAAGAGAGAGAAAAACTGGTGCGCCATGATGTGATGAGCCATGTATATGCTTACGGTCAGCAGTGTCCGAAAGCGGCAGGCATCATTCATCTCGGGGCCACTTCCTGTTACGTGGGAGACAACACAGATATTATTGTAATGAAGGAAGCGCTGAAACTGGTACGCAAAAAGCTTATCAATGTCATCGCGGAACTTGCTGAATTTGCGGACACTTATAAAGAGCTTCCAACCCTTGCGTTTACCCATTTTCAGCCGGCGCAGCCCACTACGGTAGGAAAACGCGCCACCCTGTGGCTGCAGGAATTTTTGATGGATTTCGAAGACCTGGAATACGTGATGGGAAGCCTGAAACTGCTGGGGTCAAAAGGCACCACTGGAACCCAGGCAAGTTTCCAGGAACTGTTTGCAGGCGATCAGGAGACCATTGATAAAATTGATCCTATGATTGCAGAAAAAATGGGATTTGAGGCGTGCTATGCCGTATCTGGACAGACCTATTCCAGAAAGGTAGATACCAGGGTGTTAAATATTCTTGCAGGAATTGCCGCCAGCGCCCATAAAATGTCCAATGATATCCGCCTCCTTCAGCATTTGAAGGAAGTAGAAGAGCCGTTTGAGAAGAACCAGATTGGTTCCTCCGCTATGGCGTATAAGCGCAATCCAATGAGGAGTGAAAGAATTGCTTCTCTGGCACGCTATGTGCTGGCAGACGCCTTAAATCCGGCGATTACCTCGGCCACCCAATGGTTTGAGAGAACATTGGATGATTCTGCAAATAAACGTTTATCTGTTCCGGAAGGTTTTCTGGCGGTAGACGGCATTCTGGATTTATGCCTGAACGTGGTAGACGGCCTGGTAGTTTATGATAAAGTCATCCGCAAGCATATGATGGCGGAACTGCCCTTTATGGCCACGGAAAATATCATGATGGACGCCGTGAAGAACGGCGGAAACCGTCAGGAAATGCATGAAAAGATTCGCCAGCTTTCCATGGAAGCAGGCAGACATGTCAAAGTAGAAGGCAAAGACAATAATCTGCTGGAACTGATAGCGGCAGATCCGACCTTTCATCTGACCCTGGAAGAATTGGAAAATTCCATGGATCCCTCCAAATATGTGGGACGGGCGCCTCTCCAGGTGGAAAAATTCCTGGCTCAGTCAGTAAATCCGGTATTGGATAAGAATAAAGAGCTGCTTGGATTAAGAGCAGAGATTAATGTATAGTAAAATGGAGGGTGTACCGTTATGGGAGTGGATGCGTCGTTTTTGAAAGAAGAAACGCGATGCGGTTTTCTGGTAACAGAGAAACGCAAAAAAATCTGGCGGACGGAGCTGGAGCTATTGGAAAAGTTTGATGAAGTATGCAGGAAATACCATCTTACCTATTTTGCCGAGTACGGCTCTCTTTTGGGGGCTGTACGCCATCAGGGCTTTATTCCCTGGGACGATGATATTGACCTTATGATGTTTCGTGATGATTATATGAAGCTTCAGGAAATCGCCCCGTCGGAATTTACAGAGCCTTATTTTTTCCAGAATACATATACCGACTTAGTGGTTTGGGGATTTTCCAAGCTTCGCGACGATCGTACCACGGGCATTGAATTTACAGATATGAGTCCGGATTTTCATCAGGGTATTTTCTTAGATATCAAGCCCTTTGACGACGCGCCGGACGGGAAAAATTTCAGCGCCAATATCCTGGGCGTCCAGCAGGACGTTTGGCAGACCGTCGTAAATTCCGAAAATATGCGCCGCTATCTGTCCGGAGGCGTACAATTTCAGGTTGGTTCCGATATCCTGACAGATTTGCTGAATTTGCCTGTCAGAGAGCGCTTCCGTCAGTTCGAGATTTTAAACCTTTCGCATTTTGGAACTTCAGAAAGAGTAAATTTTATTGTAAGCGAAATCTGTAAAAGATCCAGCAGCCGTAAGAGAGAATGGTATTCAGAGGTCATTTACATGCCCTTTGAGCATATGCAGATTCCTGTGCCGGCAGGATACGATGAAATCTTAAAAATACATTATGGGAATTATCACAATTATGTCCCCAATGGTTCTACCCATGAGAATACATTTTTTGATCCGGACATTCCTTACCGGTACTATATGGAGCATCCGGAGAAAATGCAGGATTATACAATCTAGCGTATAATTGCTGGATTTCTGTAAATACTTTAAACAGGAAACGTGTGTACTGTCTGGGTGATGTTCAGGTAAAGTTACGCAGGATATTTGTTCATCTGCAAGGCGGATGTTCAACAGCGCAGCGGTGGCTGAGGCTGGAAAATCCAATGCGGCAGACGGGCAAGTAAGTTTCCCTGAATATAAATCAGACGGTACACTTGTGCTAATGTGCGAAAGGAGTTTGTTATGAGTTTGTGTTTGAAGATTACAGAAGTACACGCAAGGGAGATTTTGGATTCCAGAGGCAATCCCACCGTGGAAGCAGACGTAACTGTGGAAACTACCAGTAACGGCAAGAAGACTACCGGGCGTGCAGCAGTGCCGTCCGGCGCCTCTACCGGGCAGTTTGAGGCGGTAGAGTTAAGAGACGGCGAACCAAGATATTTTGGTCTGGGCGTCCAGAATGCCGTGAAACATGTAAATGATAAAATTGCCAAGGTCCTCATTGGCAAGAATGCCTTAAACCAGGTGGAAATTGACCGCTGCCTGATTGCGGAGGATGGGACTGACGACAAGATTAACCTGGGCGCCAACGCCATGCTCAGCGTTTCTCTGGCCACCGCAAGGGCGGCAGCTAAGGCCATGGAACTTCCGCTGTATCAGTATTTAGGAGGAACGAATGCCAAAAGGATGCCAGTGCCTATGATGAATATTTTAAATGGCGGGCGTCACGCGGACAATACCGTTGATTTTCAGGAATTTATGATTATGCCGGTGGGGGCGAAAGAGTTCCAGGAGGCGCTTCGCATGTGTGCGGAGGTATACCATAATCTCAAAAAACTCTGTGAAAAAGAAGGACTTTCCACGGCAGTGGGAGATGAGGGCGGCTTTGCCCCGGATCTTCCGGACGCCATGGCTGTGCTGGATCTGATTATGGCGGCTGTAAAAGCTTCAGGCTATGTGCCGGGAGAAGATTTCAAGATTGCGCTGGACGCAGCGGCAAGTGAACTCTATGACGAAAAGACAGGCATGTACCATTTTCCGGGAGAGTCCAGAATCAAAGGAGAGAAGGTTGTCCGGGATACGAATGAGATGATTGATTATTACAGAGAGCTTATCGGAAAATATCCGATTATCTCTATTGAGGATGGTCTGGATGAAGAAGACTGGGACGGATGGCAGGCGATGACCGAACAGCTTGGAGAGCGGATTCAGCTTGTTGGCGACGACTTGTTTGTCACCAATACCAAACGTCTGGACGCAGGGATTAAACTGCAGACGGCAAATGCAATTTTGATAAAGGTAAATCAAATCGGTACTCTTACAGAAGCAATGGAAGCAATTGAGACAGCTCATAAGAATGCTTACCGTGCAGTAATTTCCCATCGTTCCGGCGAGACGGAGGATACCTTTATTGCCGATCTTGCAGTGGCTGTCAATGCCGGACAGATTAAGACGGGCGCTCCCTGCCGTGGAGAGCGCACAGCAAAATACAATCAGCTTCTGCGTATTGAGGAGCAGCTTGGCGTTGTAGCGGAGTATAAGAATCCGTTTGATAAATACTGATAAATGAAAAATAATGGTTTCCCGATACTGAAAATGGTGGCGGTCAGTATCAGGGAAACTTTTTTGTCTTATAGAATTCGGGTTATAAAAGGACTGAAAAACAAAATTTTAAAAAGATATTGATAAATGTACAAGGGTATGATAGAATAAAAGAAGTTTTGAGCAGGAACAAATGCAGGAGGTTTTAGAAAAGTGGCAGTATTAAAGACAGTATTAATGGTAATATTTATATTAATCAGCATAGTTTTGACAGTGATTGTTTTAATGCAGGAAGGCAAATCAGCAGGACTTGGAGCCATCAGTGGCGCTGCAGACACCTACTGGGGCAAGAATAAAGGCCGTTCCATGGAGGGAAGGCTTGTGATGATAACCAGATGTATGGTTGTCCTGTTTCTGGTAATTGCGGCTGTATTAAATATTGGAAGCTTTTAAGAAGCGAATATTCAATGAGAGACTGTCGGAAACGGCAGTCTTTTTCTTCTATAGGAAAGAGCTTTTTATAGAATAAAAGTAAATGTGTGCACGTGTGCAGAAGGATATATGCTGCGAAAGTCAACCGTCCTAAGGCATTCCCCAGGCAAGCCAGACAATACATTAGTATTCCTTAGGACAAATCTGCACGCGTCGCGGAAAAATCGTCCAGATCCCCATGAATGAGGGAAATAGGCAGCGGAAGCGGGAAGCTTATGTTGTTTTGTCCTATAGAAACTATCGTACTATGGCAGAGATGATTATCTCGCGGAAGCAGTCTGTTTGTTGGTTTTATAAAATGTAGGAGAAATAAATGGAGAAGGAATTATTAGAAAACAGAAAAAAAATGATCTACGAGTTTATGTGCAGCGATCTTTATGTGCCTATGAAAATCAAGGAGCTTGCCATTCTTTTAAACGTTCCCAGGGAAGAGCGTCCTGCGCTGGAGGAGGTATTAAACGAGTTATTGCTGGAAGGAAAGATAGAATTGTCCAAACGCGGCAAATATTCTAAATCAGAAGGTAAATTTCTTACAGGTGTGTTTAACGGAACTGCCAGAGGATTTGGATTTGTTACTGTAGAGGGAGAAGAGGAGGATATTTTTATATCAGAATCACAAGTGAACGGCGCAATCCATGGAGACATCGTTCAAGTAGCGTTATCAACAGCTCATGCCTCTTCCGGCAAACGCCGGGAAGGCGCTGTGGTAAAAATTTTGCAGAGAGGGTTGACCCAGGTAGTGGGAACCTTTCAGAAAAGCAAAAACTTTGGTTTTGTAATCCCGGATAATCTGAAGCTGGGGCAGGATATTTTTATTCCGATAGAACATTCCAGGGCGGCTGTGGACGGTCATAAAGTTGTGGTGGAAATTACGGATTACGGGAACGACAGAAGAAAGCCAGAGGGAAAAGTGACGGAGATTATTGGGCATATCAATGATCCTGGAACAGACATCATGTCTATTGTAAAAGGATACGGCCTTCCCGTGGATTTTCCGGAAAAAGTCCTGCGCCAGGCGGAAACGGTAGGGAAACCGGTAAGCACCGCTGATATGGCGGGGCGTATGGATTTGCGGGACTGGCAGATGGTGACGATAGATGGGGAAGACGCCAAGGATTTAGACGACGCCGTTTCTTTGACCAGAGAAGGAGAACGTTACCGGCTGGGCGTGCATATTGCTGATGTGGCAAATTATGTTCAGGAACACAGCGCCCTGGATGTGGAGGCATTGGAACGGGGTACCAGTGTGTATCTGACAGACCGTGTGATTCCTATGCTGCCGCATACACTGTCAAATGGAATCTGTTCGTTAAATGCCGGACAGGACCGGCTTGCATTGAGCTGTATGATGCTGATTGACCCAAAAGGAAACGTTATCGACCATAAAATAGCAGAGACCGTGGTCAGGGTAGACCAAAGGATGAGCTATACCAGCGTTCGCAAAATTTTAAAGGATAAAGATGAATCGGAAAGAGCGAAATATCGGGAGCTGGTTCCTATGTTTGAATGCATGGAAGAACTGGCTGCGATTCTGAGAAAGAGGCGCAGAAAGCGCGGTTCGATTGACTTTGATTTTCCAGAAACCAAGATTGTTCTGGATGGGCGGGGCAGGCCATTGGAAATCAAACCGTATGAACGCAATGTTGCGACCAGAATTATCGAGGATTTTATGCTGATTGCCAATGAGACGGTGGCGCAGGATTTTTTTTGGCAGGAAATTCCTTTTATCTACCGCACCCATGATACGCCGGATTCTGAGAAAATTCACAAATTGGGTACGTTTATCAACAATTTTGGTTATTCCATGAAAATCGGGCAGGACGAAATCCATCCCAAGGAATTGCAGAAGTTGCTGTTGAAAATAGAGGATACGCCAGAAGAACCTTTGCTCAGCCGGCTGACGCTCCGCTCTATGAAACGGGCGAAATATACCACGCAAAATACCGGACATTTCGGTTTGGCAACCCAATATTACTGCCACTTTACTTCGCCGATTCGCCGTTACCCGGATCTGCAGATTCATCGTATCATCAAGGAAACGCTGCGAGGGAGAATGAATGAGAAAAGGATTTCTCATTATGAAGGGATTCTGCCGCAGACAGCAGCGCAGTCCAGCGCCAGAGAACGACGTGCCGACGAAGCGGAGCGTGAAACGGACAAATTGAAAAAAGTACAGTACATGTCAGAACATATCGGAGAAACGTTTCAGGGAGTGATTTCCAGCGTGACGGCATGGGGCATGTATGTGGAATTGCCAAATACGGTGGAAGGAATGATACATGTCACGAATCTGAACGATGATTATTATCATTTCAATGAAGAGGCTTATGAGCTGACAGGCGAGAGTACAGGCAAAACATATAAACTGGGGCAGAAGCTTGAAGTTGTGGTGGCAGACACGGACGAGTATATGCGTACCATCGACTTTATTCTGCCAGAATAAACAGCAGAGTATAAATAGGTAATTGCAAATCAACAAATTATTAATTTTTCATATATTATTTCTGTAAGCATTATATTATATAAGATCAAGTATAAGATACAGACGCTGCCAGGTATATGAGATTTATAAAATAATTTTCTTTTGCAATTACCTGGAAAGGAAATAAAATGGGGAAAGGAACCGTTAAGTTAATAGCCAATAATAAAAAGGCTTTTCACGATTATTTTATTGAAGATAAATATGAGGCAGGCATCAGTCTTGCGGGTACGGAAGTAAAATCGCTGCGGATGGGGAAATGTTCCGTCAAGGAGTCTTTTATCCGCATCGAACATGGTGAAGTTATCATATACGGGATGCATATCAGTCCATACGAAAAGGGAAATATTTTTAACAAAGACCCCCTTCGTCCCAGAAAGCTCCTCATGCACAGATACGAGATTAATAAGATAGCGGGGAAAATGAAGGAAAAAGGCTATACCGTTGTCCCGCTGCAGGTTTATTTTAAGGGAAGCCTGGTGAAAGTGGAGATTGCTCTTGCACGGGGAAAGAAACTGTATGATAAACGGCAGGATATTGCTAAAAAAGATATGCGCAGGGAATCAGAGCGGGAATTCAAGGTAAAAAACCTGTATTAATCTTGACTTTACCGTTACTCTGCTGGTATAATATATTAGCGCTGGACAAAAGCGTTTTAACCAGGGGTTGTACTGGTTTCGACGGGGGTTGTGCAGCTATGGAAGCCATTGGCGGCTCCTGACCGCCTTAAAACGGGAACAATAAATATAAACGCTGAAGACAATTTAGCAATCGCTGCCTAGTTGCAGCAGTCGGCCTTAGACCACCCACAGTTTAAGATACCGGCTTCGACTATGTGGGAAACGACATGCGTTAAGCTTTGCGCGCATGGGCGTAGTATGAAGCTACTGAAACCGGAAGCCTGTCATTAGGCGTCCAGCAGAGGGAATGACAAATTAATGACTGTAATGGGAGATGCCATAGTGAATTGACTTTCGGACAGGGGTTCGATTCCCCTCAGCTCCATCTTTTTATATTTTTGAGAAGAGGAGGTAGTTTTATGCCATCAGAAAAAGAATTGACAGACACATTGCTTCAAATGTATGGGGAAAATAGAAGAGCAAGATATGCACAAGACATGGCGGAAGAGTTAGATTATCAGGCGGCGATGTTAAAAGAACGTCTTGCTCACCTTGGAGTAACAGATTTAAGTCAATTTGAGAAGCCACGGAAATAATTAATTTTGTTTATGTTTGGAGTTTGCAGACGAGAATCACACCGCAGTGGACAACGTACACCGTTGCCTTAAGTGTTTGATGCGCGATTCGTCTGCTCCACTTTTATTTGCGGTAGGATAACATTCAGAGGAAATGAGGTTGTAAAATGGGAATTGGAAATTCAAATAAAAAACTTGTAAAATCAGTGGCAGAATTGAAGAATACCAACTATTCCAGAAATCCGGAATTGAATGAGATGTATAACAGACTTTCCAGCGGCAGAAAACAATTTGCAGAGATTCTGGAGAAGAATATTAAGGCCGTGATGCAGATTAGTTCCTTGGATCTGACATTACAATATGAAACGGATAAGATTTTGGAAATTTCCCGCAATGTGAGCAGGGCGGCAGAGGTTATATTTGGAACAAATACCAGCAGTGGCAAAGATGGCAATAATTCTCTGGAAGAACTGACAAATACAATTATTAAGGTTTCAGAGGATACGGATGAGGTATACCGTAAGATAGAGACAGGCCAGGGAGAATTGACAGCCATCCGCGATCTTTCTGACCAGGCAATCGGCGTGTCCCAGGAGATGGGAAAGGATATGGAAGAACTGATAGAAGTGATCAACCATATGAATGAAGTGATTTCCGGGATTGAGTCAATTTCACGCCAGACCAATCTGCTTGCATTGAACGCGTCAATTGAAGCGGCAAGGGCAGGTCGGGCCGGAAGAGGCTTTGCCGTAGTAGCGGATGAAATACGTTCTCTGGCAGAAGAGACACAGACACTGACAGGCAGTATGGGAACATTTGTAGAGGGAGTCAAGGTTGCTTCTCAGAAGAGTTCCGGCAGTACCGGCAATACGATAGAAGCGCTGAGGACGATGACAGAAAAGATAGGAAATGTGTGGAAGATAAACGATGAAAATCAGAGACATGTTTCCGAGGTCAGCCAGGCAGTTACCTCTCTGGCAGCAGTCAGTGAGGAAATCAGCAGTACCATGTCTGAGATGGAGAACCAACTAAAAAACAGTACGGACTTTATGAGTGAGATTGGCGCGGAGCTTGCCAAGGCGAAAGAACCTGTGGTGGAGATAGAGAGAACTCTGGATGAAGCAGTGAAACAGATGGGAGATATGTCAAAGGATGCATTTTACCATCTTGAGAACCGGGAATTTGCTACATATGTAAAAAATGCCATTACGGCCCATCAGACCTGGATTTCTAATCTGGAAAAAATGGTAAGGGATAAAGTGATTATGCCTCTGCAGCTTGATTCATCCAAATGCGGTTTTGGACATTTTTACTATTCCATTACTCCGGATATTCAGGAAATCCGCGGTATCTGGGATGGTCTCGGCGAGAAGCACCGGAAATTTCACGGATATGGATCAGATGTCATACAGGCGTTATTTGATGAAGATTATGCCAGAGCAAATCAGTTGTGTACAGAAGCGCGCGAGTATTCCAAAGAACTTATTTCTGATATGGAACAGATGGTTCGTATTGCAGAAAGTAAATAAAATCCTGTGGGCCGGCGGGCCAAGGATAAGGCAAAGTAAAAGAGAAAATGCTTGAAGTCTTGTATTTACAGGGAAAAGGCATTTTCTCTTTTTTATCTTATAGGAAAGACCTTGCCACGCGAAAGCGTGAAGTATCTTTCCTGAAGACAAAAATATGCGTACAAGAGGAATTATGTGCAAAAGCGCCGTGCGCGGCGCGGCAAAGAGTGCAATCCCCTCAAGATGAGGGGGAGGGAGCTGAAGTGGGCTTGCCCACTTTGTTTTAAGGAGAATAGGATGGATGAATTTACAATGATTGTTGAAGGAGTTATGTTCAGGGATAAAATTATGGCGCAGAAAGCCTGTCATGAGGCAGAGAGCATACAATATGTGAGAAGTAAGCTGGATATGGAGAACCCAAGAATGGTTTTGGAAATGTACCATAAATTATTAAAAGAAAATGTCTTTCAAACAGTGGTGGGACTGATGTATTTAAAGGAGCTGCAAAGCTATCTCCTGATGTCGCCGGAACTTGCCGGAGAAGAGCTTCAGGCGATTGAACTGCCGGCGTCTTTTGCCGCAGAAACAGTTCAGGAGGAAACAATCGAATGGTATGCGCAGCATTTAGAAGAGCTGAAACAACGGGAAAGAACCACAGGATTTCAAAAGCGCAGGGCGGAAGAAAGGGAAAAAAAGAGCCGCAAACAATTGCGTTTTAGCCTCATGTGTTGCCTGTTTTTGTTTCTTGTGGCGGCGGGTATGGGTGTGATTACTTTGACGGGCAGCCATCCCAATATCATTAATTATGAAAATAAAATCATCAATAAATATGAAGCATGGGAAGCAGATCTGGAAAGCCGGGAGCAAAGCCTGAAAGAACAGCAGAAAGAATCGGGCGGCGCTCCCTGAGGACGTTTCACAGATTTAACATAATTGTGTGATATTCTTCTGAAAAAGAAAGATTTGCCTTGACTGGGCGGGACCAGAATAACGAAAGGTGTGAGAAGAATGGAAAAATTAAAAATACTTGTAGTGGATGATGAGAGCAGGATGCGTAAACTGGTGCGCGATTTTCTGGTAAAGCAGGATTTTGAAGTGGCGGAGGCTGTAGACGGTGAGGACGCCTTAAATCAATTTTATGAGCAAAAGGACATTGCGCTGATTATTCTGGATGTAATGATGCCTAAAATCAATGGGTGGGAGGTCTGCAGAGAGATACGGGAAAGCTCTAAGGTTCCGATTATTATGCTGACGGCGAAGGGGGAAGAGAGCGACGAGCTGCAGGGGTTTGACATAGGCGCGGATGAGTATATTTCCAAACCTTTCAGTCCCAGGATTCTGGTGGCGAGGGTGGAGGCAATTTTAAGGCGTACTGGAAGGAATGACGAGCAGATTTTGGAAATAGGGGGAATTTCCATTGACAAGCTTGGGCATCAGGTAACGGTTGATGAAAGAGAGCTGGAATTAAGTTACAAAGAATTTGAACTGTTGACTTATTTTATAGAGAATAAGGGAATCGCCCTTTCCAGAGAGAAAATATTGAACCACGTGTGGAATTACGATTATTTTGGAGATGCCAGAACCATTGATACGCATGTGAAGAAGCTGCGCAGCAAGCTTGGAAATAAAGGAGACTATATTAAGACCATCTGGGGTATGGGGTACAAGTTCGAGGTAGAAGCATGAGACATTCCATCACAGGGAAAATTACGGCGATTATGATTAGTATTGTAGCGGGAACCGTGCTGCTTTGCTGGTTTATAAATAATACAATGCTGGAGTCCTATTATGTGGAACACAAACAAAGGACGCTTTTGGACACTTTTGAGATGGTGGACAAAGAGAGCGGGGCAGGAAAGACGGACAGGGAACACTTTCTGATCCGTTTGGAGAGGCAATGTACAAACAGCAATATTACAATGATGATTATCAGTTCCGACAGAACCATTATGTATTCCAACGTGGGAGATGATGAACGGCTTCTGCTTCAGTTTTTAAATTTGGTTTTTTATCAGGATAATGAAGACACACAGGTACTGAAAAATACGTCTCAATATATGGTGGAAAAGACAAAAGACAGCAGGCTGGAGTCAGATTATCTGGTGCTATGGGGCAATCTGCAGAATGGCAATATGATATTGATGCGTACGGCCGTGGAGAGTATTAAGGAAAGTGTGGGAATTGCCAACCGTTTTCTTGCCTATGTGGGCGTTACGGCAGTGATTATGTGCGCGCTTATTATTTATATCGTGACCAGACGTATTACGAACCCTATTCTGCAGCTTGCAGATATTTCCAGGCGCATGACGAATCTGGATTTTGACGCGAAATTTCACAGTAAAGGACATAACGAAGTGGATTTGCTGGGGGAACATATGAACCAAATGTCTGAGACTTTAGAGAAAACCATTTCAGAATTAAAAAGCGCCAATAACGAATTGAAAATCGACATTGAACGGAAAACTGAAATTGATAAGATGCGCAAGGAGTTCATTTCTAACGTGTCTCATGAACTGAAAACGCCAATTGCTCTGGTCCAGGGCTATGCAGAAGGACTTAAGGAATGTATCAATGACGATGCGGCAAGCCGTGAATTTTACTGTGAAGTGATTATGGACGAAGCAGATAAAATGAACAAGCTTGTAAAAAATTTACTGACTTTAAATCAGTTGGAATCTGGCAGTGAGCAGGTGGTATTTGAGAGGTTTGATTTGATGGAGGTAATATTTGGCGTGGTAAATGCCACGGCAATCCTCCGGGAACAAAATGATATCAGTCTTGAAGTATACGGGCGGCAGCCGGAGTATGTATGGGCGGATGAATTTAAGACGGAGCAGGTGTTAATGAATTATATCAGCAATGCCATTCATTATGCGGCGGGGCAGAAAAAAATAGAGGTTACCGTGGTTCCAGGAGCAGATACCGTAAGAGTGGAAGTGTTTAATACTGGCAATCCAATTCCGGAAGAAGAACTCGCCCATATCTGGGAGAAATTCTATAAGGTGGATAAAGCCAGAACCAGAGAGTATGGGGGAAACGGGATAGGCCTGTCGATTGTAAAGGCAATTATGGATTCGTTTCACCGGGAATGCGGCGTCATAAACGAGGCAAACGGAGTAAAATTCTGGTTTGAACTGGATAGTAAAAGTCAATAGCAGGGAATTTGTCATACAGGAGATACCACAGATTCTTGATTTCTCTTGCACATGTCAAACATGCAAGAGTAGTAAAAGGATTTATTTTAGGGCGTGTCTGAAAACTCATTTCCCCGGTCTGCACGTCCCTAATGGGGGCCTGCATCCCACAAAGTGTGACGCACATTCCGTGGAAAGCAGTTTTCAGACACGTCCCAGGGAATTTTGAAACGGCAAGATAGAAAAGGCGCGCATTAATACTTTGGATGTTGGACTTTGGAAACACGCGATTTACAGGCTTTAGCTGTTTTATGGTTCTGTTTTTGGACGCATCAGCAGGTTTTCAAAAATAAGCCCCGCAGCCATCCAGAAGGGGGCGTAATCCAGCCGGATGACGCCTTTAATATTTGCCCGCGCTTTGCTGTAGTCCCAGGGGCAGATTTTATATTTTTTCAAGATGCTACCGCTGATATATTCACCCAGGAAAATGAAAACGCTATAGCACACGGCGCGCATTCCCGCAGGGAAATTTTTGATTAGCCGGCAAATTGGTTTCAGGAAAGAAGCCATGCCGTAAATAGGGAACATCCACAGGGAAGTTTGGCCCATAAGCCGTAATTCACGTTTGCGATAGGATCCGAAAGAGGTAAAAAGAATTTCCAGGCACCACCCGGTAAAGCCGCATAGTAAAAAATTTTTTTTCATAGTAAAAGTATGCCCGATGATATTGTATTTATGTAATGGCCCGGTCTGTAAAATTGAATTTTAGTAACCGTAACAGAATAATTACATATTTATTACATTTTTTAAAAAAATATTGACGAGCGCAGAGGAACGTTATATAATCTCATGTTTGACACATGTAAGATAATAGAAGTGCCACAAGTTCAGTATTTACAAGGGCTTGTGGCACTTT
>QXWW01000013.1 GCA_009911185.1 Lachnospiraceae bacterium
CATAACATAGCTCTATCCAACGGATAACTCCTTATTATCCTTCATATATAATACCACACCGTTCTTCCATAATTCTCCAAATTTCGCAAATCTTAGCAAAACCTTAACGCCCCTTCCCAACGTCTCTCTTCTTTCTAACTATCTCCTTACTCCCAAATCAAAACCCCTGTAAAATCACGCTAACTACATACAATCTCTATGCTTTTACCTCCCCTTCCAAAACACCCCGCCGCATAATATTATTACAGCAACCAAAATTTCACTTTTTCCCCAATCTCTTTTTTACCATATCCACAACCGCATCCACCGTCTGTTCCTGCTGATCCTCCCGGCCAATTTCCGCCTGCTGGTCTCCTTTCTGTTCTCCATAATTTCCAAACCAGGCGTGATTTCCTCCTTCCAAACAGATTTCCGTATAATCAGAAGGCATATATTTGCGTCCTGCCTCCAGTTTTTCTTTATTCAGCACCCCATCTTTACTCCCATATAATGAAAGAACAGAAAAACCTTCCGCTTTCAGCTCCTGCGTCGGATATGCGGCAAGCAGTATCAAGCCGTCCAGTTTATGCAGATGTTTCGAGGCATAGGACGCCGCCATAGCTCCTCCCAATGAATGCCCTGACAGATACCAGTGTTTATACTCATAAGAATCTATGATTTTCTCCGCCTTATTCTGTCCCAGAAACGCAAGATTACAAGGCATTTTTACCAAAAAACAATCCATTCCCCGTTCTGCAAGTTTATGTAACAAGGGCAGGTAAGCGGTATACTCCACTTTCGCACCCGGATAAAAAATCACGGCCGTATCTTCTCCGGGACCATCCACATAGATACCCTCTTTGATACTTGTCACCTCTGTCATTCCTCCGCCCTTAAAATACCCCTGCACCGCTTCCTCACTGTGATAGTAATCATTTACATACAAAAAACACACGCTAACCAGCAAAAATATTAACGCCGCCGGAATCAGTATTCTTTTCTTCTTCCAAAATTTTTTCATCTTTCCCACCCTTCGCCTGTCTCTGCCATCTCACTGCCAATATCATAAATATCGTCAAATTTTATCTCCACATTTACAATTTTTAACACTCTGGATATTTTATCGATTTCTGAAACTATCCCCGCTATTTGCAGATATTCGCCATTCTCGAAATAGACAAGGCTTATGACATCCTCCTTTTTTATCCGCATAAGCCTGCGATTCAATTCTTCCTGATATTCTTCCGACAGCTCCGCCCTTCGCACAAGCACCTTTTCTTTTTGCCGCAATGCTTCTGAAAAACCTTTTAACGCCGCAAAAGGCATGAATTGTTTTGCCCGTTGTGCCCGGCTCATTTTAGTTCGCGCCACTTTTATGCCCTCCTATCTGTTGGTTGCGCTCCATAGTTGTAGCTTTTTTTTGCAGATTCATCCCTTTTAAAATTGCATTTTTCCCAAATTTCTCCTTTATCTCAAGAACTGCTTTCTGCATCCGGCGCTCCCGTTCCAATTTTTCCGGATCCAGAAACAAATCATACTGCTGATAAATTTCATCGGTAATACGGTTAAAACTTAGATTTATCCTGCGGATCGGAGTATATCTGTCTACAATCCCTTCATACAACTTCAAGACATACGCAGTAATCTGTGTTACTGAGCTTGTTGTAACCGGCATGGATACCGTCCCATGCGCCGGCTTTTTTCCAAAGCGGTTGGAATACCCTATATGCAGCGTAATGGAATCTGTCACCAGTCCTTTTCCCGCCAGCTCCAGGCACAACAAATCTGTCATTTCTTTTAAAATCAATTTTCCATCCTGAAAATTATAGTCGCACCACAAGACCTGCCCGCTGGAAAGAGAAGTTACTTTTGGTTTATACGCTTTGATATCTGCCATGGTAGCGCTCTCTCTTCCCCAGGCATGGTCAATCAACAGTTCCGCGTCAATTCCAAACGCCCGGTATAACATTTCCTCATTTGCCTCGGCAATTTCCCGCATCGTAAAAATTCCCATCTGCTCCAGCCGTTTTGCCGTCCCAGCCCCTATTCTCCAAAAATCAGTCAGAGGCTTATGATCCCACAAATGCTTTCGGTAAGAAGATTCCTCTAACGCGCAGACCGGAAAAATCGTTTCTCCCTCTGCTGTTTTCGAAACTTTCTTACGCTTTGCCAAAATATCCATAGCAATTTTAGCAAGATACAAATTGGTTCCTACGCCTGCCGTTGCCATAATTCCAGTTGTATTTAATACGTCACTCATTATTTTCCGGCTCAGTTCTTCTCCATTCATCCGATACAAAGACAAATAATCCGTTACATCCATAAAAACTTCATCAATAGAATACGGATGAATATCCTCTTTGGCAATGTATTTTAAATAAACACCATAAATTTCCGCAGAATAATCAATGTAAAGCTGCATTCTCGGCGTCGCCATAATATAATCTATATCCGCCGGAATTTCAAACACCCGGCACCGTCCGGGAACTCCCAGCGCTTTCATTGCGGGAGAAACGGCAAGACAGATCGTTTTATCCGTTCGCTCAGGATCCGCCACTACCAGATTTGTCTTCCATGGATCCAACCCCCGCTCTATACACTCCACCGATGCATAAAAGGATTTCAAATCAATACAGATATAAGTTCTCAAATTCACTGACAGCTCCTTCATATCTTGAAATTTCTTCAAAAGCTGTATATATTCTTTCCGCATATTCGCTATAATATGTCATATTCCAATATTTATATTCGCGCTAACGAAAGAATTTTTTGAAATTTTACTCTTAACTTTGCATCTGTATTATGATAATGATTAAGCCACACAAAAAATAATTATTACTCCGGTGAATAAATACCGACGTTTTTTTGCAGACGGGATTTCCATAGTAAGAGATGCGGCAAACGTGCAACGATTGCTGACAATATACATATGGAAATTTCGCCAGATAACGCGTCGGTATTGCATTACCGGAGTAATCACTGGCATTTAGCCGAAATCATAATCTGTTACGCCAAAAGGCACACTAATACAACGAATAACCAGTAATCAGCGCCCAGACCTGCCTGATTATTCATGTGCAGCGCTGTCGTTTTTCCGCCTTGCATCTGAAACAATCATTCCGCGTCCATGCACCAGAAACTTACACAGTATACTGCTAATAGTGAGAAAAACTCACTTGTCTATCTCTCCCCCTGCTGCGTTGGATTTTCCAGCCGCAAACGCCGCTGCGCCGTTTAAAATCTGTCCTGCAGAGGAACAGATACTCTGCGTGATTTTACCTGAGTATCAACAGTTCAGCACATTAGGAGGAACTATGGATTCATTAAAAATCTTAAACTATCCTATGACCGAAAAACCAAAAAGAATGGAATGAAACACACCAAAGACATAGCGCATTGATTTGAATTAATTATCCGTTTTTATTTTTACATACCAGTTCCCATATCTGCCAGCAGACAGTCTCCCCTTCCGGAAAAATCTATTCTCCAGGGTTTGCTTACTCTGCTATCCGCTCCAGACGTTCTCCCAGGCGGCTTACAATCTCGTTGCTGATGGTGCCCGCCCACTGCGCCACATCCTCGGCTCTTATTTCCAGACTGCCGGATTTTCCAATAAGCACCGCTTCCTCTCCTGGAGAAATCTGCGGAATCTCTGTCACATCCACCAACATCTGATCCATACAAATCCGTCCTACAATGGGTGCCATTCTTCCCTGGCAGAGCACGTAACCGCAATTTGACAGATTACGCGGAATCCCATCTGCATATCCAATCGACAATACCGCAATTTTACGGTTTTGCTGAGGATGATACGTCAGACCATAGCCCGCCCCCTCCCCTTTATACAATGTTCTCACGCTGATTACCCTGGCTTTCAGGGACAATACCGGCACAAGATCCAATCTGGCTTTGGTGCTGTCATGCTTCCCGCTGTAAATACCGTAAAATGCAATGCCGGCACGGGCATAATCAAAACAGTACTGGGAATAATTTAAAATCCCGTAACTTCCCTGCAGATGACATTTAAAATTTGAAAAACCCTGTCGGTGAAGCTCTTCTGCCACATACTCAAAATGACGGATCTGTTCCAGCGTGTAGGCACGTTCTTCCCCTGATTGTCCATCGGAAACGCAAAGATGTGAAAAGATGCCTGTCACCTTCAAATGGGGCATTTGGAATATCTTTATAATTTCTTCTATATTCTCCCAGCGTTCCCCGATTCGATGCATCCCCGTATCAATTCCGACATGAACCGTGAATCTTCGCCCGTCACGCTGCAATTCCTCTGCATAATTTCCATCAATTACTGTCTGTATCAGATCACAGGCAATCAATTCATCAAATTCTGCCGGATGCGTATAGCCCAGCACCAGCAGTTCCCCGCTGATTCCTGCCCGGCGAAGCTGCGCCCCCTCCGCCGCAGACGCCACGCAAAATGCATGGACGCCCTGTTCCTGAAGCGCTTTTGCCACCGGCACCGCCCCGTGTCCATAAGCATTTGCTTTTACTGCCGGCATCAGCTCGCAGTCACAGGGCAGTAAACGGCGAAATTCCTCAATATTATGTTTCAAATTTTTAAGATTCAGCTCAATCCATGCTCTTCCTTTGCCGTACATAATTTCCTCCATTCCGTACATGTTTCCTCACAAACAGGCCGTTGCAAAAAACGATTCAAATACCCTGCTGCCAACAGCCAGGTATCAAGTTAACCTTGTTATAACAGTGGAATAACAACGATTACCTCTTTGCAGATAACGCCTGTTTTCCCCTGACCAGCAGCAAAGACAGAAACGCTGAAACAGCAATTACCGCCAGATAATGCAGCAACGATTGTTCCACCAGTAATTTTGTTGCTTTTAAGGCTCCTGCCAGTCCCCGCACCAAAACAATGCAGAACGGATGCAGAATATAAATATACATGGACAGATCCCGCGCCATGTTCAGCTCTGTTCCATGTTCAGATAACAGAAACTCAAACAGGAAAAACATCACGGGGATTAGCATAAAGTACATGCTGTTATGCTTCTGCCATTTAAAATAAAAACTGACAAACCCTTCCGCCAGCATGAACGCCATAGAAATAAGAAATCCTGCCTCCGCCTGCGTTTTGGAAAGCCTGACTTTTCCGTTGGCAAGCACCACTCCCATCCACAGAAATGCCGGAGCAAGGAAAATGCCATTTCTGGTATAAGAACTGACTTGGAATATCCCCCCATATACGGCCTTCAAAACAGGAACTTCACAGATCAGATTATAATAACTGTCACCAAAAACGCCAATGACATATAACACAAATACGGCCGCCGATATGGACAGGGGACTGCAGCAGCGCAGCAGGACTATTAGCAGAAGACATCCCATAATCACAGCCGGAAGATACCACAGATGATAAAAGGTTCCGTCAAAGAAGACTTCTTTCAGCCACTGTCCCGCATCAAGGCTGAAATTTCCAGAATATATTTTCAACGGGAGATATAACAGCGTGGATATCCCATATAAAATAGCTGTTTTCCTCAAAAATTTTCCTATGCTGCGGATTCCAGCAATCCCTCTTTGATAAGGCGCCAGCACAAAATATCCTGTCACCATCAGAAAAAAAGGCACCCCGATTCTCCCAAAACAATAGGTCACCAGAAAATCAGCCGTTTCACTAAAAGACTTCAGCGGAGAAGTATGAATTGCCACAATCAGCAGCGCGGCCGTCAATCGAAAATTATCAATTGCCGCGTAATTTTTTCTCTGTCTCATATTCTTCTCCTATTCATTTCTTTCTCCGGCGCTTGCGGACGCAAACAATTGGAAATCTTTCTAAATGCCGGCATCTGAAACCATCTCCAATAATCTTGATAAAATTTCTTCAAACGAGATCCCCGCTTCTTTTAGCATATTAGGGAAACGGCTGTGCGGCGTGAACCCTGGAATCGTATTCACCTCATTAAAATAAATGTCTCCTTTCGGCGTCAGAAACATATCTACCCGGGCAAAAAAACTACAGCCCAGAGCGCGGTAAATCCGCACCGCAGTTTCTTTTATTTCTTCCGCCTTTTCCTGTGAAATCCGTGCCGGAACATAAATGTTGGATGATTTTAACGTATATTTTTCTGTATAATCAAAAAATCCTTCCGACAGTTCTATTTCATCTACAGCTCCCAGGGTGAGTTCCTCTGTACCCAAAACAGCGCAGCCAACTTCAAAGCCTTCGATCATCTCTTCCATAATCACCTGTGAATCATAGGTAAATGCATACTCCACTGCCTTTTGCAGGCCCTCCGGCTCTCCCACTTTAGTAATGCCAAAAGAAGAGCCAGCGCGCAGGGGTTTTACAAACAGCGGATAACCCAGCGCTTTCCCATAATCCATAATCTGCTCTTCATTTCTCATCTCTGCTTTCGCAATCGTATAGGAAGCCGGAACCTTGACACCGCATTCTTTTGCCAGACGATGCGCCGTCTCCTTATCCATGCAGACAGCAGAACTCATCGTATTGCAGCCAATCACAGGAATCCCCGCCAGCTCCAGCGCTCCCTGCACCGTTCCATCCTCACCGTTCTTGCCATGCAAAACCGGCAATGCTCCATCCAAAGATAATACTTCCACACCTGTTTCCCGCAGCAGCAAAATACCATGAAGATTCTTATCCGGTGAAACTGCTGCCGGGATACAGACTGCTTTCTGTTTCCAGTTATCACTGGGGATATCTGCATAATCTCCCTGATACAGATACCAGGCGCCTGTTTTATCTATGCCGATTAAAATAATCTCATAGTTTTGTACATCCATATGGGTCGCCACCGCATAGGCTGACTGCAAAGACACCTCATATTCACTGGAACACCCCCCGAATAAAATCGCTATTTTTTTTCTTCTCATAACTTTCCGTCTCCTTTTATAATGCTTTTCACGCTTGTCAGCGACGTAAAAATTTTTGTAATGTTTACTATACCTGCCGCAAATGACAGCCGAGTGACTTTTCCATGACAAAATTGTCATAATCGCGGTTCTCACCTTTTCACAAATTTCTGATTTAGTGTTATGATCGCGTAATCTTTCTACAGAAAAAACCATCTGCAACGTATTAATTGTACGAAACAGATGGTCTGCATAGTTTAATATTCTGTTGCTTCTTTCCTAAGATAATCCTAAGTAATTTTAATTTTCTGCTTATTACTTTCATGATTACTTACAATACAAAGAGAAATCTTACGAAACAAAACGCGCTGACAATTATTTTATATAAGACTAACAGGTGTCTGTCTCCTGCCGTTCCTTCGTAATGGAGCTTTAAACGCCGTAATATTTTCGGATGGCATATGCTGCATATGCGGAACATCCTTCTCCAAATTGACTATCCATTATTTCTGCAAGTTTTGAATGCTGCAGATACTCGTCTGCTAAGTCAAGCAAAATATTTCTTGCATTATCAAGAGCAAACATTTTCTTGTAGTTCTCGGCAAGCATTTCTACCGCAGAGCGTGCCATCTCCAAATTATTTGTCTCCTTCGCAGTCATAAACTGACGATATATTTTTACATTTTCATCCTGTTCCCGTTTTATTTCCACATGGTTCCCGGTCGACTGCATCACTGCTTCCATGATCTTTTCCTTGCTGCCATACCATCTGAACAAATCCGCAACCGCCTGCTCGTTTGTAAAGCCGCCAGACAATTGTTCCCTGTACTTTTCCATACTTCCGTATTTTTTCACCTGTTTATCAATGTTCTCTTTGGACATGCATTGCAACATATGATCTATCATTTTCTGTATATCTCCATTGGTAAACGCTTCAAAGCTCATAGTATTGACTCCTTCCATCACATCTGATATTAACTCAATAATCCCATTCAGCCGATTGCGCTTTTTCTCCAGCAAATCTTTCTGAGTTAATAAAGCCTGTTCTCTATCGTAATCAGGATTATCCATTATCTTCTTGATATCTTCCAATGGAATCTCTAATTCTTTAAAGAACATGATTTCCTGTAACCTTTCTAATGCCTTACTGTCGTATAAGCGGTACCCTGTTTCTGTTAATTGCGTCGGCTTTAACAGACCTATCTCATCATAATATCTAAGGGTTCTTATGCTTATCCTGGCTAATTCCGACACTTCTTTTACCGTCTTCATTACTTCCTCCTTTCCATCCTATCCTAAACCGTCACGCTGCGGGAGAGTCAATACCCAAAATTTTTAAACACCCGCTATAAAACCAAAAACTGCTGCTTTCTATACATGTGAAAAAGCAGCAAAGATTTCTCATTGCTGCTTTTGACTGCTTAATCTATCGATTTTTCCCAAATTTTCCGCCGCACAGAAATATTTTTACTCTTTCGGCAGTTCCACCACAAAAACAATGCACTCTTTCTCACTTTCTGCATATATCTTTCCCCCGTGTAAAGTCACGATTTCTTTTGCAATGGCAAGCCCCAGACCTGCGCCTCCGGTATCGGAAGTTCTTGCCTCATCCATACGATAAAATTTATCAAACACAGAAACCAGCTTCTCCTGAGGAATCGTCTTCCCCCGATTCAGGAATTTAATTCTAATCCCGCCTGCCAGAAGCTCCTCTACATAAATATGAATTTTCGTATCACTGTAACTGTAGGCAACGGCATTTTTCAAAATATTGTTAAACACTCTCGCCAGCTTTACCGGGTCGCCGTACACGAAAACATTTTCATCACTGTGAAGTACCGCCTGGTTTCCTTTCTGAGTCAGAAGCGGATAAAATTCTTCTACCATCTGCAACAACATATAATACAAGTCAATTTTCTCTTTTTCCAGGACAATCTGCTGAATGTTATATCTGGTAATTTCAAAAAATTCATTTATAAGCTGTTCCAAACGGTTCGCTTTTTCCAGTGTAATATGCACATATTTTGCCTTCTGCTCAGCAGGCATGTCCGGCGCTTCCTCCAACAGACTCAAATAGCCAATGACCGAGGTAAGAGGCGTGCGGATATCATGAGCGAGATACATCACCAGATTATTTTTGCGTTCTTCCGCAAGCCTGGCCTCAAGCTCACGCCGTTCCAGAGTCTGACGCAGCACATTTAATTTTTGCTCCATAGGCGCCATTTCCGCAGATAAAGAAATTTCTTTATTTTCTCCGGAAACCAGCTTATC
Source organism: Lachnospiraceae bacterium (assembly GCA_009911185.1). Classification (GTDB taxonomy): domain Bacteria; phylum Bacillota; class Clostridia; order Lachnospirales; family Lachnospiraceae; genus Petralouisia. The sequence continues at coordinate 9,100 of QXWW01000013.1, forward strand.
AAGTCCCGCGTCAATTTCATTAAAATAGCGGGTGAACCAGGACAGGGAAAACCAGAACAATAGTAAAAAGCAGAACATAACCGCAAGGAAAATAATTAAGGTCAGATTTTCCCGCATTCCATACTGATAAATGTTTCTGGCATCCATATAGTCCAGATGGAATACATTCTGCAAAAACGCTACGATCCAGTCTCCCACCCGTCCAAACCAGAAACGGCGGTACAAAGTAAAAATAATACAAAAAGCAAGTACAATCATGCCCATAGTCTGGAAAAAAACCTTGAGTTTCAGCTTTGCATAGCCTGATTTCTTCTTTTTGCCTGTATTCAATTTTACCGTATCAAGGCTGTGTCTTACGTCAGTTTTCAATTTTGTAACCTACTCCCCATATTGTCTTAATATATTTGGGCTTCTCCACAGAATCGTTCATTTTTTCCCTGAGATGGCGAATATGCACCGTAATCGTATTGTTGCTCTTACTATAGTACTCATCCTGCCATATTTCATGGAACAGTTCTTCTGAGCTTACTACTTCTCCTTTGCGCTGGCAGAGAATTTTTAAAATAGAAAACTCCGTAGGAGTCAGAACCAAAGGTTTCTCGTCCAGCCTGCACTCGTGCGTCTTAACATTGATAACAAGTCCTCCGTGCACTAACAAAGATGAATCTTCCTCCTCTGCCGGGTTCTGGTTATACCGCTTATAGCGGCGGATCTGGGCTTTCACCCGTGCCACCAGCTCCAGTGGACGGAACGGCTTTGTCATATAATCGTCCGCCCCAAGCATCAATCCACGAATCTTATCAATTTCCTCATCTTTTGCCGTCAACATAATAACCGGATAATTATGTCTTTTGCGGATCTCCTTGCACAATTCAAGCCCGCTGACCCCCGGAATCATCACATCCAAAATCGCCAGGTCAAACTCAACATGTTCTATTTGCTCTTGTGCATCTTTTGCAGAATAGCAGGCCACTACGTCAAAGTTCTCGCTTTCCAGATAAAATGCCACCAGATCGGCTATCTCTTTTTCATCATCTACCACTAATATTTTCTCCATTACAGATTTTCTCCTTCCTGGATTCTGACATTCTCAGATAATTGCAAAACCCTCAAATCGTCCAAATGATTTTGTTTCGCAATCAACTGTTTTATTTTTCTGATGAAATATCTATTTTTAGTATAGCAAATCCAGGCTTTGAAATCCTCACTTATTTCCTTTTTAAATCTTAATATTTTCCTAATATTCGCTGTACTAGAAACGCCTGGAACAACTTTCCTACATGATTGTATAAATTACCGATATAATATTCAAATCCACCTTTTGAAACCTGAAGCTTATAAGAGAAAAATAATTGAAGCGATTTGCAAATTTTAGCAAAGCGCTCCAATTAACTATTTCATTATAAATTTTACCTGTAAAGCAGCGTATCGTCTGATTCCAAAATCATACCCTGCTGATACGTCCCGGAAAAGAAAATTCTATCGAACCTTTACGCTGCCCACACTGCTGTAAGCCCCGTAAATTGTCATATCTCCCACCTTCTTATATGCGCGTACCCGCACAAAATATTTCTTCTTGCTTTTTAACTTTTTCAAAATAAGCTTATTTTTATTTCCCTTAACCGTCTTCGTCTCAGCATTTTTCATATTTTTCTTCAAAGAATACTGAATCTCATAGCCGGACACGCCGCTCTGCGTCTTCCAAGAAACCTGAAGCTGCTTTTTCGCCTTACTCTTCGGCTTATTCTGCGTTACCTTTTTCAATGTCGCAGTTTGCTGTGAATTTTTTAACTTCTCATAATCCTCTTTCACCTTTTTCAGTTCGTCCTGCGCCTGCTTTAACGCTGCTTCAGAATTTGCTTTTCCAGTCTCAGAATCTTTAAGCTGTGTTTTTGCCGTCTCAAGCTCTTGCTTTATGTTATTTAGTGTCTGCTGCAATTCGCCTTTTACTTTATTCAGCTCTTTTTCAGAAGCATCTTTTAACTGATCAAGCTGTTCTTTCACTTTTCCAAGCTCCTGATTTACCTGGTCCACTGTTTTCTGGGCGTCATCCACCTTAACCGTAACCGTCTGATTCATCTTCAAATCATCCGAAGCCGCCCCTACATAAATCACGCGTTCCTGTTCTGCCACAGTCCATTTATCTTTTGTTCCATCGCTGCGTATATTTAAGGTTTCCTGCTTCGCATTCCAATAAGAAAGAGAACGCTCTGATACATGAATGGTTACTTTTCTTGTCTCGCCCGGCTGTATATTTTTTACTTTCTGATACCCTGCAAGCTGATATTTAGAACTCTGTATTCCTTCCGGAAGATCCGTTGCTTTTCCAAGATAGATCTGCGCTACTTCACTTCCTGTTACGCTTCCTGTATTTTTCAGATTAAATGTCACATCATAGCCAACTCTTTCCTGGTTTTTCCTGCTTTCTGTCACTTTCATATCGCTGTACTCAAAAGTTGTATAAGAAAGTCCATAACCAAAGTCATACTGCGGCTCAACGTCATTCTCGTCATACCAGCGATACCCGGTAAAAATACCTTCGCTGTAATTCATGTCATAAGAGGCATTCATGTCCCCGGAGCCCATTCCCGGGAATCCGCCCATTCCGCCGCCTTCATCATCGCTGCCTGGACCACCGCCTGGGCCACCTGGACCTCCCGGACCTCCTGGACCTCCCTGGCCTTTGTCATATGTCAGTCCATCGTCTTCATCCGTGAATCCTTCCTCACGTTTTGTTTTGTAAGAATCAAACGCTTCGTCAGAATATGTCAAAAATGTGTCCGTATCTTTTTTGGGAATCGTAAATGCCAGCTTGCCGCTTGGATTGACTTCTCCTGTCAGAAGGTTTGCCGTCGCCACGCCGCCGCGCTGTCCCGGATAATACATCTCAAGGATTGCATCTACATTGTCTATCCAGTCTTCCATGACGATTGCCGCTGAATTATTTAAAACTACAACTGCTTTGTGATTATTGTCATGAGCTGCTTTTGCCACGTCGTTTATCATCTTCTGCTGCGCCGCATCAAGCTTCAGTGTCGTTTCCTCTCTCGTGTTAGCAAGGCTGCTCGTTCCGGCATATGCAAAGATGACTGTCGTATCTGCAGTTTTTGCCGCATTGATGGCATCCGTTATATTTTGCTGTCTCTGGGACGGTGTAATCCATGCAAGCCCCACCTGCATGTCTTTCCCATCTAATGTATTTGCAGAAGCAATTCCAATCTTATACCGTTTTCCTGCTTCAAGATTGACCGTTACAGAAGAAAGGTTTTCTCCTGTCTCACTGGGGATCGTGCTGCTGTACCACATGGTTCCCTGATTTGCCGTCGCGCCGGAAGCAGAGCCCAGCTGTTTCTCTTTCATTGTTCCATCTTGATTCGTTACCACTTTGTCCGCTGAATCATAAACAGTCATAGCCGCCTGTGCTCCCATACTCTGGAGAATAAGCGTATAGCTTCCGCTTTCTTCCGGTTCAAGGTATGTCATCCAGGTATATGCCGGTCTATCTTTGTAACTAAATGCATTTCCGCCGGTTCCGTTTACATAGGTCTTCGTCTTTGTATTAAAGTCAATAACTTCATCCGTCCCTGCAATCTCTCCTATTTCATGGTCTCCCATTTTCTGTTCCGGAACGCTGTTGCTGTGGAACTGTCCCTGATATACGTCTCCAGATTCCGCAGACTTTCCCGTTCCGTAAGTACGTATTGCCCCATGCGTGTTTCCGTCACTTGTCGTATAAAGACTTTCCGTGGGAATGATCGTTCCGATCATATCGTCATAGACAGCTCCTGTCACCTTATCCTCACCCAAAAGATCTACAAGGGCTTCATAAGGGCTTGTCATGGAGGAAACGGTACCGTATGAACGCTCGCCGCCCGTACCTGAAATCAGATGCATTCCGTTCAATCCGACAACCGCCACTTTCTTGTCTTTTTGCAAAGGAAGCGTACCGCCTTCATTTTTCAGAAGAACGCCGCCGGATTCAGCCACCTCCTGCACTTTTGCATCACTGTCACTGCGAAGTTCTTTCAGTGATGCTTTATCTGCCACAACATCAATGACCGTAACATCTTCCGTAGTGCCGTCTGCCCGCTTAACATTCTCAATAACCGTCGCACCGGCTGCCACCGTGCCTTCTTTTGCCTTGCCTGTCGCTTCATCCACCTCTACCAGCGTCAGATAACCGGCTTTTCCATATGCTTTCAAAATATGGCGCAGCGCATCGTCAATCAATGCGTCCATTTCTGCCCTTGTGTATTTGTCCAGCCCTTCATCGTCGCTTACTACAAGCTGGTCCGCATATTTTTTACTGTTACAGCTTGTACTCGGCATTTCAATATCGGTACCGTCATCTAACGTAAATGTATGGTTGCCGCCCCAGTCTGTAATCGTAAAGTAATTATAGCCCCACATATCCCGCAGTACATCCTGTAAAAGATACGTGTTTTGGGAAGAACGCACCCCGTTTGTCCTGTTATAACCGGACATAACGCCCAATGCCCCCCCGTCTTTGATTGCCGATTCAAATCCTGGCAGATACAATTCATGAAGCGTCTGCTCGTCTACGTTCTGGTTGTACTTAAATATCAGGTCGCCGTCATCCGATGCAACTGCATAATGCTTCAGCACCGCAATTCCGCCTTGCGACTGCATCCCGGACGTCATATCATCCGCAAGGCTTGCCAGCAGATAAGGATCTTCACCCATCTGGTCTTTTGTCCTCATCCAATAGGGATGTCTTTGGATGTCAAGCTGTGCGCTGAGCATCATCGTGCCTCCCATTGCAAGATTCTCCTGGCTGTAGACCTGGCCGTAGAGTTCTGCCATCGTCTCATCCCAGGTAGCTGCCAAAAGCTGTTCCTGCGGGGGATTCGTCGTCTCTTCCGTAAAAAGCAGCCCGGCCGGACCGTCATACATTTTAATCCTTGGCACGCCAAGCCGCGCCACGCCAAGCAAATCTCCGGCGTTTCCTTCCTGACCAGTGCCTCTTCCTCCAAGGAACGACCACTTTTCATTTTCTGTCATTTCCTTAATCAGAGCCTCGACCTTCTTGTTTACTTCGGCGTCGTCCTCGATCGGCTGCACCAGATTCTGCGTGTACTGACTCGGAAATGCCGTTTTTGCCGCCTTTTCTGTCTGCGTTGCATAAGCCGTCTTCGGAACGTCAATGCTTCCTGCTGCTGACGAAGCCATTACTACCGCCAGCGCCAGTGCCGTAATTTTGCGCCTACATTTTGTCTGCATACCCTTTTCCTCCTTTTTATTCCTTAGAATATCTTTACCTTAACATTGCAATGCGTCCGCCTCAATTGCTTTGTCGCAAACAACAGATATAGGCGCAAGCGGGGAAAAAATGTCGCAAACTGCATTTTTCCGGCGTGAAAATAGAAGAACTGACGATGTCTCCAAAACACATATTTTAACCATCGGAGTAGTACTTTTACATTTTAATGTGTCAATGTTTTTTCTGCAAGAGAAAAAGAGCCTTAGAACATTACCTCTAAGGCTCTCCTTTTCTGAAAAATATCTGATTAGCAAATATTTTTTAATTTTACTTATCAGGTGTAATCTTGATTGCTGCACCGCCGTACTGAAGCATGGAAATATTGATAGTATCCCCTTTCTTCACCTTCAGCGTCTCCACAGCAATATCTTCTTTGTTCTGACCGTCTTTATAGATAGCCGCTGTATATGTCGTGTTATCCGCAAGGAAGTCTAAGCTCAGCGCAACATCTCTCTGATTATTGCACATCATACCTACATACCAGTTCTCTCCTGAACGGCGCGCCATATTCACATAATCTCTGATGTCTCCTCCCAGCAACAGGGATTCATCCCATTCAGACGGAAGGTTCTTATAGAAATCATATGCCTTGCTCTCTCTGTAAACCTTCGGTTTATCTGCCAGGCACTGCAGACCGCTCTCAAATAATACGGCTTCTGCTGTCAGGCCTGCCAGCGTCGCGCTATTGTACATCGGATTCACAACATTTCCAAAGGACGCCATTGGCGCATAGTCTGCCGGTCCTACTGCAATTCTGTTAAACAGCATCGTACAGTTATACTCTGCGCTATTCATGCGGCCCTCAGATGCCGATACTCCTTCCTGCGTCAGGGCATTGGGATATGTCCTCCTCATTCCGGTAGGTTTGTAGACGCCGTGCAGGTCGATAACCATCTTGTTGTCTGCCGCCAGCTGAATCAGGGTATTAATCAGATGTACGGAACTCTGGGAAGCCGATTCAAAGAAGTCCGGCTTAATTCCCTTGAAGCCCATCTCTGCCCATTCTGCGATCTTCGCCTGCTCTTCCGGATCGTCCAAATCCGCCTTGTCTACCCAGATCACAAGTCCAATTCCTTTTTCTTCTGCATATTTTAACAAATCCTCCGTCCAGGAATAGAAACCTTCATAATGGCTTCTTCCAGGAGAAATGTTAGTTCTGTCATACGGCTGCCAGCCTTCATCCATCAACAGATATTTCCAGCCCATCTCTGCCGCCAGATCAATATAATTCTTGTAGGTTTCAAAATCGTCGCAGGGATCGCCGTTTACCCAGGTCCAGGCCATAGCGCCTGCTTCTACCCAGGAAGTGTCAAACTCCGGATCCGGATTCAGGTTTTCTGCCATGGTGTTCAAAGTAATATCGCTCAATGTGCCAATCACTGCAAATCTCCAGGGCGACTCAAAGGGAGCCTCTGTCATGACATCTACCTTCTGCTCACCGCAGAAACGGATATCCATCATTCCTGATGTATGGCCGACCAGCTCTGCTCCACAGTAGGTATCTTCCAGTTGTGCTTCCGAAACCAGTACATACGTATCGTCATTTACCTGATAGGTCATTGGCATACTGTATCTTCCCTTGAGATCTTCAAATGCCTTCAACTCAGGGATTCCTTCATTACTTCTGTCGTAAGGCATAAGTGTAATGGCGGAATCTGCCGGAATCTTAACGCCCGTATTTTCTGCTGAAATGTTCAGCGCACCGCTTCCATTAATCTTATAGCGGAATGCAACTCCATCATCATATACGCGAACTCCAATACCAAAGGATACTTCACCTTTTTTGAACCAAAGCGTTGTCTCGTTTGCTGTTTTTTCTACTTTCTTTACTTTCGCACCTTTCAGTTCATATGTTTCTTTCTTTGCTTTTACAGCATCCTGTTTATCAAATACAAGACCTTCTGTAAAGTCGCCCAGGCTTGTAACCAGTCCCATCGGAGACGGCTCTACCACTACGGTATCTCCCTGGAATGCGGCATACGTCAGCGAACCGCGCTTCTTATCCAATGCAAATACGGCCTTGATCTTGCCGTCCGGTGATGTCACCTGCCATACGGAACCTTCTTTTGCAGTGTTTCCAACCATAATCTGATCATAGAAAACGCGTTCTTCTCCGTTAAAGGAGAGTTTTGTCTCAATCGTTGCAACGCCTTCTGCAACAGCTTTAATCTTACCGTCGTCGGTCGTTACAATACTCTCGTCCAGGGAAGTATATGTGATCCCCTCCTGGGCAGGATTTGTTGCAATTGTCGTCATCTCGCCCACGTTCAGTATTGCCTTAGCCAATATGGTTTCAATATCTTCTGCAACCAGCATCTTGCGGTGTGACTGAATTGTCCACTGCATATATACATTATCCTGCTGAAGCTCTTTTACGGAAAGTCTTGCACCACTGTCATTCTTTTCCTCTGACGCCAGAGCCAGTCCGGACTTCTTATTTATAAGCGCACATTTTCCATCGCCCAACTCCTGGATTTTCCAGAGCTGTGATTCATCTTCTTTATCCAGATTACCAAATACTACTGCGGTTCCCGCCTCTGTTGCTGAGCTTTCTGTCATCATGACCCCGTTGCCTTCAATGATAGACTCAACTCTGAATGCGTCTTTGTCCGTCTCATCATAGACAAACCGATACTTCAATGAGGAATCTTCATATATATCTATATAATTCCACCAAAGCTGCGTCACTTCATTGCAGTCAATGCAGCCATCCCATGCCGCCGTATGGATACTCTTAACCACTTCATAGGTACTTGGATCTGCTGCAACTACTTCTACGGTACAGGAAGCGCTGGCCGCTCCCTCTGTAAGTGTCTTTGCATCTGCCGTGGCGGTAATCGTCGCTGTTCCCGCCGCATATCCGGTTACCTCGCCGGAAGAATTTACCCGGGCCACTTCCTCATTACTGGAAGACCATTTGATATTTTTATCTGTCGGATGCTCCGGGGTCAGGGTAGCCACCAGATTGAGAACTGCGCCCTCTGCAATTGTTTCATTTGTCTTGTTCAGCGTTACTTTTTCCACTTTTACCGGAGTGCCGGACACGATAACTTTACAGCTTGCCTTCGTTCCATCCTTCATAGCGGCCGTAACGGTAGCTCTTCCCGCTTTTACTCCGGTTACTTTGCCGTTTTCTACGGTTGCTATTTCCGTTTTATCACAGGTCCATGTAAGCGCTTCTGCCGCTGACGCTTCCGGTTTTATTTCTGGTGTCAGATCTTTGGACTCTCCTGCTACCACTCTCAATACGGGTGCTACTGTGATACTTACAGGCACTTGCGGCGTAAGCTTAATTGCCGCGCCGCCGTACGGCAGACAGGAAACGGTGATGGAATCGCCTTTCTTTACTTCTTCGGTACGTGTTTCAATCTTTGTCTTTTCTGCACCGTCACTGTAAATTTCAGCAGTGTATGTCTTGCCTTCCTCCAGGAAATCCAGCGTAAATGTCTTATCGCGCTTCTGCGTATAGTTTTCTGCGCCGTACGTAAACTCATCATTGCACATGATACCCATATACCAGTTCTCACCAGATCTGCGGGCCATATTTACGTATTTTCCAATCTTGCCGTCAACGAGAACGGATTCATCCCATTCCGCAGGCATATTCTTATAAAATGCTTTTGCCGCGCTCTTCTCATAGTTTGCCGGCTTATCTGCCAGACACTGCATACCGCTTTCGAATAAAACGGCTTCTGCTGCCAGTCCTGCAAAAGATGCTTCCAGATATCTGTCATCCACATTATAAAGCTCTGCATTAGAGAAGGATGCCAGCGGCGCATAATCTGCCGGTCCGATTGCCAGTCTTGTATACGGCAAAGTACAGTTATAAGAAGAATACGCCATACGGCCTTCCGATGCGGAAATACCTTCCTGGGTAAGCGCGTTCGGATAGGTTCTTCGGATTCCAGTAGGTTTATAAACGCCATGCGGGTCGATCAGCATTTTATTTTCTGCTGCCAGTTCTACAAGCTTGTTTACAAGCTGAACAGCATCCTGCGCACCGGAATCGAAGAAGTCTGGCTTGAAGCCTTTAAAGCCCATATCCGCCCATTCTTTGATTTTCTTCTGACCCTCTTCTGTCTCCAGGTTCTTTTTGTGTGCCCATACAATCAGGCCAATGCCCTTCTCGTCCGCATAATCAATCAGATCCTGCGTCCAGTCATAATATTTCACAAACACACGGTTTTCCTGTACATACCAGCCTTCATCCAGCAACAGGTACTGCCATCCCATTTCTACTGCCAGATCAATATATTCTTTGTATGTATCAAAGTCGTCGCAAGGATCGCCGTTTACCCAGGTCCAGGCCATAGCTCCTGGTTTCACCCAGCTTGTGTCTTCTATCTTACACGGCGGGTTCAAATTCTCAGCCATCGTGTTCAGGGTAATATCGCTCAGGCTTCCGATTACCATATATCTCCACGGAGATTCAAATGGGGCGGTTGTTACGACGTCTCCAACTTCCTGCTGTTTCGGGCAGAAACGGATATCCATCATTCCTGACGGATGCCCCTGCAGCATAGAAACACAATAGGAACCCTGCAAATCTGCCTCGGAAACCAACGCATAGACGTCTTTATCTTTTAACTGATATGTCATCATCAGACTGTAATTTCCAATCAGATTCTCAAAGGGCGTTCCGGTCGGGATCCGCTCGTTCGCTTCATCATAATCGGCTACTGTAACCTCAGAACCAAGCGGTATCTTCACGCCAGTGTTTTCTCCAGAGATAGAAAGTTCGCCTTCTCCTTCAATCTTATAACGGAATGCAATACCATCATCATACGCTCTGGCCACTACGCCATAAGAAACGCCGTCCTTTTCAAACGTCATTGTAATCTCATTGGCGTTTGCCGTCACATCTTTTACTTTCGCACCGATCAACTGATAGGAATCATTGATCTCCTGTACCTCGCTGACCGATTTAAACGTCAGACCTTCTCTGAAATCGCCTTTGTTGGTAACCAACCCCAACGGAGACGGCTCAATTACAAGATCTTCTCCATGGTACGCTGCATAGCAAAGGGAACCTTTCTTCTCATCAAATACAAACATTCCTTTGATGTTTCCGTCCGGAGACGCCACCTGCCATGCCAGATCGCCCAATTCTTCGCCTGCAACTATAATCTGTTCATTGAACGTAAATGTCTTTCCATCAAATTTGACAATGATTGTAATGGTTGCGCTGCCGCTCTTAACCGCAGTAATCGTACCATTCTCATCCACCGTTGCAATCGTCTCGTCGGAAGAAGCATAGGTAGCAGTAACTTCATCTGCTTCTACCTCGCCAATTTCAATCTTGGCCGTATCGCCTACGTTAAACATGGTTTTGTCAAGCAGTATACTCGGCTCAACTTCCGGAATAACTTCTTCTCTCGTCTGCACCCGCCACTGCATATATACGTCGTCCGCTTCATACGCTTTCAGGCAAACTTCCGTACCCATTTCTGTACTGGCAGTCTTAAGAGAAATTACCTTTTGGGACGCTTTATTTACCACTATGTAATTGCCGTTTTCTAATTTCCTCAGACTCCAAATCTGAGAATCATCCTTCTCATCTACATTTGCTAAAGTCAGATTGTCTCCATTGTCTTTTGGCATCATGACTCTCTTGTCTTCCGGGCCTCTCTTGTCTCTTGCCCTCATAGCCGTCTGGATACGGAACTCATCGCTGCCCTCGGCAACAGGTCTGATACGGAACGCTGTCTGCAGTCCGCCGGAGCTGTCAATCCAATTCCACCAAATGTCGTAAATTGCTGATCCGTCGTTAAATTCTATGACACTGTCCGATTCTGCCGTTACAAACTGCACAATATTTTTGGTGTCATATAATTTATCCAATACTTCTTTTTCCGCCGGCTCTCCTGGCAAATCAGACTTCTTTTCTTTTACGGTCACAACGCAGACTGCAGATTTCCCGCTTCCGTCCTGTGCGGCTGCAGTAACATTTGCGGTTCCTGGTTTTTTGGCCGTCACATTTCCCTGAGCGTCCACTTCCGCTACATCCGCAGCGCTGCTGGTCCAGGTTAAGGATTTGTTGCTTGCATTTGCCGGTTCCACTTCCGCATTCAGTTTAGAACTGCTGCCTGCATTGAGTTCCAGCGACGCCGGAAGTTTTACAGAAGTGACAAGTACACTTGTAACAGGAGGCACTGGCTCCGGCTGCGGCGTTACCGATGACGCTTCTACCGTAATTTTACATGTCACCTTTTTCTTACTTCCATCCATTGCCGTTCCGGTAATGGTAGCGGTTCCCGCTCCTTTGGCCGTCACTTTCCCGTCGGCATTTACCACGGCTACCTTTTTGTTGCTGGTTTTCCATGTAAATACATTTGCCGTACCTTTTTTCGGTGACGTAACTTTTGTCTTCAACTTTACCGTCTTGCCCACCTGCAAAGTCTTTGCTGCAGGAGTTACGGTCGCCTTTTTTATCTTCGCCGTATAAACATATACTTTGCATGTAGCGCTTTTCTTGCTGCCGTCTTTTGCCTTTGCAGTTATCTTGGTCATTCCCGCTTTCTTGGCTGTAATCTTGCCGTTAGCGTTTACCTGCGCTACTGATTTTTTGCTTGATTTATAGGAAACGCTCTTATTGGATGCGTTTTTCGGCTTGACCGTCGTTTTCAGCTTATACGTTTTGCCTTTTTTTAAGACTATCGTATCTTTGGAAAAACTAACCGATGTAACCTTCTTCTTTGCCGCTGCCTGCACGCTGACCACCGGATTTGCAGCCGCCGCGCAGATGGTAAGAATCATTGCCAATCCAAACGCAAGCGCACGTTTCACTATCGTCTTGTTTTTACTCATACTGATTCCTTCCTTTCTGTGTTTTTGTGATAAAACAACTGTTTCCAACTCCTCTCCTCACTTTTAAATCCTTTGTCAAAACAACTGTTTTTGCCCCTCTTCTCAAGCACATGAACGCTTCATCAACCACCTCCTTTGAATGAATCGCATGAAAAGACTCCGAATTTTTGTCTGTTTTATATAAATCTCAGACAATGGAAGCTCTTTTCTTGTATCAGTTCTATAACATTTTTAATTATAGGCAATCAAAAATTTAAAAAACATACAATATCCTTCTGTTTACTATTAAAATTTATTTAATATACTTGCTTTTTTCGATTTTTCCCCTCTTCCATAACACATAAACTTTCCTATAAAACTCTTGCAAACCCTGAAAAAACGGAGCTTTGGGAATTAAGTAATTCCATTTAATATATTGTAATATATAGCAATTTATTGTATACTGAGGATAAGGAGGCATCCATTTATGAGAGTAACGACATCAAAATCAAAAAACTCGGAATCATTTTATATCACCAAAGGATATATCAACGACGAAGGAATAAGTACTTCTACCGTAATTCGTAAGCTTGGAACATTAAAAGAACTGTTAATTGAACACGGACCGACCCGCGACGACGTTATGGCATGGGCGAAGGAAGAGGCAAAATTTGAAACATTAAAATATAAAGAAGAACAAAAAAATAAAACTGTACAGATTACCTTGCGCGCCGACAGATTCCTTAATTATGGCAAACAGCCGTTTTTCAGAGGTGGGTACCTGTTTCTTCAATCTATTTACTACAGATTGCGTTTAAACAAAACCTGTTTGCATCTCAAAACAAAATACAGACTCAAATATGATATTAACGCCATCCTTTCCGCCCTGATCTATGCAAGACTTTTAGAACCTGTCAGCAAACGCTCCTCTCTGAAAACTGCTTCTGGATTTCTGGAAAGTATTTCCTGCAATTCCCATGATATTTCCCATGCGCTGGATATCCTGGGCAGTGAATGCAGTTTCATTCAGTCACAGGCGGGCGAAAACAGCCGTGATGTCTGCAGACACAACGACAAAACCGTTTATTATGACTGTTCTCATTATTATTTTGAGACAGGGACGGCAGAGGCATGTAAAACTTGCGAAACATACGAAGATAACGCCCCGGGCGCCATGATTCAGATGGGACTGTTCTTTGATGGAAACGGAATGCCCCTGGCTTTCTCGCTTTTATTTGAAAATGCGGATAACTACGGCGCGCTTCCCCCTCCAATTAGCGAAACGCGCGACGAATTTAACTACCGGAAATTCATCTACTGCGGCGATGAAGAACCGCAAAACCACTCTATTTTTAACCACATAGCAGACAGGTCTTATATCCTGACAAAACCCCTGCAAAAACTTCCGGCAACAGATAAAGCATGGGCATTAGATAGAAATGGATTCAGAAGAGTTTCCGATAACAAGCCTGTAGATATAGCAAAACTTCCGGACACAGACAAAAATGTCTACTACAAAGATAAATCAGATACAGACCAAAAATTTACGCAGCGTTTTATCGTCGCATACTCCCCGAAATATGCTCTCTATCAGAAGACTGTCCGCCATGAACTTAACATTCATAACTATGACGCCAAAAAGCTTGCAGAAGAAGCGAAATACGACGGTTTTTATGTAGTCTGTACCGATCTGTTAAAGGAACATGCAGGCAATATTTTAAAAGTGAGCGAAAGACGCTGGCAGACGGCAGAATTTTTCCGAATCATGAAATCTGATTTTTCCGTTAATCCACTTTTTCTGAAAGATGAAAATCGAATCCGGGCGCATTTTCTTACTTGCTTTCTCGCGCTTCTTTCTTATCGGGTTCTTGAATCGAAACTTGACAGAAAGTATAGCCGCGATGAGATTTTAGAGACATTAAATGCCATCAACTTTGCCAAAATAGGGGAACAGGGGTTTATTCCTTTGTATAAACGTAATAAAATTACAGATGCGCTTCATGACATTTGCGGTTTCCGTACCGACTACCAATTTATCACCAAAAGCCAGATGAAAAACATTCAAAAGAAAAGTAAAGGACGAGAGTAGCAGCGCGCATATTATATTCTTCTATCAGAATGTCACTTCCACACTTTATACTGATAAAATATTTTTTAAAGACAAAACGAGCGCATCAATTATTACACGCAAAAACCGCTGTTGCCCAATACTCAGGGCTACAGCGGCTTTTCTTTGCTTACCAGCTGAAAAAAAGATTACACTCCTTCTTTCTGAAATAATACGATATTACGTATCATATATCATATTCGTGATCTATTCCATACTGCTCTGCTTTTCCGGTAAATTTCTTCTTACTCTCTGAATAGGATAACGTAAACTCCGCATCCCCATCGATACCTTTCTTGAAAGGATATGCATATTCTGAAAAAAAAGCATATCCCTTACATCGTAAATACTACAAAACAGGAGCCATCAAAATCTTTCCTGTTCCGCGGTAAACATTTACCAGCCCTTCTCCGGACACTGCAGAACCAAGCAGGCTCTTAGAAGATTTCTCCACTGTAAATTTCAGAGAATTGCTCCAGGCAATCGCCATATTACCGTCAATCTTGACCACATCGTCCTCAAGTTCAAACTCAATCAATTCTTCATAAGGCACCGGGCTCTCGAGCACGGCAATTCCCTTTCCGGTCAGCGCCAGATTAAACAATCCCTCGCCTCCCAGGGCTGCAGATGACAGGTTGCTGCGGGAAGTAACATTCTGTTTGATGCTTCCCTCACAGGCAAGGAATAAGCCGTCTTCCAATACAATGCTGCCCCACTCTGCCACATCTATAAGAATAATATGCTTAAACGTAGGCTCTAACATCAGAAGTCCATGTCCATTGTACTCCGGTTTCACGGTGGATTCTTTTGTGACTTTGGAGGCAATGGCTTTTCCAAAGAAATCACCTACGCCTTTGATGCCGGAACCCATAGTAACATCCCCTGCCATCCACTGCATGGCTCCTGCCTGAAGCAGCCAGGGCGTCCCGTTCAATTCAATTAATACCTGGCGTTTACGGACATTCATTTCTGCTGCGTAATACGCGCCGATCGCATTGTCCTGTCTTACACTAAGGTCGCGCTGGTATTCAAACACCTTGACATTCCCTTTCTCACCAATGATTTTCATATTCTGATTGTCAAATAAATTATTATATTTTATCACAACTGTTCACTCCTATTTCCTCTTATATTTGTAAATTTTTCTCTTACGCTTCATCAATTGCTTTTCCAATATCATGACGCATATATTTGTTGCCAAATTCCACCCATTCTGTGGCTTTATACGCATTGGCGCGCGCTTCTTTCAAGTCGGCGCCCTTTGCCGTAATACCCAGAACGCGCCCGCCGTTTGTGACAATCTCGCCGTCCCTGAAAGCTGTTCCTGCATGGAAGCAGTAATATCCCTCTTCTGACTCAAACCGCTCCATGCCCCTGATCGGATAGCCTTTTTCATAAGATACGGGATAACCGTCGGAGGCAAGCACCACGCAGACTGCTGCATTATCTTCAAACTGCAGATCTATCTCATCCAGTGTTCCTGCCACGCATGCCTCCATCACCTCAATCATATCATTCTTCATGCGAGGCAGCACTACCTGCGCCTCCGGGTCTCCAAACCTGGCATTATATTCCAGTACCTTCGGTCCTTCTTCTGTCAGCATCAGCCCAAAGAAAATAATTCCCACAAAGGGACGGCCCTCCGCTGCCATGGCGTCCACCGTTGCCTGATAAATATGTTTCTTACAAAATTCATCCACTTCTGCCGTATAGAAAGGGCTGGGGGAAAAAGTTCCCATTCCTCCGGTATTTAATCCCTGATCGCCGTCTTTGGCGCGCTTGTGATCCTGTGCGGAAGACATAATTTTGATGGTCTTTCCATCCACGAAAGACAATACGGACACTTCGCGTCCCGTCATAAATTCCTCCACCACCATATGATTTCCGGCTGAACCAAACTTCTTGTCCTCCATAATCTCCTTAACTCCGGCTTTCGCCTCTTCTAAGGTATTGCAGATCAGCACCCCTTTTCCCAGTGCAAGTCCGTCTGCCTTCAGCACAATCGGCAGTTTGGCGTGTTCCAGGTAAGCCAGCGCTTTTTTTGGATCGTCAAAGGTTTCATATCCCGCAGTCGGTATCTTATATTTTTTCATCAGATCCTTGGAAAAAGCCTTGCTTCCCTCCAGGATTGCGGCATTCTTCCGCGGCCCGAATACTTTCAGCCCTTCTGCCTCAAAGGCGTCCACTACGCCGCCCACCAGCGGATCGTCCATACCGATTATCGTAAAATCAATTTCCTTCTCCTTTGCGAAAGCAACCAGCTTATCAAATTCCATGGCTCCAATAGGAACACATTCCGCAATCTGACCGATTCCGGCATTTCCCGGCGCACAATAAATTTTATCCACTCTGTGGCTTTTTGCCGCGCTCATGGCAATGGCGTGTTCACGTCCTCCGCTTCCTACGATCAATACTTTCATGTTCTGTCTTTCCTTTCTTCTGACCACTGTTATCAGACATTGGCAATCACTGCTTTTCCATCCTCTACGCTAACTTTCCCATTGGCGATAAGATCAATTGCCTGGGGAAGGATGTTCCATTCCGCCTGTTCCATCACGCGTCTCTGCAGAATTTCCGGCGTATCTCCCTCTTCTACCAGCACCGGTTTCTGCAGAATAATCGGACCTGTGTCCGTGCCCTCATCTACAAAATGAACGGTTGCGCCCGTCACTTTCACGCCTCGCTTTAAAACCCCTTCATGCACCTTCAGGCCATAATAGCCAGTTCCGCAGAAAGATGGAATCAGCGAGGGATGAATGTTGATAATCCGATTTGGGTACTGCCGTATCATGATCTCCGGTATCACCACCAGAAATCCGGCAAGCACGATTAAATCCGGCTGATACTTATTGACTTCCTCCAAAAATGCCTGATTAAAACGTTCGCGGTTTTCAAACTGCTTCGGAGAAATACAGATTCCTGAAATCCCATGATCCTTTGCACGCTGCAGCGCATAGGCTCCTGGATTATTACTGATAACTGCCTCAATCCTGGCATTGGTAATGCTGCCCTTAGAAATAGCGTCTATTACCGCCTGCAAATTGGTCCCCCCGCCAGACACGCAGACTACAATTTTTAACATAAGGTTACTCCTTTTTCTCCGTCTTCCACCCTGCCGATGACATAAGCAGTCTCGCCTGCTGCCCGGATGGCTTCCATCGTCTTATCCACGTCCGCCGAATCTATGCCCAGCACCATGCCAATTCCCATGTTATAGGTATTGTACATCATTTTTTCTTCTACTTGCCCTTCTTTTGCCATCATTTTGAAAATTGCAGGAATCTCATAACTGTTTTTCTCAATGACTGCATGTTTTCCCTCTGGCAGCATCCTGGGCACATTTTCATAAAAACCGCCGCCTGTTATATGGCTGCAGGCCAAAACACGCACTCCTGCCTCTTTAATCGCACGCAGCGCATTTACATAGATTTTCGTTGGAGCCAGCAAAGCCTCGCCCAGCGTCTTTCCCAGTTCCTCATGATATGTATTCAAGGTCTCTTTCTCCATGTGAAAGATCTTGCGCACCAGAGAAAATCCATTGGAATGCACGCCGGAACTTGCCATTCCGATCAGCACATCCCCTGCCTTCAATTCCGCGCCAGTGATAATGTCTTTCTCATCCACCACACCTACTGCAAACCCGGCAAGATCATACTCATCCTCCGGATAAAATCCCGGCATCTCCGCTGTCTCTCCGCCGATCAGCGCGGCATTACTCTGCATACACCCTTTTGCCACGCCGCTTACAATCTCTGCGATTTTCTCCGGATAATTCTTGCCGCAGGCGATATAATCCAGGAAAAACAGCGGTTCTCCACCTGCACAGGCAATATCATTGACACACATCGCCACACAGTCAATGCCGATGGTATCGTGCTTGTCCAATAAGAAGGCAAGTTTCAGTTTCGTTCCCACACCATCGGTGCCAGACACCAGGGTCGGCTTCTCCATGTTTTTGAATTTTTCCATGGAAAATGCACCGGAAAAGCCTCCCAGATTAGTAAGTACCTCTGGCCTCATGGTCTGTTGTACATGTTTTTTCATCAGCTCGACCGATTGATAGCCTGCTTCAATATCAACACCTGCATTCTTGTAATCCATTGTATTCCTCCTAATTTTATCTGAAACTATCATGACAGACAGTGATTAATAATTCTTATATCCAACTTCCTGTAATTTTGCGTCTTTTGCCTGCACCTGCTCTTTTAATTTTGTCGAATAATCTTTCAGCTTCAAAAGAAGTTGCTCATCGCTTGTGGCAAGGATTTTTGCTGCCAGAAGCGCCGCGTTGGCTCCTCCATTGATTGCCACCGTGGCAACGGGAATGCCAGAAGGCATCTGCACGATAGAGTACAGAGAATCTCTTCCTCCCAGGGAGGTGGTATGCATAGGAATCCCAATTACTGGCATCGGAAAAATTGCCGCACACATACCTGGCAGGTGCGCCGCCATTCCTGCTCCTGCGATAATTACCTTAAACCCTTTTTGCTCTGCTGATTTTGCATATTCAAAAAATACATCCGGCTCTCTATGGGCAGAAATAATGGTCATTTCATATTCAATGCCCAATTCCTCCAGTATATCCGCCGCTTTTGCCATTACTGGCATATCTGAGTCGCTGCCCATAACAATTCCTACTTTTGCCATCGTAAACTCTCCTTTTCTTTTCTTATGTTTCTGCTGACATTTTAGCATACTACAGACAAAATTCAAAGACATTTTCTATTTATCGCAGAGGCTGATTTAACGGCTCTGTCCCCGGCACCGTAAATTTTCCGTCCCGGATCACATCCACACTGCTCCCGTCACGCCGCAGCACGGTAATCGTATCCAACTCGTCATAGGGAATCGTAATATCTGTATGGCAATTAAAATACGCTTTCTGGCTGTCTTCTTTGCGCAGTCTTGAAATCTCATTTTCCCTTGCCACAATTTCTTTCCCGTCGGGATTAAATACAGGCGTATCTTCCGCCCAGCTATAGCAGGTATCTCCCACTGCAAAATGAGGACCTGTCTTTTCCGCAATCAGAATCGGCAGCTTGCTTTGGATTCCATAATCGAGACCCATCCTATAGGCTGTGGTATTGGTTCCGATCGCAAATTCTCCCATAGGAAGCGTATCATGATGCTTTAAGAGATTTTCTTTGAGAAACGCCTGATTTTCTTCCTCTGTGTCAAAATTTTTACAGGAATAGCTGCTTATCATGCCATCCTTAAAATCTATCTGCAAATCCAAATACTTAAAACCATTGAGATAGACTTCTGTCACGTGAAGACGCCCGTTGGTCCCTTTCAGCTCCGGAGAAGTAAAAACTTCTCCCACCGGAATATTCACATCTGCGACACAATTCTCAAATATCGTCTCTTTCGCAGGATTTTTCAGAGGATACAATGCGATCACTAAATCGGTGGTATTGCCCCCTTTTCCAGTGACATGCACAAATTCTCCCTGATCCAGAATATCAATTATTTTCTGCTGCATTTGCTGGTACAGCTTGTAGTCGAGTGTATTGACCTCTACCGTCTTCGCAAAAATTTCCTCAAACTGCGGGCCTATTTCCGGAATCGGATAGGCAATAATGGTGAAGCTGCGCTCTTCGCCCTTAATATAAGTATTGGTAATCTGCATGGACTGGTTTGCCCAATAAACATTTAATTTCTGCTGTTTTTCATGGAACTGGTACGCAGAGGGACAGTTCTCAGGCTCAAACCCCTCATGTCCAAAGGTTTCCACCACGGCAGGCCCTGCATACCACGATGCTCTCTCCCTGCGGTTCTCATAAGCTGTCCGCAGCACCTCCAGCCTGCGTTCTACCAGAGCCTTGTCCAAATATGCCGCCCGGTCAGATTTGTGGTCGTATTCGTACTGGCGGTTGGGAGAAGTACTCTCCACAGAGCGGCTTCCATTTCCCCTTCCGGAAAATGAGATTTCACCGTTTCTGGACACTACAGGTTCTAATCCCATCTTCTGAAAGTTTTTCACAGCCGCCCGCATCATCCGCTCAAATCCTGCCGGATACCGCAGATCTACATATTTCTTTTTCGATAAATCTTTGCCGGTCACTTCAAATCCAATCCGGTACCCTTCCGTATAAGTGTCCGCCATCGCCTGAATCTCTTCCTCTGGCATTTGATTTAAAAATTCGGCGGTTTTCCACTCATTTTCTGTAATATAAAAACCATAACGATAGAGGTAGCGCAGGTCGGACAAATCGCTGTCCATAATAATCCTCACATAAAAATCCATCTCAGGGCTGCTCTGTGACAATACGCTGATTTCCGTAAATATCTCCCCATAATCATGATAAAACCAATAAATAATCTGGCGGATTTCTTCTGTCTGCGGTTCTGTTTCCTGCTCAAAGCAGTTATAAATCTCTATCAAAAGTTCCCCAAAGATGGTTAATTCATAAGTTCTTCCCTCAAACGCATATGGAATCAGGGAACGGATATCTGCATAGAGCATTCCCAGAAGCCTGCCTAATTCCTCCCCTAACTGCGCCGCTGTATAAGAAGGATTTCCATAGCTGTCTGCATAATGCTGCGGCAGGATTTCTTCATACAGTTCTCTGTTTAACTTCTGCAGTTCCTCCAGACTTTTATATGCCAGCTCTCCCTTATAAATCTGTTCCGCCAGAGCGCAGAGTTTTCCCAAAAAAACCGCCGCATGTCTGAAATATGCCCGGTAAGGATATGCTGTTGTTTCTTCTGTTTCCATTTGTTTGAGCCGTTCCACGACCAGGGGAAAACGTTCTTCTGTCTCCTCGCGGTACGGCTTCCAAAATTCCTGATATGACATTCTCTAACCTCATTTTCTGCTAAATATAAAATCCCAACACGTAGACTGACACCCAGGCTGCCAGCATCAAACCTGAACTGACGCTTCCAAGTACGGAAAACAATTTATAGTCTTCCCCTTTTAAACTGCAGATTCCCATAAGAAAGGACACTGCCGTAAGAATCAGCGCCAGCAGGCCGCCGCTGCCTACATATACGCTTGCCTGTCCTTTGCTCTCTATGGATAACACAATCATTCCAATCCCGGACAGAAGAGACAAAATGGCAAGCGACAGCGACACTTTTCCCATCCTGGAATGTTTTTTTTGCGCAAACTTATAAACGTTCCTTTTCTTTCTTTTCATATGTTCTCCTTATTCGGTTCATCCAGAAAAAAATCAGACATCCCAAAGCTCCTCCAAGGGTATTTAAAAGCAGATCGTCCACATCGAAGCTTCCTACCTTGGAAACCAGTTGAATTGTTTCTACTGCCAGACTAAATTCGAAACTGAAAAATACCGTATAAAAAAAAGATCTGCATTTCCTGTGTAAAATTGGCAGGAAAAATCCAAATGGAAAAAATGCCACAATATTTCCAACGAGATTCAATAATACCGCCCTGGTTCCAAGGACATGGCGGTATTTGATAAAACGTCCGATTTCCTTAAACAATTCCAGGTTATAATGGTAGGTTCTGCTCTCAAAGGTGCGTCCGGTGCTTTCTGCAAAGAACAGAAAATACGTCAGACAAATAATATAGACTCCGAACATGAGCTTACTGCATATCCGGAGTATTTTTCTATAATCTTTTTTCAATTTTCCAACCCTTAAAAAATAATATCTGATTTTCTTTTCAACATTTTTGCACCAATAATAATGGCAAGTACCCCGCATGTAATACCCGTCACCAGCATCACGATGCCAATGGCTATGTTTCCAGCGCCGGCTGCCGTCATGGTCTTATACGTCTTCTCGTTCATAATGATCTCCTATTTCGCCCCATACTGTTCATAATAACGGTCAATTGCTGCTTTCATTTCATCATTAATATATATATTACCTTTATATGGCCTATTATACAAATATTCTACCACATCTGCCATCGTCACAATTGCATTAGCGTCAAACCCGTACAATTCCTTTATTTCCTCTAATGCGCTCTTCTCGCCTTTTCCACGCTCCATGCGGTTTAAAGACACCATCAGCCCTTTAATCTCAATATCCGCCTGGGCACGGATAATCGGCACCGTCTCTTCCATGGATTTTCCAGAGGTAGTCACATCTTCAATGATTACCACCTTATCGCCGTCCTTCACCTTGCTTCCCAGAAGAATGCCGGTATCGCCATGATCCTTCACCTCCTTACGGTTGGAACAGTAACGGATCTCTTTGCCATAAAGCCTGCTGTATTCCATAGTTGTAGCTACGCTCAGCGGAATGCCCTTGTACGCCGGACCAAAGAGTACGTTGAAATCATCTCCGTAATGTTCGTGAATCGCTTTCGCATAATATTCTCCCAGCTTCGTAAGCTGCGCGCCTGTTACATAGGCTCCCGCGTTCATAAAAAAGGGAGATTTCCTTCCGCTTTTCAATACAAATTCGCCAAATTTCAATACCTGGCAGTCTACCATAAATTCAATAAATTCTTTCTTGTAGCTTTCCATGTTTTTCTCCTCGCTTTTATACTTACCATTTCTCTCATTTATTGTTATTGCATGGATATATTTGGTTTTAGTATACCATCAAATGTTATTACTTTCAATATGGCCTTTTCATAACTTCATATGTACTCATATGCACCACCTGCCTTCTCTTTCAAGTCAGGGAGGCTTACCACCTTGTAATACGGTCACTCTATAAAGCAGATGATAGCATACAGAAATCTATCCAACAATCAATTTTTCTATCGGGAGACGCAATGAGCCTGTCAACCCCTTTACCGGATGGCACTTACAGGACAAGTGGGTGGGGTACACGAGAGTTTTACAGTTGAATGATAAGAAAAGTGCACGCTGGAATTGATTTACCTACATTTTATGTGTCAACTATTTCGTTTTTATGTATGTTATTTTTTTGTCATTGTATGTTATAATAAGGGTTAGGAGGGATTTCCTATGAGTCTACATATTGTAAAATCAAAAAATACCGAATCTTTCTATATTGCTAAATCCTATACTTTTCCGTTTTTATGAAAACATTAATAACTTACTTTTTTTCCAATGCCTTTGCTTTTCCCCAAAATGTACTTTCCGCCAGATTACACGCTTTTGCCACCGCTATTCCCTCCGCCTGCCTTTGCTTGATATTGACTCGTTCGTTTTCCGCAACATAACTTAACAATGCCAGTACGATGTCACTGATAAATATTCCTAACAGATTCTTTTCCTGCCTTGTATCCAGAAGCGGCATATCAATTACGACAATATCCGCGCATTTCTCTTTTGTGATGATACGCCACTGCTCATTCAAATCTGTATAATTTCTGCCGAGCCTGTCGATGGATTTTACAACTAAAACGGAATTACGGTCTAATTTCTGCAACAGCCTCTTATATTGTCTGCGCTCAAAATTCTTGCCTGACTGCTTATCCATATAAATCTGTTCCCCGGGAACTCCCATTTCAAGCAATGCAATCCGCTGCCGTTCCTCATTCTGCTCCCTCGTTGAAACCCTCATATATCCATAAATCTTCTGTTCCTCCATCATTAACCTCCTTAAAAACACCATTTCTTCTAATATGATTTCAAAGTTTCCTCGTATAAATTAAGCCTGGATATTATACATACACCCCAAAAAATAAGACGTGCAAGGTTCATCCCTTACACGCCTTATTCCATTTATGCCCCGCTGCCGCATCACTCCTCTATACTGCCTGTATCATCCTCTGTTTTGACACAGATCACGGCATGAGGATATTTTCCTCGAAAATCCGCGATTTCCTCCAGAAACTTCTGGCCGTACTTATTGAATTTATTTTCGCCGACACCGGATACGGCAAGCATTTGCTGCTTATTCTCAGGCAGCTTTTCACACATATCAATTAAGGTCTTATCGCTGAAAATAATATACGGCGGCATCGCTTCCTCTTTTGCAATGGCCAGCCGCAACTGCCGGAGCTTTTCAAACAGCTTAAATCCGGCGCTGGCAAGAGAATCGGTATTTCTTTTATATGTTTTCCGGCTTCCTGCAGGCTCTTCCTTCTCTGCGGACTTTCTCACCAGAATACGGGCTGTTTCCGCTTTCAGTCTGGTAATATCCCCTATTTTCAGGACGCTGTACGCTCCTTCTGTCCGTAAGATATATCCCTCCTCCAACATTTTATCCATTAGCAGGCGGATCTCTTTTTCACTTCTATGCGCTAACGCACCATACGACCGATAGGAAACAGTTCCTGCCTCTTTCAGTCTGGCGCGGTTTGCGCCAAGCAGCGTGCCTATTACAATATTTTGCCCGAATCTGCCTTTGGTTTCCGCAAGACAATTGATCACCCATTTGGCGTCACTTGTCATATCGTCTTCTGCAAATTCACGGTGGCAGTTTCCGCAATTATCACAGGGAGCAAAGGTTCTCTCTCCAAAATACCCCAATATATAGTTTCGAAGGCACCATGTGGACTTACAATACCCTTCCATAGCCCGCAGTCTGTGGATATCTCTTTCTTTTACAAGTTCTACATCTGCAATATCAGTACCCTCAAACTCCTTTTTTTCCAGAAGAAATTTGTTAATCATTACATCCTGCGCGGAAAACAATAGTATGCATTTGGAAGCCCCTCCGTCACGGCCTGCACGCCCCGCCTCCTGATAATAATTTTCCATGCTCTGCGGCATATTATAGTGAATGACAAACCTGACATTCGACTTATCAATTCCCATGCCAAATGCATTGGTGGCCACCATCACCTGTACCCTGTCATAAATAAAATCATCCTGGTTCTTTTTACGCGCTTCGTTCTCCAGCCCGGCATGATATTTCGATACAGAAACTCCCTGCTTAAACAGCTTTTCATACAGGGTATCCACATTTTTTCTCGTCGCGCAGTATATAATTCCGCTCTCGTTCGGATGCCGGCCGATATAATCCGCCACAAAACGGTCCTTCTCTTTCCCGGCAATATGTTCCACGCTGTAATACAGGTTTTTTCTGTCAAATCCTGTTACGACAATACTGGGGTGTTCCAGCTTTAACATACATTCAATGTCGTTCTTTACTTCCTTTGTCGCTGTCGCCGTGAACGCACTGACCACCGGCTTTTCCGGCAGGGACTCTATGAAATCAACAATTTTTAAATAGCTGGGCCGGAAATCCTGCCCCCACTGGGAAATACAGTGTGCTTCATCAACTGTAACCATAGAAATCATACCTTTTCGGGCAAATCTCATAAAGCCTGTACTTTCCAGTCTTTCAGGAGCCACATAAATAATTTTATAGACTCCCTTTTCCGCTAAGACAAGCGCCTTGGATATCTGCATCTCTGTCAGAGAAGAATTGATATACGCCGCATGAACCCCCGCCTCATTTAAAGCCTTGACTTGATCCTGCATTAGAGAAATAAGCGGTGAAACCACAATGGTGATTCCCGTAAGCAGTAACGCCGGAACCTGATAACAAATAGATTTACCGGCGCCTGTTGGCATAATCGCCAATGCATCTCTTCCAGACAAAACCGAGTCAATAATATCCTTCTGTCCATCACGGAATGAATTATAGCCAAAGTATTTCTTTAAAATTTCTGTTTCATTCATATATGATCCCTTATAAATCCTCTCTTGTTCAAGCATGGGGAATATTCGTATATTTAGAAATCTCCCTGCTTACCGTCACCAAATCCTCCACGCTCAAATCATGCACGCAGGCATGACCCGTAATCCGCGCAAATGTCTTCAGTTCTTCCCTGATTACGTTCAGGTAATTTGCCACCCTTTGGGCTGCCTGCTCCACGTGTAATCTTTTTCTTAATTCCGGATCCTGGGTGGCAATTCCTACCGGACAATGACCAGACCCGCAGATACGGTACTGCTGGCAGGCCGCCGCAATCAAAGCCCCGCTTGCAACTGCCACTGCATCTGCTCCCATAGCAAGCGCTTTTGCCGCATCCGCGGACACGCGCAACCCTCCGGTAATTACGAGGGAAATATCAGAATGCATGGCATCCAGATATTTTCTGGCGCGATACAACGCATAAACCGTGGGAACGGTAGTGGCTTCCCGGAGGAACAGAGGACTAGAGCCTGTCGCACCGCCTCTGCCGTCAACGGTAATAAAATCCGGTTCCGCGTAAACACAATATTCCAGATCTCTTTCAATCCGTCCTGCCGCAATTTTAATGCCCACAGGTCTTCCGTCGGAACGTTTTCGCAGCATCGTTACCATATCTTTGAGATCTTCTTTGGAATTTAATTCTGGAAATTTACTGGGACTCTGCACGTCTTCCCCTTGTTTCTTCCCGCGCAGTTTGGCAATTTCCGCCGTCACCTTCTCTCCCGGCAGATGCCCGCCCATACCAGGTTTCGTCCCCTGTCCAATTTTAATTTCGATGGCGTCCGCATGGCGCAGGTTTTCGTCCGTCACGCTGTATTTATTCGGAATATATTCAAATATGTATTTATAGGAAGCCTCCCGCTCTTCCGGCAAAATCCCGCCTTCCCCGCTGCACATCGCCGTCTCTGCCATCGCCGCTCCTTTTGCCAAAGCTACCTTAATCTCTCTGGAAAGGGCTCCAAAAGACATATGGGAAATATACACAGGATTCTTGAGAATCATCGGTTTTTTTGCATGTTTCCCAATCACCGTCATCGTACTGACCGGCGCGTCCTCATCCAAGGGCGCGGGATTTAACTGTGCTCCCAACAGCAGAATATCGTCCCAGGAAGGCATTGCCATTTTTGTTCCCATAGCCCCGCTGATGGTTTTCCCCGTCACTGCCATCTGATGAATCTCTTCCATATAACGACAGGATGCATCCGTGCGATAAAAATTCTTATCGTAACTTAATTCCATAGACATAATATCTTCCTGTTCTTTCGCATCCCCGCTAACTAAATCCAGGGTACTGACTTTCCCGCTCTCTGAGGATTCTTCTTTGAATTTCTCCCCTGGCTGATGACAGACCGGACACTCCAGGGGAGCGCGTTCTCCCTCATAAATATAACCGCAAACAGTACACACAAATTTTTTCATACAATTTCCTTCCTTTCTAAAATAAAGACCAATAGATCTTACTATACCATTCAGACGCCAAAAGGCGGCAAAAAACTTATGTTGGCTATTTGCACAAGAATAAAAAGAATTACGGCCAGTTTCGCTATTGGACATTTTTTAGCAGTCCGTCCATTTTCAGTCTTCCCAAAGCCCGATTTGGTGCGGGCTCATATCAAGTCAGAAAGGGCGCATATAAACCGGCTGTATCCATTTTTCAGTAAGCAGGGCAAAACGCTTGGAACTTTTCTGGCAGAAAACACCCAGAACAATTTTACATTATTGTACAAATTTCCGGTAGAACATTTAAAATCCACCTTTTGACGCTTGAATCCGATAAGAAGTGTGACACTTTTTACCATTTTAACACCTTCGCAAATGCGTGGCAATCAATTTTTACCGGCGAGTGATTTTTCAGAAGTGAGAAGAACTTTTAATTCTCTTGCCGCAACATTCAAAGGATGCCGTTGATTCTCTACAAAACATATCTGTCTCTGCGGAATTTCTTCCTCCAGAGAAATACAACATACATTTCCCTGGTCCAGTGCAGCTCTGGCAAATATTTCGGGAATATAACCGATACCAAGGTCATTTTTAATCATCGGAAGAATCTGGTCTGTTGTCGCCGCCTGCAGCTCTGGCTTAAACAGCAGTCCATGACGATGATAAAACTGCTCATAAAATTCATAAGTAATGGTTTCTTCACCCAGGCAGATTAAAGGATATGAGACGAGTTCCTCAAGTTTCCATTTTTTTCCCCGAAATCTGAAATACGCCGGACCTCCCAGTAATACATCGCGAAAATAAATGAGCGGATAAGTAACCAGGGGCTTTTCAATTTTACACGGCATTGTCGCTACTGCAAAATCGGCTTCTCCATTTTTCACAGATTCCACCGCCTGATTTGTCAGATGATTCAAGATCCGAATCCGAATATCCGGATAATCACGTTTAAACTTCTGCAGCACAGGCAGCACCAGCATACGCAGCGCCGTCTCGCTGACCCCTATGGTTACGCATCCAGCTCTCAGGCTGGCAGAATCTGCAAGTTCTTCTTCCGCAAGCTGAATCTGGTTTACAGCCTCTTTTACATGAAAATAGAGTTTCTTTCCCTCCGGTGTCAGGGAAATTCCCCGATTTGAACGTATCAAAAGACTACAGCCAATCTCGTTCTCCAAAAGTTTTATGGTTCGTGAAATATTGGGCTGGCTATTGTGCAGTACTTTTGCTGCCTGAGTTAAATTTTTATACTCTGCCACATAATAAAAAATCCGGTAATACTCATAATTAATATTCATATCACTTCCACTCCAATTATATAAATTTTATATATCTAAAATATCATATATATATTTTTCATATTTTTCTAAGAGGAGTATAATACTTTTAGAAGAAAAGAGCAACTGTATGCGGAAAGGGGAACAAAATGAATCAGGACTTAACCACAGGAAAACCAGAAACCGTATTATGGAGGTTCTGCCTCCCCCTGTTTGGAAGTATTATTTTTCAGCAATTATATAACATTGCCGACAGCCTGGTAGCCGGAAAATTTATTGGAGAACATGCGCTGGCAGCTGTAGGCAACAGCTATGAAATCACATTGATTTTTATCGCCTTTGCTTTTGGCTGCAACATTGGCTGTTCTGTGATTGTTTCCCAGCTATTTGGAGCAAAAAAATACTGTGAAATGAAAACCTCCATTTATACCACCTTGATTTCCAGCGTAGTTTTATGCGTCCTTCTCATGATATGTGGTATACTTTCCTGTAACATCCTCTTAAACGCGATACATACCCCCTCAGAAATATTTCAGGATTCTGAACTGTATCTGAATATCTATATTCTGGGGCTTCCATTCTTGTTTTTTTACAACATTGCAACTGGTATTTTTTCAGCACTGGGAGATTCCAAAACACCATTTTTATTTCTTGCCGTTTCTTCCACATCAAATATTCTTGTCGATATATTTTTTGTAGCTAAACTTCATATGGGCGTTGCAGGCGTGGCATGGGCGACTTTCCTATGTCAGGGCATAAGCTGTTTGCTGGCGATGCTTGTTGTCCTAAAAAGATTATCCTCTATTCATACCAAAGGACATATAACTGTTTTTTCTGCCAAATCCTTGCAAAAAATCGCCGTAATAGCCATCCCCAGCATTTTGCAGCAAGGTTTTATTTCCATCGGTAATATTGTTATCCAAAGTGTAATCAATGACTGTGGCGTAGGCGTCACTGCCGGATATTCTGCCGCTGTAAAACTCAACAATCTGGTGATTACTTCTTTCACTACCCTGGGAAATGGCATGTCTAATTATACCGCCCAAAATATGGGCGCCGGCATAATTTCAAGAGTGAAATCCGGCTTTCACGCCGGCATAAAGATGGTTTGGCTTCTGTGCATTCCTATTGTAGCGCTATATCTCTTCGCCGCAAGAGCGTTGGTGACATTTTTTATCAATTCCCCCTCAGAGCTTGCGCTGACATCCGGCATACAGTTTCTCTATATCGCAGCCCCCTTTTATTTTATTATCTCCATTAAATTAGTTGCGGACGGAATCCTGCGCGGGGCGGGACAAATGCGGAACTTTATGATATCGACTTTTACAGATTTAATCTTGAGAGTAGCCTTGGCTCAAATACTCGCAACACAGGCTGGCTACCTCGGAATCTGGTGCGCATGGCCTGTGGGCTGGACCGTGGGTATGCTGCTTTCCGTTTTCTTTTATCAAAAAGGCATTTGTTTTACAACCAGGCCAAATGCAAAAAATTTCTCTGACCGTTAAATATCAATACAGCTTGCATGGAATACTGTTGCTACAGTGATGCAAAAGATTCTAAAAAATAATAACTGAGAAATTACAAACAAAAAATATCATAAAAAATGTTTCATCTCCATAAAATATATCTGTAAACACCTCATAGATATTGAAACAAGTAAAAATTAGGATGTAACCAAACGAAATGGCTACACTCTGACGCATAAAAGAAAACGGAGGTAAAAAGATATGTTGATTACTCAAGAAGCGTACAAATGAATACAGGAAAATACAAACTTGATGCAAGACACTATGATGTTGAATTTTGAAAGTTTGACATATTACATCAAGCATAGCAATTTGATTGTACGTAATGTGACAAAACAAATTGTACATTATTTACCAAAAAGAATATAGACGAATACTTCACATTGATGAAAACTTGGGATTACACCCCAACTTGACAGAATCATAAATCATAGACGAAGTAGGCTACTTTTTAGTGCAGTAAATAGATATACATTGATTTATAATAAAGGTTATAGGTGTTGATTGGCTTAATTGTATGGTTATTGCGTGATTTTAAGCTCATATTCTGCTTATTTAAGGCTTGAAATAATATTGCTGATAAAGGATATAGTATTTGAAAAATGGCTGGAAGCGGTTTGTAGCGTATCTGGAAGCGGATGTTTGTGGTAGAAATAAGCACCAGATATAAAAAGTATAGGGACACTTTACATATTGAAAATCCAGCTTTATTATGGTAAGAGGGAGGCTGTAAAACTATGCGCTTTTATATTCCTCAGCTCCCCAGCTATCTTTAATAATAAGCGAAAATCCATTTATCCATATCATATATCCCTATTTTACTACATAAAAATTCTCGCATTTCCTGTTCTAAAAAATTAAAGTTTAAGGGTCTGCCAAAATCAACACCATCACTTTTTTCTATTAATCCATACATCCTATAATAGTTCCCCAAAGAAGATATTATTTACTATCTTTTTTATTTCCAATATTTCCGAACCCATGTCTCAGCATCATTTAATTCCATTCCATATTTTCCTGCAATCTTCTTAACAGTCTCTGAAATAGGCAACCCTATTTCTTGGCACATCTCAATCGCTGAAATCACTGCTGCTTCTTCTTTCTCACTTTCCACATAAGCACGCATTACCTGTTCCTCATCAAACAATGTCATCATCATATCCACAACCTCCTTTTCCCTGCTGGATAAATACTCTTTCAGAACATCCCTATCTTTACAGACATTGATTGTATTGATAATGGCTTCCCTAGTCCGCCCATATAATTTTACCTGTTCATCATAAACCTTTGTAAAGTTGACATACTGGCTGATAATATCATTGTCTTTCCCATCATATATCATTTTTACCTTTACATCAATGGCACATTCTTCCCCATTGAAAAACTCTTCCGAAAGGAAGATGTATTCTGGCTTATCCACTCTTTTTCCGGTAAATACAACATACAATTCCGGTTTAGGCATCTTTACTTTCTTACTTCCGTATAGGTTATCATTCCTGCGCTCAAAATATTCCTGATAGGATTGCACCAGATACATCAATGCACGTACGATAATATTCATCGTCCAAGTAGTCTGTGCCTCCGTCAGAATCATGATTCTATCCCCTACCATAAAACCCAAGTCATTATAGCACGCATCCACCAATATGTTTTTAATCGTAATATCCTTTAATTCATCTTCCGTGGTTTCCGTATCTTCTGGATGAAGTGCTCTATATAACTGTATCAGATATTTCTTATCCTGAAACAAATTCGTAAAAACACTGTCTTTAATAGTATATTTCGCAATATCCGTTTTTTCCATTCCTCCTTCCTTTCATCCCCGCCTTTCCAGCGGGGAAATAATCATGTGCCTTCTTGGTTTCATTATACAAAAAAGCCATCCTATATTCAAGGATGACTACTTACTGGTTAATGATATGATTATAACTTACAGGCATTTATCATAATCTGTCATTTTTCTTTAGGCAGGTAATAACTCTTGCCTGTATATATTCTGCATTGATAAACAGACTTTTTCCTCTGGCTTCATGCCTCTCATTCTTTTCCTTATAATCATATGTAAAGATAGGAAGCACTGTTGGTAAGATGTTCGGACTAGATGTCCTGGATAAAGTTCCAGAAACAGGTCAAGTAACAAAATCCTGAAAAGGGGGTGCCACCCAATCATCTAAACGATGATTCTGCGGCACCCTCTTCTGTTTTAGGCACAAAAACAGGACTGTGCAGAGTAGCTTATTACTTAGCTATTCTGCAACAGCCCACACTTAGCTCCAATCAAAACGAAAGGAGCAACATGCGTATGGACTATCATCAATTATTACTTTCCATATCAGATATGCTGGAGCAGAAACTTGAACAAAAATTGCCGCCAATTCATTAACGGCTGGATAGAATTGAATCTCGTTCAGATAACTTGGAAACCCGCATGGATAATCTGGAATCTGAAATATCATCCCGGAAGGCCGGACAAATAGAAATCATAGAACCCATCAAAATATTAGATGCAAAAGTTTCTGAAACTTATGAAACTGCCCTTGAAACCTGGGGAAAAGTACGGATAACAGAACATGGCTCGCACAAAGTAAGCTGACAATATGAAAACACCCACTTTTATATGGACTGGTATGTCATCATACCGTCATACATAAAAATGGGCGTCTGCGTTAATTCTAATGATAGCTCTGGCAAATACACTGCGTATTTCTGATTATTTCACGGCACCAATCAATTCATAAATATCCTTCACATGATACTGTTCCATATAGTCCCGGATACCGTCTGCAATTTCCATTGTTACAGCCGGATTGCGGAAGTTGGCAGTTCCTACTGCGACAGCCGTAGCGCCCGCAAGAATCATTTCAATAGCATCCTCCGCTGTCATTATCCCTCCCATACCGACAATTGGAATATGTACTGCCTGTGCAGCCTGATAAACCATTCGCACTGCCACAGGATGAATTGCCGGGCCAGACAAACCTCCTGTTTTATTGGCAAGAGAAAATGATCTGCGCTCAATATCTATTTTCATTCCTGTAATTGTATTGATGAGAGAAAGTGCATCAGCGCCTCCCGCTTCCGCTGCTTTTGCCATTTCTGTAATATCGGTCACATTGGGACTCAGTTTCATAATCACTGGCTGCTTTGCATATTTCTTTACTTCTCTTGTGATTGCCTCTACAGATTTGGGATTCTGTCCAAAGGCGATGCCCCCTTCTTCTACATTGGGACAGGAAATATTAATTTCCAGCATATCCACAGGCTGACTGGCAAGACGCCTTACTACCTCACAGTAATCTTCTGTTGTTCTGCCGCAGACATTTACAATAATCCTTGTGTCATATTTCGTTAAAAATGGAATATCCCGCTCTACAAACACATCAATTCCCGGATTCTGAAGTCCCACCGCATTCAGCATACCGCCATAAGTCTCTGCAATCCTGGGAGTGGGATTTCCCTCCCATGGCACATTAGCAACGCCCTTCGTTACCACTGCACCCAGCTTATTCAAATCTACAAACTCTGCAAATTCTACCCCGGAACCAAAGGTTCCCGATGCAGTCATCACTGGATTTTTCAAGGTCAGGCCCGCCAAATTTACTTTTGTGTTCATCAGAATTCCACCTCCTCTGCGCGAAATACCGGACCCTCTTTACAAATTCTCTTATTGTTTACATTTGTATGCCTGTCCTTCTCTTTGGATTTACAGACGCAGCCGAGGCAGGCGCCGATTCCGCACGCCATCCGCTCTTCTAAGGATATCCAGCACTCTATCCGTTTCTCTGCGGCATACGCTTTCACGGCACGAAGCATAGGCATTGGACCGCATGCATAGATGATCTCAGCATCCAGTCCATTCTCCCGGATCGCATCCAGCACATTCCCTTCTGTTCCATAGCTTCCGTCTTCTGTCGCCACATAAAGGCTGCCTGATTTTTTAAATTCCTCTTTCAAAAACAGAGAATCCCGATACCCCAGTATCAACTGTTTCTCACAATTCAGCTCCTTTGCAAGCTGAAGCATGGGAGGAATCCCGATACCTCCCCCAATAATAAAGGCTTTCTTCTCTTTCAGAGGAAATCCGTTTCCAAGCGGTCCTACAATATCAACACTTCTTCCGGTACGCAGTTGAGACAATTCTTCTGTCCCTTTTCCCACAACCCGGTATACGATGCGAATAGACCGGTCTTCCCTGTCTATTTCACAAATACTGATCGGCCGGGGCAGCAGTCTGCTGCCCTCATGGCAATATACGGATATAAACTGTCCAGGTTTTGACAATCCTGCAATACAATCCGTCTTCAGCCACATACTGTATATCCCATAGGAAATTTCTTCCTGCCGGATAATTACCGCCTGTTCTTTATATTTTTCCGCCATTTTTCTTCTCCTACCCGTCCGTCCTATTTTACCGCCTGAAGCGCCTGACTAATATCGGCTTTCATCGCTTCCACAGCAGCCCTGGACGCTTCTCCAAAATGCTCAGCGCCAAACTTTGCATATTCTTCCTGCTTGTATGCTGCAATGATACCTCTTGAAGAATTTACAATGGCACCCAAACCATCTTTATGAAAGAAATGCGCCAAATCCGCGCCTTTCCCCCCCTGCGCTCCATAACCCGGTACCAAAATAAAGCTTTTAGGCATAATCTGTCGCAGTACCTTTCCCATTTGCGGATAAGTCGCCCCTACAACCGCGCCAATATAGCTGTAACTGGTACCCATACAGTCTGCTCCCCACTGGGCCACCTTCTCTCCAACCCATTCATACAAAGGCCTGCCGTCAATCATTCTGTCCTGAAATTCTCCGCTGGACGGGTTAGAAGTCTTTACAAGAATAAATAAGCCCTTCTTCTCCTCCCTGCACACATCCACAAAAGGTTTCACCCCATCCGTTCCCAGATACGGATTCACAGTAACAAAATCTTCTGCAAACGGATGATATGCCTTACTCCCTACTTTTACGGTCCCTATATGTGCCGCCGCATAAGCGGCAGAAGTGGAACCGATATCGCCGCGTTTAATATCGCCGATGACGAGCAAATCTTTTTTGCGGCAATAATCTACGGTCTTCTGAAATGCCATAAGCCCAGGGATTCCAAACTGCTCATACATGGCAATCTGAGGCTTTACCGCTGGAATCAAATCACTGACATGGTCTACAATCTCCTTGTTAAACTGCCAGATTGCTTCCGCCGCCCCCTCCAAAGTCTCTCCATGCTCCTCAAACGCTTTTTTCTGGATATGCTCTGGTATATAGTCCATCATAGGGTCCAGTCCTACGACTATTGGGGCATGTGTTTTTTGAATTTTTTCTACCAGTTTGTTAATCATGCTCTATCCTCTCTTCTGCCTATTTCTCATATATAACTCTGCCGTCGACAATGGTTGCCATCACCATTCCTTTTACCTTTTTCCCCGCAAACGGCGTGTTCCTGCCTTTCGACCAAAAATCTGCTGGATCAATCACATATTGCTTCTCCGCATTAAACACCACCAGATCTGCGGGTTTCCCTTCTTCTACTACGCCTTTATCCAATCCCAGAATCCTGGCAGGATTGTAACTCATCTTCTCTGCCATCTGCATTATCGTAAGATATCCCGTATCTACCAGCTCCGTCATCGTCAGGGCTGCTGCTGTCTCCAGGCCCACAATACCAAAAGGCGCTTTCTTGATGCCAACGCCTTTATCAATCGCTGTATGAGGCGCATGATCTGTGGCAATCACATCCATAATATCTGCTTTCAACCCCTGTTTCAAAGCTTCTACGTCTTCTTTAGTTCTCAGAGGAGGATTCATCTTAAAGTTCGCGTCATCTCCCGGAATATCCTCACTGGTCAGTGTAAAATGATGCGGACAGACTTCCGCCGTCACCCGGATACCTTCCTGTTTTGCCAGTTCTACCAGACGCACACTGTCTTTGGTGGAACAATGGCACAAATGAAGGGCGGCTTTGGTATCCTTGGCAAGCATAATATCCCTGGCAATAATCACGTCTTCCACAGAATTACTGATTCCCGGAAACCGCATCTTCTCCATAACTTCATCTGCATTTACCACGCCATTCTGCACCATATTAGAATCCTCACAATGGGAAAGAACCGGAATATCATATTTCACAGCAAGCGTCATCGCCTCCCGGTAAAGCTGGGCGTTCATCACCGTCTTTCCATCCTCGCTGAGCCCTGGAATCCCCGCCTCTACCATGCTTTCAATATCTGCCAGTTCCTCTCCCCTCTGTCCTCTGGTAACAGCCCCGGCCTGCAATATATGAACAAGTCTCATATCCTTCGCCTTGTTATGAACATAATTGACTACGTCCGAATTATCTACGACAGGCTTGGTATTAGGCATAGCCACAATCGTAGTAAATCCACCATGAGCGGCCGCCTTCGCGCCTGTTTCCACCGTCTCCTTATGCTCCATTCCCGGATCCCGCAGATGTACATGCATATCAATAAAACCTGGCATCACATAACAGTCTGAAGCGTCAATTACGCGGTCAGCCTTTACTTTCTGTTTGGGAGCAATTTTCTTAATTTTCCCGTCCTCCACCAGTACGTCAGCTTTCAGTTCCGTCCTGTCCCCTGGATTAACTACAGTTCCATTTTGAATGAGTAGCAACATATCAAACTCCCTTTCTAAATCATATATTTATTCTAAGCTATTCTGTCTCTTTCTACTGTTTATTTTATCACAGAAAAAAAGGAGGGGCAACCTCCTTTTCCTTAAATTCCCTATTATTGCCTGAGCCTGCCGCACTCATATTTTTGAAATGTACGGACACAGGTTTTTAATTCTTCATAGCGCCGCTCCAGCGGTCCTTCTTCAATAACAATGTCCAAAACAACTGCCATATTATTAATCATATGGTCATCGATTTCATCCCGCATATCCAGCAGGATTTTGTACTTTTCCTCCATAGTTTCCGCATCAAAAAATGCCATCAGCTTATCCTGTGCCGTTTCTTTTCCTGCGCCCGGCCTTTCTAAGAATATTGCTTCTGATTCTGCTTGCTGTCCCACAAGCTGAAACCGGTATTCCTGCAAAGCATCCGGATACTTCTCCTTATCTACTCTGCCGGTAAACAGAGAAAATGGCCTGGCATATGTTCGAAAATCACCGTATAACGCCTGATAAACTACAAGAAGTTCCTCTGTCTCTGAATGTTCTGCAACCGTAACAATCTGATATAGCTTCTCTTTAAAGTGCAAATATTTTTCCCCTGGCCTTGGATTTCCCTGCGGCATATCAATCCCTCTTTCCTTCTCCTGTATTCCCTTCTGCCTTGTCTCTGTCATATCACAACTTTTTCACAATCCGTTCGATATTTTCCCTGCGTCCAATCACCATTAAGTGCTCCTGAGAACTGAAAACATGATCTGCATCCGGCAAAAGAGTGCTCTCTCCTTCTTTTTTAATGCCTAAAATATTAGCGTTATATTTCACACGGAAATTCATCTCCCGAATAGATTTTCCCACCCATTCATCCAGGGGCTGAATCTCATAAATAGAGTAATCCCCCATTTCCAGATAATCATATACATGGTTGGCGCTGACTTTAATAGCAATCCGTTTGGCAATATCACGGTCAGGATATACCACTTCGTCTGCGCCGTTCCGCAACAGAAACTTAGCCTGAATATCCCTGGTTGCCTTGCTGATCACATAGGACGCCCCCAATTCTTTCAACTGGCTGGTAATTTCCAGACTACTCTGAAAGTTTGTCCCAATGCACACAAAACAAATATCAAAATTCCGCACGCCAAAACTGCGCAGTACTTCTTCCCTGGTACAATCCGCAATCTTCGCGCTGGTAACCAAAGAGAGAATATCTTCCAGATTCTCTTCCTTCTCGTCCACTGCCATTACATCATTTCCATTCTGGACCAGCTCCGTACATAAATGTTTTCCAAATCTTCCAATTCCAATGACTAATATTGATTTCATTCTTACAATTCTCCTAACCGATTGTTATTCGCTCTATAGGAAGCTTCACCGGAGCATTTTGCTTTTTCTCGGTAAAAAACAGGGCGAAAGACATACTTCCGATTCTTCCGCAGTACATTAGAAAAATCAGCATACACTTAGACGCCGTGGTAACATCTCTTGTAATGCCGGTAGAAATTCCCACTGTTCCAATTGCCGAAAAAACTTCCATAAAAATATCCGACAACGGAAACGGCTCCACTCCTGCCATAATCAGCGTACAGGAAGCGGCCAGCATCAAATTAATAAAAAACACGGTTGCCGCCTTCTTAATAGAGTCCTCATCCATTCTTCTGCCAAAAATATTCAATCCGCTCTTGTTGCGTAACGTGGACCAGATATACAGAATAATCACCATCATCGTGGTCGTTTTAATTCCCCCGGCCGTTGACCCTGGACTTCCGCCAATAAACATCAGTATTACGGTCAGCATCCTCGTCGCTTC
Source organism: Lachnospiraceae bacterium (assembly GCA_009911185.1). Classification (GTDB taxonomy): domain Bacteria; phylum Bacillota; class Clostridia; order Lachnospirales; family Lachnospiraceae; genus Petralouisia. The sequence goes on from QXWW01000013.1 coordinate 47,486, forward strand.
TGTATAAATCCCTGTATCGACCGTATTAAATCCTGCCGTACGAGGTGTCACCGCGCCAAAAACAGACGCCAGTATCTGTCCTTTCGCATCCATTGCCATAAGGTTTTCCCGCTCAAATAAATAAAAGCAAATCGTTCCCCCTACGATTAGTATTATCGTCATAGTAAGGACAATCTTCGTATGAAGCAGGTATTTTTTAATCCTCCATTTATGAACGGAAATATCATCCCAGACAATAAAACCGATTCCTCCGATTATAATCAATGCCATAATCACCAGGTTTATCAGCAAATCATCACAATATAAGCTCAAGGAACAATACGGTTCAAAGCGCCCCATCAGATCAAAACCCGCATTGCAAAATGCAGAAATAGAATGGAAAACGCCATACCAAATTCCCTCCGCCACGCCAAACTGGGGAATAAAGCGTATCATCAGCAGTAATGCGCCGGCTCCTTCAAAAACAAATGCATAACAGACAATTTTACGAACCAGCCGGACAGCGCCGCCAATATGCAGGGCATTGACACTTTCCTGAATAAGATTCCGCTCCTTCAACCCAATACGGCGTTTCATAAATATGGAAAAAAATACTCCAATCGTAATAAATCCCAACCCGCCAATCTGAATAAGCAAAAGAATCACCACCTGCCCGAACAGAGACCAATTGCCGTATGTATCTACCACAACCAGTCCCGTCACACAGGTACTGCTGGTAGACGTAAACAATGCATTCAAAAATCCCGCGCTTTCCCCGTTTTTCGATGCAATAGGAAGCATTAGTAAGAGCGTGCCCGCCGCAATAATTATTAAAAAACCAATAGCAATGGTTTGTACCCTGCTTAATCTGTGCATATTGCCATCTCTTCTTTCTGCCTGTTATAACAGCATTATTTTTCTCCATTTACAGACAAATCATACCTGCATTTTTATATAGAACAAAGCGGACAAGTCCGCATCAACTCCCTAAATCCCTCATTCATGAGGGACTTGGACGGTTTGCTGCGCCGAGTGCAGTCGCTTTGCGACATATTTCCTTTTGCACGAGTGTGCATAAATGTTTTTTATCTTATAGGAAAACACTTCTTCACATTAACGTAACAAAGTATTTGCTATAAGATGAAAAAGAATGCGTTTTTCGCATTCTCCGCGCGTGAGCGGGCTACGAAGCAGCAACTTCTTCTCCGCGAACTGCGCATAATTGTTATTTCTCTTATAGGAAAAATACTTTCACACTTTAGCGTGACAAGTTCTTTCCTATAAGAGAACAAAGAGGGCAAGCCCACATCAACCCCCTTACCCCAATTTTGGAGGAAGGGGGCTGCACACTTTGACGCGCCGGATGCTTATTGCGCAGCAATAACATACTTGCTGCATCCGTGCACATATTATTTTTATCTTATAGGAAGATACCTTCACGCTTTCGCGTAATAAGGTCTTTCCTATAAGACAAGGAAAAGGAGCATTTTATGGTCCTTCTATTGGGATCATAAAATACTCGCTTAAGATTCTGCTCTTAATATTTTCCAAATTCATCATCCAGGGAAATAATCTTCTCGTTCTCTTCTGAGCGATCATTCATCATTTCCTGGGACGCAACACTGTAGTTATCTGATACCTTCAATTTGTACTGGCCAATCATCGTACGCAGGGACATTGCCTGATTTGATAACTCCTCGCTGGCTGCCGCACACTGCTCGCTGGTTGCAGAGTTTGTCTGCACAACCTGAGACACCTGGGTAATTGCCTGGTCAATCTGGCTGACTGCAGTAGCCTGGTCATTGGATGCCACTGCAATATTATTAATCAAGGCTACAATATTGTCCACCTCACCAATAATCTCCGTCAATGAAGAAGCTGTCTGTTCTGCAAGTTTAGAACCATGCTCTACTTTCTTAATCGAATCCTCAATCATATCTGCCGTCTCACTGGCTGCAGAAGCGCTCTTTCCTGCCAGATTTCGCACTTCCTCAGCCACCACTGCAAATCCTTTTCCGTGAACCCCTGCTCTTGCTGCCTCTACGGCTGCGTTTAATGCAAGAATATTGGTCTGGAATGCAATATCGTCAATTACCTTAATAATCTTGGAAATATTTTCAGAAGCTTCGTTGATTTCCATCATAGCTCCAATCATTTCCTTCATATGACTATCGCTTTCCATAGCTTCCTCTTTCATGCTATGTACCGATGCGTTCGCCTGGTTAGCCTCTTCTGCATTGCGTTTGGTACGCTCTGCAATTTCAGTAATAGAAGCCGTTACCTGCTGAATCGCGCTTGCCTGCTGTGTGGAACCCTGCGCCAGAGACTGGCTGGCGTCTGATACCTGTTCCGCACCCATGGATAACTGGATAGAAGATTCTCTGATGCCGGAAAGCATATGATTGTTCTCTGTGATGATGCTGTGGAACGCATTTCCTAAAACGTCACCGCTATTATTGACTTTTACATCTACGTCAAGATTTCCCTCAGTAATATTTCCTGCAATTTCTGCCTGATACTTAACATTTTCCACAATTTTCTGGAAATCATCCACTAATTCGCCAAATTCATCGTTACGGAGTTTTTTCAGCACTACATCTGTGCGTCCCTCCGCAATCTGAGCCGCCGCCTTACGCAGCATATCCATAGAATTACGGATATCCTTTAGAATCCCAAACGCCATAACCCCGGTAATTACAATGGCAACAAATGTTATGGCTGCTACTGCAAGCTCCGCTAAATGCAGCGACTCAACAGAAAGCGCGCCTTTTCTTGTGGAACTCAAAGTACCCATACCAGCATATGCAACCACAAGAGTCATCAAAATAGTAACTCCAAAACAAATCAATAGCCGTGTTCTTATTTTTGCATTTTTCATTTCCTCTTCTTCTCCTTCTCTTTAAGCTTCTGCAGATACTTCTGTACTGGAGGCAACTTCTCCAAGCGCTGCCATATCCTCATCCTGAATCAGTCTCTCCGGATCCAGAAGTAATTTCACTTCATCATCCACTTTCGCCAGGCCAAATACATACTTGCTGCTTACAGACCCGGACTGAGATAAAGACGGCGGGAGAATAATTTCTCTTTCATTTACGGTAATAACCCCTGCAATCTTATCCACAATCAATCCTACAATTGTCGATTTCACATTAATAACTATGATGCAAGTACGGTCTGTATACTCAAAAGGTTCCTGTTTAAATCTCACTCTGACATCAATCACCGGAATAATCTTACCACGGATATTAATTAGTCCTTTGATATAATCCTCTATCTCCGGAACGGCAGTGATTGGTTGAATTCCTACAATTTCCTGTACAAATGTAATGGCGATGCCATAACATTCCCCTCCCATCTGGAAGGTCATAAACATTCCTTTTTGAGCGTCCTGTTCGTCTTCCAATTCTTCCAACAATTCTTCCGACATATCCTACTTTCTCTCCTCTCCGGCAATCAGGCCAGCAATATCGAGAATCAGGGCAATGCTTCCATCTCCAAGCTGCGTACATCCGGATAACCCCTGGACTTTTCGGATATAGGACGGAATGGGTTTTACCACAATCTCCTGCTCCGCAATCAGCTCGTCGATAAACACACAGATAAATTTGCTCTCATGCTCTAATACCACCACGATGCCATCTTCAATATCTGTTTTGGATTCTTCCAGATGATAACGCTGATTCAGACGGATAAATGGATAGCATTCATTGCGGAGCATAATATACTCCTCTCCATCCGGCTCTTTCACAAGCATATCTCTGCGGATTCTCACAAATTCCTTTACGGCATTTGTCTCAATCACAAAGGTAGAATTTCCAACCTGCATGACAATTCCATTGATAATCGCCAACGTCAGGGGAATCTTGAGCGTCATCTCACTTCCGGCGCCTTCCATGCTGTCAATTTCCAGATTACCGCCTACTGATTGTATATTTTTTACAACCACATCCATTCCTACGCCGCGGCCGGAATACTCTGTCACCTGCTCTTTGGTAGAAAAACCTGCATAAGTAATAAACTGATAGATTTCTTTCTCCGTAAACTCTGACATTGCCCGGTTGCCGATAAGACCATTATTCTTGGCCTTTTCATACAACGCCTGTTTGTTCAGGCCTTTCCCGTCGTCGCGTACGATAATATACACCTTTCCGCCTTCATTCTTGGCTTCCAGCGTAATCTTTCCTTTGGGATTCTTTCCTGCCGCAATACGGTCTTCTTTCGATTCAATCCCGTGATCCACAGAATTACGGATCAAATGCATCAGCGGATCTGAAATATGTTCAATAATATTTTTATCCACCTCTGTATTCTCGCCAATCACTTCCAGTTCAATGTCCTTGCCCAGTTTTCTGGAAACGTCAAATACGATACGGTTCATTTTCTGGAACGTATTGGTCAGCGACATCATACGCATGGACATAATCACATCCTGCAGTTCTGTAGTAATTTTGGAAAGCTGCCCCGCCGCTTTCTGAAAATTGGTAAGATCCAGACCCGGCACTTTCAGATCCGGGTTTTGAAGAACCACAGCTTCTGAAATCACCAGCTCGCCGATCATGTCCATAAGAGCATCCAGCTTTTCAACGTTTACGCTGATATAGGTCTGTTTCGGCTGCTGCTTAGGCTGATTCTTAGCCAGCTTTTTACTCTTTCCGGATTCTTTATTCTTGATAACATAATCACCGGGCGTCGGTTCTTTCTTTTCCTTCTTCTCTTCAGAGCCTTTGTCCTTATCATCCAGTTCTATGACAATATTGTCTTCCTCCTGATGATGGAAGCCCATTTCAAATTCCTGTTTTGTACAGTCATGAATCTCCACATGATCCATACCGGAGGTCTCGCCGATTGTACTGATAAGTTCTTCCTCGGTTGCCTGGCACTTCACCAGCATATGGAAGCCCTCTGCCAAAATAACCTCGCTGGTTGCTTCGTTTGTAATAATATCTTCCGGAATATACTGCATATCCTCGACAATTTCCTTCAGAGAATATACCGCCGTATAAGCGCGGATATTGCACATCTGCGTATCGCCGCGCCAGTAAATAGACACCTTATAATACTTACTGCTCTCGCTGCCTGTAGGCGCAATATAGAACTGTTCCGGCTCTACATATGTATTTTCCGGCGGCAGCTCATCGCCTTTCTTCTCAATTCCGGTTTTTATTCGGGTCAAAAATTTATCAATTTCATCTACAATTTTACTCTCATCACCATCCGGCGTTTCGCCTTCACGAATCTTATCTAACTCTCCGTTAATAAAATCCGATACCTCCAGCACATGATCTACTAATTCTAAATGCGGAACATTCTCTGGATGAGATTCTCTTAAGTAATAAAATACGTCTTCCAGCTTATGGGATACCTTCGTGATATTTTCATACATCATAATACCCGAAGAGCCTTTGATGGTATGCATCGCACGGAATATTTCATTGATGGACGCTTCATCGAAACAATCCTCATCTTTCTTCTCCAATACAACATTTTCCAATGTCTCTAAAAGCTGCTCGCTCTCATAAAGAAACATATCCAGCATACTATCTGTGTTAAAGTCTTCTCCCATTTTCCCGCCCCCTTTCTTTCTGTGTATTGCAGTCTTTTTCTCAGTCTATCAGTTCCAGCTTCTTCAGGATCAGTTCAAATTTTTTCAAATCAATTGGCTTACCAGAATAAACCGTACATCCCATTTCAAAAGCCTTTTTTACATTGCGTTCTTCATTCAATGCCGTGGTCATGATGATTTTAACCCCGTCATTTCCCTGAATGCCGCGCTCTTTTTCAATGTCACGAATTGCCTTTAAAGCCTGATATCCGTCCAGCACTGGCATCATTACATCAAGACAAATTAAATCATACGGTTCTCCATCCTCCAATGCCATCAGAAACGCATCAACCGCTTCCTCTCCATCTACGGTAATATCACAATCTCCATATTTCCCCAGATAGTTTGACATGAATTTGCGGCTTGCAAAATCGTCTTCTGCCAATAAAATTTTCATAAATTCTGTCTCCTTTCTAATTGGTCTTTAATACACTGTATATCTTATTTGCTATATTAGAAAGCTCCATCTGATGCTGGACCGCTCCAATATCAAAGGCTACTTTAGGCATTCCATATACCACGCAGCTGGCTTCATTTTGTCCGATGGTAACAGCTCCTGCCTGGCGCATCTCTAAAAGCCCTTTTGCGCCGTCTCCGCCCATTCCTGTAAGTATTACCCCGACTGCATCCTTCTTTGCTGTCTTGGCAACGGAAGAAAACAATACATCCACAGAAGGGCAGTGCCCGCTTACCTTTTCCCCTGCCTTGCATTCCACCTGGTATACCCCGTTTACTTTTACCAGCCGCAAATGCTTATCTCCCGGCGCTATCAAAACTCTCCCCGGCAAAACTCTGTCTCCTGTGGCGGCTTCCTTAACCGCTACCTGGCACTGGTTATTCAAACGGTTCGCATACATTTCCGTAAATCCCGGCGGCATATGCTGTACCACCACCACGCCCGGAATGTCCTTACGGAACTGGCTCACAACGTCAAAAATGGCTTCTGTCCCGCCGGTAGAAGCGCCTATGGCAACCACCATATCCTTCTTAATACCCGTCATACCAGCAACGGGACTGGCTTCCGCACGCTTTAGCTTGCCAACTTTCACCGTGGACGCAATTTTTATTTTCGTACCAAGCTCCTTCCGCAAAAATTCATCCATCTTCGCGGGATTTACCCCAGTTGGTTTACACACAAAATCCACGGCACCCGCTTCCATAGCGTCAAAAACTCTGGCGTCCAACGCACTGATCACCACTACCGGCAGCGGATACTGGGGCATCAGTTTTCTCAAAAACTTAATCCCATCCATTTTTGGCATTTCCACATCCAATGTCATTACATCCGGTCGGTACTCTATGATAGCGTCTCGCGCCGCATAGGCATCGCCAGCCTGCGCCACCACTTCTATAAGGGGATCTGCCCTCAGGCTCTGTACTAGCAGACTGCGGAACATTGCAGAATCATCTACAACCAATACTTTAATTTTGCGCATTCCATTTTCCTGCTTTCTTTTCTAAATCTCTATTTCCGATATATTGACGGCATCACATACTTATAATTGGTCCCCTTGCGGTCGACCGCTTCTGTGGTTCCCACAAACAAATAGCCTCCCGGCTCCAGATAATCATACACTTTATGCAGAAGCTGCCTCTTTGTATTATCATCAAAATATATCATCACATTCCTCAAAAAAACTACATGAAACGGTCTTTTAAAAGGAAATGGATTCATCAGATTAAACTGCCTGAAAATCACTTCATTCCTTAGTTCCTGCGTTGCCTGGTATTCCATTTCATTTACTTTTTTAAAATACTTTCTGCGCCATTTCTCCGGCAGCGGTTCAATCTGCTCCTGCAAATACTTTCCTTTACTGGCATGCTGCAGAACTTTCGTTGAAATGTCCGTAGCAAGTATTTTCGTATCCCATTTCGGCTGTTCCATCCCAAAAAAATCCTGTAAAACCATGGCTATGGTGTATGGCTCTTCTCCTGTGGAAGAAGCTGCAGACCATATTCTCAAATCTCTCCTGCCCGCCTCTTTCACTTTCAGTTCGGGAAGAATCTCTTTCTGTAAAAACTCCAGGTGTTCAAATTCTCTCATAAAGTATGTATGGTTGGTAGTCAGGGCATTAATTAGATTCCGCGCCTCATCCCCATTGGGATTCTTCTCCACTTTCTCCATATATTCATCATAGCCGCTGTAACCATTCCTCAGAAGATAATTCTCCAATCTTCCATTAATCAATACCTGTTTCTCACTGAGATCAATACCACTTGTTTTCTTTACATATGCTACAACGCGGCGAAATTCACGCTCCGTAATCATCCTGTTACTCCTATCAAAAACCTTTGTCGATTACTTGCCACATCTTTATTATGATACTATATTTCTCATAAGTTGTCAATTATCGCGCTTGTCTCAGCTATGGCGAAGCTGCCTTTTTATCTTCAGAAAAACCTTTACGATTTCCGGGTCAAAAAAGGTATTGCTTTTCTCCTCTATAATTTCCAGCGTCTTCTGTTCATCGCAGCCTTCTTCTCCTCCTGCTCCAATCAGAGTGTCATACAAATCTGCCACCATAGTAATTCTGGCAGAAAGAGGAATGTCCTTGCCTGACGCTCCCTGCGGATAACCGCTGCCGTCCCAGCGCGCATGGTGGAAACGGGCAATCTCAATTGCCATAGGCAGAAAGCTGTTCTTAGGCGTATTCTGGAATACACGCTCCAAAATCTGCGCCCCCTGCAGCGCATGGTTCTTTGAGTTTTGCAAATCTTCTATTCGAAACGTCATAGGTTTCATAAGCGCATCGCTGGGCACCTGAATTTTTCCAATATCATGAAGCCTGGACGCCACCTCGATGTTATCAATAAAACTCTCCGTTATCTCTTCGTCAAATTCCGGGCTAAACTGAAGCCCCTGGGCCAGCATCCTGCAATTATGCGCCACATTTTCCATATGGTTATCGGTCTCTGCATCCCGTTCTTCCGTCAGTGCCGCAAGCGCATACAAGATGTTCTTCTGCTCATCCTCAATTCTCCTCGCCTGACTACTGATAACACTGTGAAGCCTGCGATTGCTCATTTCCAGCTCCTGCTGCATCTCATAAATCTTAAGGTGATTCCTGACCCGCATGGTTACTTCCGTCACCTCAAAAGGCTTGCCGATATAATCCACTGCCCCCAGTTTAAACCCACGTACCTTATCCTCGCTTGAATCTGCCGCCGAAATGAAAATAACCGGTATATCCCGCGTTACCGGACTTTCCTTCAAGCGTTCGCAAAATTCATAACCATCCATTTCCGGCATAAAAACATCCAGAAGGATCAACTGGGGACGGCTCTCGGCTATCAGCGCCGCCGCCTCCGCCGCGCTGGAGGCGCACCTTGGAGTATACCCGATTCCTTCTATCATATTTTCCAGAATCATCAGATTGGCATCCACATCATCTACAATTACAATCTGCGCACCACTGCCAGATTCTCTAGCATTTTCCATTCTATTTTCCTCCGATGTCCTCCATTAAGGCTGACTTCAAATCTTTGTACTGTTCCAAACTCTTTTCATAATTTGCCTTTCTCACATTCATTTCCATGCGGAACGCTGATTTTTTAACCTCTCTTGGCGCCTGTTCCACCAGTTCCTTAATGTTATGTGCAAAGGCTTCCGCCTTATCCCATGCTTCCACTTCCATGCATATGATCAGTTTCTCCATCTTGCTTGCAATTTCCTGCTGGTTCTCCGGGGTTCCGTATTGGAAAATCTTCTCCAGGTCATCATATTGCGACATATCCTGCTTCTGGTTAATAAATTCAAACCGTTCGCCGGTTTTGATTCCCTCTTCTCTGTTCTGTGACAGATGCAGACGGACGGAAAATGAAAAACTGCTTCCCTTTCCTTTTTCACTGTCCAGATGTATCGTGCCGTGCATCAATTCAATCAACTGCTTGGTGATAGACAACCCGAGACCGGTCCCGCCGTATTTCCTGGTGATGGAAGCGTCTACCTGAGAAAAGCTCTTGAACAGTTTATCCTTCTCTTCCGGTGAAATTCCAATACCTGTGTCTGAAACCACAAAAAACAGCTCAATCTCATCGTCAAACTGTACCGTCTTCGTCACTTCTATATTGATATAACCCACACTGGTAAATTTTACTGCATTGGAAAGCAAATTATTCAAAATCTGTGTCAATCGAAGCTGATCTCCCACCAAATACTCCGGGATACTTTTTTCAATATTCACCATAATCCGCAATCCTTTGGCATTAATTGCAGTTATATTGGTCTCAACTGCATGATTTACCATTTCATAAAAATTAAATTCTTTCTGCTCAATTACAAACTTTCCCGCTTCCAATTTAGAAAAATCCAGAATATTGTTGATAATGGCAGACATGTTTTCACAGCAACGGATAATAATATCCAGTGTACTTTTGACTTCTCCCGAAACTCCCGCCTCCAAAAGATTCGTGACATGCCCACGGATTCCATTCACCGGCGTCCGAAGCTCATGGGTCACATTTGCTACAAATTCATTTCGAACCTTGATGGTCTCTTCCATCTCCTCCTTCATACGCACAAGCTTACGCTCCGTCTCAATTCGCTTGGCGACATTGATTGCAAACAAAAAATGGCATTGTTCGTCTATCACTGCGGTCATGCGCACAGGAAAACAGGTTCCGTTCTTGCGGTACATCATCCCTTCTTTCATTTTCTTCAGGGTCTCCAGCGGGAAATCATCATTTTCACGATGCAGTTCTCCGGGAAACAGCATATCCAGGCTTAGCTGCGTCAGCTTCTCTCCATATCCCAAATCTTCTTGTGCCAGTGCATTTCCATATAGAATCCTGCCCTGATTGTCAAATTTTAAAATAATCTCCAGGGATGCTTCCATAAAACGGTAGACATCTTCCCCCTGCAATGCGTCCTGTTCCATCTTTCCACCTCTTTTATCTGACATATTTCAGCCTGTCTTTGACTTTTCGACTTTAATTTTACTATATTTTAGTATAAGGTCTGACAAATAAGGTGTCAAGACTAAAGTACCGTGGTAAATAAAGGAATACAGATTGCATACCCAACATCAAAATAATTGCTCTTGTGCGCGTGTGCATTTTCTTTTTCTTCTGCAGAAAAATTTTCTCGCTTTAATCCAAAAACTCTTTTCTAACATTTAGAAAAACTCCAACTTCTGCTTCCGCAAAAATTGGAGTTCTCAAAAATAATGCCGGCGACCGGAATCGAACCGGTACGATGTCGCCACCACAGGATTTTAAGTCCTGCGCGTCTGCCAGTTCCGCCACGCCGGCATCCTGGGACCTACAGGGCTCGAACCTGTGACCCTCTGCTTGTAAGGCAGATGCTCTCCCAGCTGAGCTAAGATCCCACGTATTACTTATAGTGAGCGTTAAGAATATAATAACCAAATCGTGACAAGCTCGCTTGGCTAAAACTCGGTATTTATATTCTTATCCGAGCATTAGCGCGGAATGGCGATTCGCAGAACCGACATACACACCCACGGTAAACTCTCACTACAGACGACCCAGAAGGGACTCGAACCCTCGACCTCCGCCGTGACAGGGCGGCGCTCTAACCAACTGAGCCACTAGGCCATATATGTAGTCATAGTTAATAAAATGGACCTTCGGGGACTCGAACCCAGGACCGACCGGTTATGAGCCGGTTGCTCTAACCAACTGAGCTAAAGGTCCAAGTTGAACTTATCAACGTAAGCCGATGATCGGACTCGAACCGATAACCTGCTGATTACAAATCAGCTGCTCTGCCAATTGAGCCACATCGGCATATTATTAACTATGTCAATGACTCCTACGGGAATCGAACCCGTGTTACCGCCGTGAAAGGGCGATGTCTTAACCGCTTGACCAAGGAGCCTTATACCATAAACTTGTCTGAAAAATCTTTGAGTTTGACGTTACTGCATCAGCAACGAATTTATATTATCATAAGTTCACCCATATTGCAAGCGCTTTTTTAAATTATTTTTATTCTGTTTTACTCAAATAGTGAATTGAGAAATGTGCCTCCCCGTTTTCATCAATTTCCATTAAAGCATAAGAAGGCTTATGCCCTTCCTGTCTGGGATAAGAAACGCTTCCCGGATTTAAAACGACTACTCCTTTACTGGCATCCAGCAGCGGTCTGTGCGTATGACCAAACATAACGATATCCATACCGCGGCCCGCCGCCTCCTTGCGGATATCTTCCACCCCCATGGAAACATAATAATAATGGCCATGCGTGATTAACACACGGTATTTTCCAATGTTTAGTTCCTTCTCACGCTCCAAATCCGAGAAAAAATCATTATTTCCCCCGACAATTTCCAGTGGACAATCCACCATGCCTGCGATATACTCCTCGCACCCTTCCGAATCTCCAAGATGTATCATCATATCAATATGCCCCGCAGTTTTTATAACTTCTTCCAGGGCTTTATGTTTCTTATGCGTATCACTGACAATTAATATTCTCATAACTCTTCCTTCATCCATCCCTCTGTTCCTGTATCAATCCAGCTTCTCTTTCATGGCACGCAGCGCTTTTCCACGGTGGCTTAACTGGTTCTTCACATCTTCTGATAACTCCGCCGTAGAACAATTATATTCATCCACATAGAAAATTGGATCATATCCAAAACCATTTTTCCCTGCCGGCTGAAAACCGATATACCCCTCAATTGTCCCGCGGGTGACACAAGTCTCTCCATTGGCAAATACTGCTGCAATCGCACATACAAACCTCGCTGTGCGCCGTTGTTTGGGAACGCCCCTGAGCCGTTCCAATATATTTTGGTTTTTCACCTCGTACGAAGTATCCTCCCCCAGATATCTGGCAGAATAAACTCCCGGCTCTTTATTTAAATAGTCCACCTCAAGGCCGGAGTCATCCGCAAGTACTATCACGTCTTCTTTTGAAACCTCTTCTGCAATTCGTTTCGCCTTAATCATGGCATTTTCTTCAAATGTCCTGCCATCCTCGACAATATCTGCTGTAATCCCAGCTTCTTTCATGGAGAGAATCTCTGCCTGCACATCCGACAAAATGCTTCTTATTTCCCTCATCTTGCCTTCGTTCCCTGTTGCAAATATAATTTTTCTCATGAAACCATCTTCCTTTCCCTTTAGTATCCTTCTTCCAATGCCCTGAGAATGGCATTATAAATGCCGCGGGCCGCTTTTTTTTGATATTCTGCAGAGGCCATCTTGTCCAACTCCTCCTGATTTGTCATAAACCCCACCTCTATCAAAGCCGCCGGAACTTCGTTGTTGCGTATAATATAAATACTGTTGCCATAGGTCACGCCATTACTCTTACTCCCCATAGCGGCCGTCGCCTCTTCTAAACAGATTTGCGCCAGCCGTTTGCTGCTGCACCCTTCCTCGCTTTTCTGTTCATCATACATAACTTCCGTTCCATGATACTGTGACATTTCCCCCTCAACCGTGGAATTACTGTGGACACTGATAAATAAATTCGCCCCTGTCTTGCCTCCCAGCTGCGCCCGCTGCGCAAAGGTAGGATTCACATCCCCGGTCCGGGTATAATATACGCCGATATTTTGGTCATTTTCATCTAACAAAGCTTTTAACTCCTGTACAATCGCAAGATTGATATTCTTTTCCATGATCCCCTGTCGAATGGCTCCCGGCGCACCGCCGCCATGCCCTGCGTCAATCACAACCACTTTATCATAGATCTCCTGTGGTTTCAAAAAATCCAGATACAGATAACCATCTTCTACTTTGCACTGCGGTTCATAGACTGCATCCATGGTAAGCTCTATCCTCCCATTTTCCAGATACAGGTCATTGATATGATTACTCCGTCCCAGCAAAGGATGCTCTGAAAAATAATCTTTTTCCACATCCGGAATGCGGATGACAATATTCTGCTTCACGTAATCATTCTCAATTTCCACCTCTTGCAAGCCTATGCCCGCGGGCAGCTCTACCCGTAACTGATGCCTTAAACGGATATCTTCTTTCTTCTTAGCCTGACGGGTGTTATAAGCAAGCATCTGCAGCCCCGACATTTGTTCACGTTTCAGCTCGCGCCTGTGAATGCTGGAATACTGTCCAAGTACCACCGCAGATACTATCAGTGTTGCCATGAGAATCAATGACGAAAATTTCAGTATTTTCCCTTCCATATATTCTAACCGCCTCTTTTTGTACGTTTCTCCCGCTTCACCTGATCTATAAGATTTTTATCATTGCGAATTGCTGTACACCTTCAGGCACAGATTGCAGTTCTGCGCTTCTTCTGTACTGTCCCATTTATTTCCTCTGGCGCTGATATAGCCTTTGCCATCTGTCAAATCCACGTCTTCTGTAAATTCATCCGCCTGATACTCAATTGCCATCGGATGGACAGAACCTGGCGTTGTAATATGCAAAATAACCGCATATTCCTCCTGGGATGCTACCTGGATTTCCTTATCAAACTTAATCGTATAATAACCGGCGTTCGTCAGGCTTCCTTTCGCCACCGGGATTCGATCCTGCAAAGAATCCGTGTTTTTAAAATCTTTTACAACGAAAAGTTCATAAGACGTATCTTTTCCGGTGGCATAAAATCCCGCCGCCTGTAAAGCCTCACTGGACTGCGCCTGATAGACGTTCGCCCCGTATACACTGTCCTTATTATATCCAAGCTGCCCTACCCAGCCGCACAAATCCGACTGGTAAATATAGTCGTAATTGTCCGCTTCTTCCACTCCTGTATAAACTACGTTATGGCTTCCAATATTTACATCATAGTAGCTGACATAGAAAACGCCGCTGTCTCCAAATTCTTCCCCCCAGCTATTTTGACAGAGAAACGCCCCGTTTCCTTCCACTTCGAGATTGAAATTCTCCTTAGGATAATTATCATCCCATCCTATAATAAGTATCTCATGATTGGGTTTTTCTGTCCCGGCATAACAATACGCAAATTTTTCCTGGTTATAATAGGGGCAATACACCTGTGGACTGCTAAGCGCACTATAGATCGCAGTCTGCACTCCGCCATATTTAAAAACAGACTCCTTAACTTTTTCAAAATCTTTCCCGTCAATAAGCTGTATTTCCTGCACATGCTTGACTGCGGCCAGATTCTCCGGCGACCTGCCGTCTCCGTAAGGGTCGTCCTTTTCAAGTACCGGCCCCTGCCATGCCGCCAGATACGCCATCCCCATAGTATACTCTCCTCCATCTGCCTGTTCAATCCGAAAGCTGTTCCGAAGGGACATATGATCCGGCGAAAATTCCCGCTCCTCCTCCGGCAAAAGTACAGACTCCATAGCAGACAACGCTGCAAACGCCCAGCAAGTACCATAAGAGCCCTGATTTTTTACTCTGGATGCCCGCTGTTTATCCCGCAGATCATACTTTGGCGGCAAAATACCTGCATCCTCTGCCTGATTTACTGCAATCGCCTGATTTTTCTCAATATTCCACTCATAATTAAAATTCAGTTTTTCTGCAACAGTTCCTAAAGGGACGTAAATTTCACCCTCCCTGCTGGTCATTGGAGACTGGATATCCTCCTTTTCTCCATTTACTGTCACTTCTTCTTCATTCAACTGAAATGTAATTACATCCGCACGTTTTTCCAACACCAGCTTCTCTTTATCATACAAATGGGCTCCGCAATTAAAACTCTCTCCCAGTGAAGAAAACGGTACCATAATATTGAGATTCTGATCCATATAGATACCGTCTTTCTTATTGGTCAGCTCTCTGTGATCCACCAACACAGATAAGTCCTTTGCGTTGACGGTTTCAGCAATGAGCGGATTCCAGATCTCCTGCTCCAGTCTTGCTCCCCGAAAGCCTCTAACTTCCTCACTTTTGCCGCCGGTATTGGAAAATTTCAGTGCTAACGCCAGAAAAAGTACAACTGCCATGGCAATATATCTCTTTGAATATCTCACAAAAATTCCTTTCTTTGTCTTAGACTTCGGAAAATGTAACCTCCAAATTAGCGATTCCGTTTCGGCGGCTTCGGACCTAAAAACTGATAAAAATATGTTTTCAGCATCCCATTATATATCTTGCGGTTCTTGTCTGCTTTTTTTCCTATATAACGTTCTGCATCCTCATATCCGGTTATCAAATAAAGTGACCAGCTATCCAGACGTTTAAAAGCTTCGCCAATTTCCTTATACAACCCGGAAAGCGCTTCTTTTTCCTCCAGACGCTCCCCATATGGAGGATTGGTGATGACAAACCCATATTTCTTAGGATGACTCAACTGATTCAGGGGACGCTGCTGAAAATGAATAAGCTGCGACACGCCTGCACGTTTGGCATTCTCTCTTGCCGCTTTTACAATTTCCCCGTCAATATCATACCCTTGAATATCCACAGAAATATCCGTATTTACCAGTTCCTGCGCCTCTTGCACCGTCTCATACCACAACTGCCGGCTGATGAGATTTGTCCAGTTTTCTGCCGTAAAACTGCGGTTCATGCCCGGTGCAATATTGGCGGCAATCATTGCCGCCTCGATAGGAAACGTTCCACTGCCGCAAAAAGGATCCACCAGAATGCGGTCCTGCTTCCAGGGCGTTAACAGAATTAATGCTGCTGCCAAGGTTTCTGTAATAGGAGCCTTGCTTGTCAGGGTACGGTACCCTCTCTTATGTAGAGATTCTCCGGAAGTATCAATCGCCGCCGTCACCTCGTCTTTCATCAAAAACAACCGCAGAGGATACTCTGCTCCGCTCTCCGCAAACCATTCGGTATGATATTTCTGTTTCATGCGCTCCACCATTGCTTTCTTTGCAATCGACTGGATATCCGAAGGGCTGAACAATTTACTCTTGATGGAAGATGCCTTTGCCACCCAGAACTTTCCATCTTCTGGAATATATTTTTCCCAGGAAATCCCTTTGATGCCCTGAAACAATTCTTCAAATGTTTCCGCATGGAATTGTCCGGCTTTCAATAGAACCCGCTCCGCTGTGCGCAGGAAGATATTCGCGCGGCAGACTGCCTCCGCATCTCCCTCAAAGGTCACTCTTCCATCTTCCACCTTTGTAATTTCATATCCAAGTTCGTATATTTCTTTCTTTAATACCGCTTCTAATCCAAAATGGCAGGGAGCGATTAATTCATATGTTTCCATTCAGTTTCTCCATTACAAATTATGATAACTCTATATTATCTTTTCACTTCCTGGCTGTCAATATTTTTGTACATTTTGAAAAACTCACTTGTCAGCCGTCAATATTTTTGCACATTTTGGAGTACTGCCTGAATCCCTCCCACCACTGTTACCGTCCGATAACCTTCTTTGCTCAATTCCCTGGCTGCCATCAGACTGCTGGACCCTCTGTCACAGTAAAGAATGTATAATTTATTTTTGGGAAGATATTTTCGATACATTTCCAGATTTTCATAGGGGATATTTCTTGCCCCTTCCACATGGACTTCCTCAAACTCTTCTTTGCTGCGCAGGTCAATCACCCATGCATCGGGATATTTGCGGTACTCGTTTAATTCCCGAACACTGATTGTCTGAAACTCCATAGAATCACCTCTTTAAAAATGCAGGAACAGATTACCAGAAATGTTTCCGACAATCTGTTCCTACATTATATTATGCAGTATTCTGTTTTCAGTGCCTGTTATCTCTCATAAGAGTTATGGCAGTCAGAACCGCTGGCATTCGTGCTGTTCTGTGAATTTGCATTCTTGCTGCTGTTCTGTGAGTACGCGTTTTTGCTGCTGTTCTGTGAGTATGCGTTTTTACTGCTGTTCTGCGAATTTGCATTTGTGCCGTTCTGTGAATTTGCATTTGTGCTGTTTTGATAGGAATTGGTTCCTTTGTTTTTCATATCACTGTTTTTTGCCATGATAGTTTCCCTCCTAAAATGTTTACTGCAATGTTTTTGTTACTGCTTTTTTATTATCTGAAATAAACTTATTTTTTATTCATAAAATTTGAACAGTAATTGCAAACGAAAGAACAGACAGATTTTCAGACTGGCAATTCTTTTCATAGCAAGTATTATTTACTTTTAAGTTTGTGATAAACTGACTGCATCTCATCACACATACAAGTATATTGTAATCCTGAATTTTACAATAATCGCATTAATTGAAAAATAAATATATCGGTCCAAAGTGCCAATCAGCCGATTTTTGAAAGAATCATGAAGGCGGGTTTGTGAGTATAGGCACTTTAATAGGCCACGCCGGAACCGTCGCGTACCCAGCCAGGACATTCAAATTTATAACCAGCGGATTTGACAAATCACTGTCATTGATATTGATTTAACTGTTTAATACGTTGCAAATATTTGTAAATTGACAGAAAGGGGAATACTTTATGGGAACAGATGACCGTGAAGATATACGAAAATGATTATTCAAGTCCATTTTATTTCTCTTTTGAAAGAAAAACTCCTGAATAAGATTCCAATAAAAGAACTATACGCTCTTTTCGAAATTAATCGCACAACTTTTTATAAATAATATACGGACGTTTATGATTTAATGGAAAAAAAGAAAATGAAGCAATACAAAAATTACGAGAAACTATGGAAATTTCAATTCACGATGGGATTAACAAAACGCTTGTAAGGATATTAGAGAAGATGAAAGAGCACGTTTCTCTTTATGCAACATTATTTTCTAATCATGGAGATATCAGCTTTCCTATCAAAATATTTCGTATATGTTATGGAGAATTTGAATCTTATATACAAAAAAATATCCTAAATTGTCTAAAACACAAAGGGAATGGATTTATACTTATGCCGCACAGGGTAGCAGCGGAATTTTGAATCGGTGGATTTCGGACGGATTGAAAAAAACTCCGGCAGATGCAGCAAAATTCATTGAGCAGCTGATTTCAAGCACTTTGAATAATTTTAAAAAAGAAACGGCATAATCACCGTTTCTTAATATTTTTCCTTTATTTTGTTTCAATATTCCGGCTTACAAAATCCGCTAAATTTTCCGGCAATTCATCCCATACACACTACCGTAAGCTTCCGATATCAGACAGTGGCTTCTCTTCTAACTTTACCACACAGGAAACCGTTATTCCCAAAAGCAGTAAATACATCAAAACACCTGTCCAAAGCCTGCCGAATTTCTAAGAAAAGCACAACCCGGAAAAGAACGAACAAAAAATTATTATTAATTCCACCGTTTCATTTCCTGTCTGACAAAGAACAATGCCATAACGCCGGACAGTCCGTCGGAAATCGGTCCTGCCCACAAAACACCGTCAATTCCCCAAAACAACGGAAATATAATTACGCAAGGCAGCAGGAAAAATACCTGCCGGCTTAACGACACCACCGTACCAATGCCGCCTTTCCCGATTGCCGGAAAAAACTGCGCGCTCAAAATCTGAACTCCTACAATAAAGGTGCAAAATAAGAAAACATGGAAATACCGCAAGGCAAACTCGTAATACAGTCTATCTCCGCTTCCAAAAACACTGATAATTTGACGCGGAAAAATCTGAAAACACAAAAATGCCGCACAGGAAATACCTGTTACAATCCATGCGGCACGCTTATATGTATTCTTAACACGCGCATAATTTCGCGCACCAAAATTATATCCCATAATTGGCTGTGTGCTCTGCGAAACGCCAAAAATTACAGAATTAAAAACAGAACTGACCTTTGTAATAATTCCGACACAGGCAAGCGGAATATCACGTCCGTATCTGGAAAGCCCGCCGTAATGCCCAAGTGTATTATTCATCACAATCTGTACCAGTGTAACCGCTAACTGGTTGGCACCCGCGGCAACTCCAAGTGCAAAAATACGGTTAACACTTTGTATCTGCGGGACAAAATCTTTCGGGTGCAGCTTAAATGTTTGAAATCTGGTAAAATAGAAAAGAATCAAAGCAGCCGAAATGAACTGTCCGATAACTGTTGCAAGCGCAGCGCCAGACATTCCCATATCCAATCCAAAAATCAAAACAGGGTCAAGAATACAATTCAAAACAGCGCCCAATAACGTAGCAAACATCGCATATTTAGGGCTTCCGTCCGCACGGATTAACTGGCTTGCGCCGGTAAGCAAAATCGCACACGGAAACCCAAACGCAAGAATACGCGTATATTCGACCGCATATTCCAGTGTCTGTGCGCGGCCGCCAAATGCAGTGAGGATTTGCTGCAAAAACAATTGTGAAATCAAAGCGATGAAAATACCGCAAATTATCATCAGCGTCATGCCGCTTCCAACAACGGACTTTGCTCTTTTCTCTTCCTTTTGCCCAAGATAGATGCTAAAGGCAGCAGAACTCCCTGCGCCAAAAGTCATCGCGAGTGTTGTAATAATCATAACCAGCGGAAATGCCACATTTGTCGCTGCATTTCCCATTTCTCCTATTTTATTTCCGACAAAAATCTGGTCTACAATGTTATAAACGGAATTAACCAAACTGCCTGCAATTGCCGGAAGCGAATATTTTAACATCAATTTTCCAATCGTTTCCGTTTCCAACGGATTTTTTGCCTGTAAAACTTCTTTATTTTCCAATTTTATTCCTCCATTCTATGCCATACTTTTTGATTGATGTTTTCCATCATCTGTTCCATAACCTGTTCTGTCAGCAGAATATCCTCTGCCGAAAGGCCGGAACACATGGTATCATAAAAATCACGATGAATTTCCTTGATTTTTTTTACTGCCGGTTCTCCCTTTGCAGTAAGATAAAGATGCTTTACACGCCTGTCCGTTTCGTCACTGACACTTGTCACATAACCAATTTCTATCAGTTTTTTTATGGTTTTGGTCAAAGTTGCTTTGTCAACCCGAATATACTTTACCATTTCCTGGGCAGATACTCCCGGATGGTCGTAGACATATTCCGCATAAAACTGTTGTCCCCACCCAATTTCAAAATCTGCCAGACCATGATCATAGTACATTTTCATCAAACGGTCAACAATTGAGATACAACGTGCTAAATTAGGAAAATTATCATTCATATCATTTTTCACCTGCTTTCTTCAAAACAGTATAACACAAAAAGGTAGCGCACGCAACTATATAGCAATCTTCTTGCATATATTGAGAACACTGAGCAGCACACCAGCTTACAGATATTCTTTGAGCTTATGCTGCGTTACAATATCTCGGTAGATCAGATCCTTTGGGAGCAGTCCGCCGGGAAGAACCCCAGCGGCGGCAGCTTGACGCATTGCTTGACGATATGAGCAGTACGGGAATACGGATAGTCACTGCCAAAGCGCGGAAAATCGCATAGGCAGAAGGCAAGGAAAAATAATCTCCTTCTTTTTTGTTTAGTAAGATTTTTGTTTGGTAGCTTAATTTTACATCAAAATGGATTGAGATTTCTTAAATTTTTGGTGTTTTTTGAAAGTCGTGGACAATGGTCTCCATAAAAACCAGGTGGTGGATAAAACTGCGGAAACTCAAGTAAAGCTTTTCTTGACTTTCCGTATATCGAATGCTATAATCTAAAAAGTCTGAATGATTATAAGTTCTTTTGTAACAAGCGGATATGGCGGAATTGGCAGACGCGATAGATTTAGGTTCTATTGTCAACAGACGTGCAGGTTCAAGTCCTGTTATCCGCATAAAAGAAACGGCTTTCCTTGAGAAATAAGGATAAGCCGTATTTTTTTCTTATAGGAAAGACCTTGTCACGCTAAAGTATGAAAGCGCCATTCCTATAAGAGAAAAACAAACTTATCGCACTGCGGCGGATATGTATCATGTGCATCAATAATATCAACGGCCGGCATTATAACTTGGTTGTCATTGCTAAATGTAAAAGTCTGCGGTATCAAACCTTGAGAAACATAACTGCCTTTTAACTGGCCATTAGAAATTACTACCACCATACAGACTATCAGTACCAAAACCAATGCGGCACTGATAAGCCGTTTAGGCGGGATATCAATACCAAACTGCTCCTCTAAATACTTCAACCGTACTGCGCTTTTTTCATTTATTATATAACAGAACCTCCCATTATTCAGCTAATACATCCCGGCATGTGCTTTCATTTCCCTGTTTATGGCTCTCAACCCTCGCACAATTTTTCGAAGCATCTCATTTGAACCGTCAAAATTAAGAATGTTCTGAAACCACATAAAGTTTGACACATTAATCATAATTAACGTAACATGCTTATTATTAGCAATATTTCTCTTCCTATCCACAGCATATGCACCACAACATCATTTGACATTACTACTTTTGATGGCTTCATATTACGAATTGACTGTAGTAAACCAGAAAATGGCTTAAAAACACCCCTTGGACTGACCATGTGATAAATGCTTTAGCAATTGACAATCCCCTTGCATATGTAAGGCTTTATCTGCATAATGAAATGCAGATATGTATAGACGCGGAAGACAGCTTGGCTATATGGCAAAATGAAAAATGCTAAGAATAATTCTGGTATGAGACTATATAAACTTGCAATGAAATGAGGCTGTGATTCCCTTGCAAGTTTTTTGTCGCAAAATCGACTTCTTAATTATCTCAATACGTTTTCCTATGTTGTGTTAATTTCTATGCTGGAAACGGATAACCCGGAATGAGCATCATAAGAGTACCTGCCACGACTGCTGCAAGCCCTATAGAGGATTTCTTTGATAACCGTTCCCCAAACACAAGATAGGAAAACAGTATCGTAACAAGAATACTTAGTTTATCAATGGGAACAATCACACTGGCAGGTCCATCCTGCAATGCCCTGTAATAACACAGCCAGGAACCTCCGGTTGCCAGCCCGGACAGCACAATAAAGCCCAGCTCTTTGGAAGGGATTTTTCTCACTTCATACTGCACTCCTTTCACATATACCATAAGCCATGCCATTACCAAAACAACACCCGTACGGATTGCGGTCCCAAGATTGGACTTTATCCCATTAATTCCCACCTTTCCAAGAATGGATGTCAGACTGGCAAAAACGGCAGAGCCTGTAGCGTACAGAAACCAGTTGTTTCCCTTTGTCTGACCTCTTTTTCCCTCCATATCTTTTTTCTCAATCATCATAAGTGTTCCTGCGCCAATAAACACCACACCCGCCGCTTTTGGAATGCTAAGCTCCTCGTGAAGAAAAATAAAAGCCAGAAGAATCGTAAGAATCACACTTGACTTATCAATGGGAACAACTTTGTTGATATCCCCCACCTGCAATGCCTTGAAATAACACAGCCAGGATGCGCCTGTTGCAATCCCCGACAAAATAAGGAATATCCATGTCCTTCCAGAAATAGTCCCTATCTGAGAATAAGAACCGGACAAAAATACTAAAAGCCATGAAAACACCAGCACCACAATGGTACGAATCGCCGTTGCGACGGTAGAATCTGTTTTCTTAATCCCACACTTTGCAAGAATGGAAGTAAGTCCTGCAAACAAAGCAGAACTAAACGCATAGATAAGCCACATGGAATCACTCCTCTCCGATGTATCATGTTTTCAAACACTAAAACTTCTCAACGTTTCATACAACTCATTCTGTCTGATGGGTTTTGTCAAATGGGCGTTCATGCCTGCTTTCTGTGTTCTGCGTATATCCTCCTCGTAGGCATCGGCAGTCATAGCAATAATAGGAACCGTTACGGCATCTCTTCTTGGTAATGCGCGAATTGTCTTCGTTGCAGACAGGCCGTCCATAACCGGCATTCTGATATCCATTAAAATTGCATCAAACATATTTTGTGGACAATTGTTAAATATGTTGACGGCAAGCTGCCCGTTTTCTGCCGTTGTAACATCAATGTGTTCCTCTTCAAGCATTATTTTCGCAATTTCCATATTAACTTCGTTATCCTCAACGAGAAGAATTTTCCATCCCTTCAGATCAATATCAGATTCCTGCACCGCTTTTGGTTGTTTGTATTGATTGGGTACTATATCGAACCTTATCTCAACGACAAATCTGCTGCCGACGCCCTGCTCACTTTCCACCGTTATTGTACCTTTCATCAAATCGACCAATTTCTTGGTAATCGCCATCCCAAGTCCGGTGCCTTTCTGATTACTACAGTTTCCCGTGTTTTCCTGAGAGAAAGATTCCCATATTTTCTCAAGAAAAGACGGTTTCATTCCAATTCCTGTATCTTCTATCTCAAAATGATACACTGCTTTTCCATTACCCTCAGAAATCTCTCGTACCTGAAAATAAATTTTACCTCCATCCGGAGTGAATTTTACGGCATTTCCCAGAATGTTAATTAAAATCTGGCGCAGATGTAATTCATCGCCCAGCAGTATGGGATTCTTAAAGGCCGCAATTTCTCTGACCAGTTCTATCTTTCGGTATACTAACAGACTCTCGGTAATCAATGTACAATGTGCAACCACTTCCCGAATATCCATCGCTTCATGGTTAAGCGCCACCTTTCCGCTTTCTATTCGGCTCATGTCCAAAATATCATTCAGCAGGGAAATAAGATGTTCAGAGGAACGGTCAATTTTTTTCAGACAGTCCAGTACCCTGTCTTTATCATCAACATTCTTAATGGCAATGCCTGTCATCCCAATAATACCGTTCATCGGCGTGCGTATATCATGGGACATATGGGAAAGAAATGCCGTTTTTGTTTTATTCGCATTCTCCGCCTGTAATACTTTTTCCTCCAGTAATCGTTTTTCTTCCAGGAGGAATGCATTTTTCCGCTTCAAACTTTTCATCTGTTTCTTTTTTTTCGTCTTTTTTTTCATGGTTCACCTCCGGCAAAACTGTCCTTCCCAAATTGAACCGCAACCGTCGTTCCCTTCCCCTCGGTGCTCTCAAGTCTGATTTTTGCATGATGGTAAATTGCGCCATGCTTTACAATGGCAAGCCCTAACCCTGTGCCTCCAACCTGTTTGGAATGGCTCTTATCCACCCTGTAAAAGCGTTCAAACACCCTGCTTTGGTGAACGGCAGGAATACCGATTCCCGTATCTCTTACCAAAACCGTCACACCGCCCTCCGTTGTATTGATTATAAAATCAACGGTCCCGTTTTCTTTATTATACTTAATCGCATTATCCAGCAGATTGCAAAACATTTCCTCCAGAATTTTGCGTACCCCGGTTATCTCCGTTTTGCCGCCAATCAGATTCAGGGCAATGTTTCTTTTTTCTGCCTGGCCTTGCAAATGACTGATAATTTTCTCTGACAGTTCATACAAATCAACAGTTTCACTTTGAAAGGGTATGCTCTTTCCATCCAGCTCCGATATTTTTATAATATCCGTCACCAGTGTAATCAGTCTCTGTGCCTCCTCATAAATGGATGCAGAGAAATCAACTACTGTATCCTGGGAAACGTCTCCCTCTTTCATTAGTTCCGCAAACCCGGAAATAGAAGTAAGAGGCGTTTTTAATTCATGGGAAACATTGGCTGTAAATTCGCGGCGGAGCGTTTCCCTTTTTTCCCTCTCCGTAATATCTAAAATAATAATAACCGCACCGATTACCTCTTTTTTTTCAAAAACCGGATTGGCAATCATGCTGTAACAGCATTCCTCACGCATCATGGTATTTTCTGCTTTTTCTCCCGCAAGCGCCTTTGATACGGTATTCCTGAAATCCTTTGCCCTGCAGATTGCAAGCACATTACCGCTGGCTGGAGGAGTAATACCAAACAATTCCAATGCAGCAGAATTATAAGACAAAAGACTGGCATCCCTATCAATTACCAGAAATCCTTCGCTCATATTTTCCGTAATCAGATGAAACTCCACCTGTTTCTTATGGGCATCTGCAAGCTGTTCCTCAATGGTCCTGTTCTGTTCTGCCAGTTTTTTCAGAAGAGGTGTCAGTTCCTCATACGTCACATTGTTTTCCGGAGATTCCAAATCAAGCTCATTGATTGGTTCTATAATTACTTTCGATACCCTTAGTGAAAGTACGAATGTCAGAATTACTGCAGCCGCCAGCACAATCAGAAGCGGCTGGAGCATTCCAAGCAGAACCGTAATCACTGTGTACTGTGTGGTCGAAACCCTTAAGATACTGCCATCAGAAAGCCTTACCGCATAATTTACAGTTTTTTCCGTTAATGTCTGAGAATAGCGGATACTCTTTCCCTTCCCGTTCTTCATTGCTGCATTGATTTCTTCTCTGTCTGCATGGTTATCCAGTTTTTCCGCCTCTGCATCGCTGTCAAACAGTACCTTTCCATCTGCATCAATCAAAGTAACCCGATTCGTCTGTTTCTCAAATCCGTCAAAAAAACGGACGCCTGTTTTTTCAACTGTCTGTGAAAGATAGCCTGCTTCATTCTCAAGCTCTTTCTGGATCTGTTCCTCAAAAAAATGAAATAAAACCCCTATAATCAGGGCAATGGTTGTAACCAAAACAAGAAAGGCTGTCAAAAAGGACGATTGAAATATTTTTTTATGCATAGCTGCCACCCCCTATTTTATAACCAATGCCCTTTACCGTCTGAATCAGACTGCCCGCCTCACCCAGCTTTACCCGCAGCTTGCGGATATGGACATCTAAGGTTCTTGACTCGGTATAATATTCCCCCCACACTCTGGTAAGCAGGGTGTTACGGTCTACTACGCTGCCTTCTGCTTCCAAAAGAGCAATCAGCAGCAGATACTCCTTATAGGAAAGCTCTATTTCCTGGCCGGAAACTGAAATAATGTGCTTTGCAGGCTCTACATACAGTTCTCCAATCTGAAATATGTTCTTCGATCTCGTCTTGTCATAGCGGCGGATGACTGCCCGTACTCTTGAAATCAGTTCCATTGTCCCGAAAGGTTTCGCGATATAATCATCTGCTCCCATGTCAAGACCTGTGACCTTGTCAAATTCACTGTCTTTTGCAGTAAGCATCATGACGGGAATCTGCTCTGTTTTATTGTTCTCTTTCAGTCTTTTCAGGATAGACAGGCCATCTTCTTCCGGAAGCATAATGTCCAGTATGACAAGCTGCGGCATAACAGTACGCATATGTTCCCAAAACTCCGTTGGAACAGAGAAACCTGTCACCTCAAATCCCTCTTTTGCCAGAGCATACTTTACAAGTTTTCTGATATTGTCATCATCTTCCACCAGATAAATCATGGGGATCCCTCCTTGTGTCCTGTTCCCGATGGTGGGACGGATTTTTATGTTTTCCCGTAATGGAATACACTACCCACTCGGCAATATTTTCCGCATGGTCGCCAATGCGTTCAAAATATTTTGCAATCATCAGCAAATCAATCAGCGCTTCCGCATTGCGGCCGCTCTCTGTTATAGATTTTATCAACTCGTCCTTTACCTTGTCAAACAATTCATCCACCAGATTATCATGTTCTATTGCCTGATAAGCAATATCCATATCCATCTTCACAAAGGATTCCACACTTTCCGAAACCATCTTGATGACAGCGTCTGCCATATCCCGGATATGTGTGCTGCCCTCAATACCGCTTTCTGCCACATAGGGAGCTATTTCCACGATATCTGACGCCTGGTCTCCGATCCGTTCCATGTCGGAAATCATTTTCAGAGCAGAGGAAACTACCCGTAAATCCCCGGCCACCGGCTGTTGCTGCAAAATCAGTTTCATACAGAGTGTTTCAATATCCCGCTCCTTTTCGTCAATCTGGCTGTCGGCTGCAAGGCAGGCATCCCTGCTGTCCTCATCACTGTCTGTCAGATATTTTACTGCATTGGTAATTGCCTCCTCACACAATGCTCCCATTGTAATCAGTTCTGCATTAAGCTGTGATAACTGTCTGTCAAATTTATTCCGCATTATCCAAACCTCCCTGTTATATAATCCTCTGTCCTCTTGTCGGAAGGAGAGGAGAACATCTTTTCCGTACTGTCAAATTCGACGACATCTCCTAACAAAAAGAAAGCCGTTTTATCCGCAATCCGCACCGCCTGCTGCATATTGTGCGTTACCATAATAATCGTGTAATTTTCCTTTAATTCCATTGTCAAATCTTCAATCTTGGAAGTTGAAATCGGATCAAGCGCTGATGTGGGCTCATCCATCAGAAGAACCTCCGGTTCAACGGCAAGTGCCCTTGCGATACAGAGTCTCTGCTGCTGCCCGCCGCTCATTCCCAATGCACTTTTTTTCAGTCTGTCTTTACATTCTTCCCAGATGGCTGCCTGTGTCAGGGAACGCTCCACGATTTCATCCAGTTTCACTCTCGACTTCACGCCATGTATTCTCGGTCCATAGGCAATGTTGTCATAAATACTCATAGGAAATGGATTTGGTTTCTGAAACACCATTCCCACACGTTTGCGCAAAATATTGACATCTATTTCCCGGTAAACATCTGTTCCTGACAGTTTTATCTCACCCTCGATCCGGCAATTCTCTACTAAGTCATTCATACGGTTTAGGGTTTTTAAGTAAGTAGATTTGCCACATCCGGAGGGCCCGATCAGAGCCGTAATTTCCTTTTCCGGCAGAGACAGATTGATATTTTTCAGGGCATGATTCGAGCCATACCATAAATTCAAATCTTTCGTTGTAATCATATCATTCATATCTTACTCTCTCCTTAGTTTTTTTGCTGCCAGTTTCGCTGACATATTGATGAAGAATGTCAGTAACAGCAGTATCACAGCAATCGCAAAGGCGACGTCAAACTGCCCCCGTTCCTTTGCATACATATAGAGGGCGACAGTCAGGGAAGAACCGGCATTTCCCGGCTGCACAGCCCCTACCGCACTTAACATTTCATTTGCCATTCCAGCAGTAAACAAAAGTGCCGCACTTTCTCCTACCACTCTGCCTATGGACAAAATGCATCCTGTCACAACACCGTCAATCACACAGGGCAGGACAACGGTACGAATCATGTACCATTTTCCGGCACCCAGCCCCAATGAACCTTCCCGATATGACGCAGGCACGGTTTTCAGGCTTTCCTGTGTGGTGCGGATAATCGTCGGCAGTGTCATAACCACAAGCGTAAGTGATCCTGCAAGCAAACTTGTTCCCAATGAAAAAAACTGTACAAACACCAGCATACCAACCAGTCCATATATGATAGATGGGATTCCTGCAAGTGTTTCCGTTGCCAGCTCAATTACCCTCACAAGTTTTCTGTTCTTTGCATACTCGTTCAGATAAATAGCTGCACCTGCCCCAAGCGGCAATACAATGATAAGTGTCAGGATGATAATATATACCGTATTCAGAATATTAGGCAGGATTCCAACCGTTCCCTTCAGGAGACTGGGTTTCGTAGAGATAAGTTCCCATGAAATATAGGGGATTCCACGATAAAGGATATACCCGATCAATCCCAGCAAAAGAACGCAAATCAACCCTGCTGCCAGATACATTAGTATATTCCAAAGTAATCCTTTCATTTTTCTTGTCTTGGAAATTGTATCAGCCATTTTGTCTTCTTCCTTTCACAATCAGATTTAGGACAACATTGATAGCCATAATAAACAGGAACAACACAAGGGCAATGGAAAAAAGTGCCTGCCGCTGCAATCCGGAGGAATAAGACATCTCACTTGCTACGGCTGTTGTCAGAAATCGCACACTGCCAAATAGTTTGGGCATATTGGCGACATTTCCTGCTACCATCATCACAGCCATTGCCTCGCCGATTGCCCTGCCGATTCCCAGCACAACGGCTGTAATAATGCCGCTTTTTGCTGCCGGTACTACTACCTTAAATACTGTTTCCGTCTTAGTTGCCCCCAATGCAAGAGATGCCTCCTCATATTCTTTCGGCACTGCCTTAATCGCTGTCTCCGAAACGGATATGACCGAAGGAAGAATCATGATAGCAAGGACAAGGACAGCCGAAAACAGATTTGCCCCATCGGGAAGATGAAAGAGTTCCCTGACAGACGGCACGATCAGTATCATTCCCACCAATCCATAAACAACAGAAGGGATTCCCGCCAGCAGATCCACCACATTCCTCACAATGCTGCCAACTCCCTGCGGAGACATTTTCGCCAGAAAAATGGCACATAAAAGCCCGATCGGTACTCCAATAAGTATTGCTCCGCAGGTTCCATACACCGATGTCAGTATAAACGGCAGGATACCATAAGAAGGAGGAACAGCAGTGGATGCCCATGACTTTCCAAAAAGGAAATCAGAAAGCCCAATTTTCTGTATTGCCGGAATCCCGCTTGTTACCAGAAATACTGTAATGAGTAAGACAAATAGAATGGTAAGCATACCACACATCAGGAATAGCAGATTCATTGCTTTTTCTATCAGTCCCGCCGTCTTTTTTATCTTATTCATAACATTCATAACAGCCTCCTATCGTTTGATTGGCACTGCTCCAGCCTGTGTAATCAGATCATCTGCCTGCTCACTTGTGGCAAAATCAAAAAACTCCTGTGCCGCCTCAGAAAGAGAGGCATCTTTTTTTGTAACCAGTACAAAGTTTCTCTGAATTTTATACTGCCCGTTCTGAATTGTCTCTGTCGTTGGTTCTATGCCTTCAATGCTGACTGCCCTGACACTATCGTTTACAGAGGCAACAGAGGCATAGCCAATGGCGTTCGGATTGCCGGCTACCGTCTGTACCACATCACCAGTTGAGGTAAGTTCCTGAGAATATTTGCATTTATCCTTTGTACCGGTAACTTCCTCAAAACCATCCCTTGTTCCGGAGGCTGCCTCACGTCCAATACAGACAATGGGCGCATCTTTCCCGCCAACCTCTTTCCAGTTATTAATCTCTCCTGTATAAATCCTGCCAACCTGTTCCACGCTCAAATCAGTAACCGGATTGTCCGGATTTATGACAATTCCAATTCCATCAATGGCAACCACTGTGGCAGTTAGGTCTGACTGTTCCTCCTCTTTCAAATCCCGGCTCGCCAGCCCGATATCGCATCTTCCCTCTGATACCGCCTGAATACCTGCACTGGAACCTGTGGGGTTATAAGTAACCTTAATGTTCTCTTTTTCTTCCATGTATGCCTCACTCAGGAAACCGATGACTTTTTCCATCGAGGTAGAACCGTCTGTAGATACGGTCTGTGAATTTTCTGCTTTTTTACCGCCCGTATCTGATGTGCCGGACGGATTGTCTGTACCGCATCCTGTCATAACTCCTGTAAGCAGTGCTAACGCAACTGCAAATGTAATAATTTTCTTCATAAATAAACACGCTCCTTTGAATTATTTTTTTGTACGAATACAGTATAGATTCATCCATGTTAATTCTAAAAGTGCGTGTATGTTAATTCTATGTTAATTTTTCGATTGCAGAAATGCTTGTTCCATCTCCACGTTCCAGAACCACGCCAGCCTATATTCGATTCCCTGTCCGTTGAAGTCCTCATACACCGGGACCCCCTTTGGGTGTCTGCCACTATCAGACAAAGTGAACGCCGATCAAGAGATGATAAGGATGTTTTCTGCCTCTTTTGATATTTCAGATAGGAGATATATGGAACCTATTATAGAATGTTTGAAAAAATAATTCTTTGTGAATAATGTTCTGTACCCCTTTACTTTTTGAACATTGTTCAGTATAATGTGGATGGAACAACGTTCAAGGAGTGCGTAATGGACAATAAAGAAATCATTATTCAAGCCACGATAGATCTTATCAATGAAATGGGTGAACATATGGATGATATTACCGTACGGGAGATCTGTAAAAGGGCAAATGTAGGATTAGGGCTTGTGAATTATCATTTTGGAAACAAAGACAAACTCATAGAATTATGCGTGGAACGTATTGTGAATGGTATCGTTGATATTTTCCGTACCATCCGAGAAAAGACTGAAACATTAAACGCATTTGAAAAACTTGAGTATCTCGGCAACATGACGTTTACATTTTTATTTGAACACTATGCCGTATCAAAAATTTCTATTCTTTCGGATATGCGTATGCCAAAGGAAAATGACAATACGCATAGGACATACCGCGCTTATTTGCCGCTTATGTCTGCCTGCCGCCCAGATTGGGATAGACAAACACTTGAACGCAAAACATTTTACCTAATTGCGGTGATGCAGCAGTCATTTTTGCGGCATAAGGCAATCATGCAGCTCTATGGAACGGATTTGACAATTCCAGAAGAACGGGAAGCGTTCCATAAAACGGTATTGCATGATATTTTGGAGGTCTGACTTATGAATATCACGGTAATAAATGGAACAGGAAAACATGGCGTAACCTACCATTTAAAAGAAATATTTCTGGAGCATTTCCGGGAGAAATCAAATATCAGGGAATTTTATCTGCCAAA
Organism: Lachnospiraceae bacterium; assembly: GCA_009911185.1. GTDB lineage: Bacteria > Bacillota > Clostridia > Lachnospirales > Lachnospiraceae > Petralouisia. The sequence continues at coordinate 79,191 of QXWW01000013.1, forward strand.
AGACTGCCCTGCCTTTTGCTCAGGCTGTACAGACTGTATATTGAAAGGCGAACATTTTTGCAAAGATGCTGATTACGTATACAAAATTGCATCATCGCTATTGGAATCCGATTTGATTGTAATGACCAGCCCCGCTTATGTAATGCACGCAACAGGCTCCATGAAAGCATTGCTTGACCATCTTGCTTACTTATGGATGCCGCACCGCCCTGCCCCCGAAATGTTTAAAAAACGTGCCGTTATTATTACCCAGTGTCTTGGGGCCGGGGCAAAATCTGCTGCTAAAGACATCAAACACAGCCTTTCATGGTGGGGCATTTCTGAAATTACGGTGTTTACAGGAAAACTTATAGGAAATATCGTCTGGGAAAAGCTTGCCAAAAAGAAACGCATAGAACTTACGAAAAAGATGAACCGGCTCTCAGACAGGCTTTTTCATATCGATTATGAAAAACCTTCAAAGGTAAATGTGATTACAAAGATAAAATTTCTTTTCTGCCGCATGGTGCAGAAATCACTGTACGAAAACGACCCTGAATATCTTGACGGAAAGCACTGGGCAAAGATGGGATGGCTTGGAAAGGAAAGACCGTGGAGAACCTAGTACAACGAAAATTAAGTCTTTGATATATTCACGCAGGATAATTGTTTCAGATACAAGGAAGAAAAACGACGGCGTAGCGGTGGCTACGGCTAGGTTTTCTGACATAGTAGCTGGACAATTAGGCAAGTAAAGATGTCAATTACTTAATATTCGTTGCACTAGAAAGGGGAATCTCTCTTTTACGTACCGAGCATGATTAGAAAGAAACTGAAGTAGAATATATACTAAAAAAGTCAGGAGGAGTTCTTACTATGGTATGGATTGAAAGATTAAAGGAAATGTCGCAGACATTGAAAAAGGTCTGCTCCGAAGCGGGCGCGCACTATATCGCCATCATGGACAACGTGGACAGTGCCGACGCCATGCGCATATAAAGTATCAAAAGGGATTGGCGTGCCGATGGTTTCAGAAAACCCTTATAAAACAGGAAATCGAAACCCTGACAGCCAAGGTCAGCGAAGACGGCACGGAAACAGCCAAGGTTGCCAAATTGATTGCCGTACCAAAAGTACACTCGTATTGATGAATTGACGCCCGAAATCCTAAACTCCCTTGCAGATAAAACTCTAATTCATGTGCGTGGGAAGAAAGACGGAAAAAGAACGCAGGAGAAAATCTATGCTCCTGCCGATACATATCTATTTTTATCTTATCGAGTGTAAATCAAGAGACAGACGTACAGATGCAGAGCCGATATACGCAGATTATACATTCTGTTTCCTCTTTTCCTTAATATTTTGAAAATATTTCCGTCAGATTACCAAGCTCTATATATTTTGTGTTATACTATTTTATATGAACAGCTATTGTTTCCCTTAAAAATGATCAAATCACAAGCAGAATATATGGAGGTAACAAAATTGAAATTGAAAAATCCTATGCTGGTAGTAACGGATATGGATCAAACCGTTGAATTTTATAAAAGAGTTTTGGGACTTCAGGTAGTCACGGACTTTGGTGCAAATAAGATCTTAACAGGCGGTTTAGCCGTACAGACGCTGGAAACATACCAGGAATTTATTGGTACGAGCGATATTTCTTTTGGCGGCAATAATTTTGAAATTTATTTTGAAGAAGATAATTTTGATAAATTTACAGAGAACCTCCGAAAGTGCAAGGTTCAATACGTTCACCCGGTTAAGGAACATTCGTGGGGACAGCGTGTGGTTCGTTTCTATGACCCGGACAAGTATATTATCGAAGTAGGGGAAAATATGAAAGCAGTTTGTAAAAGATTTATAGACAGTGGAATGACGCCGCAACAGGCAGCAGCGCGCATGGACGTACCTATAGAGTATATAAATGAGTGTATGCAGTAGAGGCAGTGGGGAATATGGCTATAGGAAACTGAACAGGGCAAAATCCGTATTTGCGGAGCTGATATTATAAAAGGATGTGAACGGAAAAACCATCCCCTTTATGGTATTGCAAGATATTTGCCTTTCTGCCGGACAGACTTTCCACGGTATAAAGAAGGTCATAAATAGAACATCTAACGCAGCAGATTGGCAAATAAACAAGCGGTTTTCTTTTATAAAATTATCAGCAGGTCAGCATACCAAACTTTAGAAAATCTCCTCTAAATCATTCCCAGTAACGATTTCCACATATTTTTTCCAGCAGTGATTTCCCCATCTGTATTCCGATATCCCAGCGCATTTTTCTGGTAAGAATTTACTGCTGTTGTGAATTTCGTTCCTGCAATACCGTCCACGGCCCCACAATTATACCCCAGTGCATTCAAACGTTTCTGGATCGGGGATACCACTCGATGTTTACGGTTCTCGGATGCAGATACCGTAACGGTATTCCCCAGCGTCTCCTTTCCAGCCTTTCCATCCACATTAGAACCGGTGGCTGCCTGCACATCCATTATAAACTGCCTGTGCCCATATCCAGGAGAAGAACCTTTATTTGCTTCCTCCATTGCTGCCGCCGCTACTTTTCCGTCTTTCCAGGTCTGAATAAATTTTTCCGGCGTCCCATACTTCTGTTTCAATTTAGTTGTCGTGCTTCCCCAGTCCGGAAGGTACAAATGCGGCCGGTCTTTGAATCCTTCCCATGTGCCGCCCCATCCTAAGCCAACGGATTGGGCAATCGATCCGACACGTTCAAATAATCCGGTAGAATTATCAAAGGCGTCATCCTTTTCTCCTCCGTCTCCGTCAACGTCCATATTCAGGTAAAAATCTACTGCGATGCCCCACTGATGCTGGGAACTGTACGTACTCCCTTTTGCCTGTGTAACAACACTTCCGGGAGCAGTCCTGCCCTGAGCATATAATGCGTCTTGCTCTGCCTTCGTCCTAAGGCATTCGCCAAATAAAATAAAAATTCCCTGCTTCCTGCACTCTTCTTTTAAAAGCGCTGCTTTTACCTGTAATCTTGGATGCAATGCTGTAATGTCTCTCATGTCTTTCCTCTCTTTCTTCAAATAATCCGCACTTTTGCCAGCATACCCGTCTCGCCCGTCAATAAAACAAAACTGCATTCGTCCTTGTTTCCACGCAGGCTCTCAGAATTTCAGGTTCTAATTCTCCGGCGTAGTCTGGCAGAAGTAATTTACTCCCCTCTGTTTACTTTTCTTCCTCAATCATTTCTATTCCAATATGCTTTCTCATATTCTATTTTTCCATTCTTTTTATGGCATTTTATATCCTTTCTGACAAAGTCCTGTCGATATCGCAAACTTTATATGTATGATACTACCAGTGTATTTGTTCATATGAGATAAAGAAGTAATAGAAGTGTAAAAGATTTTGGCGGAACAGTCAACGGCGGGCGAAACCCGTTTAGCTTGACCGTTGACTGTTCCGGCTGGGTTTGCTATTTATCAATTCTTCGCAACAGGATATTACACACAACAATAGCTAAGACAAAAATCAAGAGAAACAGCAATATGCTTTCAAACTTTATAACACTTTCTGTCATTAGTTTATATCCCCATGAAGCGGGAAATAATTTTCCTATTGTCTGAAATGCTTTTGGAAGAAATTCCATAGGGAACATAATTCCGGAAAGCATGGTAGAAGGTATAAAAACAATAATAGAAAACATAGAAGTTTTTGCCTGGTCTTTTACCGCCAGACCAATGATACTGGCAATACTGAGGGATACTGCAAGAAAAATAGCAAGGCTGATGAAATACTTTCCCGGATTTTGCGGTATTTCAGCATAAAAAACAAGTGGTGCAGCAATATATAAAATAATGCTCATAATGAACAAATGAATATATGCAGAAATATTGGCTAAAGCAAGACCGAGATATAATGGAACACCGTTTGCTTTGTAGACCTTTTTAATATCGCTGCTATAAATTTCAACAAGAGATGGGGGCAGACCAATCAACGCTCCCATTGTTACTCCAAATACAGTCATTGACTGAATAAGCGTATATCTCGCTTCCGGCATGACGGATGTAAAGATACCGCCCATAATTACAAAGAACAAAAGCGGCACGATATAGCAGGTTATAAGTAATGTCTTACTCCTTATATCTAATTTCCATTGTAAAGAAACCCCATATAAAAAAGCTCCCATTGTTACTCCCCCTTTGCAATCTTTATAAAGTGTTGTTCCAGTGAACCGCGGTTTATCTGAATATCTGTGATAGTTTCTCCTTTTTCTTTGTACTGCATAAGCAGCGAAAGCAAAGAATCCCCGATATTTTCAGATTCATATTTTTCAGTTCCATTTTCAGTTTGGATTGTGATATTATAATGCTTTCCGATTGTTTTGCCCAACTGTTCGACAGTCCCGATATAGGCAATTTTACCGCCGGAAAGAATGGCAATACGGTCACATAAATTTTCAACCTCTGCCATATCATGGCTTGCTAATATGATTGTTTTTCCGATTGCTTTTAACTGGCGGATTTGTTCATGTAAAGAGATCTGTCCCTCAACATCAAGTCCTGCGGTTGGTTCATCAAGAAACAGGATATCTGGATTCCGTGTTAAAGCAAGCGCCAGATGAAGCCGCCGCTTTTGCCCGGTTGATAATTGACAATACTGTTTTTTGGCAAGTTCATAAATACCGAGAGCGTCAAGTGCTGCCTTATCAAGAGGTGTCCTGTTCCATTTAGCAAACAGCTTTACAGCTTCCAGTGCTTTCATATACTTCGGCAAAGAAGCCGACTGTAATTGAATACCCATGATTCCATTGATAGTAATGCTTCCGCTGTCGTATTTTCTTAAACCCTCAATACATTCAAGGAATGTGGTTTTGCCTGCGCCATTTATGCCGAGCAGGGCAAAAATTTCACCTTGTTGTACGCAAAAATCTAAGCCATTCAGTACAATGTGGGTTCCATAACTTTTTGTTAAGTTACTGACTTTTATAGCCTCTTTCATTCCGTTTCCTCCTTGTTTCCTCCTTGAAATGGGTCAACGCCTAAACGGGAAAAATAAATGTCTAATGCCTGTTCGATATATCCATTTGCAATATTCTGAATCTCTTTCCATTTATGGCCTGTATTTTGAAATTGCCCTAATTCAATAAGTCTGGGAAGCATACCTGTATCTCCACCAGTGAAATCCGTTATCATATCCCAATAGGATTTTGCAAAATTCTGTCCCTCATCACTATCCGCAGGAATGCCTGCATTTTGAAGTCTTATTGCTTCGTCTTGAAGCTGCATAAAAGTGTTCATAAATGCCATTCCGCTGTCTTTATCAAAATGGCTGCGGATATGGTCAAGAGTCTGGTCATCAAAGTGTTTAATCAGCCAATAAAAGTCATTTTTCATCTGCAAATTAACAATAATATCGGCGTATTTTTTGAAGTCAACCGACTGCATTTGAAGGACTTCCTCCCGTAACACTTCCAAGTCCCTCAATGATTCCGACAGACTTTCTATTTTTTGTCTGACAGCGACAGCCTGCTGCTTTAGAACGGCAGCAATTTCAGCCGGTGTATCAAGAGGAATAAGCCGATTCTTTATGTCGTCTAAAGAAAAGCCTAAATGTTTGAGGGACAAAATCTGATGAAGCTTTACCATGTCTTTATCTGCGTATAACCTGCGCCCTCCTTCACTTATAGCAGATGGGGAAAGCAATCCCTCTCTGTCGTAATACTGTAATGTCCGTACAGTAACGTCCATCTTTGCTGCAACTTCACCAACGGTCATATAACCTTTTGGTATCGCTTTGTGTTTTTCCATTTCACACCTCCTTCGGACAGTATATCTCATTACGTTGCGTCACAAGCAAGCATTTTTGCGAAGATTTAAGAAAAAAATACAGAATAGCAGGCTGCCGTCTGTCAAATTCTTATGCGCTACTTTACCGCACATGAGCATCGTCTGGTTGATATTTAGTCTAACTAAAATGCCTGCAGACAAAACTGGCGCCGAGATGATTCCCGGCGCCAACTTTCTTTTAAATCTGGTTAACTTATTGATATATCTTAAACGTACCGTTTTTTCTTCCATATTTGCCATCTATTTCCTCAGATAATGATTTTTCGCTGTCTGGTTACCTCTACATTAACCATGGGAGCGGAAACCTTTCAGTGAACGCAGCAAAGAGACTATATGGGACAAAACCAAGCGTATGCTGAAAAATGAGAGAGCGAAGATGTAGTAGAAAAATCGGCACATTACTTGCCTGATCATTCATCCGCCGCGTTGTCTTCAGTCACAGCAGCCGCTGCTGCGCCTCCTCTCCTCCGCCGTTTCTCTTCAGGACTCCAAAAATTTCTTTTCTGTCAGTACCGACTACTCCAATATCTATACTAAGATTCAATCAATTACACTATGCTTACCCCATCTTTGACGACCAGTTTTAATTCCAAATCCTGGTCCAGTAATACCACATTCGCCTTTTTTCCCGGCGCAATAGAACCGTAAAATTCAAATTCTCCCAGCGCCTTTGCCGGATTCACGGTTGCACATGCCACTGCCGTTTCCAACGGTATTCCCATTTTCTTTACCGCAGTCCTCATACAATCCATAAGATTTGTAGCTGAACCTGCCAGCACTCCATTGGATACCAGCGTGGCGCAGTTACCTGCAACCTCTACCTCCAGTCCTCCCAATGTATAACGCCCGTCCGGCATCCCCGTTGCCCGCATACTGTCGCTGATAAAAATTATACGCTCTTTTCCCATCATCTTTAAAGTCGCACGAACAACGGAAGGATGAATGTGCACACCGTCACAAATCAATTCCGCATTTACCCAGGGACTGTCCGCCGCCGCCCCTACCACTCCCGGCGCGCGGTGGGCAAAGGGGGGCATTGCATTATACAAATGCACCGCATGATTTGCCCCCGCTTCAAAAGCTGCAAGCGCCGTATCATAATCTGCATTCGAGTGCGCCAGAGAAATATTCACCCACTGCTTCATTTCCCGGATAAACGACTGCGCATCCTTACTTTTCTCTGGCGCAATCCCTACAAACTTCACCAGCCCCGCAGATGCATCCAAAAACTGCCGACAGATTTCTTTGTTACAGGAAATAATATTGCGCTGATCCTGCGCTCCCTTTTTTTCAATGCTGATAAAAGGCCCTTCCATATTGATCCCCAATAAATCTGCCGCCTGTCCCTTTTCTGTTTCTGCCGCCTTTTTGTAAGAAGCCGCTATGGATAAAATCTGTTTCAGCTCTTCAACAGGAAGCGTCATGGTCGCCGGACAAATTCCCGTGACCCCCACAGAAGCCTCATATTTCGCAATCTCTGCAATAGCCTCTATTGTGCCATCACAAAAATCGTAGCCCTTGCATCCATGAAAGTGAATATCAATCAGACCTGGAATGGCATAACAGCCTTCTCCGTCTATGATTTCCCCATTCGCTGTTTTTTGAGGCTCTTTTGCAAATTTTCCATCCTGAATGGCAATTGTACCTTCCTCAAACTTCTTATCTTCCGTATAGACTTTCACATTTTTAATAATCATCGTCTTTTACTCCTTCTAACGCCCGCAAAGTATGATCATGAAATGTTTTCTTGTGTTACTTGCCCCGTTCCACATGACTGGCAGTTTTTCCTCTCCGCGCTTCATCTATCAAACTACAAGTTTTGCTGAACAATGTTATCAATACACCTACCGTTATTCAAACGGCAATGTTGGAAATGGTAAAATGCCCCCAATATCCCGGCGTCATTCCCATGTACCGCAAATGCAAGCCTGGTATGACAGGCAAATTGCGGTATTAAATATCTCGCAAGAGAACGTTCTATCCCTTCCATGAGATAACGTTTCTGCGCCATAATCCCCCCGCCCAGCACTACAATTTCCGGATTCAATACATAACAGATATTGGCGATTCCCTGGCCTAATGCGTCTGTCATCTCCTCAATGGCATTGATACATAGCTGATCGCCTTTTTTCGCGTACTCAAAAATACGATATCCGTTCCATAATTCCTTAGGTTCTTTCTTCCTATCGGCCACTTTTTTTATAAGAGCGCTCGCCGCCCCAAGAGACTGAAACTCTCCGCCCGGCAGGCTCATATACCCTACCTCGCAGGCGCTTCCGCTGATTCCCCGGAAAATTTCCCCGTCTATGACAATACTTCCGCCAATGCCCGTTCCTACTGTGAGCATTAGTGCAATTCTGCTTCCCAGGGCCGCCCCGGAATAATACTCCGCAAGCCCCGCGCAATTAACGTCATTTTCCACTTCACACGGAATCTGAAATCTGTGCTCCAATGTCTTTTTATATTCTGTTCCTGTATAATCCGGGATCTGCGGACCTGAGTGCGTAACCGTTCCTGTTTTCGTATCCACCACGCCCGCAGTAGAAATACAGATTCCGCAGATTTCCTCTTTCACATAGAACGATTCCACTATTTTCTCTACTTTACTTAAAATTGCCGGGCCGCCCTGACGCGCCTGCGTATTCATAACATTCTTACTTAAAATTTTTCCGTCTTCGCGGAGCACTCCATACTTTATTGCCGTTCCCCCGACGTCCACACTTATATATTTGTTCATATCTGTTCTTTGCCTATCCTTTATTATAATAACCTGCCGCACTCCTTGCAATCTTATATCCGCACTTTAAAAATTGCCTTCTTTACCGTTTGCGGCTCTCCTGCCGCCACCGCAGTACGATGCCCGTCAGCAGGATAACAGATTAGGAAATCCCCCGGCCTTAATATGACGGAACCGTTCTTTTCTCCTTGCATAGGCAGAAAATCCTCTTCTGCCACATATTCCTTAAGATGCATATTCCAAATAAAGTTTACATCTATCTGTTCCTCCCCCCTAAGCATAACATGGACGTCAAGGTACTTTTTATGAGCTTCCCAAAACCGATTTTCGGCTGCCGTTGTCATATACTCCACCACGTTTACAAACAGCCTTTCCCCATCAATTTCATGGCTGCCCCTTTCATAAGCACCCAGATCATGATTACGATAATAAGCATAGCATTCTTTTACGGAATGATCCAAAAAAGAAAATTCGTCCATATGATTTACATTTCCAAAAATCATCTTTTTCTCCTCCTATGATTTGTAAATAGTAGTATTTGGAGCCGGAACTGTATCATCCCCTTTTATTTTTCTATATGCGAAACTTGCCAAAAGCCCTACAACCAGAGAAACCGCAATGGAGATAATAGAGTATGACCAGATAGACACTGCCTCTGCCGGAACAAAATATTTAATATATACCATAACCAATGTTGCTGCGAGAAAAGCTGTTGCCGCGCCAAAAGTATTTGCTATTTTGGTAAATGCCCCCAAAATAAACATTCCAATCAGAATACCAAGCACCAGTCCCATAAATCCATTGAACCACTCATATGCAGATTTGACGCCTCCGTTTGCCAGTACCATGGCCACCACAATTGCAAACACTCCAACCGCAAGCGACACATACTGTCCGATTTTCGTCTGCTTCTCAAAACTTAATTCTTTCTTACTAAGACGTGCCTGGATATCCAACGTCCAGCTTGAAGCAACTGAATTAAGCCCTGTGGACAAGGTCGACTGTGAAGCCGCATAAATTGCTGCCAGAAGAATCCCCGTAACGCCGACCGGAAGCTCAAACGCAATATAAGAAGCAAATATCTGATCCTGAGCCGCCGCAGGCGGAAGTGTATTTTGCTGGTAAAATACATAGAGACCGGTACCAATCAAGTAGAATACCGTGGCAATAAAAATTGACAGCGCTCCATTGGCAAGCATCATTTTATTGAGCTTTTTCGTATCTGTGGTAGTGGTAAAACGCTGTACAATGTCCTGGCTTGATACATAGGACCCCATCGTGTTAAACCCTGCACCCACAATCATAATAAAAACACTGTCCTTTAAAATATTAGGGTTGAAAACAGGCTGGTCTTCGGCAAGGAATTTTCCCTGTGACAAAACTGTAAAAATTGTCCCGGCTCCGCCGTCAATATGCAAAATCAAATATACCAATGCAAATGTAACTCCGATTAACAATACCGAACCCTGGATAAAATCTGTCCACAACACCGATTTCAGCCCTCCCGTATAGGAATAGATAATAGCTATCACTCCCATAATGATAATCAGAAGATTCACACTAAGTCCGGTAAGGCTTCCCAGCACCATACAGGGAAGGTACATGATAATGGACATGCGCCCTACCTGATAGACAATAAACGTAACCGCCCCTAACACCCGAAGCCCCTTGCTTCCAAAACGAAGCTCCAGATAATGGTAAGCCGTATCAATATCAAGTTTACTATATATCGGCAGAAAAAAACGGATAGTAAGTGGAATCGCCAGCAGCATACCCAACTGCGCAAACCACATAATCCATGTCCCCGCATAGGAATTTCCCGCCAGAGATAAAAAGGAAATCGGACTTAACAAAGTTGCAAATATCGACACGGAGGTTACCCACCAGGGTACTGTCCCATCTCCTTTAAAATACTCTTTTCCTTTCATATCTTTTTTGGCAAAATGCAGACCAGCAAATAATACCGCCGCCAGATATACAATTAATATTATGAAATCAATGACTGTGAATCCCTGCATAGCTTTATCCTCCTGCTACAATATATTTAGGAAATCTCTTTTACCGCAAGTAAGGACTTACCTGTCTCGGTCAAAGGGGGCAAACGTGGGAGCAATTGCGCGCCGTATTCCTCCCGGACTTTGAATTTTCTTACAAAAGATATTTATCTTTTGCCGCGCGGATCATCCCCGCAGCCTCTTCAACAATTACCGTATCTGCGTCAGTCAATGCCGGAAGCGGTTTTCTTACGCCTCCCAGTTCCAGATTCTCATTGATTTTAAGAACTGCCTTAATCACTCCATACATATTTCCAACTGCAGAACACATTTTATAAATAATCTCATTGACCGCATACTGGATTTCTCTCGCCTTTCCAAGTTCGCCTGCCTTCACATACGCATCCATTTTCAGAAATAATTCCGGCATAGCCCCATAAGTCCCTCCAATTGCACCTTCTGCCCCGATGACGCGGCCGCTGATAAACTGCTCGTCAGGACCATTAAAAATAACATAATCTTCTCCTGCCTGCGCGCAAAACATCTGGATATCCTGTACAGGCATAGAAGAATTTTTAACACCTATCACTCTCGGATTTTTCTTCATCTCTGCAAACAGCCTCTGTGTGAGGGCCACTCCTGCCAGCTGGGGAATATTATAAATAACAAAATCGGTATTGGGCGCCGCTTCACTAATATCATTCCAATAGCGGGCAATTGCGTGTTCCGGCAACCGGAAATAAATCGGTGGAATCGCAGCAATTGCGTCCACTCCAAGGCTTTCCGCATGGCGTGCAAGTTCCATACTGTCACTGGTATTGTTACATGCTACATGAGCTATTACTGTAAGCCTGCCCTGTGCAGACTTCATTACCTGTTCCAGTATCAGCTTTTTATCTTCCACGCTCTGGTAGATGCACTCTCCCGACGAACCATTGACATAAACCCCTTTAACCCCTTTCTTAATAAAATATTTTGTAAGCTCTTGTACACCTTCGGCACTAACCCTGCCCTCTTTGTCATAACATGCATAAAATGCCGGAAGCACACCTTTGTATTTGTCAAGATTTCTCATTATACACTTCTCCTTTTTTGTCACTCATTGTTTTTCCATATGTCTTCGTACGTGGCTTTGCTCTCATCACCCCTGCAGGCTGCCTTACGATTGCATAAAGCTAATTGCTTCCCTTACCGAGCGCTTCTGCAAATGATTTTGTGATAAGCTGCGGCCTTGTAATCACGGAACCTACCACCACGCTGAAAGCACCCAGTTCAATCACCCTTCTCGCCTTCTGCGGCGTATTAATGTTCCCCTCTGCAATCACCCTGTGCTTCACGCCTGCTATGATCTCTCTTAAAATGCGAAAATCATCCGCCTCAATTTTGTCATTTCTGCTTTGCGGCGTATATCCGACCATCGTAGTTCCGATAAAATCAAACCCCAGACGGTCCGCATAAACCGCCTCTTCCACTGTAGAACAGTCTGCCATCCAAAGCTGATGCGGATATTTTTCCCGAATCTGGTGAAAAAAATCCTCCAGGCTTACTCCCTTCGGACGAAGTGAAGCAGTAGCGTCAAGTGCAATAATCTCTGGTCTGACCTCCATCAGCTCATCCACCTCTTTTATCGTAGGCGTAATATAGACTTCACTGTCTTCATAATCTCTCTTCACAATTCCAATAATCGGAAGATCTACTTTAGATTGAATTTCCTCAATATCTTCCTTCGTGTTAGCACGGATTCCATATGCTCCTCCTTCTCTCGCCGCCAATGCCATTCTCCCCATAATAAAAGATGAATGCAGCGGCTCATGTGGTAATGCCTGGCAGGACACAATCAGCTTTCCCCGCAGACTTTCTACTCTGTTCTCTGTCATTTGCTCAGACCTCCTATGCAGCAACCTCAATATATCAGGCATATTTTATTTTCCATTATTTCACGCGTCAGAAAATGCTTTTTTCACTTTCATTGACGATTTCACTAAAACCTTGTTCTTTCCATCTCTGAAAGTATTTCCAATAATATTAAATTTTATTGAAAATATTATTTTAATGGTTCTATTTGGAAAATGAACGGGAATGTCACCATATTCTTCCTGAGCGACGTCAAAACTTATTTTTTTATGGCAATTACTTATATAACTCAGGATTTTACATAAAATAATATTTCATCTGCAAGGCGTATTATCAACGGTATGACGACGCAATTTGGAGAAAGGAACGCAAATCTATGGAAATTTACAGAGCAAAAGATTACAAAGATTTAAGCCGAAAGGCCGCAAATATCATTCAGGCACAGGTAATTTTAAAACCAGATTCCATACTCGGTCTTGCCACCGGATCTTCACCTGTAGGAGTTTATGAAAAGTTAATTGAGTGGTATCAAAAAGGAGATTTAGATTTTTCTAAGGCGTCCAGTATTAATTTGGACGAATATAAAGGGCTTCCGCCGGAAAACTGTCAAAGCTACCGCTATTTTATGAATACAAAATTCTTTGATCATATCAATATTGATAAATCACGCACATTCATTCCCAATGGTTTAGAACCAGATGCAGATAAGACATGCCGGGAATATGACAATATTATTGAAAGCTGTGGAGGCGTAGACTTACAGCTTCTGGGCCTTGGGCATAACGGGCATATAGGATTTAATGAACCTGCCGACGCATTCTCCCGCGGTACTCACTGCGTGAATCTTACTTCCAGCACCATAAATGCAAATAAACGCTTTTTTAGCTCTGAAGCAGATGTTCCCCGGCAGGCATACACTATGGGAATCCGAAGTATCATGCTTGCCAAAAAGATTCTGGTTATTGTAAGTGGCAAAGACAAAGCCTCTATCCTGAAAAAAGTCCTGTACGGTCCAATTACTCCGCAAATCCCGGCTTCCATTCTGCAGCTTCACGCAAATGTAACCATTGTGGCCGATGAGGCTGCGTTGACACAAATGTAGAAAGAAACACAGGGATACCCTGCGGAAATGCGCGCCTTTCGGCACTAACATATTCCGCAGAGTATCCCTATTTCTAAGATCCGTAATTATTTCTGGACGCACAAAATAAAGGGGATCTGCCAGGTAAGCCACACTTTCCATTATGCTGCGTTCTCTTCCTTTTTGCCTTCAAACTTCCAGAATTTATTGTATAAGAACCGATGATATTTATTAATATTTGTACCTATCGCATACAGCATAAACTCTTTGTATGCTTTATCTGCAAAACGGTGATGAAATCACCGGAAATCATCATTTTTCTTGATATTTATCTTTTTCAAGATACGTTCATACTGCTGTTTTGTAATTTGTTTACTGGCATATAATTGTTTCAATTTCTCTTTTGAATATCCTGCCAAAGCAGCGTCTGGTATTTTTTTACCAGAACCAGTAATGCTGTTTTTATCAGAAAGGGGCAGATGTTCTGTCTCTGTATGTACTCCCAACAATCTTGCTTCCTCACTTATTTCCAGCGTATCACCGTTTTTTGATATGGCATTATAATTTTTCTTCAGACTTATTTCCATATTGACATACTCTCCTCTTGCATGTCCTTTGACTTTTCCTGATACTGCTCCCTGAGACGAATTTTCTGCATTTACTGTTTTTTCCAAAACAGATTTCGTTACTTTATTATCCATTACATAGTCTCCTTCCTATTTATTTTGGCTACACTTTCTTCCATACACGCCGGAATCATTCTCAAAGCAATTGGTCTCACCCAAAATAATTTCCTTTGTATTTTCTTAAAATAAAGTTTTCTTCCAAACGATTTTCTCATAGCACATCCCAGCCCATAATAAACACCATTCCTAATGCCTCAAGGAAACCAAGAATAATAACCCCTGCTTTCCCAAGCACTCCCAACTTTTTAATTTCAACAGGCGCAAGAAATCCCGCTCCCATAAAACTCAAAAGTATAGGAAAACAAATAACACTTTTACACACCCTGCAATCATATAACAAATAAACTGCTGGAAATACCACCGCAATAAAAGTTACCGGAATCCCCAGATAACTTTTCCGTTTCTCTGTGCTCCCCCTCTGCCGTTCCTCCTCCTGAACATTAAAATACGCCAGACGTATTAGTGCACACAAAACATATATAGAAGCTATCAATCCTGTCAATGCATCTTTGCCGGAAATTATATATACAAAAATCCCCGGAAAAACACCGAAACTTATCATATCACTTAAGGAATCTATTTGAATCCCGAATCTTCTTTCCCTTTCGTTCCTTGTTTTTGTAGTTGCTACTGATCCATCAAACATATCACAAATACCTGCCAGCATCAGGCAAAATACGGCTTCCCAATAACTTTCCCCCAACACCAGCAGTACCCCATAAAACGCAAATAACATTCCGCAATAAGTAAGAATTACCGTATAATCATAATACCCAAGTAATTTTTTCTTCATCCCGTCCCCCCATGTACTATATCAACCCAAATGCAATACTGTATGCCAAAATACACCAAGGTTTCCCCAAAATAATAATCCATATAAATTTTTTACTGTTCATTTTTATTAATCCTGAAAAATAACACAAAAAATCGTCTGGAAATAATGGGAGCAGCGTTGCGAAAAAAAGAAAACGTTCATATGATCTACTTTTTTCCACCCGCCCACTCCATTTTTCATATTGCTTTGCCGGAAACATGGCAAGCACAATATCCATGCCATATTTCTTTGCTAAAAAATAAGCGGTAACAGATCCAAGGCTGATACCTATATAATTACACCAAAATCCTGTCATGCTCCCAAATGCAGCGGCTCCCGCCGCACAGCCCAAATAACCGGGCAATACCGGAACCACTACCTGAAATGCCTGAAACACTGTAAGTATTATTGGCGCAACTATGCCAAAGTCTTTTATGTAATTCTGTAAAGACTCCACCGAATCAAATTTCTGATTAAAAAACTGTTCTGATAAAATAAGAAGTATGATAATAAATCCTGCCAAAACCCATATTTTTATCCTTTTATCCACGTTGCATTCCCTTTCCTATTGTTCTGATATCAGCTTTTCATATAATGCCTCTCCTATTTTCCTTCTCTTTTGCTTTAAATATAAAGCATATTTCTTAAACAACTTTTAACTCATTTCTTAAACTTTCTTAACTGCAAAAAAGATGGGAATCCATCTAAGAAATCCCATCTCACCTTAAATTTTCTTTCTAATCTTTTTTATACTGAAACCTTAGGCATACCTGAAATCTTTCCGGTGTTTGTATTACCTCACATCTGCCATTCATTTCCATCATCATCATTTTTATATTACGGATTCCAATATTGTAGCTGTCTGTATCCCCATTGTGATTTGTGCAGGCATTTTCAAAGGTAATACACATCTCACCCTCATAATATTCATCCCATATAAATACAAGCGCTTCGGTATCTGCATATTTCAAAATATTGGAAGTTATATTATCCAATATCCTTATCAGATACTCTTCACATATCAACATCTGGCCTTGTTTCCACTGCATATTGGCTTTTACCTTCAATCCCCTTTCTTGTAAATAATGACACATATCTGACAGCTCATCAAAGAATCCTTTATGGGATGATATATATTCTGCCTGCATATGCTCTTTTTCTTCATCACAAACTGAATATTCCAGCAGCCTGTCTGATAAATCCTTCATAAATTGTATTTTCTTTATAATCTTATCTATATATTTTTGTTTCTGTTCCTCATCTTCATACTTTTTATTTTGTAAAATTTCTGCATATAATAATACTGAAGTAAGCGGTGTACGCAGATCATGCGACATTTCTGTTACCATTTCTTGATTGGTTTTCGTCAGACACTCTGCTTTTCCTATCTGGTTTTTAAAGGAAACCCTCATGGCATTTAATCCTTTGGCCAGATTCGTAATTTCATCATTTCCCTGTGACAGAACCTTATACTCCAGATTTCCGCCTTCAAGAATTTCAATATCTCTGCTCAACTGATTAATATAGCGTATCTTCCTGCGGATTCCAAACATCGTAATCAATATAAATAACGAGCATGACGCTATAATATTTACTGCCAGCGCAATTGTATATGCATTATAGGCATACATCCCCATAATAAATACCTGCACTGTCCCATCACTCAGTTCAATATCATAATAGCTGTCTGACGGATATAGTGAAAAATCATCGTCCTCCGACTGTATCTCATCCATTCCAAAATCCGAAACATAAACCCATTTGCCATCTTTCCTGATCTGTAAATAAATCAGCCTGTTATGGCTTATCCATTCATCCAGCCTTTGCAGTTCCTCTGATGAAATCCCCTGTCTTATTACATATTTTTGCAATTTCGTTATATATTTGTCATTATAGCTTTTCACTATGTTTCGATTTTCATAATACCGATCAATCTGCTGTTCTATCACAAACTCGCTAATTATAAAAAACAAGATGCTGAGTATGCCGGCAAAGAACAGCAATAAAAACCATTCCAGATAGAGGGATACGCCCCTTTTACTTTTCGCCTTCAAAACGATACCCCTTTCCCCATACTGTTTTTATATAAGTAGGTTCCTGGTCATTCGGTTCTATTTTTACCCGCAGCTTGCGGATATGTACCATTACTGTCCCATTACAGTTATAAAAATACGGCTCATTCCAGACAGATTCATACAGATTTTGGGCAGAAAAAATCTTTCCTTTATGCCGCATCATCAGCAAGAGCATATGATATTCAATATCCGATAATTCCACCAATTTTCCATTTACCGTAACTTCATTAAAATGTGTATGAATCTCAATACCCCTGCTTCTGATATACTCTGCCTCCTCATCAGCTTTCTGCTTATCCGGTAAACTGCTATAAGCCGTATATCTCCTGATTTGCGCCTTTATCCTGCCAAGAAGCTCTGCATAGGAAAAAGGCTTTGTCAAATAATCATCCCCTCCCGCCATAAGCCCTAGCAATTTATCAGATTCCTGTGCTTTTGCAGTCAAAAACAGAATTGGAACATAAGATTTTTTTCTGATTTCTTCGCATACCCGAAGCCCTGACATTCCCGGCATCATAATGTCCAAAATGACCAAACTGGTATCTTCCGCTAAATCCAAAAGCCCAGCCTCGCCATTTTCCGCCTCCTTTACAAAATAGCCTTCGCTTTCAAGCAAAACACGGACTCCCTCACGAATATCAGCGTCATCCTCAATCACAAGTACTTCTGCCTTCTCCATGCCATACCTCCAACTTCCATTATTTTTATCGTTTACTTCATTACTTTTTCAAAATAAAAGGATTCATCACATCCGAACGGCAAGCCATTTTCTATCTGCTCCAAGAGTTCATGCGGCTCCGGATAATATTCATTCCAGAATTTTACAATCTTAAAACCGCATTTGTTCACATAAAAATGAATATTGCGTTTTTCAAAGTATGGCGTTACCGTTTCCCATACCTCTGTATCCGGATATTTTTCCTCAATGGCCTTCCATGCTGCCTGACCAAACCCCTCATTATGATATTTCGGAGAAATAAAAAAGAAATCCAGGGAATTATGCTTCGTTGCGGGATGAATCCCCAGCACAGCGCCGCCGACTTTTTCATTACACTGTAAAATGTAAAAAACCACTGTATCTGACGCATAGAATGCTTCCTCCAACTCCCGATCATTTGGTATCGGCTCATTCTGCTTTCCAAAATTTTCTTCAACAGAATTTCCAAAAGCTTCCTGTATTCTCTTTTTAAAATCCTGTAGTTCCTCCTCCCTGACAGGCGTTAAAGTAATCTTGAAATCTATATTTTGCATATCATCAACTCCATTTCCTTCATTAAAAATCATAATTTCATGGAATCATATTCATTTTATCATCTTTTCCATAAAAATAACAGTTTACTTTTTTACAGGTTAATCAAACGCTTTGATAGACCTTTGACATTTTATTTTGGCACAACGAAATATATCCTTATCCTCTCTAAAAAACTTTTACACTTTAGTGGACTGCACACACCGTACAGTCCACCATTTTAATGTTTTCTTTACTTTTTAGAAACCCCGCCCTCCTTTGCCTTATTCGTTTGAGTGTCTTTTATATTCGTTTTTGTGTTGTTATGTTCCTGCTTCTGCGTTCCCGCTTTACTTTCGGATTGTGCTGCATCTTCTTTCTTATCCTGCTTCTGTGTTCCAGTCTTGCTTTCAGACTGCGCTACATCTTTGTCCTGTTTCTGCGTTCCCGCTTTACTTTCGGATTGTGCCGCATCTTCTTTCTTATCCTGCTTCTGTGTTCCAGTCTTGCTTTCAGACTGCGCTACATCTTCTTTCTTGTTCTGCTTCTGTGTCCCAGTCTTGCTTTCGGATTGCGCCGCATTCATTTTATCCTTATTATCCTGTTTTTGTGTCTCTGTATTGGATTTGGACTGTGTTGTATCTGTTTTTCCTGTACTGCCCTGCTCCTTCTTGTCTACTTCGTTCGATTCAACTTTTACTCCTGCCTGTGTGGAATCCTTTTTCTTATCACTGCTTCCGCAAGCCATCATCCCAACTGCCATTGTTCCCACCAAGCATAATATCAGCCCTTTTTTTACAAATTCCTCTTTCATTTTTTTCTTATCATTCATTTTTTGTTCTCCTTTCGTATTCAGGATTATGTCTTATTATAAAAATTATTTTTGTTGTTCAACCTCCTTCATCACATATCTTAGCTTTTCCCTTTACAACGATTAGAAAATCCACATAGCTCTTTGACGGTATTGCCAAAAACAAAATTATCACTCCTAAAAAACAGATGTCATGAACGTTATAGCCCTTTTCTTCATATCATTTTCCCGTATATTTAACAATATAATATCCACACCATGTAGAATAGTTTAAAGAACCATCATTCCTGTTACATGATTTTGAATCTATAATTTTTTGTTACTCGCATTCAAATTGGTAACTTTTGTCACTCCTCGTTTATGCGACCAATCTCTATTCTTATTCTGTATGTGCCAATGATAATCTGCTTTTGATGCAATTACTAAAGCCTCTTTTATTCATTTTTCCCGGCTTCTGTGTACGAATTTCATCTTTTATTGAACAACCACTTCCTAAATAGGGACCATCTGCTTTTGCAGCAGAAATAATAGAAGCTTTTGTCAATGATTTCTATGTTTTCCCTGCAGAATTACCAGGCTGCAATTTTCCTTCTGTCTTTTTTAATACATCCATTGCATATGTATAACAATTTGCACGGCGAATATTACTGTCCTTATTCCAATCCTTAGGATTATACGCTGGTTCATACCCACTAGCAGGAAGCAATGATGCCGCCCGGAACACTATGTTCGCAGAATCCTCTTCCTGCCCAAAAGCATCCTCTGTATCTGCCAAACCTGAGCGGGGCTTTCCTGTTTCCGAAAGTTCCGAAGGTTCATAGCTTACCATATCTTTTTCTTCCTCTGACAATCCCTCGTACCACTTAAGCCAGTCAAGTGTTTCCTGAGACAGCGCATCTTTTTTTATGTCTCTGCCATCATAAGTCACCATATCTGTTTCTTTATCCGCTGCCATTGCTGGCATAACAGATGCGCTTACCATAATAGCTGCGCCTAAAACAAACATTCCAACTTTTTTTAATAATGTACTCATAGCATCTGCTCCTTTCTCTCAGTTCCTATTCGTCTGCCAAAAACCAATTTGATTTGCATTCTGTAAAAATATTTTTCCTGCCTAACCTCCTTCATCACATATTTCAAAGCCACTCCCTTTGATATTTCTATTATTCCACCAAAATCTTACCAATTCCTAAAACAAATCTTAACGATTCTAAAACATAATTTTCCAGCCATCATTTTATCGTATTAACGCTACAAATCTGAATTTTGGGCTGAAAATATTAATTATAAATCTTTTTTAACGTTCCTTAACAAACAAATTAAACTATGTAAAGTAAAAGTGGAAAAGATTCTTTTCTCATTCCTCTTGCTTGCAACCTGCGCATAGTTCATTTTTTCAAAATACTACCTGTTGTGGTTATGACTGTCTGGGTGGGTGCATACTAACGTAGTATCCAGGGAAATGCCCTTTACAGTACGGCTCGCCCAACTCATGCGCTTTGTCTACCGTTAAGCCGTTGTCCTGTGCGTCACGAGAGCAAAGCTGATAATATCATGGTGGCTCTTTACGTCCTCCTTTTTTTGTTCTTGCCATACCTAAGATTGGAGCCCGTACAGGCTATGGCGAAATTTTCTCCGCCGCAATTCAGAGAGGAAATACGGTAATCGTCACGGGGGATAGTCGCCCGTTTCCGTCCAGTGTAGGCTTCATGGTAAACTTGTCATGGGAAGGTTAGGTACCGCTCGGCAGCTCCATAGCCGGCGTTTTTAGATCTGATATGTTTGAATGTTGCCAACGGCTTCACCTACTTTTTGCAAGAGCTCAAACTTCAAAGCGGCAACTCTACTATTGCGGCTCGTGCCTCATTGGAAAGGGCGTTATAAAGTGTACCGTATTCATTCAGACAGCGGGCAATCTGATTCAGATTCCCGCCTGTCTTTCCATACTCGGCGGTGAGTTTCCCAACGGCAGAGAACTGTTCGTCATTGACCGGGGAAACAGTAATGACAGGCTGTATTCTCGACTTGGTAAGGACTTGCCGGATAAATTCGGCTCGGCTCATTTGGCAGAGGATAGCACGCTCGGAAAACTCGGCGTATTCTTCCTCGGTCAAGCGGGTTTTGATTACCCGGCGACGGTGGGGCGTGTTGTATCTTTTCATGGTCATAAACCTACTCATGGGCGGAGATTTGTGGAAATTTTTTCATTTTCTTTTTAATTCCCACACCACCTAAAAAAGAAAACCGCCAAACAAAACAGGAAAGATTTTCTCTTTGTGCTCCCTTTTCGGACGACTTACGGATCTGCCAAACGGAAGGAGAATTTTTTTCTATCCCTTTTGCACGACATAATACTGGTGATTTTTCAAAAAACCAAAAATGGACACAAAAAAACCGGAAACCTTTTCTTGATTCCCTGTTTCAATATACCGCCGTGATAGACGACAGGTATTCAGTTGTATTTACTTATTTTAAGTTCGACAAACTGCTTTTTCTGATACTACATTCTTAAATGATAGGCAAAAAGCAGATGTTCTTATCGTACAGAAAGATAAAAAGACAAAAACTGGTCTGGCTAGGCGGCGTTTTGGGGCAATTTGCTTCTAAAATATAATATAGGATGTCAAAGAAAGTTATCGTATAGATTATTCAGAGAATTTATGGTAAGATAAAAATAAAAAACAGGCAGATAAGAGGATAAACAAATGAAAATACACTTGCAAAAAATGTTACCATTGCTGAAGATAAAGCGGCTTATGATGCAGCATGTAAACGACTGCTTGCGAATAAAATTATCCTTGCATGGATCATGAAAAGCTGCCTGGAAGAGTACAAGAACTTTGATATAAATGAAATTGCAAAAAAGTACATTGAGGGTGTTCCACAGATCGCCAAAGTCGCAGTGAATCCAGATGAAGAAGTGGAGCAGGATGGTGCGCAGATTAAGGGAGCTAAAACCGAGGACAGTACGATAAAAGAAGGTACGATTACTTATGATATCCGTTTTTATGCACTTGTTCCACAGTCAGAGAGAATGGTAAGCTTGATCATCAATATAGAAGCCCAAAATAATTTTTACCCTGGATATCCAATTATGAAAAGGGGAATTTATTACTGCAGCCGGATGATATGCTCACAATATGGTGTGGAATTTACAAATACACATTATGAGCATATCAAAAAGGTATATTCGATCTGGATATGTGCCAATCCTCCGAAATATCGTGAAAATACAATTACCCGATATATTATAATTCAGGAAGAAAATCTAGTGGGGAACATAACCGAAAGAAAAGAGAATTATGATCTATTTGCGACAGTTATGATTTGTTTAGGACATGATGGCGATGATAGATATACAGGAATATTGAAATTGTTGGATGTGTTACTTTCCTCTGAAAAAGAACCAGAAGAAAAAAAGAAAATTCTACAAAATGATTTTGATATTAAGATGACAAAGACATTAGAGAGCGAGGTGCAGGCTGTGTGTAATTTAAGCAAAGGCATAGAGGAAAACGGAATGAAAAAAGGTATCTTAGTTTCTATTCAAAATTTGATGGAAAGCATGGAATGGACTGCAGAACAGGCAATGAAAGCGCTTAAGATTCCAGAAACAGAACAGACAATATATGCTGATAATTTAAAAAAATAATAAAATAATAAAAAACACAATTTGTGAATTTTTGATGTTTGCGCAAATTATACCCCGACCATGTTTTTTGAGATGATCGGGGATATTATGTACAAAAAATATATATTTAAACGATTTGTGATCAGTTGGCAATATGAAGTGAGGGAGAGATATGCTTGAAATAGAGAGTACACATATTGAAGAATTAAACGATTCCATGTTGCGTAAATTAATAGGACTTTTGTGCGAGGAAGAGTTAACAAAATCTCATATAAATGTTCGTAAGGTTTTTTGGGGTGGTCACCAAAATGCTGCTGATGGTGGCATAGATGTGCGTTGCGAATATGAAGGGATATTAGATGATAATTCTTTTATACCAAGGAATAAAGTTGGGTTCCAGGTTAAGTTGTGTGATCTTAAGCCTAAGCAGATTTTAACAGAAATGAGGGATAAAACAGACGAATTAAAAGAATCCATACAGGAATTATGCAGAGAAAAAGGGGCGTATATTTTAGTTTGTGGCAAAAGTTCTGTAACTGATATAAAGTATCAAAATCGTATTGATGCAATGAAAGAGGCAGTCCGTGGTTATCAGGGAGCAGAAAGTGTGTGCCTGGATTTTATGGATGGCAATAGAATTGCAACATGGGTGCGAAGTTATCCAGCATTAATTGTATGGGTAAGAGAAAAAATAAGCAGACCTTTACAGGGATGGCAGGCTTATGGAAAATGGTCAGATATACACAAAAAATCATATAAAAATTATATTTTGGATCAGGAAAAACGGATGTATGATTATATTGAAGATCAAGAAATAACCATTTTGGAGGGAATACAGAGGCTTAGAAATTTAATAAGAAATGGATCTGCAATTATAAGAATAACAGGTCTGTCTGGAGTGGGAAAAACCAGGATGATAGAAGCGCTTTTTGATAAACAGATAGGGACAGATGCATTAAATTCATCGAAAGTCATCTATGCGGATGCAGCAGAGAACTTAGTACCTTCCGCAGAACAGATGTTGAGAGAAATCATATTCAAAAATGCTGAAACGACTTTAATTATGGACAATTGCAGTGCAGAGTTGCACGCAAGGTTAATGGCAATATGCAGGATTCAAGAAACGAGGGTAAGCCTTATTACTGTAGAGTATGATGTGAAAGATAAATATACAGAGGAAACAGCATCGTTTCTATTAAGACCTGCTTCTGACAGTGCAATTCAAGAACTATTAGCAAAAAACTATACAGCTCTTCCATTTGCAACCATAAACCGTATAGTAGAAATATCTGGCGGAAATGCAAGGCTCGCACTGATTTTTGCAAAATCTCTATCCAGGGAGCGAATTAGAAAAGCTCAGTGCTTTATCAAGGATACATTTAAGACAATCCGTAGAGTATCTTGAGGAATTAAAGAACAGAGATTTACTGCAGACCAGAGGAAAATGGTGCGCCATTCTTCCACATGCTTTGAGTAATTATTTAGCAAAGGAAGCACTTCAATCTTATAGAAAAGATGCGCTCAAGATGTCTATGATAGATAATGGTACAGATAGAATGAAAATGTCTTTTGCTCATAGGCTTTCTTTTTTGTATGACGATAAAATTGTTCAAGAAATTGCAGAACAGTGGCTAGATGATGAATTTACAGATTTATCTTCCTTGCAAACTTGCCAAATAGAATGTTTTTATCATCTTGCAAAAATAAACCCGAAAAGAGTAATGGAATGTATAAAAAAAGACTGGAAAAAATTACAGGGATATTTTTTCTATTCAAATAGAATTAACACCATAATATCAACATTGGCATATTATCCAGATTATTTTATAGAATGCATGGAGTTGATGATTACAAAAGAGTTTCACACTGTAAGAGAAGCTGATATTGAGAAATATTTTCAACATACAGATTTTATGAATAAAAAATGTGCTGATGAAAGGCTTAGGTTAATAAAACAGTGGATACAAGAGGATAAAAAAGAATTAGGCCTGAAATGTTTGCAGAAGACACTGGAAAAAGGCTATGGTACAGAATTGGCGTATAGAGAATTTCCGGATTTTAATCAGGTACAAAAGGAAAATGCAAAAGAAAATGAAGATTACTGGTTTGATGTATTTTCTGGCTATATTGAGGAATTGGTTATAGATGAAAATATATTCCCAATTCTGATTACACAAGATTTTACGAATAAAATATTTCAACTAATTAATCAAGGGCATATTTCTAATGTAGAAAGGATAGCCATAAATATCAGAGAAAAGGCATTCTGGAGGGAAGGATATATCGAAATTATGCGCAAACTTTCTGGAAAAATCCCCTATCCAAACCACATTTTAATAAGAATGCAGGCAATAAAGGAATTATTAGAACCTAAAAATTTAGAGGAAGAGATACTTTATTGGTGTCTTTCTTATACTCATGAAATATATTTTCTTTTTGAATATTCTTTTGAAGAATCTTGTAAAATGCATAACGAGAAACTGGCGCATTATGGAAAGCTATTAGCAAAAGATTTCTCTTTATTCCAAAAAGTTTATAAACAATTGGTATTATCAGATGTTGATACCATCCAATTAGGAAAAGAATTAGCAAAATCTTCCGATTGTAATTTGATGTGGAATTTGCTGTGCGACGTTTTAAGAGAAAATAAGTATATTCCAGAAAGACTGTATTTGTTGATGGGAATACTGAGCGAACAAAAAAATATGGATAATATAAAAGAAAAGCTAGGGGTATTATCACAAGATGCCAGATTAATTCCTGCTTATATTGTATTGGTTATTAGTAGGGATTGTTTTGCAAATGAAATGAAAAGGTTTCATAAAGTTGTGAAAAATAGAGAGGTAGATATATCCAAATTTTATAGGCTATCTGTATGTCAAAGTTTTTTAGAGCTATCCATAGAAAGATTTATGGATTATATGCAGGACTTCGCTAAATATGATAATTGTGATGCTATTATATGGAATCTAATTGCAGGTAAAGTGAAATATGAGAAAAAAATAAAAGGAAATATAGATGAAGCAACTAAAAAGAAGATTTTAATATTTTTATCAAATGAAAGAATCTCCATATATAATACAAGTTTAAACAGCATGAATGAAATAACAATCAGTTATATTAAAACAGTGATAGCATTGTTATGCCATGATAAAAACGTGCAACATCTCAAAATGTTTTATAATTGGCTCAAAGATGATATAGAAGAGAAATCTGCAATAGGTTATGATATAGATATGATATTGGATGAATTGTATAAACAACAGCCAATCCTATTTTTAGATGTATTTATAGAGAACAGTAATAAAGGATCTAATATATTGAGAATGATAAAAACTACTAATCAAGTAGGAACGGATACATTATCAAAAATTCATTCAGATATTTTAATCTCATGGTGTAATAAGAAACCAGATCAAAGGTACTATAAAATTTTTGACTATACATATGGATATGAACAGATAGAAGGAAAATATCAATGGAAAAAAATAGCTTTCACA
Source organism: Lachnospiraceae bacterium (assembly GCA_009911185.1). Lineage (GTDB taxonomy): Bacteria > Bacillota > Clostridia > Lachnospirales > Lachnospiraceae > Petralouisia. Next base: position 105,406 of record QXWW01000013.1, read on the forward strand.
GCTATGAAACAAGTGAAAGACAGGAAAAGTTTGGCATTAAAATTAATAGAAAGCATAAGTCTCAAACTTATAATTACAAATTGGGGAAAAGAAAGAGAAGCAAAAGAAATTTTATTTGACCTATTTGTAAAAGATAAAGATAAAGAGATTGCAGAATTAGCCCTAAGAGAGAAAAAAGAATATTCTGAAATCACAGAGCAGCTTCGGAAAGATGAACTAGCGTATCAGAAAAATATACAGCGTTTTGAATAACAATTTATTATGCTATTAATGGGCCGTAAAAAATCTTGTATCTATGGAGTTTAACCTTTTTCCGAGCAAATATTTTCAAACAAATCCTGTATAAATGAGGTTTGAGACTGCATCCACTCAGTTACTTTACTTTTTATCATGGATGTGATATCTGTTGACAAAGCAGAAGTGAGCTCTGCAAACAAAACCATCAGGCTTTGAAGTGCATTCATTAAATCCATGCCCTGTATATCGTCGCAGAATATGAAAAACAATTCGCCATACGTTTTCAGGTCATTCTGGTTACGGCGTATCCATTCTAGAATGAAATATTTCGTAAATACCATGGTTGTGGCTTACCATTGCACCATAATTATGGCTCTGAAATATCCCATAGATATGTATTTAATTTAAGGTTCACAATCACATTCCGCACACTTTTATGCTTCCTGTTATCATCTTCATTCATTTTTGCGACAAAAAACCTGCAAACACCACTGTTTACAGGACTTTCATAAACTCCCCGAGTAGGGCTCGAACCTACAACAACTCGGTTAACAGCCGAGTGCTCTACCATTGAGCTATCGAGGATTA
>QXWW01000014.1 GCA_009911185.1 Lachnospiraceae bacterium
GTTTGTCAAACAAAAATATTATAAAAATATAAATTTTATTAAAGTACCTGACAAACGCAGCATTTTCTACTCGTCACAGTCAACTGCGTTTCTGACGGGACAGTTTTCGGGCGTTATATCCTGCCAAAACTTTTTTAAATTTTTTTAAATTTTCTCTTGCATTTTCTGACAAGCTGTATTATAATCATTCTTGTAAAAAGGATTTCTCCTTTGGAGAACTTTTTATAAGTTATACCCCTTATTAATTATTTATACTCCCCTCATAGAAAAGACCAGTGGCTCCCCCGCTGGTCTTTTCTCATGCAAAAAAGCTGGCCGGATGCCATTGCAAAACGTTCCATACCGCGCATTTATTAAAAATTTGGGGGTAATTATGCAATACGTCTGCACAATTACCCCTTTGTTTCTGGATATCAATGTTCTGCAATATGCCGTTTCGCCTGTCTTTTCCTCTTTTAAAACTGTCGTTTCGCAACGGCCTGCAAAGCAATATTCACCTTACTTATTTAGTTTTTACCGTTTTCACGTTACTGTACTGCGTATAGATCTTCTTGCCGTCTACTTTCTTATATGCGCGCACGCGTACGTAATATTTCTGTTTTGCTTTTAACTTTTTAACCGTGGAGGAAACTTTCTTACCAACGGAAACCTTCTTTGCTTTTTTGAAATTGGATTTCGTAGCATAACTGATTTCATAACCTTCCGCGTCGGAAATTTTCTTCCAGCTTACGGCAATGCTCTTCTTCTTGCCGCTTGCTTTCTTCAAATTCACCGTCTGTGAAGTAAACTTCAATTCACCCAATTGTTTCTGCAGGCTTTCTATCTGCTTCTGCAGTGCCTGAGCAGCAGCCGTCGCTCCCTGGGCCTGCGTATCCTTTGCCGCAAGGTCTTTATTCAACTGTCCAATTGTCGTTTCTAATTCTGAAATTTTCTTTTCCAGCTCATCTGCTTTTTCGTCTGCTTTTGTTACGATGCCGCCTTTTGCGGAAGTCAGATAAGTTGCCAGATTATCGTAAGTGGAAGTATGCGCTTTTACCTCGACCTCGCTGTACATTCTGCCAAACTGTAAGGATCTCATAATCATGGTAAGCACTCTGCCAACGCATTTCTGTACGTCGCCTAAGATTAACGCCTTGTCTTTGTCAAGGTCGTGGCTCGGCGTGCCTGCAAGCGCATTTACAACCCTTTCCTGCGTTCTACCCGGCATTACCAGATCGTTGCCCGCATGCATCATGCCGCTGACGCCTGCTCTTCCGCCTGCGCCCCAGTCCGTCATAACCATACCGTCAAATCCCCATTCACCGCGCGGGATAGATTCCAGTAAATCAAAGTTTTCCGCCGCATATGTCCCGTTAACTTTATTGTAGGAACTCATAATCGCCATCGGCTGCGCCGATTTTACAACCATCTCAAAACCTTTTAAGTATATTTCCCTCAACGCCCGCTCAGAAACAGACGTATTTACGCCATTGCGGTTTGTCTCCTGATTATTCGTGATAAAATGTTTGATGGTTACGCCTACGCCCGGGTTTGACTGTACGCCCGCCGTAATGCAGGAACCTACGAAACCTGTCAGCGCCGGATCTTCCGAATAATATTCAAAGTTACGGCCGTTCATCGGGTCCCTGTGGATATTCATGCCGGGAGCCAGCCATAAAGTAACGCCAAACTCATTCATCTCTCTGCCGATCGCCCGTCCGACCTCTGTCAGAATATCAATATTCCAGGTCTGCGCCAGTAATGTTCCAATCGGGAAAGCCGTGGCATTATCGGCCTCTTCCGTCACACGTACGCCTGCCGGACCGTCCGCTTCCACAGTATTGGGTATCCCCAATGTTTCTCCGTAATTTCCGGTCGTTTCACCTGCCGCTCCCTGAACGCTGTTCGCCTCAGAGCCCCAGTCCGTAGCGTCGGAGGTATCCGCGCCGCTGATCCCATTTACAATATTGGCCATCTGTTTATTGGTCAGTCCTGCAATAAAGGATTCCATAGAAACCGTACCCTTATAAACGTCAATCAATTTTGTTCCTTCCGGAGCTGCCGGAACCGTCTCAACCTTCTCATTGGCCGCCGGAGTATAGTCTTTTGCTGCCTCTGCGGTAAGATAAGTCGTCACTGCATTCTCATCAATGTCAGAAGCATTGTTTACCGTTTTAAAAGAATCTGCTGCAAGCGCGATCCGTTTTGCCGCCGCAATTTCTGCTGCTTCTCCTGCATAACTGTAAGAAGTCGCGCCAGCCGCGCTCAGCTCATCCAGTTTCTTATCCGCCTCAAGCTGATTGCTGAGCTGTTCGGTAATTACATCCTGCGCCAGCGTCAGGACAGCCGCCGCTTTCGTATTTCTGGAGCTGTTGCCGACACGTATCACATAATCGCCGTCTTCCATGATATAAGCGGCTTTTTCCTCGCTGTAAGAAGACATTTCCGTCGTCTTATAAGAAACGGTAAGGTTCTGGCTTGCGCCCGGCGCCAGCACATCCGTCTTTGCAAAACCGGCCAGTTCCTGATACGGTTTTTCCATTGTTCCATCCGGTGCTGAGAAATATACCTGTACAACTTCTTTTCCAGAATAAACAGTTCCCGTATTCTTTACATTCACCGTTACATCCACCGTATTTGCATTTGCCTCCACGGAAACAGGAGTAATGGCAAAATCCGTATAGGATTTCCCATAACCAAATTCATAAGCCGGCTTTATGCCAAAGCTGTCAAAATAACGGTAGCCTACATAAATGCCTTCCGTATAATCCTCCTGATTCGCATTATAACCTTCCTGATCCTTATCATGATCGCCAATCGTCTTGCTGGCCGGATAGTCTTCATAATTTACCGCCCATGTATCGGATAATTTACCGGAGGGCGTAACTGCGCCTGTTAAAATATTTTCAACCGCCGTGCCTCCTTCCATGCCGGCCTGAGATACCAGCACAAGACTATCTAAGCCCTTAATTTCTTCAAAAAATCTGGTATCTACGATTCCGCCGACATTCAACAGCACAATCGTCTTGTCAAAATTCTTTGCCATCAGTTCAAGGTTCGCGCGTTCCACATCGGATAAGTAATATTCTCCTTTGTCAATCGCACGGTCGGCGCCTTCGCCCGACGTACGGCTGACAGTATAAAATGCCGTATCTACGCCGTTTGCCTTTGCACTGTCCATGTCTGCCTGTGACAGAGGCTGATCAATCGCCAGAAAAGAATCGGCGCCGCCAAAACTGCCCTTTACAAATGTCACGTAATCATTTGACTTCTTCTCAGAAGCCGCCTGCTGCTTTTTAGCGTTAAAGGTATTGATGTAATTTTTCCACCAGGTCTGATTGGAAATACGGTAGGCGGACTGCAATCCGTCATAGATGGTTATGGTATATTTGTTATATACATCGCCGGAACCGGTGCCTCCTTTGATAGAAGCATAGCTCCCCGTACCAAACACGGCCGCTTTGGTGCCTTCTGCCACTGGAAGAACTTCATTTTCGTTTTCCAGTAAAACGATTCCTTCTTCTGCAGCGCGTTTGGAAATTTCAGCATGTTCTTTTTCCATTTTGCTTCTGTTAACCGTGCCTGAATCCGCGGACACTGCCCTTGCGCTTCCATCGTTTGCCGCCTCTGCAGATCCCGCCACAGATGGAACGGCGCCCGTCAGCACCAGCGACGCCGCCAATACCAGAGACAACGTTGCTTTTACCAATTTGTTTCTCATTATCCTCTTCCTCCTTATCATTTTTCATTACTTAGGTTTTTTCATTATAAAAAAACTACCGGAGGAAAACTACCGTTTTTCCGATTTTTACTATTCTTTTTCCGACATTTTCCAATCGTCCAACTGCCGCTGTACCTCTTCCACCAGCCTTTCTGATCCTGCTTCTTTCAATTTCTGCCGAAATTCTTCCAGATAACTGTCCGTATCGCAAAGCCCCGTTTCCAGCCACGGCGTATATTCATTTACAATCTGCCGCAGTTTTGCAAGATCCACCGTAAGCTCTTTCTCATCCAGCCAGAAACCGTAAGCTGATGAATACACTGCCGAATCTGCAAAACGCGCGAAATCTTCCTGCAAATCCAAAGACATCCCCTCCCACACTCCCGCTTTTAGTGTGTTGAATTTCCATTTCGCCGTATTCGTATACCCTTTCTCCGCAGCGACATCCTGCGCCGGATAGTGAAACCGTCCATCCTCTCCAACCACATAATCTGTCCCTTCCACCCCATAAAGCACGATATTTAAAATCTCCGGGTCGCAATAGAGCAGATTCAGCGCCTCTACCGCTTCTTTTGGATAAGCGGTATCCACAGATATCCCCCATACATATATCCAATCATCCTCCGTGTCTAACACCGGACGGTTCTCAAACGGGACAATTATCATTTTATCCCCATAAATACTTTCATCATACTGTGTTTCGTCGGGCTTGACCACGCACTCTGCCGCAAACGCTTCTCCGGCCAGCACCATATTTTTTCCGTTCTCTATGCACGTGAGGATATCCCCGGCCAGATAGCCCCTCTCCTGCCACCGCTTTGCAAGTTTTACCTGTTCTTCATAAGCTTTCGTTTCATATATATTGCATACTGCAGGCTGGTTATCTTCATACATAATTCCGGAAAGACAGCCGTCTAAAAGATCCGCAATTGGCTGCCGCTCCAGTACGGCGTTCCGGCTTTTTTCCAGCGCCCAGGGAACCATATCCGGTTCGCTGCTCCGTATCACTTCAAAAAATGGTTCCAAATCCTCCGCCTGCCTGACACACGATACGTCAAACCCATATTTTTCGACGCAGGCGCGGTTTAATATCGCGCCGTTACTGTGCAGGTCGCTAATCGGTTTGGGAACGCCGTACACACCGCTGCAGCCCAAATCCTGCGGGGCGGCTTTTTCATCAAGCACTGCCTGCAGCGCCGGAGCCGTATCCAAATAATCTTTGATATCCAGCAGAAGGTTCTTTTGCACGCCTGAACAAAAAGCGCTGTAATACATCCCCAAAATATCCACGCCCAGCCGCCTGTTTTTATAATAGTTGTCCGCAGAATCCAATCCCGTATTAACCAAACGGACGCGCACGCCCAGTTTTTTCATAAACTGCTTTTCCAATTCCGTATTAACCCGTTCCAAATTCTGGTACATCCCCGAATTTCCTGTGATTCCAATGTAAATGACAGGGATATCCTCTTTTTCTGACTGTGCCTCCCCTCTGCTGCAGCCAGGCGGGAGGCATATACACAGACAAACCGCACATACAAAAAAACGAATCCTAAATCTGCTCTTTTCCATAAATCCTTCCTTTCCCTCTTTATGTCCTCTCCATTTCGTTGTATAATACAAAGAAACGAAGGAGGTCGCCCCATGCATAGAAAAGCGGCAAAACACAGCAGTTCCATCAAAAAACGGCTGTTTTTTATTTACTTTGTGACCTGCGTTCCCCTGCTTGTGTTTATGATTGCAAGCGGCCAGTTTGCCAGCCGCCTGATGACGCGGCAGAGTATTCAGTACAATCATAACACCATATCGCTGCACCTTGCAACTGTGGACAAAGATTTATATCATACCTCCAATTATCTGTTTTCCTTTCTGCTCAATGAAGACAGGTATTCTTTGATTTCTTCTCCGGAACATACTCAAAGCGCGCAGCTATACATACAGGAGGCTTTTACAGATTACCTCTCGACGTTCGGCGGCTACTGCAGCCTGTTTTTCTACTGCCCCAAACAGGACGTTCTCATTCTCAAAAGCTCCAGTTACGACTCTTTTGAAGAACGGCAGGCAGTCAAATCATATATCCGCCAAAACTGCGCATCCAAAAATTCTCCTCAGAAAAAACCCGTCTTCAGCGGATGGAAATTCTGCCCTGTGAACGGGCAAAACTATCTGATGGAAATTATGGAATACCAGGATATTTACGTAGGTTCTTTTGGCGTCTGCAGTTATATCTTTGAAGGACTGCGCGAACTGGAAAAGTCTACGGATGGTTCTTTGGTGTTGTCCGGCAAAGACGACGGCGGATTTCCTCTCTTTTCTGACGACAGTTTTCACGCTTTTGATTTTACAAACGGCCGTTTTGTGGCCATACCGGTAGATTCCTCAGACAATGATTACCGGATTTCCCTGTATATCCCTAAAACAGCCATCCTGGGAGCTTTTTCACAGTTTCTATATATCATAGTTTTTCTATTCCTGCTGGTTCTATTGTTTTTCTGTTTTCAGCTTTTCAGTGTATACAAAGAAATGATTGCGCCCATTCTCTCGGTTACTGCCGCCATGGAATCTATTCAGCAGGGGGATTACAACTCCCAGATTGCGGTCCCTGACACCAACGATGAATTTGCAAGAATGATTCGCACATTTAACCATATGATCTGCCGTATTGACGATCTGAAAATTCAGGTATACGAAAAAAAGCTAAATCAGGCATACGCCAGGCTTGCCTATCTGACCTTGCAAATTAAGCCTCATTTTTTCCTGAACTGCCTGAACCTGCTCTACAGCCTTGGGCTAAGCGGACGCTCTGAATTGGTCGCCGACTTTTCTTCCTCGCTGATGAAACATTTCCGTTATCTGTTTCAGAATCCGGATATCCTGGTTACGCTTGCAGAAGAACTCAAACATATCAAAAACTTCCTGCACATCCAGCAAATCCGCTTTCAAAATTGCCTTGCGACAGCGTATGAGATACAAGATGAGGCTTATGACTGGAAGATCCCCATCCTCTCCTGCCATACGTTTATAGAAAACATTTTCAAACACGCTTATTGTGACACACAGCAAAAACAGCTTCGTATCGCCGCATCCATTGCTGTTTACGGAGCGGAATCGTTTCTTATGGTCAGTATTTCGGACAATGGGAAAGGCTTCCCGGAGGATGCCTTGACGTCGCTGAACGCACCCATTGGCCCGAAAGACGGGGATGTCAGACCGAATCCGGACAACGCCGACCTAAACCGCAGCGATACGCATATCGGCATCGCCAATATACGTCAGAGATTATATTACCTGTACGGTGCGGGACAATGGTTTACCTGCAAAAATCTTCCTGACGGAGGCGCCTGCATCAGCATGAAACTTCCTGCCGCGGCAAACACAATGGATACAGAGTAAAGGGGGAATATAATGGATAAGAACTTTAATCTGCTGCTGATAGATGATGAGCTTTACGCTTTAGAGGCGTTGTCCAAGACGATTCCATGGACCCGTCTTGGAATCAGGGAAATCTTTTCGTGCAGCAATATTACAAAAGCCAGAGAAATCTGCTATAAAGAAAAGATAGAAATTATTATCTGCGACATTGAAATGCCAAATGGCACGGGACTGGAATTTGCACACTGGCTGCTGGAAAATTATCCGGATACCCTGCTCCTGTTTCTTACCTGCCACAGTGATTTTGCCTATGCCAAAGAAGCCATCTCCTGCCATGTGTTTGCCTATCTGTTAAAGCCTTTTGACAAGGAAGAATTGTGCCAGACCGTGCAGAATGCCGTCCAGACATTGTATAAACGCGCGGACACGCCACACCTGGCTCTACCGGTAACGGATACCTCTTCCGCAGGCAAACCGGAGCAAATCGTAAGCAAAATACAGGCTATACTCCGGGAAAATATTGCCATCAGCCGGGATGAACTCGCCAGAAAGGTTTATTTGAATCCCGACTATATGACGCGCCTGTTCAAACGCGTAACTGGAAAAAAGCTCAGTGAGTATACCGCCGAGCTAAAACTGGAGGCGGCAAAACAACTTTTGACAGAGACAAACGAACCCATCAGCAGCATTGCCGTCTCGCTCACTTATGTAAATTTCTCCTATTTCTCGAAAATGTTCAAAGCTGCAACCGGTATGTCTCCCAAAGAATACCGCAAGCGGTTTACAAAAACACACGGCACATCTGAGAAGCAATAAATTACTCTTGCGTGCGCATACTATTTTATTCTACAGGAAAGATCTTTTCACGTTTTAGCGTGACAAGGTCTTTCCCATAAAATGAAAAAAACAGAGCGCGGCTGCAAATTCCGCTCTCTGTTTTAACAATATCTGCGCTATATAAATTCCAGACATGTCTACATATCGTAAAAGTCCCAGTTTGTCTGCAATTCTTCATTGATCTCGCCGCCCTTTTTCTTATAGCGCTCATACCACAATTCTATATGACGTTTCTTGCGTTCTTTTAAAATCTCATATTTTTCGAACATTTCACGGTACATCGGATTTGCGCGCAGCATATTTCTGATTTCCTTATTAAAAGGACAATAACGGAAAATAATGTCTCTGGACACCTTATTGAGGCGGAAACTGCCCTTCGCCTCATAACGAATCCAACTCTGATAATCCTTCACAAACACTTCCCGGAAATTATTCTTCGCCTTCGTCAGCGCATTTTTCACCTTCTGCTTAGCATCCGGAGACAAATCATGATTCTTGCGGTAATACTGGATATAATCATTGTATTCCGAGGTCAGGGATGCTTCCGTGATATCGTTCCAGCGCACGCCCTGAATCTTACGGCACATCTCCCAGCGGAACCGTCCCGATACCTCTATCATCATTTCTTCCACATCTACCACAGTGAAAATCGGGAAAACAAATCTTGCCGAGGTATCCTTTTTGATCCCTGCCGTCTCCTGCCACATCATTGCCTTATTACCGGCATTGGGCATCAGAATAATATTTGGCAGAACCTCCTTCTGAATCATCTCCATGTTAATATCATGCTCCGGGTCCGAATAGCCCACTTCGCGATAAAACAACGAGAAGTCAATTCCCCGTATCATATTCAGGGCATTATTCGCCTTCTCCGCCGTAATCAGCATGTTTTCCACAGTTCCGATGATATCGTCCTCGCACAATACCGGGCAGTACGTGGAAAATTTACCATAGGTCGCACGGTTTGTAGAGACGAACATGTTCTTAAGCTCAAAATCTACTTTCTGGCGGGTATCCGCCGCCATTTCACTCATCTGTGCCGCTGTGATCTGCCCCGTCTTCTTCTGCTCACTGAGATAATTTGCAAAATCCATATCAAACTCGTTTCTGGACGGCTCATTCTCTCCACGGTATATGCTCAAAAGCCACTCATAAATAGTAAATACATTGCTGGCTCTGCAGCGGGATAACTCCTGCGTCAAATCATATAAACTGCGGGTATTATCCGAACCGGCTAATTCCTCATCCATAAATCCAAAATTCAAAAACATCTTCACGGCAGGCGGCATTTTGTCATTCTGCAGAGAACGATAAAATGCTAATTCATAAATATCATAGAAATCCTGGGTTATCTGTTTCCGCAGCTTCCGAACGTCATCTGTAGTTGCCAGTCTGTCCGGCAAATCCTTAAACGCCTGCAGAGCGTCCCGGAGCGTTTCCGCCTTCTTTGCATCATACTGGGCATAACTTAAAATCTGTTCCAGGTAATCGACGCCTTCTTCATACTCATATTCTTCCTGATCCTCTTCCACCCAGATATCGGTTTCGCCAAGCTCTGTGTCTTTGTGGAAATTATAATTCCCATACTCAGCGAACCGCAGATCCATCAATTTCTCTGGAAAGAGACGGCTCCCTTTGGCATACTCCATAATCTCAGAAATTTTCTGGAAAATAGGTTCCATATCCATTCCCGTGCCGGAAGCCTTCCGCGCCAGTTCAAAATACATTTGAAACAAATCCTCAGAACTGGCGGCCAGCAGAAGCTCCTTATGAATTTTGAGATATTCCTTCAGCTTCTCAATAAGCGTCAGCGCTTTCACCATCCAGGATGCGGCATTCTGAATCTCTCCGATTCCAATCGCGTAATCCCGTCCCAGAAACTGATCCATAAATTTCAGGGAAAACGTCGACATCCTGTCATAATACTCTACCGTCCATTTTTCAATGGCTTGCCCCACGATCGCCGGGGACATAGAGGCAAGCCTCTGAAACGGCTTCTCCTGCACCTGATAATCATTACACAGCTTCTTATACTCAGCATAATAATCCATAAGGGTACTGTAAAAATTCTGCGCCATCCGGGAAAAAGTCCCATATCTGTCCAGCATAGTCGCCGCCTGGTGCATAGCTCCCATCGTAAATACTGCCACATATTTCTCATCGGACGCAAAAATCTTCTTATAATCTTCTGTCTGTCGGTAAGGATAGACATAAAAAACACAGTCTGTATTTGTGATATAATCACACAGATATACGCTAGAAGCGCTTTCCAGCAGTCCTACGATGCTGCCTGCCTCCATTTGAATCTCGTCATTTTTTGAGACAGCCCGCACACTCCCCTGTAAAACCACAAACAGGCCTTTCAGTCTCTCTCCTTTTCGCAAAAAATGTCTGCCTTTGCTAACTTTTACCGTTTCCATGTGTTCCTCCTATAAGTTCCATTATCGTCTGTTCCCAGAAATCAGGGAACATATCAGCAAAATTAAAACTACCGGCACCAGCAGGGGCAGCAAAAACGCTACCACATTCGCCACTACCACAATGATTAGGATCGCCGTCGCTATCACGAAAAGCTTCCAAAGCCAGGAACTTCGTTTCCTGCCCTCTCTGCGGACATCAAAGTCATCCTCCTGTGAATATCCGTTATAAAATCCTCTTGCAGAATCCTCCTGCGCACAGCTCTTAGAATGGTATCCCCCTCCCGCCGCCCTGTGATACTCGTCAGTCGTATCAATCAGCGTCTTTGCAATCAGCCTGGGGTTTCCAAGAGCTTCCAGCACCGCCTGTTCGGTTTTCCCTTTCCGCATCTCTTCTTTCATGTAACTGTCATAGTACCGGATATTGCTGTTCACCGCCGCCTGGCTTAATTGTCCCTGCAGGGCTGACTCTAATTCCCGTAAAAAATCCTGCCTTGTCATGAAGCCTCTCCTAACTCTCTTCTCCATTCTGATAAACCAATTAAATTTATTTTATCATACTCTAAAAAATTTTTCATCATTATTTTCTGTTTTTTTTACAAAAAATGTATTGACAAATATTTGATTCTAATGTAATATATAAAGCGTTCGATACAATACTTTTTAATTATGTGTGTGTAGCTCAGCTGGATAGAGCACTTGGCTACGGACCAAGGTGTCGGGAGTTCGAATCTTCTCACGCACGTAACATAATCCCTGGAAGCCACGAGGTTTCCAGGGATTTTTTATCTTATAGGAAATATCTTGTTACGTTAATGTGTAAAAGTATTTTCCTATAAGATAAAAAACATTATGCGCACTTGTCCGCTTTGCTCTTCACAGAACATGAATCATAACTGATTTCTACTGCATCACTTTTAAGATAATACACGATGCCTGCCAAATCTGCCAAAAGCCAGCCAATGGGAATCGACCACCAGATCCCTTTTACTCCCACGGAAGGAATCGCTGACAGCACATAAGCAAGGCCTACACGGGTACCCAGAGAGATAACCGTAAGAATTACAGACATCCCTGGTTTGCCCAGCGCACGGTACAGGCCATACAACAGAAAGAGACAGCCGATGCCGCAGTAAAACGCACCTTCCACGTGCAGATAGCGAATGCCTTCCTGAATAATTTCTGACTCTGTTTGTTCCACAAACAGTCCCATCAACGGCCTTGCAAACATCCACACGCCCGCCGAAATTATGATACAGAAAATCATAGCCGTCACAATAGCCCCCTTTAAGCCCTTACGGATACGCTCCGGCTCTTTCGCTCCATAGTTTTGAGCGATAAAAGTAGAAAATGCATTGCCAAAGTCCTGCACCGGCATATAGGCAAACGCGTCAATCTTAACTGCCGCTGCAAATGCCGCCATAACGACTGCGCCAAAGCTGTTCACCAATCCCTGCACCATGAGAATCCCCAAATTCATAACAGACTGCTGCACACAGGTCAGTACAGAAAAACTGGCAATTTCCTTCACGCACGGCCAAGAAAAACGCAGACGCCCCAAAATGCCTGTAAACTGCGGACAGCGCAGGAACGAATAAACGGCGATGCCCAATCCTGAAACATACTGGGCAATCACCGTTGCCGCTGCCGCTCCCATCACACCCCAGCCAAGACCCAGCACAAACCACAAATCCAGAATGATATTTAACAAAGCAGAAACAGCCAGAAACATAAGGGGCGCAATGGAATTGCCTACCGCCCGCAGAAAAGAGGCAAAATAATTGTAAAAGAAAGTGGCTGCAATCCCGCAGAAAATAACGGACAGATAGCTTCTCATAGGCTGCCAGACTTCTTCCGGAACCTGAAGAAACATGCGTATTCCATCCAGGCAGGCAAATGCCAAAAGATTCAAAAACACCGTGAGACCGGCAATCAGTGCAAACGACGCGCAGATACTTTCTTTCAATCCTTCCTCATCCCGCCGCCCGAAGCGAATGGAAAACACGGCTCCGCTTCCCATACACAACCCCAGCAGGATAGATGTGAGAAAGGTCATCAGCGTAAAGGACGACCCTACTGCCGCCAGGGCCCTGCTGCCCAAAAACCTTCCCACAATCAGCGTATCCGCCACGTTATAACATTGCTGCAGAAGGTTTCCTAATATCATAGGAAACGCAAAAAGCAGCATAGAGCGCATAACCGGTCCTTTTGTAAGATCTCTGTTCATTGCTTTATATCCTTATCACAATTACAGCTTCTTTACTGTAAATATTTTATTTTTATAACTGTCCGTTATCATGACCTCCACATTTTTCCCAGACTTCAGAGCGGGAACTGTTACCGAATAAACGCCGTTGGAAGACGCCTGCTTTGCATTTATTTTTCTCCCATTTGCCGTCACTGTCACCTTATAGCCAGACGGAACTTTTCCTGTCACTTTCTTCTTACCGGATATTACATTTTTATCTATTGTCAGTGGCTCTGTGATTTTCAGCTTTGACGGAACCCTGGTTCCAGGCCAAAACTTAATTTCATTGGCTGCTTTGGGATTGCTCAGTTTATTTCCTGTACACTGCCCCATTACCGTAGTTTTTCCGCCCGCACTCTTATAGACGGCAATTCCAAACTGCGTATGATCCTGAATCGTATTGGAATTGATTTTACTTACATGAGCGCCTTCCGCCACCGTGATGCCTGTCAGATTTCCTTTAATAACCGCATGATTACAAAAACCTGTGACATCCCCATAGAAATAGACGCCTGCATTTTTATTTCCTGATATTGTTCCCCTGGTAATCCGCATGTCCCCTTTCTGCCCTTTCAGGCCGCGCATACAAACGCCATATTTCTTATTTCCTGATATGTTGTTTCCCGTTCCGTTGAGTATGATAAATCCGCCGTTACTGTCTATACCGGACTTCTTATTATTTTGAATCCTGGTTCCGCTGACAATATAACCTGCTTTTTCACAGACATACATACCATTATTAACATTCTTTTTCATCGTAGAATTTTTAACGGTTATTGTTTTCTTTGCTTTAGCGGACACATATACGCCGCAATTCTTATTGTCAGACGCATTTACTCGTTCCAGTTTCACCGAAACATCCTGAAGCATAAATCCATTGGCTTTATTTTTCAATGCCGTACATCCGGAAATCATTTTACAGGTAGATCCATCATTAATCAGTATCCCATTGGCTTTGTTAGAGTTTGTCACCAGGTTCGTCAATCCTTTAGACGTACAGTAATCACGCATCATTACGCCATTGGAAGCATTGCCGTTCATCTCGCTGTTATTTGCAGTCAGATCCACATATAAGGCGGCCGCCACGCCATGCCTGCCATTATTATTAAAACTGCTGTCTGAGATATTGAGAACCGTTCTTTTCTTTTTACTTCCCACCGGGGAGATGCCATTGCTCTTATTATTGCAAACAGCAATTCCCTTCAAATTCATTTTTGCCCCGGTAGTCAGTGAAATGCCTGCATAATTATCGCTGCAGCTTCCTCCTTTCGCCGTGACAACGGTAGGCGCATCCTTGATCTGCATCCCTACCTTAGAACATTTATAAACGTTACAGTCTTCAATTATATTCTCTGTTCCAACCATGCTGCGCATATCAATACCCGCCTCGCAGGAATATACCGAAGAATTTTTTACAGTAACGCCAGAAGATCTCTTAATATCAATTCCATATTTGCTGCCTGTGGAAGTTATATTATCCAGAACAACCTCTTTCCCTCCATCTACACGGATATTAGAATCCTTAGCGTTCTTCATGGTACAGTTCTGAACTGTCAAATTCTTTGCCGGGCTGCTATTGCTGCTGAAATTGAATATGTAAGATGCTTTCTTATTGCCATCCCAGGTTCCGCCGTCAATGACAACTCCCGTTGTAGATTGATTGGTACATTTTACAAGATACTGTCCATTCATACTGCTGCCCATAAATTTCAAAGTCGCTCCCTTTGCCTTAATTGTGACATAGGACTTATCCAGCATAATCAGATTCACACTATAATCTCCCGGCTGTATCACCAATGTCCCCCGGTTCGCGGATGTTGTATTCATTGCATCCAGCGCCGCATTCACAGCATTCGTAATATTGCCGCCTGTAGCTTTGATTGTATACACGTTTCCTATGCTGTCATACTCATATGACTCTGCCTTTACCGGCTGTGCAAAAACCATCCATATGCACAAGACGGCGATGATTCCCATCCATCTACTTTTCATATTTCTACCTCTTTTCCTCCGCAAAACATATTTAGATTATGTATATTCCCGGTTTGCTGCAATATCCTTCTCAGGACCGCCTCTGAAAACATTTCTTGGTCCTCCACAACAAGCGTTTGTTCTGGCAGCTTATAGCTGTTTCCCAGAGCCGCCGGAGCAAACGATATCTGCGCCTGCTGCAGCATAGAAATATCGAACCCACTGTCCCCGGCCGCATAGACGGTTCCCGTTTCCTGCCCTTCTCTCTGTAACTTCTGCAAAAAACGCTTTACAGCGGCTCCTTTGTTCAGGTTTTTCGGCAGCACATAAACCTTTGCGCCGTTCTGAAATATACACACATGCTCTGTATCCAGTCTTTTTTCCAGATATTCCACAGATTTCTCCGGTTTTTCACTTTTGGTAAACAGAAAAAGCTCCCGGATATTGCGCACTTCAAAGCTGCGGTTTTTATCCCGCTCCATAAGAAGCTGCGCCGCTTTTAATTCCTCGCGGCAGTCTGCCGTCAGAGCAAGTGAATCCTGATACCATACAGGATTCTCCACGCCTTTTTCCAACAGTATGCCTCCGTTGCAGACCAACGCATATTCAGGAGTTTCAACCTTTAACTGTATCCTGTCATACTGTTCTATGGTTCTGGTGGTGACAGGAATTAAAAGCGCCCGCTCTTTCACCTGCCGTAACATTTCCCAGGTCTTTATTGTAACAAACGATACTTCTCTTCCCTGATAAAGTTCCACACATAATTTATCCCTGCCGATCTCATGCCGGCAGGAATAAATAATCGTATTATCCAAATCAGTAAAAAATACGCTCTTCACTTCTAACTGTTCTCTCTTCCTACAACCATTTTTCTCACAAGATCCACGGGAATCATGGTCACTGCAAGAAGCACCACTGCAATCCATCCCTGTATGCCAAAGGGAACACAGCTGAACATATTTCCAATCCACTCAAAAACTGCAAAAGGTACCAGGGCCGCATTGACAATCACTGCCTGTACCAGAATAATTGTAAAGAACACTTTCAGGAAACCTGTATTTTCATCCAATCCCTTAAAAATAGCAAACCCATCGTCGCGGACATTGAAACCGTTAAACAGCGCTGCAACAATAAACAGCACAAAATATCCAGTGAGATGCTGCTTCTCATTGTCGAACAATTCCCGGAAAAACGGCAGCTTCAGATAAAGGAAGCTTACTATGGTAAGCCAGGCTCCCATAGTAAGGATCTGCGCCATCATCTTCTTACTGATAATGCTCTCATCTCTTCTTCTGGGCTTTTCACTCATATACTTTTCCAATGCAGGCTCGTTGCCCAGCATAATCGCTCCCAGTCCGTCCATCACCAGATTGACGAAGAGAAGATGCGTTACCTTCAAGGGTTCCTCCACACCAAAGAACGGCGCTATCGCACTGACAATTACCGCTGCCACATTGATAACTAGCTGGAATTTGCAGAATTTCAAAATATTGTGGTAAATCGTTCTTCCATACCAGATGGCGTCCTTGATAGACTTAAAGTTATCATCCAGAATTACAATCTTTCCTGCCTCCTTGGCAGCTTCCGTACCGCTTCCCATAGCAAATCCCACGTCTGCACGCTTTAACGCCGGAGAATCATTGACGCCGTCGCCCGTCATACCTACTACCAGATTCATTTCCTGGCAGAGCCTCACCATTCTGGACTTATCGGTCGGCAAAGCACGCGCTATCACACGAATATGAGGAATGATCTTCTTCACTTCTTCGTCAGACATTTCGTTAAGCTGCGCAGAAGACAATGCCCGGTCAGCATCATTCTTCAAAAGACCTGCATCCTTGGCAATGGCAACGGCCGTCTCCAGACGGTCCCCGGTAATCATTACCACCTGAATGCCCGCATGCTGCACCTGCTCAATGGCTTCTCTGGCCTCCGGCCTTACATCATCACGGATACCTACCAGACCAATAATCACAATGTCATCCTGAATGGTATTCTCCACCATCGGTTTTTGGGAATAGCCAAATGCCAGGACACGCATTGCCTTAGACGCCAGCTCATCAATCTTCTGATTCAACGCAGCCTGGTCAAGCGCTTTCACACTTCCATCTGCATCAAGATAGTTTTCTGCCGCCGCAAGAAGCTTCTCCGGGGCTCCCTTATAGAAGGTTTTTCCCAGGCTCTCGATTCTTGCCTGGCTGAACTTATTCGCTGAATTAAAGCCCTGGCTGGAAGTTACCACACATTCCTTATCTGCTTCTAAGGCATGGAAAGTTTCTTCTCCAATAAACTTCATCAATGCCTGGTCGGTGGCATTTCCGCCAATCACCCTGTGATGGTCGTCAAACATGGATTGTGTGTTCTTGCCGATGGCAAGATCTACCATGCCCTTCACCTTGCTGTGCTTACTCAAATCTGAAATCTCAATGGACTTGCCGTCTGCGGTAAAGAAATCCACCACCTCCAGCATCCCTTTCGTAATCGTTCCTGTCTTATCACTGAACAGGATATTCAAAGAACCAGCCGTTTCAATACCTTCCGCTTTCCGCACCAGCACGTTGTGGTCCAGCATTTTGCTGGTATTCTGCATCAGCACCAGGGAAATCATCAATGGAAGCCCCTCTGGCACTGCACAGACGATAATTACTACCGCCAGGGAAACAGCTGATACGATTTTCTGAATGACCGTCTGTATGCCGAGAGCAAAGAACGCAGACACACCGCCTGCCGTCATAATAAAATAACCAAGATACAGCAAAGCAATCACAATGGCTCCGATATAGCCAAAGGTAGAAATCTGTTTTGCCAGGATTCCCAGCTTTACCTTCAGAGGAGAATCCGGTTCATCTTCCTGCATCTCTTCTGCCATCTTGCCCATCATGGTCTTTAGGCCCACCTTGCGGACATCTAAAATTCCTTCCCCGTCAAATACCACTGCGCCGCGGAACAGCGAGTGTTCATCCACGAACGTATCTCCTGTAATCTCATCTGCAAGCTGAAATCCTTCATCTGCGGCAGTCTTCTTACACTCTTCTGCCTCTCCATTGAGCGCAGAATTGTCCACTCTGAGCGAACCGGAAACCAGCACGCCGTCTGCCGGGATCTTATCGCCGGACTGGAGCAGAACCTTATCTCCCGCTACCACATCATCTACGTCGATCACAGTGACCATGCCATTGCGGTGCACCTTGCACTGATCCTTCTTGGTATTATCCTTGAGCTCCCGATATTTTGTATCGCTGGCTACCCCTGTCTTTGCTGAGACAAACGCCACAATAAACACGGCGACGATGGTTCCCAGCGGTTCATAAATCTCTGCATAGCCAAAGAAAAACATAATGATCATCAACGCTGCAATGGCAAGCAGTATCTTGATCATGGGATCACCAAAGGTTTCCTTAAATTCCTGCCAGAACGTGGTAGGTTCTGAGTCGGGAATCTCATTAGAACCGTATTTCTGCCGGGATTCCTCCACCTCTTTGTCGGTCAGTCCATTAAATTTCATTCAAAAAATTCCTCCTTAATCTGAGTAAATATGATTGTTAAATATAACGGTTCACCAGCTGGCCAATTCCCGGGTCATTGGTCCCCTGGCCGATGGCATTGAACTTCCATTCTCCGTTATGACGGTACACTTCACCAAAAATCATTGCCAGCATACCAGAATAATTTTCTGTCAGATTGTATTTACACATCTCATTATTATTTCTGGCGTCCACCAGACGGATAAAAGCATTCTCAATCATACCAAAATGCTGATTCCTCTGTACTGCCTGATAAATATTTACCACCAGCACGATCCGGTCATATTGTGCCGGAACTTTGTCAAGATCCACAATAATCTGCTCGTCGTCTCCTTCTCCCGCCCCCGTCAGGTTGTCGCCCATATGCTGAATGCTTCCAGACTTATGGCGGAGATTGCCAAAAAACACCACGTCTTCCTTACTGATAATCTTTCCATTCGTAAGAAGCAGAGCCGACGCATCACAGTCAATAGGTTTCGGCTTCTTGGCAAATAAACCGCCCCTTCCCTGCTGTACCTCGTCCCAGCCCAGGCCAATAACCACTCTGGAAAGCCCTGCATGTTCTTTCGACAGGCTAACCTTCTGTCCTTTTTGTAAACTGATTGACATATTTACCTCCTATCATTTCCCGCCCTGCCCTTTTGCAGGGCGGAGAAATCCTATTCTACTTCAACGCCATAATTTGCACAGAGCGCCGCAAGGCCCCCCTGATACCCGCAGCCAATAGCATTAAACTTCCATTCTCCATTATTTCTGTACAATTCCCCGAACACGGCGGCCGTCTCAATCGAAAAATCTTCTCCCAGGTCATAGCGTACCATCTCTTCCCCCGTCTCTTCATTATAGACGCGAATAAAAGCATTATTAACCTGCCCAAAATTCTGCCGTCGCTGTTCTGCTTCGTATATAGTAACTGTAAAAGCTATTTTGGAAATATTCGCCGGAACCTTGGACAGGTCCACCTTAATCTGTTCATCATCTCCGTCTCCCGCTCCTGTGAGATTATCTCCCATGTGCTGTACGCTTCCAGAAGGATGGTTCAGATTTCCATAAAACACAAAATCAGACGAAGCTGCCGTTTTGCCGTTCTCTCCCAGAAGAAAAGCTGCTGCGTCCAAATCAAACGCTCCTCCTGTATCAAACTGGTTCACGTCCCAGCCCAATCCTACCACCACTTTGGATAAACCGGGATTTCCTTTTGTAAGACTTACTTTCTGTCCTTTTTGCAAATTTACTGGCATATGAAAACTCCTTTCTGTCAATAAGAGATCTTTAAGCTACTTCAATTCCGTAATGACCACACAGCGCTGCAAGGCCTCCCTGGAAACCGCTGCCGATGGCATTGAATTTCCACTCTCCGTTGTGGCGGTACAATTCTCCCACTACCACGGCTGTCTCAATGGAGAAATCCTCTCCCAGGTCATAACGGATCAGCTCTGTTCCGCTGGCTTCATCCACAATACGGATAAAGGCATTGCTCACCTGCCCAAAATTCTGCCGTCTTACATCTGCTTCATAGATGGTACAGGTAAACGCAACCTTGGACACATTTGCCGGAATCTTTGTCAGGTCAATCTGAATCTGCTCATCATCTCCTTCACCTTCTCCAGTAAGATTGTCTCCCATATGTTTGATTGCGCCGCTGCTGTGCTCCAAATTGCCATAGAAAATAAACTCTTTTTCCGTGGGACATCTCCCATTATCTCCCACCATAAAAGCGGCTGCATCCAGGTCAAAATCAGCGCCGGAGTCAAATGCATTGACGTCCCAGCCCAGACCTACCATAATATTTTTCAATCCTGGATTTCCCTTTGTCAGATCTACCTTCTGTCCCTTTGATAAATTAATCGGCATTTTCTTTTCCTCCTTGTATAATAATAGTATCGGCACGCGACGCTTCGCGTCTCCTGCCATGTCGGCGCAAGGCATCTTTATAAATGCTTCGCATTTGCCCTCCGCCTACTGTTTATTGGGCATATGATACATCCTGTTGAACTCAGTCTTAATATTTTCAAGCCTTGCCTGATCTTCCACCCGCTGTCTTCTGGCATTTTCCTGAATCTGTTTGGTCTCATCAATGCCATTTACAATCGTTCTCCAGGTTGTTTCCAGCGTCTCAATTTTAATGGAGCTTCCTGACGCCAGCCTTGCTGTCATCTTAGACTGCTCCGCAGTATTTCTCGCATTCTTAATCAGCATCTCATTGGTCTTTTCATCCAGCGCCGACATCGCCTCTGCCTGAATACGCTGGCGTTTGAGCATAATTGCCTGTGCCAGCGCCTGTTTAAACACCGGAAGCGTCACAATAAAAGCAGAATTGATCTTGCGCACCAGATTCATATTGCTGAACTCCATGGTTTTAATCATCGGGATCGACTGCATCGCCACATTTTCGGCTGTCCGCAGGTCCTGGGTGCGCTGTTCCAACATCATCAGCGCCTGCTGCAGACTCTGAATCTCAAACTGAATCGAAGTATCGCCAGTGGTCTCCATATCTGTCTGGCGCTGTGCAATATAAGCTTCAATCTCCTGGCATCCCTGCTCTCCGGCAAGAATATATTTGACAAGCTCATGGTAATAATTTACATTCGCGTCAAACATCTGATTCAGTTTGCGGTTGGACTGTTTGATCTCAGATTCATACTGCTTTAACTGCACATAGATCTTATCAACCTCTTCTCCCATAGTGTGATATTTTGCAAGAATCTTATCCAGCTGTTTTCTCAGATTTCCAAAAAGTTTCCCGAACAAACTGGGATTCTCTTTAATTTCCTCAATATCAAACTTATCCATAATTTTAGCCAAAGTGGTCAGCATTTGGCTGGAATCATCCAGCTGGGACATATTCATACTGTTCAATACCACATCACTTGCCTTGGAGATCTCTTCTGCCGCCTGTGCTCCAAAAGAAACAATGGTCTCTAAATCGTTGACCGCAATGGTGCTCACCAGCGCGTCAACCTCTGCGGAGTTCACCAGTCTTTCATTCATCGCCTGTCTGTCTGCGACGATGTCGTACTGCTCCACCACCTCGATTTCGTTTTTGGCGTCTGGCACTGTTATCTGCTGCTGTGTCGTTGTCTTACTAAAATCCAATCCCATATCATGTACCTCTCTTAAATATTCTTTCCCGCCAGGACTGACGTGTGCTGCTATTAGATGAAATGGAGGCAAATTCAGGGACTTGCAGGTCATACAGATAATCCCCGACCTGATGCTCTTCCATCAATCTATGATTAAAATGCTGTTCTATGCTCTGATATCCTGTAGGCACAAAGAAAACCACGTCAAACCCCACAAGATTCAAGAAAGCAGTTATGATGGAATCCTCCAGAGAAATTGGCTTCTCTGTGGGATTAATATATATAATTTTCGGATTTTTCCTGGTAAAATCAAATTTCTGGATCAGGTGCACAATTTCTTTTTTCAAATTCAACACCGTGGAGACAATGGTATACTCTGTGCCATTCTCAAAAGTTCCCCGGATTGTCCTCATATCTATCAGAACCTGAAGTTTTTCCAAGATGTGTTCCTGAATCTCTTCCCGAAGCACACCATAGGGATAGGCAGGATGCGCACGGATCCTGGTCTTTTGTACTTTGCCATTTTTGAAAAACTCTGCTGCATGCGCCTTCACTGGATTATAATCGGTAGAATTTACATATGGCACCTGCTTCACCAGCAGGGTATCTTTGGTAATCAGTCCCTTGATTTCTGACCAGTACTTTCCTGCATTCTGGTCTTTCACTCCGGATACTTTCGCAAAAATTACCGGCATATTGACGGTATCGTCGACCGTACTGAAATTGGGGCGGTACTTCAATTCCTGATCCCACAAAATGGCGATCTCTTCATACATGGTGCGCAGTGTCACGGCCACAGCCTTTCCAAACTGACGGTTCCGGTACATGCCGGAATCCTGATACATCAGAGAATCAAGTTCCCGTTCCGCATGATACGCCGCTGTCCCAATCTGTATCTCTCCGTTTTCTCTGGGATATTTTGTGACGGCTAACGATTCTGGATAGTTGATTTCATAAAGTACGCCATCCTCCAATACGCACTGCTGATTGCGGTTTGGCACTAAAATCACCACATCGACGGGCAGTCTTGCCAAGAACCTGAAAAACATGGCTTCATTTTCATCCTTACAGCCTCCCAGATAAATGAAACACGCAATTTCCGGCAGCTTCCAGCTGCAAAACAGCTCGCTCTGATAGCGTCTCAGCCAACACAGAAGATAGACAGCCTTATTGGTAAGACGGTTCAGATTCATGCCTTCTGTATTACTCTCTTGCAGCAAAATATCAAGAAATGCCTTGTGCATCAGCCTCTGAAGCTCCTGATTGGCTGTATACTGAATATTTGCTGCAAGATCCACAAGCATTTGCTGCTGGTCTGCATAATTTTTACGGCGGATTGCCCCGATTTCTTCCATTGTGGGCCTGGGAACTGCCTCTTCTAAAATCACCAGCCTGCGCCCGCTCTTTTTTAACTCCTGCTGGAACTGGTACAGATCACTCTGGTACGTCAACTTATCTTCCACTCCGTTGATGCGCAGCAGACAGTTATAGAACAGCTTTGAATCTTCCCCTCTGCTGCGGATATCGGTCAGTACATCCGGCAGGCCCTTTCCCTGTATCCAGGCATTGGTACAGTTCATAGTCTCTGGCAAAATGCCGTACAGCCTCTCCTGGTTTTGTTTGTTTTGTATCTCTTTTTGCATCCATTTCAAATTAAAATACGTGGGAAATGCAGACAGACCCGGCATGGAAAGCTCTTCTGAAAGACCAGACGAAGGGTCCAGCTTCCGGTAACTCTGGTCCCCCTGGTATTGGAGCAAAACCACATCGCAGCCTGCATGAGACAGAATGGAAATCAGCATCAGTTCATAATTGCTGATTTGTCCTTCATAGAGAATTTTAGGCACTTTATTGTCGCCCAATTGGCTGACAATCCGTTCAAATTTATAATACAGCCAGCACATAAACTTGATATATGCATTTTTCTGCATATTTTCATTCTTTCCAGATTTGCGCATAGCATCCAGAGAATCGTAGACTGAGGCAGCGACCTGGTTTCTCTGATAATCATTCATCCTGGGCAGCCATTTTTTCAGGCTTGCCGTGAGAAATCCCATGTTCATCTGAAAGTCCATTCCCATAATCTCGCCATAGTAGGCAAGATGTTTCTCATCCGGATTGGGAATCTTACCTTCAATAACAACGCCAGACCGCCTTGCCGCGTGGTAATACTCCTGGATAAACGCCCGCACCTGTTCATTGTATCCATTGATCCGGCAGAAATAGACTCCCTGTTCTCTGCGCTTATTCAATTCCACAAAAAAGTCTTGCAGACTTTGTATTTTCTTATGCTCAAACATTGACTTTTCCTTTAATACGAATACCTGTTAATTTTATTCCTGTTCAATGCATACCCCAGTGCAGCCCCCACAAGACCGCCAAGAATATGCGTCAGATTGGAAACATTGTCATTGACAAAAATCCCCTGGTAGACCTGCTCCCCAATATAGAGAACTGCTACCATAATAAAGGTCAGCGGTATGCCGCCCTCCTTAATACCAGTAAAAGAAGACAGTAGAATCAGCGCAAATACCACGCCGCTGGCCCCTAAAAGCCGTACGCCTGGAAAGAGCGCAAAATTGGCAATCCCTGTTACCAGCGCCGTGGCAAGAATCACAAACAACAGGTTGGAAGAACCATATTTTTCCTCCAGCAAAGGTCCCACCACCAAAATCAGCATAATATTGCCTATAAAATGCTCCCAGCCCGCATGGCCAAAAATGTGCCCAACAAACCGGACATACGTCAAAGGATTCAGCAGGGAAGAACGGTAAACGCTGAAAAACATGGTATTGGTCCAGCCTCTCGTAATCATTCCCAAAAGCAACGCCGCAAAACAAATCACGGAAAATCCCAGAATTACCGGAGAATTAAAAGAAATCTTAAATTTCCGCTCTCTCATCATGCACCTCTCATTCACTTTTCTGTCATTATAACTCATTTACAAAAATTTGTATAGAACCAGTAGAACGTAAATTAAGTAATTGTCTGTTCCATGCAAAATATCCAACGGCAACTTTTCACGGAACCAGGCTTTTTCACGAAGCAGCGCCGCAGCGTCAGCCTGTAAATCCCTGAATAAATAAATTAATGCCTTCATAGCCTATGGCAAGATTGATATTCTGTCCCTCATCAATTCCCGCCGTACTGATTCCAATGACTTCACCGTACATATTCAGAAGCGCGCCGCCGGAGCTTCCATGAGAAATGGGCGCGGTAAACTGAATCATATCTACATCGTCAATCACCCGAAACCCGGAAATAATGCCGTCCGACACCGAATTAAACAATCCCAGCGGGCTTCCGATCGCCACCACCCGCTGACCGCGCGCCAGCTTCTGGCGGCCGCCGTAGACGGGCAGCGGCTGCAGAGTCCGGTCAATCCTTAATACAGCCAGATCCAGTACGGAATTATATTTTATCACTTCCTCTGTCTTATAAACCCTGTCGTCTTCCTCAATGCGCACGGTATAAAAACATCCGCCGCTTGCCACATGGTTATTTGTCAGTATGTATCCCCTCCTGCCAATCATAATCCCAGAACCCGTCCCGATCAGCGTCCCACGGTTATCATGGACTCCCACCAGAACTACCGACGACGCCAGACTTGCCAGTTCTTCATATGTTTTTTCTGTTCTTTGGTCTGAAAGCATTACTTTCTCAGACGCGGCCCCCATTCGCGGCGCATTCTTTCTGTGTTGTTCTGGCGGCGTGATTCGCTCTGATAACAATTGCCCATCCTGCGACGCATTCTTTTTGTCTTGTTCCGGCGGCGTAATTTTCACCGTCAACGATTCTCTTTTCTGTGGCGCGTTCTTTCTGCTGCGCTCCGGCAGCGTAATTTTCACCGTCAACGATTCTCTTTTCTGTGGCGCGTTCTTTCTGCTGCGCTCCGGCAGCGTGATTCGCACGGGCGGCGGCGAGGTTGGCAAAACAGCGCTTTTGGATACTGCCTGAACTTTTATCCCGCAATTTTTATTATCATATGCCGGAAATTGACTTTGCGCCCATTCTCCCAGACGATAACTCTGAGATAATTTCAATTGTTCCATTTCTTCCTCTATATCCTGCCCGCTCTGGAGCAGCAGCACATCCATTCCAAGCCACGTCAGAAAATAGAAAAAACAATACTTTTGTTTTTGCACAATATTATGCGATACTATTTTTATGTTCAAATCTGCCTGCTGTCTAACGGGAAACTCCTTAAGGATCTGGTCCAGCCAAAACAAGAGCTTTATTACAAAATTTTTCTGCATAGACTCACTGAACACGCTTTTCGTTTTTGCGAGTGCGGCGATCGCCTCCTGACAGGCTCTGGCAGTCATTTGCGCAGAAATCCCCGCCTGAGAGGTGCTTTTCGTCTCTAAAACCTGTTCCTGTCCCTGTTTCCATTTTTCATAACAGCCAGCGTAATAATCCGCCTCTTTCTTGTCCGCCAGTGCAGGCAGTCCTAATATACGCTGATAGATACATCTGCCCGCCGCCGTCTCGGCGCAAAGCCGCGCGTCCATCCGCTCGACATCCTGCAAAAGCTTTCCGTCATCTCCCAGCAGTCTTACAAAGTATACATCCCTGATATTTTGGTGCAGGCTGCTCCTGATATGTTCAAATGCCATTACGGACGATATAGCTGCCACATTATGCCGAAACTTCCATATTTCTTCCATAACACAAACCTCCTCATATTATCATACCATATCGCCGCACGGATTTCTATGCCGCAGTTTTATCCGGGCCATGCAGCGTGCATTTTGACACTGCCGGAAAGACAGCGCAGACTGCCGCTGCGCTTACAAAAGGATTCCCTCCAAATCCAGCAGCCAGCGTTTCTTTTCCAGTCCGCCGGCATATCCTGTCAGGCTTCCGTCTGCTCCAATCACTCTGTGGCAGGGGACGATAATAGAAACTTTATTACGCCCTACGGCTCCCCCCACTGCCTGCGCCGACATGCGGGCAATTCCTCTCTGCTTTGCAATTTCCCGTGCAATTTCTCCATAAGAAACCGTCTTTCCATACGGGATCTTCTGAAGAATTTTCCAGACTTCCATCTGAAAAGGAGTCCCTTTTAAGTGAAGCGGCGGCATATACCCAGGCTCTCTGCCGGAAAAATAAACGTCAAGCCACTGCTTCGTCTGTACAAACGACGGCAGCTCCTTCTCTTCAATCTGCGGCTGCGAATGCTTTGCCAGATACTTCTCCCCCTGAAACCACAGCCCGTCCAAACCAATCTCATCCCCAGTGAGCAAAAGCTCTCCCCCTGGCGATCTATAATAACTGATATACTGCATAACTTCTCATCCTCCGCCGCCGTTTTAAAAAGCGCGCCAGTTAACAATCTGTACTTAAAAACACACTAACATAAAACAGCCATTATCTCCCGCACCTATTCCTTATGCATATATTGCGTATAGGGAATATCCGGATCAAAAAAAATACCCTCATGCATATTTGGTCTCTGCACCGGAACCATATAATCGCCGTAGCGACATCTTAACAGACTGTCGTATCCCGCCGGAGCCGGTACCTTAATATTTTCAAAGGGGAGATAGACAGCATCCACAAACCAATCGCGCAGCACGGCCGGCGAACCCAGAAAATAATTTGTAATGAAACTGACCCTGCTTGAAGTACCAAACCTCGCGGCATTAAATTCCTCAAACATCTTCATCCGTTCCCGAACCTGCATCTGCAAAAGCCCTGTGAGAAGATCTGAATCCAACGCCAGCCTGCGTCCCTGGTCAAGTAATTCCTTAAGCCCCTTTGGATCCACAATGGACATCCATATCTCACGCTGCATCTGACCTACCAGAGCGGGCATGGCCGCATCGTCCGGAACATCGTCCATCGGAAAGATATCGATAAAGATCCCCTGATGAAATTGCGGCGGAAAATCTGGAAACTCTATGGCCGTGGTGCGGCCGTCCCTCAATTTCGAAAACGCCCATATCATAATATCTGTATAACTGTTCTGAAAAAAATAAGGAGAGGCAACTTCTTCCAAAGCAATTTCTTTTAATTTTTCATAGTCATCGCGAAACATCACTACGTCAATATCGTCATCCCAGGGGATAAATCCCTGATGCCGGACGGCTCCCAGCAAAGTCCCATAATCCACAAAATAACGTAATTGATGTTTCCGACACAATTTATCAAAATAATCCAGAAGATTTAACTGAACCGCCCATACCTTTTTCATTTTTTGCGAAATCTGATATCCCGATCTGATTTCCTCTTCAAAAAATTCTTCCTCTAAATGCATATGCTTCCTCCATCTACCGCGTTTCACTTTTCTGATACTTCCATCATAAACGATATCCGTTCATATTGCAATTTGTTCCTAAAAAACGTATACTGTTTCTGAACAACCGTAACGATTGCAAAAGCGCTGTCCCTGTCAGCGCAGACCCTTTTAAGGAGTATTTATGACTAAAAATTACGAACACTCTATATCCGGACATATCCGGCGCATGTACCGCAAAAAACTGATATCTCCAATGATCTATCTGGTCATTCTGGCGTCCCTGTGGCTGCTCCTTCCGCTGTCTGACATTTTATTTCCCCAGCGTCTTGAGCGTATGCGTCCTTTGGACGCATACAGCCAGTCCGGTTCTTCTTATATCCACGCCAATTTAAAAGATTTGTATTTTACCGGATATACCAATACGCTTTGGGGACGTACCAATGGCTACTATTATTATGTCCTGCAAGAAAAGCAATGTATCGTCGTGCTTCTGTCTCCGAAAACGTGTGAAGAAGGGCTTCCCTACATAGATTCTGTCAGCATCCGCGGACGCGTGCTCCTTGGAAATACAGCGTATGCCGCCCTGCTGGACTGCCTTGCCGGCGACCTGGACTGGACCAGGGAAGGCATTTCACAGAAAGTAAACGCTTACTTTATTAGTGAACCTGCCTATAAACTGGGTCTGACTGTATTTCTACTGGCCGTTTACTTTCTGACAGGCGCCTACGCCCTGGTGCGGCTGCTGCTGGACATCGTCTACATCTGCATTCCGATATTCTGCCCCGCCTGCCGCCGGCTTGGACTTTTCGGCAAGCCGTCTGAGCTTCTCGCCCAGGCAGAGACAGAACTTGCCACGCTGCCCCAGCTAGCCACTGAAGATATGTTTATCACAGAACATTATTTCATTATTCTTGCCAGCTGCGAAGTGGCCGTGGTACCCATTGCGGAAATAATCTGGATTTACAAATATTCCACCTTACACAAGATTCTATGGTATCACTTCAGCATATCTTACACCTTGCATATAACAGCAAACAAACATTTATACATTCAATGCCCTGAAAATATGAAATCTGACATTGACGGCATCATAGATTATCTGGCGGAAGCAAACCATGATATTCTTGTGGGATTCAATGAAGAAAACCGCATAAAAGTATGCAATATGCAGCACTACCGGCCTAATATGCAAAAATTACTTTGCTTTCTGCATCACAAACATTAACCTTCCACCATAAAAACGTTGGCCCATTCACAGTAAAGCGCACAAGTCCGCTTCAACTCCATGAAAAGCAGATTTCAGACACTCCCTAAGGATACCGGGCTTGCCTGGGGATGCCTTAGAATGATGAACTGTCGCTGCATATTTCCTTTTAAACAAATGCGCATTTATTTTTGTTCTATAGAGATAGATCTTTCACATGACGAGAACTTTCCTATAGAACAAAAAGAGACTGCCGCTGCACGACGCTGGTACAATAAACCTGCATGATACCAGCGCCGCTTTCGTGACAGTCTTGTTTTTCCGCGCCAATATGGCTGCAAAGCAATTCGCATCTCCTGTGCCGGCACGCATGAGCGGTTTAGATATCCTGCGCTTTTATTCCGTATCAGGAAAACAATCCTTTAAAAAAGTCAATAATCGCACGGAAAAATCCTGCTATTTTATCAAAAAATCCTCCGGTATTGATCTGGGAAAGCTTGTCATACAACTCCTGCGCCTGATCCTTGATGGAATCCAAATCAAGATCCAATTCCCCAATTTTCTGAAGCAGCCCGGTCAACTGCGTCACCTCATCTTCTGACAGTTCAATTCCAAATTCATCGCACGCCTGGGCAATCACCTGCCGGATATCGCTTTCAGAACTTAAATTTTTTTCAATTACCTCCTGTTTCAGATAAGCAATCAATTCTTCCGCCTTCTTGGAATCTCCCACCGTATCTGCCAGATCTCCAGTAAGCACCAGCTCGTTCAGCGCCGTGTCCATGCTTTGCTCCGTGACCTGTTCTCCCGTCATATCCGAGTAAGCTTTCATTACCCCCACCAGGGCGGCGGTTCCGGAAATCGGCGTAGGACCCGCCACAATGATATCCGCGTCGGTGATCCCCGCCGTTATCAGAGCATTTTTATACATACCAATCGTACAATACGATATATTCTTAGTGGTAATATTAATTCCATTTCCCTTTTCCCGTTTTACTACAAGAACGGAAGACAGGGAACGCGTGCCGATTTTATCGGCGGACACATAACCTCCCAGATATTGGCGTTCCTCCTCATTGGTTATATATATCACATCATAGTCTGCAAGCTCTGCAGGATTGATACCCAAAAGCCCCAATACCGTATTCTGCTGCTGTGGCGTTAAATTGGCGCCCAGGGCAAGGTATGGCTTATCTTCTTTGGTAATCGGCTCTGTCACCTCGCCTTTTTGCCCGGAAGCGTCCACATCCGCCTGGCCGCCCGTTTCCTGACTGGCGGCGTCCTCTGCCGGGCTGGCGGCGTCCTCCTGCGGCTCTTCCTCCTTGATTTCTTTGGAAGCGCTTTCCCTGTCATCCTCCGGGACTCCCTCTTCCGACTCCTGCTGCTTCGCGTCTTCTTCCCCCTGGGAATCATCCAGGGCCTCTTCCAGCACAGCCCCTGGGGGCTGCTCATTTTCCGACGCACAGACGTCCGCCAAAGGCAGCATAGTTACGGCGCACGTCAAAAACAGCGCTGTCCATTGTCCGATATACTTCTTCATAGTCTCCTCCATTCTGCACGATATCGTACCTTATATTTCTACAAATGCCTGCAAAGCCATTTGTAAATGTCCTCATAAACAAGTTCTTTATCTGTCTCATTCAATATCTCGTGACGGTCGCCCGGATACAGCTTACAACTGATATCTTTGATACCCGCATTTCGATACGTCTCGTAAGCGCATTTCACACCCACGCCGTAATTTCCCACCGGATCGTCCTCACCGGAAACGATAAACACGGGAAGTTCACTGGGAATCGCCCGGATATTTTCTTTGCGGTTGATAAAATGAATGGTATCAAACAAATTATAAAATCCATTCAACGTAAATTTAAAGGTACAAAAAGGATTGTTGTGATATGCTTTTACAATCTCTGCATCCTTGGTAAGCCAGGAATCCGTGCTTCCGGACAAAAACCTCTTATTATTCCCGGAAAATACCTGCCGGTCTACCAGCGGGCTGCGGTAACGCCATCCTTTAAACAAAGCCAGAATCCTGCACAGCGCTTTGCCAGCCGTCACAGTGGCGCTCTTCTGAGTGCCGGTGCCCATAATAATGGCGCCTGCCAGCCCTTTTCCATATTTCGACAGATATTTACGCAGCAGAAAAGAACCCATACTGTGTCCCAGCATAAAGTACGGAAGGCCAGGATATTTTTTCTGCATATGGCTGCGCAGGCGGTTTAAATCCTCAACCAGCAGATCGCTTCCCTTCTTTGGCGCAAAATAGCCCCAATCCTCCGGTGACGCCACAGACCTTCCATGTCCCAGGTGGTCGTTGCCCACTACTATAAATCCTTTTTCTGTCAAATATTCTGCAAAATGTTCATAACGTTCCACATACTCTATCATGCCGTGGCTGATCTGCACAATCCCCGCAATTTCCCCTTGTTCTGGTCTCCATCTTACAGCATGGATTTTGGTTTTTCCATCTGCCGATGGAAATGCAAGCTCACTTTTTCTCATATTTGCTCCTTTCCCAGACCATGTTTTCACAATGATTTTTCAGACATACCCGCATCTGTTTAACAATATTTTTTCACTATAATCTGTATATTATCTCTGCCAAGATATGTATCAATTTCCGGATAATACACAAAGGAAACCGACATGCCACCCTGTCCGGCAAGCGTCTGTTCTACGGCATTGCCGCCATACTTCTCTTTGAAATAGTTCAAAAACTGCTCTGTCTTTCCAAAGTAGACTGCCGTAAAATCGCTGCCGCCTGCACTTCGCACCTGCATTCTGCATACATTTTGGTTCTTTCCCAAAATTCTCATAGACAGGATGCGGATATTCCGGTCTGCAAACACAGGCTTCTCGTTCGCTTTTCCAAAAGGCTCCAATACATTTAACTCCTGAATCAGTTCTTTGGTAATATAATCTAAAGGCATGGGGACGTCAATCACCACTTTTCCCCTTAAATCATTATCGGTCAGCGTTGTATTTTCATTTAATTTCCGACGTAACGGCTCCACACATTCTTCTGGCAATGATAATCCCGCCGCCATAGGATGCCCTCCGTATTTCAGAAACAATTCTTTGCATTTCGTCATTTCTTCATACATGGAATACGCTTCGATGGAACGCCCGGACCCCTTAACTCCTTCCTCCGATTTCGTGAGCACAAATACCGGACGGTTGTATTGTTCGCGGATACGCCCGGCTATAATTCCCGCCAGGCTCTCATGACAGTCCGGCAGATAAATAACCAGCACCTTATCCTCCTTCAGCCGCGTATGCTCCACCTGCTCCTGCGCCTGCAAAACCCCCTGTTCCGTCATCTCCTTGCGGCTTACATTCAAATCATACAAATCTCCTGCATATTTTTCTGCCTCCTCCGCACTTTCTGCCAGCAGCAGCATAAGCGCACGTTTCGCCGTATCGAGACGGCCACTGGCATTGAGACAGGGACCTAACACAAATCCAATATGATATGCTTTTATGCCTCCGGGTGGAATCTGACAGCGCAACGCTAACGCCCGGATTCCATAATTTTTCGTGCGATTCAGGGCTTTCAGCCCTTCTCTGACCAGGATACGGTTTTCTCCCTGAAGATCCATTACATCCCCTACCGTGGCAAACGCCGCGTTTTCCAGATAAAGAAAAGCTTTCTCTTCACTGCGCCCTAATTCCTGATACAGCACCTGAATCAGTTTAAAGGCAACGGCCGCGCCGCACAGGTTCTTAAAAGGATATGGACAGTCCGGCTGCTTGGGATTTACAACGGCGTCAGCTGGAGGAATTTTATATACCCGCTCTCCATCCTCATGCTCTTCGTAGGGAATCTCGTGATGGTCTGTAATCACCACCGTCATTCCCAGTTCTCTTGCAAGGCTGATTTCCTCAAATGCCGCAATCCCATTATCACAGGTCAGAATCGTATCGATTCCCTGCGAAGCAGCCTGCAGAATCAGACGTTCATTTACACCATACCCATCCGTAATTCTGTCGGGAATTTCATAGTCTACCTGCGCCTTGCAGCGGCTTAGGGCGGAATAGAGGATATAGACGGACTGAATGCCGTCAATATCATAGTCCCCGAGTATACGGATTCGTTTTTTGCCGCTGATTTTTTCCCGCAGCAATTTTGCCGCCCGCACGATATCTTTCATCTGTCTTGGGTCATGAAGATTCTTAAGGGTTCCATGCAGATATTCTTCCACCGCCTGTTCCCCCACCACTTCCCGGTTGCGAATAATTCTCGCTGTCACCTGATCTATGCCAAACTTTTTGGCAATTCCTTTAAAATCCGCCTTTTTGGCAGATACTACCCATTGTTCCATATCCCGCATCCTTTTTCATATTCTACCTCGCAAAGAATCAATCCTTTGGCAGGCATTGTAATTCCAGCCTCTTTGCGCACGCCTTCCTCCAAAATTTTTACGACCTCCAAAGGGACCCGCTTTCCCAATCCGATTTCTACTAAAGTACCTGTAATGATACGCACCATATGGTGTAAAAAACCATCTCCGGTTACTACAATATCAACCTCTTTGCCGTCCCGCAGCACGTCCAGGCGGTATATGGTCCGTACGGAACTCTTCTTTTTGGGCGCCCTTGTACAAAATCCGGCAAAATCATGTGTGCCCACAAGATACTGCGCCCCCTGGCGCATTGCCAAAAGATCCAGGGGCTGCTCAATGCTGCACATCCATTTTCTGCGAAATACATTGGAGCCGCCGCCGTTAAAAATCCGGTAACAGTAAGTCTTTTTCACTGCCGACAGCCTGGCGTGAAACTTTTCTGAAACCTCCTCGATTTTTAAAATTCCAATATCCTCCGGCAGATAATGATTCGCGTACTCCATGATTTCCCTGGCTGCCATTTCCACGGTAAGCCGTACATTGGCTGCCTGCCCTGCGGCATGGACGCCGGCGTCCGTCCTGCCGGACCCCTGCACCGTCACTTCACTGCCTTCCAGCGCAGAAAATACAGCGTTTAATTTCCCCTGGACCGTCGCGTCCGTGCTTTTCTGGCTTTGCCAGCCCTTATAACGGGAGCCGTCATATTCGATAATCATTTTATAATTCTTCTGTGTCATTTCGTCCCTTCCGTTCTTAGTATCCTCGTAACTATTCAGCCTGCGGCTTCATAGTTACGGAATCTGCTCATTCCAAATCGCCTGCGGCGAGGAGCAGATTCCCTCCTGGCAAAATTTATGTGTTCTTACGGACTTTGCAGCAAGTGCAAAGTCCTAGGCTGAATAGTTACGTATCCTCCCTGCATCATAGCAAAATATAATGACTTTTTCAAGAAAATATGATAAGATGAAAAACAAATGCAAATTTGAATAACAGAAAGGGCGCAGACCATGAATCCATTTGATTTAATTGCCTTATTAAAAAATCACACCGTATACATTCAAACGCACAATTTCCCGGATCCGGACGCGATCGCCAGCGCTTTCGGGCTGCAGCAGTTTCTTGCCTGCCACCAAATCACCGCCATTCTTTGCTATGACGGAAAGATCGACCGCCTCAGCGCCAAGAAAATGTTAGAAACCTTCGAAATCACAATGTTTCCCAAAAATAACATTCCTCATATGACGGAACATGATTATATCGTACTGATTGATTCTCAGAAAAACAACAGCAATGTGACCGACTTAATCGGTGACGAAGTAGCATGTATCGACCATCATCCGATATTTTTTCCCTACAAATACCAGTATCAGGACATCCGTCCCGTAGGCTCCTGTTCCTGTATCATTGCTTCCTATTTCCGGGATTCTGCCACTCCCATCAGTCCCAAATGCGCAGCGGCTCTCGCCTATGGCATCAAAATGGACACGGCTGATTTTACCAGAGGCACCACGTCGCTGGATGTGGAAATGCTCTCCTTTCTGTTCAAACAGGCTGACTGGAAACTGGTGGTCGGTATGTACAGCAACACCATGGAATTTGACGACCTGCAGGCTTATGGAGCAGCCATTCAGAATATACAGATTTTTGACCGGACAGGCTTTGCCTATATCCCCTTCCACTGTGCCCAGGCGCTGATTGCCATTATCTCTGACTTTATTCTGTCGCTGGACGTGGTGGACGTCGCCGTTATCTACGGAATACAGACCGACGGCATCCGTTTTTCCATCCGCAGTGAACAGGAACAAATACATGCCGGCAATCTCGCTGCCCGCGCCCTGTATTCCTGGGGCAGCGGAGGCGGACATCCCTCCATGGCGGGAGGCATGATTCCTTCTGCTCATCTTCCTTTGCTTGGAGAAGATATCCACGCCTCCATCCAGGAATCATTTATGCGGGTAATCTCCCAAATGGAGAAAAGGGATGTGCGCTGAATCAGCGCACATCCCCTTTTTATTTCATTGACAATAAAATATGGAAGCGTCCGGCAGGCCGCTGCCTGCTGTAAGCTCTGACCGCAGAACCGATTATAACTCACAGTTATTCACCGTTCTGGGGAAGGGCACCACATCTCTGATATTCGTCATACCGGTCAGATACATGACGCACCGCTCAAAGCCAAGGCCAAAACCGGCATGTCTTGCAGAGCCATATTTGCGCAGATCCAGATAGAAACCATAATCTTCCCGATTCAGGCCCAATTCCTCCATCCGCCGGCATAATTTATCATAATCATCCTCTCTCTGGCTCCCGCCGATGATTTCACCAATTCCAGGCACCAGGCAGTCTACCGCCGCAACGGTTTTATTATCCGGATTCAGCTTCATATAGAACGCTTTGATTTCCTTTGGATAATCGGTCACAAATACCGGACGCTTAAATATTTCCTCTGTCAGATAGCGCTCGTGTTCCGTCTGCAGATCGGCGCCCCAGGACACTTTATAGTCAAAATTATCATTATTCTTTTGCAGAATCTCAATGGCCTCCGTGTAGGTTACGTGGGCAAATTCTGACTCTGCCACGTGTTTCAGACGCTCCAGCAGCCCCTTGTCTACGAACTGATTGAAAAACTGCATTTCCTCCGGCGCATGTTTCAGTACATAATTGATGATATATTTCAACATACTCTCCGCCAGAATCATATCGTCTTTCAGGTCTGCAAATGCAATCTCCGGCTCAATCATCCAAAATTCCGCCGCATGTCTGGTAGTATTGGAATTTTCCGCCCGGAAGGTAGGGCCAAAGGTATAAATATTTTTAAAAGCCATCGCATACGTCTCGCCATTGAGCTGTCCGCTCACGGTAAGATTGGTGGGCTTGTCAAAGAAATCCTGTGAAAAATCTACAGTTCCATCGTCGTTTTTGGGGATATGCTCCAAATCCAGGGTAGTTACCTGGAACATTTCCCCTGCTCCTTCGCAGTCGCTCCCGGTAATAATCGGCGTGTGTACATAGACAAAATCCCTCTCCTGGAAAAATTTGTGAATGGCATACGCAATCAGGGAACGCACGCGGAACACTGCTTCAAAAGTATTGGTTCTCGGCCTCAAATGGGAAATCGTTCTCAGATATTCAAAACTGTGCCGCTTCTTCTGCAGAGGATAATCCGGCGTGGATTTTCCCTCAATCAGCACTTCTTTGGCCTGAATCTCAAAAGGCTGCTTAGCCTGGGGGGTAGGGACAAGCGTTCCCCTAACAATAAGGGCCGCTCCCACATTTAGCTTCTCTACCTCCGCAAAATTAGATAAGCCGTCATCATACACGACCTGAAGCGCTTCAAAAAATGTTCCGTCATTTACAACGATAAAACCAAAATTTTTGGAATTGCGGATGCTTCTGACCCATCCGCCGACGCTTATTTCTTTTTCCAGATATTCTTCCTTTTTCCGGTACAAATCCTTAATGTTTATCAATTCCATAGCTCTTCTCCTTCTCCGTCTTTCCTTTGGCGCCAAGGCGCCGTCCATTTCATTGGAAAAACTCACTTGTCATCTGCCCCTCTGGTTTTCTGCCGCAGCGATGCGGTTATTCCGCTTTCTCTGTTTCCTTCTCTGTATCATCGCCTGAATCTTTTGCGCCCTGCGCGTCTTCCTTTTCGGCCGTGTCATTTTTCCCGTCATAAGTGATTTTAGCGTTATCTATAAGAAGTTCCATCGTCTTATCACTGACATAGGCGTTCTTCACATAATCCTCTCCATACTGCTCAATCAGGGCTTCTTCGCTTTCAAAGTTGAAATCCGTCACCACGCTTTTTACATACTCTTCATACCCATCTTCATCGGCGCTGATATTTTCTTTTTTGGCAATTGCCTCCAAAAGCAGCTGATTCTCCAGGCTCTCCTGTATCATCTGCTTCACCTGTTCGTTAAAGTCATCCTCTGTCGTCTGCATCTGGGTATAATAATCTTCCATCGTCATATTGCTGGCTTCCACATTGGCCAAAACCCGCTGTTTATACTCCTGAATCCTGGTGTCTAACAACTCCTTAGGAACCTCTATCTCACATGTGGTCCGTAACTGCTTCAACAGTTCATTCTGGGTATCTGACTGCTTATTCGTCTCATTATTGCTCTCAAGCTGCCCGCGGACGCCTTTTTTCAGTTCCTCTACATTGTTATAACCCTGAGATACAAAATTGTCCGCCACATAGGCGTCCGTCAGAGTATCGTACGTCATGTCTACCTTCTTGACAATCTTATTGACGGTTACGTTAAATACCACCGCCTGGCCCGCCAGTTCGGTATTTCCGTACTCTTCGGGAAACGTCAGATCCAAAGCCACCTTTTCGCCCACTTTTTTACCAATCAGTCCATCCTCGAAACCATCAATAAAACTGTCCGAGCCAATTTCCAGATTCGCTCCCTGCGCTGTTCCTCCTTCAAACGCCACGCCGTCTTTTAACCCTTCATAGTCAATGTTGGCGATGTCTCCTTCTTCCACTGTCGTCTTATCCGTATCTTCATATGCAGGGTAAGAAGACAGCATACTCTCAATATTATTCTTCACATCTTCATCCGTCACTTCATAGCTGCCCAGAGAGATTTCAAGCCCCATATAATCTCCCAGCTTCACGCATTTTTCCACATCGTAATCCACCTGCTGCGGCTGGCTTACCGCGCCGGATTCCTGGCTGCCGTCTTCTGAATCGTCCTGCACGTTATCCTGTTTGCTGTTTTCCTGCTCTTTGTCGCCGCAGCCGCCGGTCAGCGCCATCACACCCGCTGCCAACAGCAGCACTAATATTTTTTTCTTCATAAATTATTTACCTTTCTTTCCAAAAATATCAATTTATCTTTCTTCACAGTAAATAAGGATAGCACATTTTTTCTGAAATGGAAAGGCTTCCCGCTTACAAATCACAAATAAATCACATTCTTCCTGTAGTTTTTCCAATTAATGTGGTACTATATAACATAAAAAAGAACCGCTATCTGCGAAAGGAGTTATGATCTTTATGAAAACAGACCGTCTGGCTCTGCTGACAGACCTTTATGAACTGTCGATGATGCAGGGTTATTTTAAAACAGGAAATCATGATATCGTAGTATTTGACGCCTTTTACCGCACCAATCCGGATAACGGCGGTTATGCCATCTGCGCCGGACTCAGCCAGATAATCGAATATATCGAGCAGCTCCGTTTTGACAGCTCGGATATCGCCTATTTAAAATCTCTGGGAATGTTTGAGGACGATTTCCTCGCATATCTTAAGAACTTCCGTTTCTCCGGAGATATTTATGCCATTCCGGAAGGCACGGTAATTTTTCCCAGGGAACCGTTAGTCAAGGTGATTGCCCCCATAATGGAGGCGCAGCTTATAGAAACCGCTGTTTTAAATATTCTCAATCATCAAAGTCTGATTGCCACCAAGGCCGCCCGTGTCTGTTATGCAGCGCAGACAGACAGCGTTATGGAATTTGGACTGCGTCGCGCGCAGGGACCGGACGCCGGAGTTTACGGTGCAAGGGCTGCGATCATCGGCGGTTGCTGCGGCACCTCCAACGTGCTCTGCGGCAGGCTTTTTGATGTTCCGGTGAAAGGCACCCACGCCCATAGCTGGATTATGAGTTTTGCAGACGAATACACGGCCTTCAAAACCTATGCCGGCTACTATCCCTCTTCCTGCATTTTGCTGGTAGACACCTACGATACGTTAAAATCCGGTATTCCCAATGCCATCCGGGTGTTTCAGGAAATGAGGGCGGAAGGGATTCCACTTACGAATTACGGCATCCGCATGGACAGCGGCGACCTTGCATACCTCTCCAAAATCGCACGGAACATGCTGGATGACGCAGGCTTTGAAGACGCGGTAATTTCTGCCTCCAACGACCTGGATGAATATCTGATTGAGAATTTAAAGGCTCAGGGAGCGGCAATCACCTCCTGGGGCGTGGGCACCAATTTAATCACCTCCAAGAACTGCCCTGCCTTCGGCGGGGTATACAAACTGGCGGCTATTCAAAACCAGCAGGGTGAATTTGTCCCTAAAATCAAGCTCTCCGAAAATACGGAAAAAGTTACCAACCCGGGAAACAAGACAATCTACCGCATTTACGAGAAACGCTCCGGCAAAATCAAGGCCGATTTAATCTGTCTGGAGGGAGAAACCTTTGACTGTGAAAAAGAGCTCCGTATTTTTGATCCCTTAGAAACCTGGAAATACACCACTCTAACAGGTGGTTCCTACGAAATGCGTAAGCTTCCGGCGCAGATTTTTGACAAAGGACGCTGCATCTATCAGTCGCCCAGCGTCATGGAGATACAGCGCTATTGTGAACAGGAGAAAAAGACTCTGTGGAACGAGACAAAACGTTTTGTCAATCCCAGCAAGGTATATGTTGACCTGTCCGATAAGTTATTTGAAATGAAACGAAATATTTTAAGAAATTATTCCCATTAAACCCATAGTTTGCGCCGCCAGAAAGCATTGAACAATTACCTCTTAGAAAGGCTGTATTTTGCTTATTCGACGCTTGACGGCTGCGCTTAATTTCACAAAAGGACGATAACATAAAAGGAAAATGCTAATTTGAACACTGTAATATGAATTATCACGATACCGGAACCGGAGGTGCAATATGAACCGCATATTAAATGAGATAAAACGACTCATTGACAGTAACTTAAAAACTTATCTGCCGCATGTAAAAATCAGCGATTTAGAAGATCAGGGGGCCGTCTTTTATATGAATGGAAAAGACGGCACGGAATTTGACTGGTATGTAAATGATAAGCTGCCGCCGTTTATGACATTTTACAATGATAAAGACAATCTGGGCGCAATTAAATTATTACTTTATTGCGACGGGGAAACCGCCGTATATATTTATGATGAGAAAGGGAAAACACAGATAAAAGAAATTCATACATATTTAGACGTAAGTGAAGCCGATATATTGGAATTGGCCGTTATCTTAAAAAACGAGGCGGATGATCAACATATCTGGGGCGCGGATATTGAGAGCATCCATACGGATATTAACGTCACTGACGCAAGGCTCCATGAGTTTAAAGAACATAAAGAATATTATAATACGATAAAAAACAAGAAAACTATTTTAAACTTAACTGCATACGTCTCCAAAAAAATAACAGCGGAAGGCTGGAAAGCCGGATATCTGGAAAGAAATAAACCCTTCCATGAAAAAGACAGCGGCTGGTCCTTTCTGGCTGGAAATGAAAGCGATGCATATGTAACCGATAGCAGAAATATAGAATTGGTAAGCGTAGCAAACGTATGCCGGCAGTTAGATCCGGATGTCTTTAAATATATTGACATGCCAGTCGGGACAAGGCTTATCCGTATCTCTTCCGAAGCTTTTGAGATAGATGAACATGGTAAAGAGATCTATATGGTAAAAAGATAGCGCCCATTGCCATTTGCCAGGCTGCTGTTCCATCCGGACAGAAATCAGATGGCACGCTACGCGAACCGCATAATAAAATTTTTAAAGGAGCTGCTGCTCCACAGATGATAACTCATCTATTTTGCAGCAGCTCCAAATTACAATTTCGTCCTCAGGCCTGCGGCGTTTATTTTTTTACTTTTATCTTTACCGTCTTGCTGTAACTGCCGCTGTATATCGTCTTTTTGCCCGATTTCGCATAAGCGCGCACTTTTACGTAGTACGTCTTGTTCTTCTTCAGGTTTTTCAACGTGACAGTCGTCTTGTTCGTCTTTTGTTTCTTCGCTGATTTAAACTTTTTATTCGTTGCATAAGTAATCTCATATCCTTTTGCCCCGGTTGATTTCTTCAGCTTAAGAACCAGCTTCCTGCCGGCTTTATTGGTAATCTTCGTAATCTTACTTGCCTTTGGCAGAATATCAAACACGACGTTTTTGGTTCCCGTATAGCTTCCTATACCAGTAATCTTAATCTTACCCTGGCCCACTTTCTTATTGTTGCTGTAGGAAACCTTATAGTCCGTATTTAATTTCAGTTTCGTGCCGTTATACGTTACCGTCACCGCCGGTTTGCGCTGTTTTCCGTTATACGTTGTCTTCGCCACTTTCACTGTCGCGGAGGCAATGGAAACCGGTTCTGGCCCTGGACCAGGCAACGGTGCGTTTTCCACCCATTTTGCCGTCAGGGTGAGATCAGAGGTAATCGCCGTAGTAAAGTCAAATGCCGTCGCCGCCCCCTGTGCATACCAGCCCGTAAACGTATAACCGGCTTTTACCGGATCGCCAGGTTTCTGTACGAGACTGCCCTTTTGAACCGTCTGCGTTGTGAGTGCGCTTCCATTATCTGCGTTAAATGTAACGGTATAGTAAACTGCTTCTTCCGGTCCTGTGAGAGCCTTCACCGCCGCTTCCACCGCCTCTTTCGCAGCGTCGATTTCCGCCTGTGTTGCCGTGGGGCTTTCTGCTTTTTCTTTCGCGTATGACAATGCTTTCTGCAGGTTCGCCCAGCTTTCCGCTGTATACTTAGAAGCGTCCAGCTCTTCGGCTGCCGCTATGGCCGCTCCAAGGGCTTCATAATCGTCCACGTTCGCGCTGATCTTCTGCCACTTTGCAGTTAAGGTGATGTCCGCTGTGATGGCAGTTTCAAAATCAAACGCTTCCGGCGCGTCCCCGGCAAACCAGCCCTCGAAGGTATGGCCAAATTTCTTCGGATCAGCCGGTTCTTTCGCTTTCTTTCCGTCCGCTATGGTCTGCGTCTCATCTTCACTGCCATTATCAGCACGGAAGGTAACCGTATGAGATACGGCCGGCAGACCGCCCTCTTCCTCCAGAGCTTTCACTGCCGCTTCTACCGCCTCTTTCGCAGCGTCGATCTCCGCCTGTGTTGCCGTGGGGCTTTCCGCTTTTTCTTTTGCGTCTGACAACGCTTTTTGCAGGTTCGCCCAGCTTTCTTCTGTATACTTAGAAGCGTCCAGCTCTTCGGCTGCCGCTATGGCCGCTCCAAGGGCTTCATAATCGTCCACGTTCGCGCTGATCTTCTGCCATTTTGCGGTTAACGTAATATCCTCTGTAATGGCGGTTTCAAAATCAAACGCTTCCGGCGCGTCCCCGGCAAACCAGCCCTCGAAGGTATGGCCAAATTTCTCCGGATCGGCCGGTTTTTCTACCGACTGCCCTTTTACGACTACCTTGCGCTCTGTATCCGTACCGTTCTTAAACGTAACCGTACAGGCGTCGGAAGATGAAATCCATTTTGCAGTTAAGGTAAGGTCTGCTGTGACAGGCGTATCGAAATCAAATTCCTCCTCTGCGCCTTTCGCAAACCAGCCTGCAAATACGAATCCCTCCTTCTCTGGGTCGGCCGGTCTTTCTACTTTTGTGCCCTGGGCTACCGATACGGTAACAAGGTCTGCGCCGTTATCTGCATCAAAGGTAACGGTAACGTTCGACTGCGCTTTCTTTTTCACCTCGACGGTGCATCTTGCCCGCATATTCTGGCATTGTGCAATAATTACGGTCTTGCCCGCTTTCACTCCCGTTACTACGCCGTCTTTTACCGTTGCCACCGTCGGATCTTCCGAACTCCATGTTATTTCTGCTGTCCGCACCCCATCCGGAATTTCTTCGGAACTCTGGCCTTGCACAGACGCCGGAGCTTTCACCATATCGACCGCATTTTTGGAAAGGGTGGCCCTGGAAGTTTCCTCACAGTACACTTTGGCATCCGCCAAATCAATACAGTCGTCGCTATTCGTTCCAACTTTATCTACATAAATAACTAAAGTCGTTACGCCTGTCAAATCAACATCCACGAATTTTGCGTTATCCTGTTGCCCAATCGTGCCTGTCTGATACAGTAAATTCGCTTCCGCAATACTGTCTTTGTAAAATCTGAAATCCGCTCCATCTCGTCCCGTCTTTGTGGACTTCGTCCAGTCAATTCCTGCCCATGCCTGAAGCCGTTTCGCATTTAAGCCCGTCAGGTCAAACTTCATCGTACAGTCTGTATTCGCGCTCAGCCCCTGGTCAAATGCCGTCTGTACTCCGTTAATCTTCATGCTGATGCCTGTACCGCTGGTTTTTTCTCCATTATCTATTTCATTGACATGGAAACCTCCCCAGCCGGAAGTAGAAGCAGTATCCAGGAGAATACGCCCATACTCAGCGGATTCCGGCGTATCCGTTCCAAAAATCTTGTTTGCATTGTTTACCTCAGCCGTCAGATAAGAATACTTCATAGAAGCATATTCGGAAGAAACCGTAATTTCAACCGTTGCGTTTACGGAAGAACCTTCTTCTTTGGTTGTGGCTGTAAGCTGCGTCGTACCGATTCCGATCACGCAAACGCTTCCATTTTCATCTACCGTCGCTACTTTTGTGTTGCTGGAGGCCCATGTTACGCCCTTCTCTGTTGCGTCTGCCGGCGCAACTTCTGCCGTCAGTGCAAACGTCTGACCCAAAGTTATCGTTTCTGGCACGCCTGTTATACTGATACCCGTTACATTTACTGCGCCAGCAGCTCCCTTGGGAGTAACAGACGCTCCCTGTGAAGTAGTCGTAAACAACGTCTGGTCGCCAGCCGCAACGGAAAGGTCGCTCACTGTAAATTGCGTTTCTTTCTGCAACGCGCCGTCTGCAAGTGTAAATACCGCCTTAAACAAATCTCCGGAAACAGTTACCGCCTCCGTCAAATTGTAAACGACTTTTACGCTTCCATCGGATTTCTTAACCGAGATACCGCCCTTTACGCCGTCCGCCAACGTGATATCCCCGGCTGCATACGTTGCTGGATCATAGTTTAATACAAATTCTCCGGCGGACATAGCGGATTTCGCTTCTGACGAAGTCTGTGAAATTGCTCCTGTAATGGTCACGGTTCCGCCTTCGGTATCCGTGGTATCGGCTGCGGAAAGGTTCCATGCCATATCCTCTTTTGCCCCAGAAATATCGCTGCCGGACGCTTTTAACATTGCGGCAAGATCTTTAACGTCAATTGCGCCGTCCTGATTTACATCGGCCGCATAGGTGTTCAGCGCATCCAGCGTCTCGTTTCCGGCAAGCGTCTCGCGCAATTTATTCAAATCTGCAACGTCAATCTTACCGTCCGCGCTGCCATCCACATCGCCGTTGACTGCAATCTGAAGAGTGTCTTTTACCGAACCGTCCATATACAGTTTCGCCAGATATCCGGTTGCTGCCGGAGCGG
This sequence comes from Lachnospiraceae bacterium, assembly GCA_009911185.1. Taxonomy (GTDB): domain Bacteria; phylum Bacillota; class Clostridia; order Lachnospirales; family Lachnospiraceae; genus Petralouisia. The sequence continues at coordinate 44,112 of QXWW01000014.1, forward strand.
AATCCGGTTCTTCTGCATTATAAGGATCTTCCATTTCGAATGTCCCGCCTTCCGGAAGCGCAAACATTTCACGCAATTGTGCCTCTGTGGTACCAGCCGGAACATTGTACAAGATTTTCTTTTTCGCGTCTAATCTGACGGTCGCTGTCTCTTTCAGCTCTAATTGCAGAGGTTTCTCATAAAAGCCCTGCAGAATGACTTTTGTGTCGCACCAGCTAACCATATCATGGCCGTCCTTGATATTCTGATCTACATAGAGGCAGATTTCCTTTGCCCCTGTCACGTCAATATCAAAATATGCAGCGTCCTTTCCATGCGTCAATAAGTCAGATTTGAACACTTCCGTTCCGTCTACTTTTACCACGGCATAGCATCCATCCTGCGTTTTCTGCTTATCCACATCAATACCGGCATATCCCTGCAGACGCTCAATATTCAAACCGGATACGTCGAAGTACAGTTCCGTAGGCGAATTTACGCCAAATCCATTTTCAAAAGTGACAGGCTCGCCGTCGATATAGACGTTCAGGGTTCCGCCGCCATTGTCCTCATTCACATGGATGCCGCCAAAACCAGCTACGCTCTTCTCCTGGTCATATCCGATCTCCGACAGCTGGATCTCACCGCTTTGTTTTAGTTCAATGGTAAAGGTTCTGGAATATCCATTTTTCGAAGTGGCAACGATGGTCGCCGTTCCCGGCAGCGCTTCCGCCTGCGTAATCTTTACCGTAACGTCCTCAGACTTTGGCGTAGCCGTTACCGTAGGAACGGAACCGTCTGGCGAAGCCACATTAAACGAATAATTGGTAACGTCATTATGAAACTTGGGCAGGACTTTTTCGCCGATTTTGATTTCAGCCAGCAAATCTGTCTCATCTGCATAAGCAATCTTGGCGTCTTCCATTAATGCTTCTTCCGCCGCGCCGTTAACCGGTTTCAAACGGAAGGTATAAGTATATACGGGACCTGCCGTCAGCAAATACTTGGCAAGCGTAGGCTGTCCGCAGCTTGCCGTACCCAGACCCATCTGCGCATAATCAATAGTCACAACCGTATTGTCCGTTCTTGCTATCTGATATGGATGCTTTGCAGCTTCCAGCGCTTCCTGCGTACAATTCAAAGCGCTCATTTCCAGCAAATGATCCACAGCGTCAATGAGAAGCCCGTCGCCCTCGCTGTCGGTCAGCGCCATCCAGCGGACGTCCGTTTTATTTCCGGTTTCCTGGGGATAGACAAAATCTGTAAACTGCTCGTCAACCGTGCTTTTCCACAGACCAACGTCATAGCCCGTTTTTCGGTCAACATAGCTGTCAGATTCTCCGCGTCCGTACCATGTCAGGTTGTCAAACCCGGCCGCAAGCTGCATACGGTTTCCAACCCTGGGCAGATTGCTCATTTTTGACGTCGGAACTAACGTGCTCTTTACCACAATTTCTCCGGTGGGATAAATGGCATAGGTAAGCCGGTCTTTGGAATCTGCACAGCCAGTTAAAGTTCTTGCCACGCTGAAATAGACCACTTTATCTTTTTTCTCTACCGATACTTCATCAATTTCTGCCGTTTTATTGGCGTTTGCCCATTTGGAATCAATGGCTTCCTTGGCATCGTTATCTGTTTTCGCCCTCCAGTAATTTGGCTCTAAAGGATCGGCGATCAGCTCTTTGCCATTGGTCTTATAAGAAGTCATTTCACCTGTTTTCTTATCAAAAGCTACCGACCAGTCGGCCCCTTTTACAGATAATGTATCATCCGTCTCAGACAAAACCGTTCCGGAAGTTCCCTCCGTCACAAACGCGTCCATGGAAGACGTATCCAGCAGAGGAAGCTCTCCTTCTGCCTCAAAGTTCAGTTCAAACTGATCTTCTGCTACCACATGGCCCGCTTTCGCCCAGCTAAACTGATCGTCTGTTTTCGTTACAAAAGTAATCTGCAGGAAATACTCTTCTCCCGCCTTTACAGAAGCCGGAGCTGTAAACGGCACCTCAATATCCTTGCTTGTCATCGCGGGGATATCTACCTCCATCGTACCTGTCTCCACTTCTTTTGCGTCTTTTACCAACGCCCATTTCATCGTATATTCATTGGCATTGGTATCAATCCACTCATTATTGATCGTCACCGTCCTGGTAGCTAAGTCCTTAAGGCTCATCTGAAGCGCCTGATAAATCCGTTTCACTTCGTATGCTTCAGGCTGCAACGTACGGTCCGGGGAAATGATGCCGTTAACACAAAAATCCGTATTGCCTGACTTCCAGGATTCATAACTCTTTTCATTTCCGTCTCCGTCTGTATAAGTACCATAGTTCCAGTCGCCGTCATACCCCCAGTATGTCGTCTTGCCGTCCCATGTTCCATTTTCGTCCAACTGCGGCGTATTATAGGTCTGGTCTACCCAATCCCAGATATATCCGCCCTGCAAAATACCATTAGTACGGATTTCTTCCCAATATTCTTTCATGCCGCCTGCGCTGTTGCCCATGGCATGAAGATACTCGCACATCAAAAATGGTTTTTTCTGATTCTTTATCTGTTTTCCGATATTCGGATACATTGCCGACCATACGTCTACTCCGGCGTTGTCATTCCAGCCCTGATAATGCACTGGCCTCGTCTCATCATTTGCCTGGAAATAATCAATTTCCGCCTGAAGCGAATCTCCGGAACCCGTTTCATTTCCTGGCGACCAGAGGATAACAGAAGGATAGTTCTTATCCCGCTCCAGCATATTGATGGCGCGATCCTCGGCCGCTTCGATATATCCCGGCAGACTACCTGGCACCTGGTACTGGCTCCGTCCATTGTGCGATTCCACATTCGCCTCATCCATAATATAGATGCCGTATTCATCACATAATTCGTACATAAAGGGATCTTCCGGATAATGAGAAGCGCGCAGAGCATTGATATTAAGCGATTTCATCAGCTCAATTTCCTGCCGCATCTCCTCTTCTGTCAGATAATGCCCGTCCTGCGGATCATTCTCATGGCGGTTCACGCCTGCAATGGTAACAATCTGGCCATTGACACGAAGCCTGGCGTCATCGGTATTTGCGTCTGTAATCTCCACTTCACGGAAACCAACGTCCACCTGCGTTGTCTCAATCGTTGTTCCGTCTCTTTTTAATTCCAGAACCAAATTATAAAGATTCGGCTTCTCCGCCGACCATTTCAGAGGATTGCTGATATTCTGCGTCAACGCTACTGTCGCCTGACCATCTTCAAAACTCTGAACAGCTCCCGTCAAAGGCGTGGACGTCACAAGGGTTCCATCCGCAGCATAGAGATTTGCCTCCACCGTATAGGCGCTTGTGTCAGACTCACTTTCGGTTGTCTCAACTTCAGCTGTCAGAGCCTTGCTCTCTCCCTCCTCTAACAAAACAGAAGTTTCTGAAAGCGTAAGCTTTGAATCTCCGCCTTTTGTAGCTTTTAACTGCCTGACGTCCACCTCTACGTTGAGGTCGGCGTTTTCATAGTTTTCATCCAAATCCGTGACAACGGTAAAGTCACGAATCTCCACCGTATCCTTGGACATCAGGTATACATCACGGAAGATACCGCAGGGACGCACCATATCCTGATTCTCTATGTAGCTGCCGTCGCTCCAGCGGTATACCTCGACGGTAATAACATTCTCGTTGCCGCTCGAAAAATCAAGGGCGTCGGTGATATTAAATTCATTGCGGGTAAAGCTGTCTTCGGAATAACCGATATATTCGCCATTGACCCACAGGTACATGGCAGAAGCCACGCCTTCAAAGTCGATAAATACCTGACGGCCGCTCCATGACGGGTCAACGGTAAATGTTTTACGGTAAGTTCCAACCGGATTGCAATCGACAGGCGCGTCTCCCACCTTATAATTGCTGTAGTTTTTTCCTTCCGCGTTAAACCACGGATAATTCTGGTTGGAGTAAATGACCGGATCATATTTCCAGGAACCGTCCTCTTTCACATACGTATTCCAGTCCTTTGGCACTTTGATATCATCCCAGGCGCTGTCGTCATAATCAGCGGTATTAAAGTCTGCATCCTTCACTCCTATACGATCTGCAGGTTTGACCGCCCAGTTAAATTTCCAGTCTTCTCCGTTTAACAACTGATAATACTCCGACTTTGCCTTATCTTTGGCTTTCGCTTTTTCCACGGAATCATAATTATAAAAAGTTGCTCTTGCAGGCTCCCGGTTTACCTGAAAAATCTCAGGATGCCCATTCCACTCTCCGGTATTCGCCTCATTTTCGGCTGCAAGTACCGGAAGCGTGACAATTCCGTCTAAGCCGGCGCAGGGAATCCCCGTTATGGCAACCGCACAGCTTAAAAAAAACGCTATTAGCTTTTTTTTCATACTTTTCCTCCTAAACAATTACCTTAACGGTTAAACATTGCGAATACAAAGAAAACAGATACGTCTCTGTCACTCTCGTCAGCAATATTTAACCGCTAAAATAATAAATACATTGTACTGGTTCAATTTCCAATTCTTACCCTCGCTTTTTCTTTGTTCTCTGAAATCAAAACAAAGGAAACGCCATGGATTCTTACTTGAACCCCCGCTTCCCTGTTCTCACCGGGCATTACCACCTCCCTCGTTTATACACGTTCTGCAGCAAAGTCCCTTCCCCTCACATTCTCCATTGCTGTAAAAGCATTACAACCGCATAAAAAAACCGCGTTTTGACATTTTTTCTAAGCCCTTCCTTCGTATTTTCTATTCCACTTGTGAAGTCTTACGCAAAATCCCATGATTATCGCAAACTTTTTATGCAATATGATTATAACACCATAATTCCTAAATGTAAACCATCCATGCAAAATATCCTTTTCCTAAATCTTTGAATTATTACAGCATGTCTGCAAATACGCTCCCAGAAATGAACTTGTGTTCGTCTTTGTCTTGCCATTTTTCGAAAAAAATGATAGAATAATAACATGATTTTCCGGCACATTCTACAAAATCATTTTCTCTGATGATTTTCCGGCACACAGAAAGGAACTTACCATGACCATTCTGACAGATAAACTTATCCTTTTGACTGGATGCAGCATTCTGCTGCTTTCCCCGGCAACAGAAGCAAAACCGCTGCAGGTATTAAGCTTTCTGGCCGCTGTCGTTTTCACCTGCCTTATGAGCTGCTTCAACATGAGCTTTGCCAGTATCCAAAAACTTCCCACAAACCTCCGCAAACCCTGCTGCGGATTATGCTTCCTATTTGTTCTACTTACCTTTTTTTGGAATCCTCTGGCATTTTATCTGCCTCTTCTCGCTTATGAAATAACGATACTGTTTGTGCCTGTTCAGAAAAACCGCCCTGCCTGTGCGGACGCCTTCTTTAAGCCGCAGCAAAATCCGGCGCAGGGCAGAGTGTATATATTTTCTGCTTTTTGCCTGCTTTTGCTTCTTATAATACAGACCCTCAGAACTGCAGCGCCTGCTCCGCTGTTTCTGCTCTGCGCGCTTGCAGGGTATTTATCATGGAAAAGCCGGCAGATTTGGCAGGCAAAGCAATCCCTGCACCTTTTGCGGGACAGCTCTACGGAAAACCAGATTCTTTTAAGGCAGAAAAATCAAAACCTGATTCACCAACAGGACTATGAAATCCATGTGGCGACTTTAAAAGAACGCAACCGCATTGCCAGGGAAATCCATGATAACGTAGGGCATATGTTGTCACGCTCCATTTTGCAAACCGGGGCGCTGGCTGCATTGAACTGCCAGGAACAGCTAAAAGAGCCGCTGAACGCTTTAAAATCCACCTTAAACTCTGCCATGGATTCCATTCGCGAGAGCGTCCACGGCCTTCATGACGATTCTATTGATTTAGAAAACAGTATTCAGGAGATTTTAAAAGATTTTTCCGGCTATCAGATAACTCTGGATTACGATATTGGCTTTGCCGTACCCGCCTCCATAAAATACTGTTTTATATCTATCGTAAAAGAGGCTCTTTCTAATATAGCAAGACACAGCAAGGCCACGGCGATTTCCATTACGCTGCGGCAGCATCCTTTGCTGTACCAGCTCGCTATTTCTGATAATGGAGAACCGAACTGCAGCTTCCAGCCTGGTATGGGAATTTCAAATATGGAAGAGAGAATCAGGAATCTGAATGGGAATTTTTCAATATCTACAAAGCATGGATTTCGGATTTTTATTTCCGTTCCAGCTTAGTACAACGAATATTAAGTAATTGACATCTTCACTTGCCTAATTGTCCAGCTACTATGTCAGAAAACTTAGCCGTAGCCACCGCTACGCCGTCGTTTCTCTTCCTTGTATCTGAAACAATTATCCTGTGTGAATATATCAAAGACTTAATTTTCGTTGTACTAGTACACCGCGGATGCAAAATCAAAAACCGCGCCGTACGTTAAATATCCATACAGGCGCGGCTTTTTCTCTAACCGGGGAAGCAGACACACCGGCAAGTATCAACTATCTAAACGAACATGGCGGCATGATCTTTGCCGTAGAAATATAAGGAGAAAAAATGAAAATTGTTATAATAGACGACGACAGAATTGTTTCCCTGTCTTTGAAGACCATCCTGGAGACAACTGGCAGTATACAGGTTGCGGCAGTTGGGGAAAATGGGCAAGAGGCAATCGCTTTGTACAAAAATCACAAACCGGACGTACTCCTTATGGATATCCGTATGCAGGGTATGACGGGCCTGGAGGCTGCCGAACAAATCTTAAAGCTTTTTCCCCATGCCAATATCCTGTTTCTTACCACCTTCCTGGACGACGAATACATTGTCCGGGCGCTGCACCTGGGTGCGAAAGGTTATATTCTGAAACAGAACTTTGAAAGCCTTATCCCTGCACTGGAAGCAGTGGCAAATGGACAGAGTGTCTTTGGCAATGAAATTATCACAAGACTTCCTGAATTTCTCCCGCCCTCCCATTCCTACAACTACCACTCCAAGGGTATTACCGACAAAGAGCAGGACATTATTGAACTGGTAGCGGAAGGTCTGAGCAACCGGGAAATTGCCGCGCAGCTCTATTTGAGCGAAGGAACTGTGCGTAATTATTTAAGCTCTATCCTGGAAAAGCTGGAGCTTAGGGACCGCACGCAGCTTGCCGTGTTCTATTACCAGCATCGGTAACTGCACAAAACGTCAGCCGCAGGAAGGAAATCCGGCGCAGGATATTGCGAGAACGATGTAATGTCCAACAATATCCTGTGCTGTTATCCTTCCTGCGGCCGACGCTTATCAAACAGAAAATACTATTTTATACCACAGAAATTATTTTACTTTGCCGCTGCGCCTTACCTTGCTCCAGGGACCATACAGCTTGGTAAATTTCTGATTCACTTTTACTTTCTTGTAGGCGCGAATTCGCACGTAATATCTCTTGTTCTTCTTTAAACCTTTCTTAATCGTCTTTGAAGAAGTTTTCGACTTCTTGATATCGGCTTTCTTAACGCCCGACTTAAAGTTTTTCTTCAGACAATACTGCACTTCATATCCGCTTGCCTTGGTATCCTTCTTCCATTTTACGGTAAGCTTTGTGCCTTTTATTGCTTTCACGCTGTTTAAAACAGCCTTTTTCGGACTCACCTTAATCATGACTGTCACAGATTTGGCATTATAATGATCTGTTGCCGCAGCCGTTACAGTTATTGTACAAATTCCCGTTCCTTTGAGATTGATTTTGCCATTTTTCATAACTGCCACCCTGGAATCGGAAACCTGATAGGACAAGGCTCCCTGGGCCCCGCTAATGTTGAGGGCAAATGGTTTATCACCCAGTTTCTTCGTGTATTCCTTTGTGAAGACCAGCGCCTGCTCTTCCTTTTGCTGCGGTATGGTTCCTGCGGGTCCTGCAGGCTGCAACGCTGCTTTTGCCGCCTCCAATGCACTTATAGCCGACTTTACCGCCGTCTCCGTAACCCCTTCGCTGTTCAGAAGGTCTTTGACCGCCTGCAGTTTCTGGACATATAATTCCCAGCTTGCAGACGTATATTGATCCTTCTGGTTCTCCGGAATTGTATATTGCACAATTGCCTCTTCCAGATATTTCTTCACTGTTTTTGTTTCCAATGCCTCCATAGCCTGAATCAAACGGGCATTGGCGGCGTCAACATCGGTCTGTGCCGCCTGCGGGTCCTGCTGTACGCCCCTGGCGTATGCAAGAGCATCCTTTAGAATACTCCAATTCTCTGCCAGATAATCTTTTTCATTCAGAAGCTCCGCCTTACGGATGGTTTCGTTTAACGCTTCCTTATCTGCAGGCGTTTCGACCTCACCGGCCGGCTCTAACCCCATTTTCGCCGCTTCTAATGCGCTTACGGCCGACTTTGCCGCTTCCTCTGTAAGATCCTCGCTGTTTATAAGCGTTTGGGCATCCTGTAGTTTCTGCGCATAAAATTCCCAGCTTGCGGGTGTATATTCATCCTTCTGATTTTCCGGCACGGTATATTTTTTTATCTCATCTTCCAGATATTTCTTTACCGTTTTTGTTTTCAGAGTTTCCATCGCCTGACTCAGCATGGTATTTGCCTCGTCCACATCATCTTGCGACGCGTCCGGATTTTCCTGTATGCTTACCGCGCTTTCAAACACTTCTTTGAAACTGCTAAAGCTCTCTGCCAAATAATCTTTCTCATTCAAAAGCTCTGCTTTACGGATGGTTTCATTTAACGCTTCCTTATTTATAATCACCGGGTCTTCCGGATCTTCTGGTTCTTCCGGATCCTCCGGATCTTCTGGTTCTTCTGGATCTACTGGATCTTCCGGATCTTCTGGCGTTTCTGTTCCGGTATTCTGTATCACTGCAATCCAGCTCAATACCGGGTCGCTGCCTCCTGTTTTACTGTTGCTCACAGTAACTTTGGCATCTTTTTCCAATGTAAACTTTATTTCCTGCTGCATTCCGCTGCTTTTGGCAAGATCAAACGTTTGGGCTGCAAGCTCTTTATTATCAGATCTGGCCGTGATTTTCATAGGTCTGCTCGCCGTGCTGCTGCCCCACCATTCCTGATAGCCGGCGGCTACGGTATAGCTGCCTGCCTCTAAGTCGAAAGCATAGTCAATATTCTTGCCTTTTTCTGCCCAATAGCCTGTAGACCACATATTAATTGTCCCTGCGCTTTTGGCATCTCTTACTTTAAAGTCTGTTCCCAGCGCTCCTGCATAACCGGCACGGTTTTCTGCGGAATATGCCTGGTCTGCAGCCGTATTTCGAATCTTATCAGTGATCTTTTTTGCCGCTTCCAGATACTCCGAAGAATCTCTGGCACAATCGAAGAAATAAATCATCTTATTATTCACGATATAAGCAGTATGGGAAATTTTGCGCCCGTTTTGTAAAACAGCCGTTAACGTAACATCTCCGAGCGTCTCTGTCTGCGGAAATCCGCTCCATTCTGCCAAAACGCCCTGCTGCTTTTGCCCGCCGATTGTAATGTCAATGGTGTCCGGCAGTTTCTCCTTCAGTTCTTTTACCGAAGCTGCAGTCTCCGGCAGTTTTGTATCTATTTGAAGTTCTCCCAGAATATCCAGCTTCCAGTCAGCATAACGGCGCAATGCAATCTGCGCTCCATGATCTATAAATTCCACCGGAAGCCATACATATCTGGAATCTCTCAGCGAACTGCCGGTATCAGCCGTGTTCCAGCGGTCGCCCATATAAATAAATTTGCCTTCTGCCGGATCGCCGACCGGGAATACACAGGTGCTTTGGGTATCGTACGTGGTCTGCGCACCCTGATCCGTACACGGATCCCCCACCATTTGAAAGGGGCCCATAGGATGATCTGCCACTGCATATCTTGCCGGGTTTGGAGCCCATCCGGTACAGCCGGAGGTTATCATATAATATTTATCCCTGTATTTGAACATTGCCGGAGCTTCTCTGGATTCCCCCTTAAAATTCAGGGTAAAGTCTTTTCCAACGCCCTTTTGCGCTTTTGTATTATCTGGTTCGGCAACATTCGTATATTCCTCATTCAGTCTGGCGATGTACATATTTTCGTTTCCGTCGGAGGAATACATTACATAGGCGGTTCCATCATCGTCCTTAAACAAGTTCATATCCCGGACATGACCGCCCACATCTCCATCGAATCCGTGTTTATCCAGAGTCACGTCTGTATTCAGCAGATAACTGCCCAATAACTTATAAGGCCCTGTAGGACTGTCAGCAATCGCCACGCCCGCCTTTGCCTTGGCATAGTTGCCCGTACTTTCCGCTGCAAAAGGATCCTGCCCGTCGGCATGGAACCAGATCACATATTTGCCAGTCTTGTCATTATAGAGCATCTTGGGCCGCTCAATCACGCAGCCTTCCGCGGAATTTTCGCCCTGCCAGATATCCGTAAAAATCCTTTTCTGCTCTGCCTCTGTCGTCAAATCGCCGTACAGGCTTGTGAAATACTCATCCGTGGTAAATTCCTCAAATGTTTTGGCCGTCTTCAACACTAAACCTTCATCCGTCCAATTATACAAATCCGTCGAAGTATACATATGGATGCCTGGGCAGGGGCGGTAATCGTTGGTCTTATCTTCTCCAATCCAATAGTATTTTTTCACGCCGCCGACCGTAAGCTGCTGAATCTGCCCGCCATGCGCCTGAATCACTTTTCCATTGTTATCACGGAGTACGGCGCCCTCCACGCCGGAAATGGAATCGTACGTAAAAATTTCCTCAAGCGCGAGATAAGCGTCTGCAAGCATTTTACGGGCTTTCTTCTGCGCCGCGTCATCCGCCGCCGCATTTGCAGCGGCCATTGCCTCGTCAAAGACTTTCTTCGTATCGGCAGAATACTTGTGTCCTTCCATTTTCTCCTGGTAATATGCCATCCATCCTTCCAGACTGTCAGGAAGTACAATTTCCGGAACTGTCACGCCCGCTTTCATTCGGTACAGCTTAATCTCCGCTATATTGCAGTTCGCACTGGAATCTCCCTGGGGAACGGCATATTTAACATACCGGTATGCTGCGGCGGGCGAAGCAAAAGCAGTCGCATATACATTGGTGCATGTTCCTTCTTTGGGCGTCCCGACAATTGTGTAAAGGCGCGTCCAGTTCTGGCCGTCGTTCGAACCGTAGAAAGAAGCTCCTGTACATCTGTCCGCATAACTCTTTCGCGGTGCGTATGCCACGGCGGCAAGATTTTCCTGTTTGCCCATATCAATCTGTACCCAGCCGTCCGCCACACCGTCAAAAAAGGTGTCGTAATTGCCGTCCACCACATTTGTCACTACATCTGTGCTTTCAACCCCATCTTTATTTGTCCATGGTTTGCTTCCGGTCACCATGCTGGCGTTCAGAGAAACCTCTTCCATATTCTGTTCAATAAATTCTGTATTCTGTTCCAGAAGTTTCTGATAGATTTTTTCTTCCGCACCCGCATAATCCTGCTGCGGATCATATTCTTCCACGCCCTCAATGATAAATGTCGTAATGGAATTTGCCTTCATATCGGCAGTTACACATTTCTTACCGGCATCGGCCGCCGCATTTACATTTTCTGAAACATCCAGCCACTTTTCACCGGATTCCATGGAACCGCTGGTGCGGTAAGCTGAAATGTTGCCAAGTTTGGCAGCGTCGACAGATGTGAACTTACTTAAGTCAAACTTCCATCTCGCATCGCTGCTCTGATCATTCACTGCCACAATGACCAGTTTCTTATTCTCTCTGTCCCAGGCAGCCAGCGTATTGCCGCTGTCCGAACCGATAATGGTATATCCCGGACGTATATACCTGGAAAACTGGCCGAACGCCTCATATTTCTTAGTCAGGACAATTTCCTCATTGTTATGGTCTCCGATAGCAAGCCCCCAGTATCCCGCATTCTTGTTACTGATGGCTTCCTCTACGGTATTGTGATCGAACGGATGGCTGGCGTCCACATTGATATCCACAGCATTCCACAAAATCCATGCGGAAGCTTTCAGACCGTTGAGATCTTTGATAATCTGCTGTGCCAGGCCAAGAGCCGCGCTCATCTCTCCTGCATTTGCACCCGCGCTGTAGCTCCCGTCTACCTCGGACATCCACAGATTCTTGCCCTCCTGTTCTGCCAGAGCACGCAGTTCCTCCCGTTTTGAGCCGCTGTAAGTATGCGTATCAATTCTGGTCACGGCTTTTCTGGCTTCCTCTGACAGTTTGTTATAGGAAGTAATTGCCTTATCAATATCTGTCTCATCGGTACCGGAAAAAATAATATTCTCCAGAGCGCTCTTAACATTTGCGTCTGTGGCCGCTTCTGCTCTGGTCTTTAATTCATTGTACAAAGCAGTGATAATCCTGGATTGAGAATCGCCCGGGTCAAAATGGCATCCCTCCTGCTTATTGCTATTTGCCCCCCAGTAGTTTGTATCCGGTTCGTTCATAGGAGACGTGCTTTGAAAGGTAATTCCATTTTCCGTCCAGTGGACAATCACATCCGCCATATATGACGCAAATGCATGGTAGGAATCCGCCCGCAGATTATCCTTGCTGGCGTCCGATGCGCCTGAACTGCATCCGCTGTTCGTCATGAAATAGGGCGGCGAATTGGAAAATGCCTCCGCAATAAAATCCTGTCCGCCTGCATTTGCCGCAGCTTTGAGAATATTCATCTGGTTCCTGTCTGCATCCCAGTCGTAATTCCAGGCATATCCGCATTCTTCGTCTACTCTGGTAAATTCCTCCTGGTACTGCTCTATGGTCTTTTCCGAGGTATCAATCTTTGTCACATCCACGCAATACCCGGGAACTACAGAATCCGAACGCTTAATATGGGAAGAATGCAAAAACTCATCTTCTCCCTCCTGCAAAACGCCTTCTTCTCCGGCTTTGATGACCGCCATCTTCACAAAATCCAAAGTCCAGGCGCCGCTGCCTGCTACCTGAATCTTGTTATCGCCTGCTTTTAATTGCACATTGGGGATCGTTACTCTAAACAACGCCTGATTGCTGCCAGTAGCTTCTATCATTTTCCCCTGCTGTATCTGCGCATTGTCAATGATATGCACCTGCGCTGTATCGCTTCCTTCCGCAATCATTTCCGGATTTACGCGAATCGCCACATTACGGGTGCTGTCGTTATTATGCATTAAAATCAATTTTACCGTATAATTTCCCGCTTCTTTTACATTCACAGTAAAATGAAGGTTATCTCCGGAACCAACTTCACCATCTAAAGCATTTATGTAACCGATATATTTAAACTGTCCTACCTTGCTTCCTCTGATGATTCCAAAATCTGCGTCAGAAACGGTATACAGCGCATCTTTCAGCCCTGTCTGGTCTGTAATTACCATCTTGGAACCCGCATAGGAAGGTTTACGCCCATTCGTCTCCAAATCATAAAACTGAGCTTTTTCGTTCGCGGCAAGCGTATGGTCGCCGCCGCCGACATTGTAACGGCCGATATTCATATGCAGTCCATTCTCACTGAAAAACAATTCTGCGGCCTGCTGAGTCATTTTTTCACTGTAGCCCAGCCGGTTCGCCCACCAGCATAAAGATGTGCCGAAGCCCTCAAATTCACCCCAGCCGTCGCCATCGGTGTCGTGAAACTTTGAGGCGGCCTGCGGCTGAATAGAGACCTTGATATCTGCCGCCGTCTCAGCTTCTCCCGCCGCATAGCTTACGCCCATTCCCTGCAGCGGCAGCGCCGTAACGAAAAGAGCCGCCGCTGTAATTGCGCCAATACATTTTCTGAATCCTTTCATATTCTTCCTCCTTTTCCTTTTTATTTGCAAATACTTACAAAACCTGGCTATTCATACCATACCTGCATCATTCACTTTTTATATAAATGATATTTATATTCTATTATTTTTTAGTAAAATTCTCAACTATTTTCATAAATTTTCCTGATAAAATTGTATTTTTTGTGAAAACAGATAAAAAGCAGAGAAAAAACTATACGTTTTTTCCCTGCTTTTTGGTCAAATCTTACCTATTTTAACAAACACCAATTACCAGTTTCTGAAACTTCTTTCTTTTCTTCCATTAAGAAAATTCTACAGCTTTTTCACCCGCTCTATGGCTGCCAGCGTATTCTCATAGCTTCCAAAAGCCGTAAGCCTGAAATATCCTTCCCCGCTGGGACCGAAACCAGAACCGGGCGTTCCCACTACATTTGCGCGCTCCAGCAGATAATCAAAAAATTCCCAGGAAGTCATTTTATCCGGGGTTTTCAGCCAGATATAGGGAGCGTTCACTCCGCCGAACACCGTGTACCCCGCCTCCTGCAGTCCTGCCTTAATTATGGCTGCATTCTTCATATAATATGCCACTTGTTCCTTAAGCTGCGCCCTGCCCTCCGGACTATAGGTCGCTTCCCCAGCACGCTGTACGATATAAGGCGCCCCGTTAAATTTCGTCCCATGGCGGCGCGCCCACATGCCATGAAGGGAGACGTCTTTGCATTTCAGTTCCTTAGGCACAACGGTATATCCTAAACGCACTCCGGTAAAACCTGCATTTTTGGAAAAACTCTTTAACTCAATGGCACAGGTCTTAGCGCCCTGGCACTCATAAATGGAATGCGCCACATCCTCCTCAGAAATATAAGCCTCATAGGCGCCGTCGTAGATAATCACTGCTCCACATTTATTGGCATAATCCACCCACTCCTGCAATTGCCCTTTGGTAATGGTGGTTCCGGTCGGGTTATTGGGGAGACACAGATAAATGATATCCGGCGTTTTCCGGGGAAATTCCGGCACGAACCCATTGTCCATCGTACAGGGCATATAAATGACGTCGCTCCATGTCTCTGTCTTCGTGTCATAGACGCCTGTCCGTCCTGACATTACATTGGAATCCACATATACCGGGTACACCGGATCGCACACGGCGATACGGTTATCCTGTGCAAAAATTTCCTGAATATTGGCAGAATCGCTCTTTGCCCCGTCGGAAACAAAAATTTCATCTGCAGAAATGTCGCATCCCCTGGATTTATAGTCATTTTCCGCAATCGCATTGCGCAGAAATTCATATCCCAGATCCGGGGCGTATCCGTGAAAAGTCTCCGCCTTTCCCATCTCGTCCACCGCCTTGTGCATCGCCTCTATGACGGCAGGCGCCAAAGGCTGGGTCACATCGCCGATTCCCAGGCGGATAATATCCTGATCGGGATTTGCCTCAGTAAAGGCTGATACCTTCCTGGCAATGGTACTGAATAAATAGCTTCCTGGAAGCTTCTGGTAATTTTCATTAATCTTAAACATATCTTCTCCTCTTTTCATCAAATATAAATCTATTTATACCGGCTTTCTCCCGGCAATTCTATCTCCCCGTCAAAAACAGTAACGGCAGGGCCCGTCATATAGACGGGCGCGTCGGCACCCTCCCATGCGATTTTAAGTTCTCCTCCAGGGAGCAGGACGGTTGTCTCTTTTGCGGTCTTTTTATTCAGTATGGCGGCAACCGCCGCAGCGCAGGCTCCCGTACCGCAGGCAAGCGTCTCTCCGCTCCCCCGCTCCCACACGCGCATACGCAGGGTATGATTGTCAATCACATTTACAAACTCGGTATTGACCCGTTTGGGAAAACGGGGATGGTTTTCAAAAGCAGACCCGATGGTTTCGAGATCCAATGTCCTTACATCTTCCTCCAAAAACAGTACACAATGGGGATTCCCCATCGATACTGCCGTCATAACATATGTTTTTCCCGCCGCCTTTAGAGGAACGTTTACCGCCTGTTCCGTTTCGGATACCACGGGAATCTCTGCCGCATTCAGACAGGGGGTTCCCATATTCACTTTTACCCGGGATACTTTTCCGTCTTCTATATAAAGCTTTAAAGATTTCATTCCTGCAAGGGTATCAACACTGATTTGGGTCTGATCCGTCAAGCCGTAATCATAGACGTATTTCGCCACGCAGCGGATGCCATTTCCACACATTTCCCCGCGGGAACCGTCTGCATTGTACATCGCCATCTCAAAATCGGCGCGCTGCGACGGCCGGATCAGAATCAGACCGTCCGCTCCAACGCCAAAATGGCGGTCGCTGACAAATCTCGCCGTTTCTTCGGGATTTACAATCTCCTCTTTGAAACAGTTCACATAGACATAATCATTTCCCGCTCCCTGCATCTTTGTAAATTTCATTTCCTGCTCCTTTCTCAAACAACGGGGAACATATATCAGCGCTCCCGGTTATTACAATTATATACCTATCATTCTATCTTTATTGAACTGAAATGTAAAAGGACGCCCCCGACTACCAGACCCGTTTTTTTATTTTTTAGACATCTTCGCATGGCCGCTCCTTTCTTGCCGCCGTCACCTCTGCAGCATACTGAGAATCATCTGCGCCGCTTCCGAAAGGCTGGTTCCACTGTCCATGCTGCTTTTCTGTATGTAACGATGCGCCTCCTCCTCCGTCATATTGTTCCTTGCCATCAGCACTTTCTTCGCCTGCTCTATCATCTGCCTTTCTTCCCCGCTGCGCTCTGCCGGTCCTTTCTTTCGCTTTTTCCGTCTGCGGACATCTGTATGCGACATCATTTGAAGCGTGCTCAAAAGCTCATGAACCTTCAAAGGCATGGACAGGGCGACCACATTTTCTGCGATACCCTGTTCCCACAAAGCGGGGGCGGCCAGCACAAGCATTTGAATATACGGCGGAAGATATTCCCGAAGCTGGGTGTACATCATATCCTGCATCCGCCCGGCACATACTACAATTCCCTCTTCCATTATATCCGCATACTGCAGTGTCTGGGCGCCTGTCGTACACACTGCATGTACCTGAAATCCATTTTTCACTAAAATACTCTTGATGCTTTTTCCATTTTCCAACCTGGGAAAGGTGACAATTATATGATTCAAAACACTCCCTCCATGGACTTATATTTTGTAAAGGTAATTGTCAATTTCCCAATCCGTCACCTGCCTGCAGTAATTCTGCCATTCTGCACGCTTTGCCTCCACATATTTTTCCGAAATATGGCTGCCTAATACCCGGCGCAATAACCCATCCTGTTTCAAAGCTTCCACTGCTTCTCCCAAAGTGGCCGGCAATTGTTCAATTTTAAGCGCCTCCCGCGCTTCCCTGGACATATCCATAACGCTGCTGCTAACTGGGGCCGGCGGCAAGGTCTGCTTCTTTATACCGTCAAGCCCCGCAGACAGGCAGACCGCAAGGGCAAGGTAAGGATTGGCCGCCGGATCCGGGCAGCGCAGTTCAATTCTGGTATCTTCCCCTCTCGCCTGCGGAATCCGAATCAAAGGACGCCTGTGGCTTGCCGACCAGGTAATATGAAGCGGCGCTTCAAACCCCGGCACCAGACGCTTGTAGGAATTAACGAGCGGATTCGTGACAGCAGTCATTCCCCGCATATGCTCCATCAAACCTCCTATAAAATAATATGCTTCCCGGCTTAAGCCCAGCGTATCTTTTGTGTCTTCGAATATATTTCTGCCGTCTCTGGCCACAGAAATATTCAAATGCATTCCCGAACCGTTAACGCCATATTTGGGCTTTGGCATAAAACTTGCAAACAATCCGAACCGTTTGGCAATGGTCTTTACCGCCAGCTTAAAAGTCATAATGTTATCTGCCGTCGCCAGAGCTTCGTCATAGCGAAAATCAATCCTGTGCTGCGCCGGGGCCGCCTCATGGTGGGAAGATTCTATCTCAAATCCCATATCTTCCAGGGTAAGCACCATATCGCGCCTGGCGTTTTCTCCAAGATCCACCGGCCCTAAATCAAAAAAGCCTGCACGTTCATGGGACACCGTGGTCGGGCCTCCATTCTCGTCCGTATGAAACAGGAAAAATTCACACTCCGGCCCTACATTGAACTGGTACCCCAGCTTCGCCGCCTCTGCAATCACCTGCTTTAAAATATATCTGGGATCTCCTTCAAAGGGCGTCCGGTCCGGGCGATAGATATCACAAATAATTCTCGCCACCTTGCCCTGCTGGGGACGCCAGGGAAATATCACAAAGGTGTCCAGATCCGGATACAGATACATATCCGGCTCTTCAATACGCACAAACCCCTCCACGGAAGAACCGTCAAACATGCACTGGTTATTCAGCGCCTTTTCCAGCTGGCTCCTGGTAATCGCCATATTTTTAAGAGTTCCAAACATATCGGTAAACTGAAGGCGGATAAATTCCACATCCTCTTCCTCCACGATACGGATAATCTCCTGTTTCGTATATTTGCTCATGATGCCAACACTCCTTTTACCATAACTGCGCGCAATGAATTTTAATGATTTTTTCATTATACGTCTTTTCACTGGAAAGTCAATAGCTGCAAATCTTCTCAAAAGACAGTTTTCCGCCAAACAGATCCAGGGCGCTGCCCACCGTAAAATTAAGCCTGTCTCTCCCTAATTTCCGCAGCAGCTCCAAATCTTCATAACTTCCAATCCCTCCCGCATAAGTAATCGGGACTTTGGCCCAGCTTCCCAAGAGACTTACCAGCTCCTGTTCAATCCCCTGCGCCTTCCCTTCCACGTCCACTGCATGAATGAGAAATTCATCTGCATAACCAGCCAGCTTATCTAACAGCGGCGCTTCTATTTTTTCTTCCGTAAACTGCTGCCAGCGGTCCGTTACGATATAGTACTCACCTCCCTTTTTACGGCAGCTTAAGTCCAGCACCAAACGTTTTTTTCCAACAACCTGCACCAACTCCTGCAAGCGGTCGTAATGAACCCGTCCGTTTTGAAATACGTAGGACGTCACGATCACATGGCTGGCCCCCGCTTTAAGAAATTCTCCGGCATTTGCGGGATTAATGCCGCCTCCTGCCTGCAGCCCTCCGGGATACGCAAAAAGCGCTTCCATTGCCTGCGCCCTTGTCTCTTCATAATATGCGCTTCCCTGCGGATTCAGCAGAATAATGTGCCCGCCCTGTATGTGATGCTGCCGGTATAATTTTGCATAAAAAGCCGCGTTTTTTACGGCGACGAAGTTTTCCTGCGCCTGGTCGCCCGTGTCCATAAGGCTGCCGCCTACAATCTGTTTCACCTTTCCGTTATGAATATCTATACATGGACGAAATTCCATTTTTGTCCCCTTTCCCAAACAGTTCCAGCAACGCTTTTTTCTAAAAGCGTATCCCATATTTTCCAATTTGCGTCTGTCCTTCCCGCAAACCCCCGCATCCGGTTCTGAAAAATTCCCCGTTGCTTCCTGCGAAAAACGCAGACAAACCGGTACAAACCGTTCTGTCCTACATTATAAACAAAACGTCAGATTTATACAACCGCAATCTTCTTTTTCTCTTTTCAGTTATAAGAATTTCTAAAGAAATTCAGAAGTAAAATTGATGAATAAATTTCAAAAGAAGTGTCTGACAATTGTTGACAGCCTGATTTTTTTTTGTTAAAATCGTGGGAATAATAAAAAAACACTATCAAGAAAGAGAGGAAAAAAAATGGGTACAATTATCGGCGATGGAATTACATTTGACGACGTATTATTAGTTCCTGCATACTCAGAAGTTACACCGAATATGGTAGACTTATCTACCAATTTGACAAAGACAATAAAATTGAACATTCCCATGATGAGCGCCAGTATGGACACAGTCACTGAACACCGGATGGCAATCGCTATGGCGCGTCAGGGCGGCATCGGAATCATTCATAAAAATATGTCCATTGAGGCACAGGCTGAAGAGGTTGATAAAGTAAAACGTTCCGAAAATGGCGTGATCACCGACCCATTTTCCCTTTCCCCGGAAAATACCTTAGAGGATGCAGACGATCTAATGGCAAAGTTCCGCATTTCAGGCGTTCCTATCACGGAAAACGGAAAACTGGTAGGGATTATTACCAACCGCGACCTGAAATTTGAGGAGGATTTCTCTAAAAAGATTAAGGATTCCATGACCTCTGAAGGTCTTGTGACGGCAAGAGAAGGCATTACCTTAGAGGAAGCAAAGAAGATACTGGCAAAAGCCAGAAAAGAAAAACTCCCTATTGTCGACGCTGATTTTAATCTGAAGGGATTAATTACCATCAAGGACATTGAAAAACAAATCAAATATCCCCAATCCGCCAAGGATGCACAGGGCCGGCTGCTTTGCGGAGCCGGGGTGGGCATCACCGCAAACATGATGGAACGCGTAGACGCCCTGGTAAAGGCAAAAGTCGACGTTATTGTAGTAGATTCCGCGCATGGCCATTCCCGGAATATTATAGAAGCCGTGCAAAAGATTAAGGCTGCATTTCCAAAGCTGCCCATTATTGCAGGAAATATCGCCACCGGGAACGCCGCCAAAGCCTTGATTGAAGCGGGCGCTGACGCTGTCAAAGTCGGCATCGGACCTGGTTCTATCTGTACCACCCGTGTGGTGGCGGGCATCGGCGTTCCTCAGATTACCGCCATTATGGACTGCTACGCCGTGGCAAAAGAATCCGGTATCCCCATT
The DNA here is from genome assembly GCA_009911185.1 of Lachnospiraceae bacterium. GTDB lineage: Bacteria > Bacillota > Clostridia > Lachnospirales > Lachnospiraceae > Petralouisia. The sequence continues at coordinate 64,470 of QXWW01000014.1, forward strand.
ATCGCAGACGGCGGCATTAAATATTCCGGCGATATGACAAAAGCCATCGCAGCCGGAGCCAACGTCTGTATGATGGGAAGTATTTTTGCCGGCTGTGACGAGAGTCCCGGAACTTTCGAGTTATACCAGGGGAGAAAATACAAGGTATACCGCGGCATGGGATCCCTTGCCGCCATGGAAAACGGCTCGAAGGACCGTTATTTCCAGCAGGACGCTAAGAAACTGGTTCCGGAAGGCGTAGAAGGGCGCGTTGCCTATAAAGGTTCCGTGGAAGACACCGTTTTTCAGTTAATCGGTGGTCTTCGTTCCGGCATGGGCTACTGCGGCGCCGCCAACATTGAGGCTCTGAAAGAAAACGGCAAATTTGTCAAGATTTCTGCTGCTTCTCTAAAAGAAAGCCATCCGCATGATATCCATATTACCAAGGAAGCTCCCAATTACAGTATTGACGAATAACATTCCTTCTTCTATATAACGTGCAGCCCTTTTCCGCTAACTGCGGAAAGGAGCTGCATATTTTTGTTGTGACAGGCAGAGTCTATCATATAATTTATTGCCCCATCCACTATCCGGCGAACGCCGCAACAGCCGTTCTTTTATCACCAGCATTTTCTCCCTATCAATAATTTAATACCGCACAAATTACATTCTCCTAGATTCAAACCGCCGACGCCATACTGCAAAGGTATCTGTCCATGTCAAAAAAGAAGACACCTCTTAGCAAAGTGTCTCCTTTTACGCATTTCTTCTATATTTAATGGTTATTCCGCAACCGTATTTTCCTTGGTGCTTCCTGCGCCATTTTTATTTTCGGTATTGTTGTTATTGGTTTCAGCATTGTTATTTGCATTGTTTTTGTCTGCATTATCCGTATTGGTCATATCATCTATGCCATTTTCCACATCATTGCCAATGTCTTCCACGCCATCTACAATGTCATCGCCGATATCATCTACCACACCGTTGCCATTGTTGTTATTGTTATTATTGTTGTCATTGTTGTTGACATCATTATTGTCGTTGTTCGTACCATTGGTGTCTGTGTCATTATTAGCCGGCCCCTCATCTCCCACCGTGCCGTTATTTGTATCATTGGCATCATTGGTTGTGTCTTTGTTATCGTTCTTGTTGTCTTTGTTATCATTACCGCAAGCGGTTACACTGCTTAATACCAGGACAAGCAGACAGCCCATCAGGATTTTTTTAAACTGTTTCATAATAAAGTCTCCTTTACATAAAATTTTCTTTTCTCTATCCATTATGGACAGAATTTTCTGGATTATACCTGTTTTTTATTTTTTCATTTTCGGCTGAAAAATCAGGCTTGCCAGGTAGCCGAAAATCAAAGCGGCAGAAATTCCCACGGCACTTGCTGTAAACCCTCCCATGAAAATCCCAATAAATCCATCCGAATCCACCGCCTCCTTAATGCCTTTCCACAGAGTATTTCCAAATCCCAGCAAAGGCACACTGGCTCCTGCCCCCGCAAACTCCTGAAAAGGCTGATAGATCTGCAGAGCGCCCAGCACTGCTCCGCTGCATACCAGCAAAACCATAATTCTTCCCGGAAGCATTTTTGTCTTCTCCATTAAAATTTGAACCAGGGCGCAGATGAGTCCGCCCACCCAAAATGCATTTACATAATCCATACCATTTCTCCTTAACCCGCATTTTCTATGACCACGCCATGAGCAATCCCAGGCACACTCTGTCCCTCATTAAAACTGACTGTGGACAGCAGTGCCCCGGTGGGCACAAACAGCACACGTTTCCAGGCGCCCTTTTCCAGTTTAGGCAGGATATAGGCGCTCAGCGTCACTGCCGAACAACCGCAGCCGCTGCCTCCCGCATTGGTATTCTGTGTCTCGCTGTCAAAAATCTCTATTCCGCAGTCCATATGTTTGCCGGATATATCAAAACCTTTCTTCTTCATTAAATCAATAAGAATTTCCTGTCCCACCGTGCCAAGATCGCCTGTAATAATCTTATCGTAATCTTCCGGATTACGATTGAAATCCATCAAATTCTGACTTATCGTATCACACGCAGCCGGAGCCATAGCCGCTCCCATGTTCATGGAATCCTTGACGCCATAATCTACGACCTTGCCCGTGGTAATTCCGGTAATCCGTATATGGCTTCGTTTCCTGCCAAGTACAAAGGCTCCACTTCCTGTAACAGTCCAGGTAGCTGATAAGGGTCTTTGATTGGCATATTCCAGGGGAAAACGAAACTGCTTCTCCGCACTGGCAAAGTGACTTGAGGTAACGGCAAGCACCTGCTCCCCGTAATCTGCCGCCACCGCCATGGCGGCAAGAGACAGGGATTCTCCCGCCGTGGAACAGGCTCCATATAATCCAAATAATGGAATGTTCAATTCCATCAACCCGAATGTAGTTGCTATGTTCTGTCCCAGCAGATCGCCTCCAAATATATACCTGATATCTTCCTTTTGAAGCCCTGCCTTGCCAATGGCCATAGAAGCCGCCTCTTTTTGCAGGGTGCTCTCCGCTTCTTCCCAGGTATCTTCCCCGAACTTATCATCCTCTCCAACCAAATCAAACAGCTTCCCCAGCGGCCCTTCTCCTTCTTTGGTGCCTACAATACTGGCACTGCCCAGAATATAAGGCGCCTCGTCAAACTGGATACTCTGTGTCCCTATGGTCTGTGACATCGTTTTTCCTCCTGTTTCCATTTTCCTGTTGTTATTGTGTCCGTAAATTGGAATTTTACTCATTTTATAAAAATAAAAAATCAGGCGAGCCCAGTGATTATCCGTTTAGCGCAGATCGAAGTAGAACGAAGACCTTGAACAATGTGCCGCGCCGTATACAGATTTTTCCTAAGGGATACCTTAGAACGGTTAGCTTTCGCGATATATTTCCTTTTGCACAGATGCGCAATCATTTTTCTATAGTAAAGCGCTTTCCTATCGAACAACAAAAACCCCCGCCAAATTAGCGGGGGCTGGTAAAAGATTCAATTTTATTGTAATCTGTGAACCGGAGGTCTCTTGGGATCAATAACCTCAGAAGCATTAAAGAGGTCGCCCACACTGTCCATCTCACCGATAGAATTATAATAAATTCGATAACCATCAAGGTTTCTTCTGCCCTGACGGAAATAATTATCTTTAATCTGCACGCTGTACTGTTTGGAATCCACATTACAGAAATAATTAAATCCCTGTTCTTTTAGATAATTAAATTTGGCATTATCGGGGGTATATCCTGTCGTCCATTCAGCCAAATCCTCCCCATGAGCAAAAATAATCGTATCCGTGGCTCCCACTAAAGGCTCCACATTCTCCTTCCACTTCTGGGTATCCACCTGAATACGCTCCAAAGAAGCCTCTCCCACCTTCATATGTCCCCAGGTATGACTGGCAAATTTCCAGCCATCTGCTTTAATGGCGTCCGCCACTTTCTTTGCATTGGCCCGTTCCGTCTCGAGATCAAATTCCGGATGATTCTCCAGCCATTTTTTCTTATCCTCGTCAATATCTTCCGGCACTGTCTGATAGCTGATATCTGTGCGGTATCCCAAAATGCCGTTATACCCTGTAAGTGCAATTGTTCCTTTGGCTCCTTTGTAAGATGCGTCGGGATGCTCTTCTAAAAATTTATCCATAAGAGGAATGACATCGTAATCTCCCACCACAGTCGTTCCATCCCTCTGTATGTATTCACATTTTGGCTTTCCATTCTCATCCACAATCATCCTCGAGGCATACCCATAACCATCATAGCTGTGATAATAGGATAAATCATCAATAGACAGCACAAATGCTTTCTTATCCGGCGGCAGCATAATGGTCCCCGCCTTGAAATGAACTTCCCCATTTTCATCCGTAGTCTCTTCTACCAAATCATGAAGATCCACTAAAACATACCCGCGCTCATACATGGTCTGGGTAATCTTGTTAAATTCCTCAATCGTAGTCATCCACTGGTTATTTCCTACCGCCTGGGGATTGGTGTCCTGATTCGCAAAAGCAAGTTCCGGGTCTACTACCAGTGAATGGTAAAATACATGCGTCACTTCATCTATATTGACTGGAACACAAGCTGCTTTCTTAGCTTCGTAGTCTGAAACTTTCTCCGTCAGCTCAGAATCTCTTTCATATCCCTGGAAACTCTTTACCGTCTCTATCGCGCCGTCATAATCATATCCGGTTGCAAGAAGCTCCGCCTGTGCGAGCATTGTGCTGCGGGCATCCTCTGTATCTTCTTTCTGCACTGGTTTCGGCTCCTGATCTGGCTTTTTGGTATTCTGCTCTTTTTTTGCCGGTCTTGCGCTTGTCTGAAGCGTATCCTTCCCTGTAACTTCCCCGTTCTGCTCCTTTTGGGGCACAAACAGAGCCGCAAGTACCCCGGCTCCTGTCATCAGCAATAATGCCAGGAATGTCATAATCATTCGTTTCTGCATATATCTGTGTTTTCTCCTGTCTGTGGTTCTTCTTGAAGTATCCTGATGTCTTTCCATCTTAATTTCTCCTTTACCATTTGTAAAGCTTTTTCTTTTACTCTATCATATGACGAACGTAAGGCAAAAATCAACCTTTCTGATATAAAATTTTTCTTAAAAAAAATTAATCTTTCGTTAGTTTTGTACAATCCCCTGCTACACTGGCCGTAAATTCATTCGATACAATCGCTTCATTACATACATATATGCAGGAATCAGAAATAAATCTGCAAAAATCCAGGCTGCCGGATTGGCAAAACAAACCGCGATATATCCAAAAACCGGTACAAACGCCAGCGCTACCAGACAACGCGCCGCCATCTCAGATACTCCGGCGAGAATCGCAAATTTACTAAACCCAAGCCCTTGTATGGTAAACCGTACAATATTTACCAGGGCAAGCGGAAAGTAAAAGGCTACATTTGCCCGCAGAAACCAGGCCACATGGCGTATTATCTCTGTCTCTCCCGTATCTACAAATAAAAGTGCGATAGTCTGCCCAAAGCACACCAGCACAATAGCGGCAAACAGAGAATATCCCAATCCCAGCAGACAGGTAGATTTCATACCTTTTGTCACGCGGTCCAGCTTCCCCGCCCCCACATTCTGTCCTGCATATGTTGCCATGGTTGAACCCATAGCGTCAAAAGGGCAGCAGAAAAACATGCTGATCTTGGTTCCCGCGGCTACTGCCGCCACCGCCATGGAACCAATCCCATTCACTGCCGTCTGCAGAATCACGCTTCCAATTGCAGTAATCGAATACTGTAGACCCATAGGAATCCCCATATTACAGAGAACACTCACACAACTTCCATCTGGCCGCCACTCTTCTCTGGAAATCTTTAAAATTTCAAACCTCAGCTTCATATAAATCAGACAGGCAATGCCGGAAACAGCCTGCGCAATAACTGTAGCCCATGCCGCCCCTGCCACTCCCATATTAAATTCCAGTATCAATACGAGATCCAGAACGATATTCAACACCGAAGATAAAATCAGGAAAAACAACGGGCTTTTGCTGTCCCCCAAAGACCGTATAATTCCGGAAAGAAGATTATACAAATAAATAACAGGGATTCCCAGAAAAATCACAAATATGTAATCATAGGCGCCCCCAATAATATCTGCAGGCGTATTCATCCACATAAGAATCTGACGGCAAAACACACAGACTGCTATTGTCATTATTCCTGCAAAAGCAATGGCAAGCCAAACACCGTTGACCACATATTTTCTGAGATTATGATAATCTCCTGCTCCAAATTGCTGAGCCACCGGAATCGCAAATCCATTGCACACACCCATACAGAAGCCAATAATCATAAAATTGATGGAACCGGTAGAACCCACTGAAGCCAGCGCATGAACACCCAAAAATTTCCCCACAATCACGGTATCCATCATATTATAAAACTGCTGAAACAGCATTCCAAAAAACAGTGGGATGCAAAATTGCAGGATCAGCCTGAGCGGCGAACCCTTCGTCATATCTCTTGTCACACTTTTTGCCATAGCAGCCACTTCCTTTCTTTGTAACTATTGCCTCAAAAAAGAACCACCTGGACAGTCTGTGACCCCTGTGGTTCTCTGTTGTGTTTGAGATTATATGCCTATTTCAAGGTTTTGTCAATAACTTTTTTAAAGGTAAATTTCCACATTTATGCAAACGATTTTTTCTTATATTCCAGGAAATTCCTCCGCTCTTTCATTGTCATCATCAAAAATCTGTATTTAATTCTGACACCGGATCTGTTCCTCTTTCATCAAGGGAAACCAAAGCAGTTCTCTGCCGTCCAGATTCTCCCTGTACATATCCACGGCTGTAATCTGATGATTGTCATAACTGGTATAATAGTATATCCCTTTATCAGCATTACAACAGCAGGTATAAATGGTTATTTCATATTCTCCGTTTTCCAATTCACAGCAGCCCCGCTGCTGCTCTACCGCATTCAGAATATGAAAAAACTGACTGACGCTTTCCGCTTCTCCCTCCCCGGAAACAGAATTCATCCGCACAAATGCAGCCCTCACAAATCTTGACTGGGAAGATAAATCCCCCGGAAGACCAATGGCTCCCATGCCCCGGCTGTACTGTTTTAATTCCAACCCTTCTGCAAATTTGTTTTCCGCCGGTTTTACAGATAATTGCATATAATTATTTAAAGCGGACATTTGCTTATCGAAAACAGGATTATTTGCCAGCACACCGACCGGATTTTTATATATATTCAATCCTTCTCTTACAAATTCCACCACGATGGACACTTTACGGTCCGAAATCATCCAGTGAAGCTGCGCAAGAGGAAGCTTATCGCTAAAAGGAATATTCCATAAATTTATTTTTTCCAGTAAATCCCAGGCTTCCTTTACGCTGCAGCATTGAGCGAGAACCCAGGGGATTAATTCAAATTGTGCAATGTTGTCTTTCCCTTCTTCCTTTTCTCTCAGAACCGCGTTACCTACAAAATTCAGCCCCGCCATTCCCAGACCTTTCTCATTTACCGCTTCATAATACAAGGGATAGTTTTGAGCGGCGCACGCCATGCCAATCATAGCATAATGGGAATTTATGGTCCCTTTGTCCCTGAAATAAAAAGGATAATTCCTGGGAGTAATTAACACTTTTTCACCGAACGAAAAATTGTAATCCAACGTCCTTCCAAAATAAAAGTCTTTTGTTTTATAAGTTACTGCTGTACACATAATGTCCCTGTATGATCTCTTCAACCATCATACGATCCTTTCCTGATTTTTACACTGAAGCTTTTTGTTTCGCTTTTTTCATTTCTATAAAACTCTTTTTACAAATTTATCTATATAGCATACTCTTTTTTAAACAGACGCTGACAGCATTATTCTAACTGCACAATATCTTTCTTGCCAATCATATTTTCTATAATATTCCCTGATTCTATTAGTCTGATACACTAATAATTAACAATTATATCTGTTCTGTATACACGATTAAGCTGGCAAAACGACACCTTTATAAACCCTAAAAAATATCCCAGAGGCATAGAAATAACCTCTGGGAATAATTGCTTTCGCTTAGCCTGCGCTGCAACTCATCCTTTTGTCTCGCAGATGAAAATCATTCTGTACAGACTTGACGGCGTTTAGCGGTTGAATAATATTTGGCAGCTCTAATTTATACTTAAACCTGCGCTTGCATATCCTATGACTGTGTTAAGCAATGACAATCCGCTGGCTGTTGCAGAAAATACCAGCATTAGCCGCGTTCTGGCCGTTACCGCAATATTGAGTCCAGTAAGCGAACCGTTTAACAATGAACCCACAGTTACAACTCCGGAAAGCGAAGGTGTCAGATTAATCAAAGTTCCGGCAATGGGTGAAAATACATTATTCGGTGTTGTGGATTGATAAAGCTGCGCGTTTATTGTCACAGTAGAACCAATTAGTGAAAGCGCCACTGTCGTACTAAAGAATGCACTGAATGATGTAATAATTCCGGCACGCGGAACCTGGAATGCAAAGTTAGAAAGCGTTCCGCTGGCATTTGTAATATCAATTGTAGAACCTAAAAGCGTAAGACCTTGCGCACTGCTTCCAAAACCAACAAAAGCTGGAAGTCCCGCAAGTCCTCCGGCAATAGTAGTTAAAGAAACCGGAAGTCCTGATGCAAACGGAATGATTGCTCCTGAGCCAGCAATACCAGTAGCTCCTGTTGCCCCTGTCGCTCCCGTTGCTCCGTCTGCTCCTGTTGCCCCTGTCGCTCCCGTTGCTCCGTCTGCTCCTGTCGCCCCTGTTGCTCCTGTTGCTCCGTCTGCTCCTGTTGCTCCTGTCGCTCCCGTTGCTCCGTCTGCTCCTGTTGCCCCTGTCGCTCCCGTTGCTCCGTCTGCTCCTGTTGCCCCTGTCGCTCCCGTTGCTCCGTCTGCTCCTGTTGCCCCTGTTGCTCCTGTTGCTCCGTCTGCTCCGTCTGCTCCGTCTGCTCCTGTTGCTCCTGTCGCTCCCGTTGCTCCCGTTGCTCCGTCTGCTCCTGTTGCTCCTGTCGCTCCGTCTGCTCCCGTTGCCCCTGTCGCTCCTGTTGCTCCTGTTGCTCCTGTCGCTCCCGTTGCTCCGTCTGCTCCTGTTGCTCCTGTTGCTCCCGTTGCTCCGTCTGCTCCTGTTGCCCCTGTCGCTCCTGTTGCTCCGTCTGCTCCTGTTGCTCCTGTTGCTCCTGTTGCTCCGTCTGCTCCTGTCGCCCCTGTTGCTCCTGTTGCTCCGTCTGCTCCTGTTGCTCCGTCTGCTCCTGTTGCTCCTGTCGCTCCCGTTGCTCCGTCTGCTCCTGTTGCTCCTGTCGCTCCGTCTGCTCCCGTTGCCCCTGTCGCTCCTGTTGCTCCATTATCACCTGAACATCCTTTAGGTCCTTGAAGCCCAATCGGCCCTGTAACACCCTGAAGACCTTGCGGACCCGTTACGCCTTGAGGACCCATAGGGCCAGTTGCCCCTGTTGCTCCTGTTGGTCCCGGAATACCTCTGGGACCCTGAAGACCAATATCACCCTGAGGCCCTGCAGGTCCAACTGGTCCCGTTGGGCCTGCGGGACCCTGGGGACCAACATCCCCCTTAGGTCCTTCACATCCTGGATCACCTTTCGGACCAATATCACCACGGACACCCTGGATACCCTGGATACCCTGCGGGCCTGCATATCCTCTGGGACCTGCATATCCTCTGGGACCTGTATTACCAGTAGGCCCTACCGGTCCCGTATTTCCTCTGGGACCTCTTGCCCCGGGAGCGCCCGGAATACCCTGCGCTCCCATAGGTCCTGGATCGCCTCTGTCACCCTTTGGACCTGGACAACCGGTGTCCCCTTTAATTCCCTGAGGACCCATAGGACCCTGATCACCTTTCGGTCCTGCAGGCCCGCGTTCATAGCAGGGAGGATAACATTGATTCTCACAATTTCCATATGATTTATTCTGACTCATATAAACCACACCCCCTTTAAATTATCCGAAAATATACTATAAAGTATATTTTCTAAAGACAATTTATGTATTTTTCAGAAAATTGTTACATGTTTAAAAAAATTTAGAGCGTGCCTAAAACACGCTCTAAGAAATTTTAAGTCTCTCAAAATACTCTTTGTTATAAAGATATGCCTGGGAATATGGTTTACAGACCCCTGCCCTTTCATTATACTCTTCTGCCTTTTGGCGATTTCCCATTTTATCAAAACATACACATAACTGTAATAAAGGAACATAATCATAACAATCCGGCAAAACAAACCCTCCCGAAAACTGATTTTTGGGTCTGTTCAGCGCCGTTTCATACCAATAAGCGGCAGTATGGTAATTTCCGCGTTCCAAAAAATGCTTCCCAATATCGCAACATAGTTCAGCTCTCGGCAAATCAAAGCTCATACTTCGCAAAAGCATATTTAACGCCAACTGCTCCCGCCCCAGCCGGTAATAACAGTTGGCACAGACAGAACACGCCTCTATTTTATTTTCTATCCATCCCTCTTCTGAATCCAGGAATTGCTTTAACACCGAAACAGCCTCTTCGTATTGTTTATGATAGTATAATTCTCTCCCATAATAATACTGATGCCGCGCCTCTAATGGTTTTCCCTCTGTAAGCATTTTCCGGTATATATTCAGATTGCGATCAGGATCTCCTGCATTGATTTTTTTGTGTGAAACCGCAATATCAGAATAAATAATCTTACCGCTGGGAGGGATTACTTCATGGACTGCGCCAGCCCAGCGGTATAGCGAACAATTTCGAATCCATCTCTCCCTGTAATAGGAAAAAGAAGGTTTCCCAGCTTCATCAAAAGACGTATGATATTTCATCATTACAATATCCACATCCATGGACAAACTCCGTTTTAATTGCAGGAATTTATCCTTTTCTGTCTCTTCCAGAATATCATCGGCATCCATCCACATGCAGTAGTCCATAGACGCCTTTGAAAAGGAATAATTTCTGGCGTCAGAAAAATCATCTCTCCACGGATACGAATAGACTTTTGTCGTATATTTGTTCGCTATTTCTATCGTCTGGTCCACTGAACCGGTATCTACAACAATAATTTCTTCTACAAGATCTGCTATGCTGTCAAGACAGCGGGAAATATGCATCTCTTCATTTTTGACGATCATACAAAGACTAATTGTCGGCATCCCAGATCCTCCCTTCTTAAGTCATTGCCTGCCGAGCTTTTCTATGCTCAGGTTCATATTGATTGGGGAATCTCCCGCAGAAGCGTCCCACGCAAAGAATAGTATGGAAGTACTGGGTATTTCTATCATAAAATATCTTGATATTACAAGCATTTCTTTCCGTTTCACTGACTCTGCGTATGCAGAAAATACCGACTGCGGACAGTCGTTCAATACTGGCGTAAGTTTGATACAACCATGTTTTTTCATTAGCATAGATATATAATAATAAACCACATAGTATCCAGGGGTCAGCGATACAGAATATTCATCACAAAGTGATATATTTTGTGTGATATCCTTTATATCTGTCTTAAGCGGCAGTCTGGCATTTTGCGGCAAACAAATATCCTGGCCTGAAAATGACGCAAATGCACTGTTCTGCGGATAACCGGGCGGACCTGCCGGACCACGCGCGCCAGATTGCCCCCTTGGTCCCTGCGGACCTGTTGCCCCCTGCGGACCTTGCGGGCCCGTGACTCCCTGCGGACCCGGTTCTCCTCGCTCTCCGGGATAACCGGGCGGGCCTGGCTCTCCTCTCGGTCCCTGCGGACCCGGTTCTCCTCGCTCTCCAGGACAACCGGGCGGGCCTGGTTCTCCTCTCGGTCCCTGCGGACCGCGTTCTGCACATTGGCAGGGACACACAGGACGACACGGCACTCCTTCCTCTCCCGGCTCTTCGCACCGACAGGGATAACTGGGCGGACACGACACCCTTTTCTCTCCCGGCTCTTCGCATCGACAGGGATAGCTGGACGGACACGGCACCCTTTCCTCTCCCGGCTCTTCACACCAACAGGGATAACCGGGCGGACACGGCACCCCTTCCTCTCCCGGCTCTTCACACCGGCAGGGATAACCGGACGGACACGGCTTCCTTTCCTCTCCCGGCTCTTTGCGCTCTGCGCATTGAGCGCCGGGTGAATTCATTGCCTCCCCAGCTTCTATCCGTTCTGGTTTACAGCAACAAGAAGAATCTTTTTCTACCGATTCTGTGGGGCTTGTATTCCGAGAAATATTTGGTGCACCCATGTTTACATGAGATACACCATTCGATGAATTTCGAACTGTGTTTTGATTGCAGTTTCTGTTAAAATTTCTCCCCATGCCAAACAGATTCGGTGGATTAAACAGCCAATTATTATTAAAATTATTCAATTATAACCACCTCATTCATATTCGGTATGAATCATATACATTTCCCATACCTCTATCAACCGCTCCGGAAGAATTTATCTTTAATAACCCCGGAGGGTTTAATAAATTATATGCATAAAATCACATTTTGCTTTTTTCTTATGGGAAAACCTGCAAATTAAGTACCCGAACGGTTATATTCATCTTTCCAGGAAACGACAATCTCTTTTATAACTCCCACTAATTATCCTCTTGATCCAACGAATAGTTACATTACCTGCCGCCAATTCCAAAAGCTTAATCCACCTCAAAAATCCCAAGAATACCTGCCATGCAGATATCCTTGGGACAACACGCGCGGGTGTCAGCAGAAATTCTGCTCCAGCCCCGCCACAATCTGGCGCATTTCCGACTTGGTGGTAACATTCCTCGCCGCCTCCACCACCTGGCGCTTTTCTTCCTCATTCAATCTGGCATATACATCTAACGCCCTGGGATTCGCCCCAAGCTGGAAGCTTAAACCCATAGGCATATCGTATCTGTCATCTGCTTTTGCATCCATACGCAATTCCTCTCTTTCTAAGCGATTCCCATCAGCTTTAATATCCAGTAAACCAGTCCCAAAGCCCAGCTTGTGAAAATTCCATATAGAATTACCGGCCCGGCGATGGTGAAAATCTTACATCCAATGCCAAAGACCTGGCCCTCTTTCTGAAACTCAATAGCGGGAGCCGCCACCGAATTAGCAAATCCGGTAATTGGCACCAACGCTCCCGCCCCGCCCCAGTTGGCAACAGAAGGGTAAATATTCAGTCCCGTCAGCAGTACGCTGCATAATACCAATAACATACTGCACCAACCGCCGGAAGTATCTTTATCCAGGCCAAACTGATTCATTGCCATATTCAAAATAAACTGACCAACGACACAGATAATGCCCCCCGTCACAAATGCCTTTGCCATATTTGCCGGCAGAGAATGGGTAGGCGTCACCCGCTTGACATATTCGTTATACTCCTGATTTTTCTGTTCCCTCTGCTCCATGGTCTGCTGCTGTGCCATATCCTTTCCTCACTTTCCTATAATTTCTGCATGTGATTTGCATAGAAATAAAGAGCCCCTGCCATCTTTCCCAACGCCATAAACAGCATAATCCAGGTCAAACCGTATTTGATACCCAGTCTGCGGAACATAATTGGAAAGGTATTTAGAATTTCTGCAAGCGCCACCGCAAGGCATCCGGTAAAGATTCCTGCCGACAGCCCGAACACGATTACCGACCAGATTCCGCCCGGCACGCCAAGAGAAAACAGCGATATCAGATTTCCGAAAGTTCCCCCCAGCAATACCATATTTTCATAGGCAATAATATCCACCGCCGTCCTGCTTTTGCCAATAATGCGCGGAACAACTCCCACGGAAATAATAAAGCTGAACACGCCTGCTGAAACTGCCAGCCCACTGGCAAGACCGATAAAGCCCAAAAATATTTGTTTCATCCACATCTTAAGCGGCTCCTTTTCCCTTCATTGACAAATGTATCTACATATTAATCGACATCATTGCTGCTTCCTTTGCGCCCGCAATTCTCAATAAAAGTAGTATCTACATCCTTCTCATACGTACGCATTTCCACCTGGATAGGGGTAGGGTCATGGGTAATCTTTTTTCGTCCCACATGGTTGAAAAATATCATGATTCCCAGAAAAAGACCAATCGAATAACAGACCTCCAGCACAGTAAACCCGTTCGATTCCGTCCCCATGACCTGCTGATAGAAATCCATAAAGACTTCTCCTACGCCTACGTCATTGTTAAACGTCATAATGGTAAACGCCGATCCAAAAAAGATTAAAACGCATAATACGGCCGTTTTCAGATAGGAGATCCATTTGACTTCCTCTATTGGCTGATACACCAGGACAAAATCCTTCTCCCCAATGTTTTGAATCTCCACATTGGGAAACTCCTCTCCAATCAGTTCAATGATCTTTAAAACCGAAAACACTTCCGACTGCATTTTCTTTTTACTCTGGTTTGCCGGAGTACGAAAATGATAGATCTTCAACTGTTTTATTTTATTAATCAGCGGACGATTGGTCGAGGTGATCTTAGCAATATCTTTTAATATCACAGAAGGCTCTTTCACCAGTACATTCTGCTCTATTTTTAAATATACTGTGTCTGTGTTTCCTGCCATGAGATACCCTCTCTTTCCTCAGAGCCCCGGTACCATTCCCCAGGAATCTCTGCCTCAAACTCTCCCGCATCCTCCATCACCAGAGTTCCCTCTGTAACGCGGGTATGATTCTCCATATAATTAATGTAATAGAAAATGCCTCCAATAATTGTGAGTACCACAACTACCAGGAGACATATTCGATAAATCGTACTATGGCTCATATACTCACTTCCTTTTTCCAGCTTTGGAAGTAGTATGCCATAATACCCAGTATTTTATACATTTTAAAATTATTTATGAAAACTTTTCCGCATTCCCAAAAGAATCTTTTTCTCCATCCGGCTGACCTGCACCTGACTGATCCCCAGCTCCTGTGCCACCTGCACCTGTGTCTGCTCCTTAAAATAACGAAGGTCAATCAGCTTCCGCTCCATCTGCGGCAGTTCCTGCAAAAGCTGCTGTAATACCATATGGTTCAAAAGGATTTCATGACTGTCCTTCTCCTGGGCAAGCCGGTCCGCAAGGCAGATTTCTTTTCCCTCCGACGTGCCGGAAGACGCCCGGTAAATGGATTCCACCTCTCCATTTGCCTCCAAAGCCATGACGATTTCCTCCCTGGGCAGCCCGGTTTCCTCTGAAAGTTCCTGAAGATTTGGCTCTCTGCCAAGTTCCGTCTGCAGCTTCTCTCTCGCCAGTTTCGTCTTCGCCCCATTTTCTTTCAGGCTGCGGCTCACTTTAATCATTCCGTCGTCCCGCAGAAAACGGCGTATTTCCCCCGTAATCATAGGAACTGCATACGTTGAAAATTTCACAGAAAAAGACAGGTCAAATTTATCAATCGCTTTTATCAGGCCAATACTGCCCACCTGGAACAAATCCTCCAAATCATATCCGCGATTGGAAAATCTTCGGACGATACTCCACACCAGCCCTATATTATTCTGCACCATGGTATCTCTTGCCAGACGGTCTCCTGCCTGAGAGCGCTCCAATAACTGCAGGGCTTTCTCATCTTTCACACTTGTCTTGGCCAACACTCTCACCCTTCCCCTATGGTTTTTCGCATAATGACACTGGTTCCCTTCCTTGGTTCCGAAACCACATCCACCTCATCCATAAAGGCCTCCATAAATGCAAACCCCATGCCGGAACGCTCCAGCTCCGGCTTCGTGGTAAACAAAGGCTCTCTTGCCTGTTCGATATCCCTGATTCCCTTCCCGGTATCCGTCACCGTAATCTCCACCTGCCGTCCTTCAATGCTGCAAGATAACCAGATACTTCCTTCCTTCTGCTCGTACCCATGGATAATACAGTTCGTTACCGCCTCGCTCACGGCCGTTTTAATATCGGCAAGCTCGTCCACAGTAGGATTCAGCCCCGCCACAAATGCCCCCACGGCAACTCTTGCAAAACCCTCATTTGCAGATAATGCAAGAAATTCCATCTTCATTTCATTTCTTAAATATTCCATATAATCCTCCTTCTAAACCCCTTTTCTTATTCCACTTCTATAATTTTCTTCAATCCGGACAACTGAAAAATACGATTAATCTGTTCGCTGAGATGGACTGCTTTCACATATCCTCCGGAAAAACGTACGTTTTTGCATCTTCCGATCAGGACCCCAATGCCGGAACTGTCCATAAATTGGGTATCCGTAAAATCAAAAATCAGGCTGCGCACCGGATATTTCAATAAAAGCTGATCCGCCTCCTCTTTTAAAAATTCAGACTGATGATGATCAAGTTCTGCGGGCATCCTTAACGTCAGGCATCCATATTCCTTCTCGTACTTGTGTTCCATAGCTTTCCTTCCTTTCATATAAAAAGACGCCATATTACATGACGTCTTTCGTATCATTCCTTTATGTGCGGCAAACGCCGCTTATTTTTTCCATTTAAGGCTGCTGGCTCAGCTCATCTATATATCGCTGGGAAGAGCGGGCGCGCTGAGTCCCCGGATGGAGTTCCACCATACGCTGATAATACTTTATGGCATTTTGCGCATCTCCAATCTGCCGGTAAGACTGCGCAAGATAATAAACTGCATAGCCGTCATTATAGTCTTCCTCCGCCTGAACGACTTTCTCCAGCCCGGTAACGGCCTCCGGGTACTTTCTGCCGTTGTAATCCTGTTCCGCCTGCTGATAAACAGCAGCAATGTATTTTTCATTTACCTGGGTGCTGAGCGTCTCATACATTGCCTTGGCCTGAGCTCCCAACAGACTGGGATCCACATTCGCAATCGTGTCTCCGGCCGCCTGGATATTTTCCTGTGCAAAAGCATCATATACAGTCAGGAGCTGCTCATAATTATTAATAATTTTCTGGCTGTCGTCCGACTGGCCTTCCATCTGCTTAATCTTTTTATTCAGCTTCTCAATTTCCTGCTCCAGTCCCTTAATTTCCTGGGTTCGTGAGGTAAGCTCGTTATTTGCCTCCAGCTCCGCCTTCCGTGCGTCTGAAATAGCGCTTTGACGCGCGTTGGGAATAATGAGAAACCAGGTCAGCAGCACGCCAATCACTACGCCGATAACCAGATTCACAACCGTCATGACCGGAGAGGTATCCTTAAAATTGGTGGGCTGGATAATCACATCATTTCCACTCTGGTAAGATGAAGTCGTCTCTTTCTTGCGGTGCACGCTCTTCTCCGACGCAGAACCTTTCTGCAGATGCTGGTCCACCTCCTGCAGATACCGAAGCGTCGTAATATTACTGGTATCAATCCTGGCTGCCGCCTGCAGCTCTCTCTTTGCCAATTCATATTTTTTCTCCTGCATATATAAAAGCGCGAGAAGCTGATGTCCCTTAATCAGTCCCGGATTGGAAGAAAGTATTTTTTTTAACTGAATAATGGCAAGATCGCCGCTTTTCTGCTGACAGTAAAGCAGCGCCTGGTTATATTTTTTAATCGTCTGATTTACAGAACTGAGCCGGGAACGATTCGACTGAATCGCCTCAAGATATTGTTCCGCCGGATTGTCCTCTGGCTGAAGGCTGCGGCTGATCACCCATTCGCTTAAAGCGTCCACCACCTCGCCCATCTCAAAATAAACCAGTCCTAAAAGATTGCGCGCCGGTATATTCGCCTTGTAAAATCTCAGGCTTTTCCGCAAAGTCTCTGCTGCTCCGGACAAATCTCTTACCTTGGCTTTTTCCAAACCGCTATTGTACAGAGTATTTGATAAACGAATAATTTTATTATAAGAATCCATATCATTCCTTCCTTACTTTCGATACTTACCGCTGCTGTCTTGCTTCTTTAAAAATTTCCTGCATAATATCCGTCATATCAGTCAAATCCCTGTCATATATGGCATCTTCCGCCTCTTCCACTTCCAGGCTCGGCTTAAATTTCTTCAATTCTTCTTCAAAATCAATCATGACATACCTCCTGCTATTTGTTCCAATTCACCTATAAGATAAAGAGATCCCGCACAAAATAAAACCTGTCCCGGCTTCTTTATTGACAATGCATACACATATGCGGCTTTCCATTCTCTCTTTGCCGTAATTTTGGTTCTGCTGTGATGTTCCTTCGCCTTTTGCGCAAAAACATCCGCCAGTACTTCTGCATCCATCCCCCGCATCCCCGGAATTGTCGTAAGAATCACTTCCTCCCAATTACCAGCAGCAAGCAACAGCGCCGCCGCACTCTGGTAATCTTTTTCTTTCACCATGGAAAACAACAGAACAGCCTTCCTATTAGTAATTTGCCCCGCCGCCTCCAAAAAATTCTCAATTCCGCTCGGATTGTGCGCTCCATCAAAATATACCTCTGGCAGAACCTGCTGCATTCTGCCTTTCCATCTCACCTGGGCAAAGCCCTGACGGATCTTATCTCCGGAAATGCCCTCCAATTCTGCAATATAGTTTACCGCCTGCAGAGCCAGAGCCGCATTCCTGGCCTGATACGGCGCGCCGAACGGTATCTCAAGTTCAGTAACATCATAACCAGAATCATAGGAAAATGCAATCTTTTTTCCCGTGTTTAATAAAATCTTAATGTTCTTAGCAAACACCGGATATCGCGGGCATTGCAGCCTCAAGGCAAAATCCTCAATCACCGACCTCACGTCTGCAAGAGACGCATCGTATACCACTGGAACATGTTCTTTTATAATTCCTGCTTTTTCTGACGCTATTTTGGCTATCGTGTCTCCTAAAATTTCCGTATGCTCCAGACTGATGGAAGTTATCACCGTCAGCAGCGGATATTTTACCACATTGGTTGCATCCAGCCTGCCGCCCAGACCAGTTTCCACCACTGCATATTCTACCTTCTGCTCCGCAAATATTACCATGCCAACCGCAAATATATATTCAAAAAAGGTAGGGTAAGGCAGTCCTTTTTGTACCAAGGTATCTGCCGCCTTTGCCACCCGGTTTGCCGCATTCACAAAAATATTCCTGTCGCAGGGCTTCCCCTCAAGGGCAAATCTTTCTTCTATATGAACCAAATGGGGGGAGGTAAACAAGCCTGTCTTTATACCTGCCTGACGCAGCACGCTGTCAATACAGGCGCAGACGCTTCCCTTCCCATTGCTGCCAGCCACATGAACCACCTTAAAACGCTCCTGGGGATTGCCCAGCAATGCCAGCAGCTTTTCCGTATGATCCAGCTTGTTCTTTGTCGTAAACTTAGGAATCTCCAGAATGAACTGCACAATTTCATCATAAGTTCTCATACAAGTATTTTCCTCCGCAGCGTACGGCTGCTTGCGTATCTCTTTCTTCTTTGCGGCTTTCGCACCGTCGTTTTTCTTTCGTACTGCTCAATGCTATCGTGGACATTATAATACATCAATATGTTGAAATCCACCCCTAATAATAGAAATTTCTCATTTTTCGTATGACAAAATTCTACAAAAACGGCATCTGCCTCCCGCTGTTTTCACAATCGACAGACAGATGCCATATTCAAAATTCTTTTGCATGTTCAGACACGCTCTAGGCTTCCAATGCACACATCAGGATCTTATCCTGCTTACGCACAAATTCCAGTCTTCTCTGCTTTTCTTTTACCTTGATCCGCAATTCGTCAATCTCTACACAGACGCCCGGATATACAGAATCGTTTACCCGGATAGTGCCTCCTCTGGCACGGGCTACCTGATCTTCAAGCTTCTCAAGTTCTGCCGTATCTCCTGCCAGCAACGCCGTATCCCGAATCTTCACTCGTAAAAGATCGGTACGTCTGGGATCATTCTTCTTATCCTGAAGAATCTTCAGTCCTTCTTCAATTCTGGCAAGGTTTTCCTTTTCTACCTGGATCTTATTCTGTAAAATCCCGATTCTGCGCCGCACAGCAAGGTCGTTTCCAATCTTCACACTGGTACTCACTTCACCGTCGCTGCCTAAAATATCCGCCTCGATACTTTGAATTGCACCCACTTCCCCGCCAATGATACTTGCCTTTCTTCCACTCAGTATAATGCTTTCACCGCAGGACACCTGGCAATTCAAAAACACATCCGCCTGAATCGTTCCATTCGCATGAACCCGGGTATATTCAAAAAACTTGGCCGAAATATTTCCCTTACTATTAATTACAGCCCTGGAAGCTCCCATCACTCCGCTCCGAAGTACAATATCCTTCCCGGCTTCTATGCTGGCCCCTTCTACGATACCGTCTACAGTCACGGAACCAGTGGCCTTTACAACCAAACCGCTGCAGATACTGCCATGGATAATGACGTCGCCGCGGAAATCAATGTTGCCTACCGACAAATCTGCATCCCCGCTTATCTCATATACCGGCAGAATCACAATCCTGTCGCCATTCTTATCAATCTTGCCGTCCATCTGAGAAGTATACGTCAAGCCGTCCTCAGAACGTTCAAATCCCTTGCCCTTCAGCGGAACCAGATCTCTTCCGCGCTTTGCCAGAATTGGTTTGCCCTTCAGATTCATGCCATCCTTGCCCTGTACTGCCTTATGGTACTCTGCAATCACCTGTCCTTCCGTGACCATCTCTACCATTTTAATACTCCAGTAATCCACTGAACCGTCCGGCCTTAACTTAGGCTTCTTGCTGAAATTCATGTCAAACTTATAATCATAGTAACCATCTATTCCATCCTCTGCCGGATCACCCTCTGCAATAAGGACTTCCTGATTATAAATCTGCTGCTCTACCATCTCACGGATTCTCTGGTCGTTAATACCATAAGATATCCCGTTTTGCTGCAGAATCTCTGTAATATCATCTAAATTATAGCCTTCAAAATCCGGTTTTGGCAAATAAAGATAGGCTTTCATACTGTCATTACTTAACCTAATTTTTGGATCATATCTCGTCAATGCTGTCATTACAGATTCCCCCTTCACATGGAATTTCTGTGAAAAATACCGCTATATTTATTATTTTAACAAGATTCCAGAAATTTTTCAATGTTTTTATTATTTTTTTACATTTTCTATTTCATTTGTGCCAGGCGCTCTTCCACTTGAGCCATCATCTGCTCATATTTCGTCAGCTTCTCCTTTTCTTCCCGCACCTTTTTCTCCGGTGCTTTGCTGATAAACTTCTCATTGGAAAGCATTCCTCTGGAACGGGAAAGCTCTTTTGCCAGGCGCTCTTTTTCTTTCAGCAGACGTTCCTTTTCCTTTTCAAAATCCACCAAATCTTCCAAAGGCAGGTAAACCGCCGCTCCTGGAATCACGACCGATACCGCATCCTCGCCGATGCCTGCCCTGTCCCCCTGTACCTGAATTTCACTGGCGCCGGCAAGCAGGCTGTATGCTGTTTTCATGCTCTCAAAAGTATCCTTCAATTCAGGGTCCGCAGTCACAATAAAGACCTTGGCCTTTCTGCTGGGAGGTACCTCCATTGCCGTTCTGGTATTGCGGATTCCTTTTACCAGATCCTTCACATGTCCGACTGCCTCTTCCGCCTGAACAAAATGATATTCTTCCCTGTATTCCGGCCACCGGGACAGCATAATCGTCGGCTCTTCCTCCTGCAGCGTACAGAAAATCTCTTCTGTAATAAAAGGCATACAGGGATGCAGCAGCTTTAACGCCTGAATCAGAACCGTTTTTAAAGTCCACATTGCCACTTTAGCCGATTCCGGATTTTCTTCCTTCTTGAACGTCCGGGTTTTGGCAATCTCAATATACCAGTCGCAAAATTCATCCCAAATGAAGTCATACACCTTTTGAACTGCTATTCCCATCTCAAATTTATCCATGTTCTCAGTGACGTCTTTGGCGAGTGTATTGACTCTGGACAAAATCCATTTATCTTCCACGGCAAGCTGATTTACAGGCGGCTCCGCCAGCTTCTCTTCCCCGATATTCATCATAATGAAGCGGGAAGCATTCCATACTTTGTTCGCAAAATTCCGGGATGCCTCCACTCGTTCCCAATAAAAACGCATATCGTTGCCCGGCGCATTTCCGGTAATCAGCGTCAGTCTCAGCGCATCGGCGCCGTATTTATCAATAACTTCCAGAGGGTCAATCCCATTTCCAAGAGATTTGCTCATCTTGCGTCCCTGGGAATCCCGCACCAGACCGTGAAACAGTACGGTCTTAAACGGCGCCTCCCCCATCTGCTCATAACCGGAAAAAATCATGCGGATTACCCAGAAGAAGATAATATCATATCCGGTCACCAGCACGTCATTGGGATAGAAATAATCTAAATCTTCCGTCTTCTCTGGCCATCCCAGTGTGGAAAACGGCCATAGCGCCGAGGAAAACCATGTATCCAGTGTATCTTCATCTTGTATCATATGCGCACAGCCGCACTTGGGGCATTTTCCCGGATTCTCCCGTGCCACTGTAAATTCTCCGCATTCCGTACAATAATAAGCCGGAATCCGGTGTCCCCACCAGAGCTGTCTGGAAATACACCAGTCTCTGATGTTGTCTGTCCAGTTGAAATATGTCTTATCCATACGCTCCGGCAAAAGTGTGATATCGCCATTCCTGACTGCTTCCACAGCAGGTTGAATCAATTCATCCATTTTCACGAACCACTGCTGCTTCACCATTGGCTCCACTGTAGCGCTGCACCTGTCATGTGTTCCTACATTATGGGAATGAGGAACAACCTTAACCAGAAGCCCCTGTTCTTCCAGTTCCTGAACCATCTTTTTTCTGGCCTCATAGCGGTCCATGCCGGCGTATTTGCCGCCATTGCCGTTAATGGTGGCGTCATCATTCATGATATTGATTTCCGGCAAATTATGGCGTTTGCCAACTTCAAAGTCATTCGGGTCATGCGCCGGCGTAATTTTCACGCAGCCTGTCCCAAATTCCTTGTCCACATAATGATCCGCAACAACCGGAATCTCACGGCCCACCAGGGGCAGAATCAAGGTTTTCCCGATAATGTCCTGATACCTTTCATCTTCCGGATTGACAGCCACTGCCGTATCTCCCAGAAGGGTTTCCGGCCTGGTAGTGGCAATCTCCACAAATCTGCCTTCCTCTCCCTTCACCGGATAATTGATATGCCAGAAATATCCGTCCTGTTCCTCATGCTCCACCTCCGCATCGGAGATGGAAGTCTTACACACCGGACACCAGTTGACAATCCTGGAACCTCTGTAAATCAGCCCTTTGTTGTATAATTTGATAAAAACCTCCCGCACAGCATGGGAACAGCCCTCATCCATGGTAAAACGTTCTCTGTCCCAGTCCGCGGAGGAACCTAATTTTTTCAATTGTTTAATAATGCGCCCGCCGTATTCTTCCTTCCACTCCCATACCTTTTTCAAAAATCCTTCCCGTCCAAGCTCTTTCTTATCAATGCCCTGTTCTTTCAAAGATTCAATGACCTTAACTTCCGTGGAGATGGAAGCATGGTCGGTGCCCGGCTGCCACAAAGCATTATATCCCTGCATACGTTTATAACGAATCAGGATATCCTGCATGGTATTGTCCAGCGCATGTCCCATATGAAGCTGTCCGGTAATATTGGGAGGCGGCATCACAATGGTAAACGGCTTCCTGCTGCGGTCAGCCTTTGCGTGAAAATATTTATTCTCTTCCCATTTCTGGTAAAGACGATCTTCAATATCCTTGGGATCGTATGTTTTCGCCAGTTCTTTATTCATGATATTTCTCTCCTTTATAGCATCGCTTCATTGATACGTAAAAGCGGCTGTATTCAGTGAAAACGCCCCTTACCAACATCCGGTAAAGGGCGTGTCTTGGCACTACCTTTCTCTTCATCTTAAGAGTTCACAGAACAATTGTCAAGTAGTTCCATCTAATATTTTTAAAATATTCTGATATACAAATGCCCTTGCTTCCTCCCTGCCGATTCCTTTCATTCTTTCACGGTGAACCAGATAGAGCGCGTAGAGCATATACTGGGATAAAATAGCTCCCCATACCTTCCAGGGATTAGTTTCCAAAATGTCGTTGCTGTCTTTTACCAGCTTCATCAGACGCTGGCTCACGCGGGCGCATGGCCCGTACTCCTCCTTATATTTTTCTATTTCCTTTAACAAAATTCCACCGTTGATAGTGCTGTCGCTGATAATTTTCTCCAATACCGCCAGCCCATGGTATTTTTCATTTGCCGCTTCCAGCATATCCAGGCCCCTGGAAATAATTTCCGGCAGACTCTGCCCCTCCTCCAGAAGCCTGATAATCACCTGAAAATGTCTGGTGGCTTCATATTCGATGGCCCCCACAATGATTTCTTCCTTTGTGGAAAAATATTCATAAGCCGTACCTTTTCCGATTCCTGCCCTGGCCGTAATCTCAGAAACCTTCAGCGTGCTCAATTCCCTGCCAGACGCAAACAGCTCAAGCACGGCTTCAAACATCGCCCTTACTTTAGGCGGATATATTTTCTCTTCCATCAGATTTCTTCCTCTACCATACTCTTATTTCTGAAAAACAGATCATAAATACATGGCACGACCACCAGGGTCATAAGCGTTCCGTATATCATCCCCCCTATGGTTACAATCGCCATGGGCCTTGACATATCGGAACCCATATCGGAACCCAGCGCCATGGTTGACATAGCAAGAATCGTCGTCATCGCTGTCATAAGAATCGGACGCAGACGGGTCTTTCCTGCCGTGATGATTGCCTCCCGTTTGTCCACACCCTCCCGGCGGAGCTGGTTAATATATTCTACCATCACAATACCATTATTGACAATAACGCCTACCAGCATAATAAAGCCTATCATAGCAATGATGCTCATCTCATTGCCGGAAATCAGCAGCGCGCCAAAACCGCCTGTCAGCGCCAGCGGGATGGTAAAGAGAATGATAAAGGGCGCTTTTAAGGACTGGAACTGCGCTACCATAATCAGATAAATAAAAGCAATCGCCAGTACCATCATCAGCATCAACTGTTCCATAGCCTCATTGATGCTCTCGTCCTCCCCCGTCATTTCTACGGTATATCCCTCCGGCAGCTCATAATCTCCTACGGCTTTTTTCACTGCCTCCCCTACAAGCCCCACATTATAGCCCGTGTCAATGGCTGCCGATACGTCGGCATACCGCTCCTGCCCTTCTCTGGAAATGGACAAAAAGCTGCTCAATTGTTCAAACTCCGCCACCTGTGAAAGGGCGATTTCCGACTCTTCCCCGCTCTCCTTATCTTTGTAGGTGAAGGTAGTCTTTTTTAAGGATTCCATCGTTGCTTCGCTCTGTTCCACACTTTCCAGATAAACGTCATAATCCTTAATATCTGTAGAAATGGTGGCGTCTTTCGTCTCATTTTCCATCTGCTCATGGACAAGCTGGTAAATCTGCGCCACTGTCATACCGTACTTGGCGGCTTTTTCTTTATTTACCGTAATCCGAAATTCATTTTCCGTATCCTCTGCGCCCGTGGTAACTTCCGCCGTCCCCTCAACCTTTGCCACGATCTCTTTTACATCCGCCGCAATTTTCTGCAGCTTCTCCAGCTCTCTTCCTTTGATGCGAACGGTCAGGCCGTTTCCGGCCAGCATTCCCATATCCATCATCGAACTGCTAATATTGATTTCGCCTTTGAGGTCTTTGGTGCGTTCTGTAATCTGCTCTGCAATCTGGTCGTTCGTCAATTCCTTGTCTTCTTTTAAAATAATGTAAAGACTGATATTATTTCCACTGCCGCTGCCTCCCATAAGGCCGGAAGCAACGCCGCCTCCTCCCGCCATAGCGCCGATTGATTCGACGTCCGCAATTTCCTGTATCTTCTCTGTTACCTGGTCGGCAAGCTCACAGGCTTCTGCAAATTCTGCATCATCCGGAGGCGCAATTTCAACGCTCATCTGTGTGCTCTCCATTTCCGGCATAAATACCGTTCCTCTTGCCAGGCACATTTGCATACTTAAGACCAGCAACCCTGCCATCACAAGCAGAACCAGCAGTTTTACCCTGAGCAGCTTTTCCAGAATTGCACCATAGATTTCCTGAAACTTATAGAACCAGGGATGCCGGATTTCCTTCGTCCTTTTCAGCATTTTAGATCCCATCATGGGAACAAACGTCAGGGCGATGATAAGACTTGCAAGCAATGAATATGCAATTGTCAACCCCATATCTACAAAGAGCTGCCTGGTAATCCCTTCCGTAAATACGATGGGGGCAAACACGCATACCGTCGTCAGAGTCGAAGCTGTGATCGCACCGCTCACCTGCTTCGCCCCTTCTACCGCCGCTTTCCTTGCCGATAAACCTTCTCCGCGCATACGATAAATATTCTCAATGACCACAATAGAGTTATCCACCAGCATACCGATGCCCAAAGCCAGTCCGGACAGGGAAATCATATTCAGCGTCACTCCACTGAAATACATGAGCACGACTGCAAAAATGACAGAAACCGGGATAGAACATGCAATTACCAGCGTCGGTTTGATGTCTTTCAGGAAAAGGAGCAGCACGATGATTGCAAGAACCGCGCCAAAAATCATGTTATTTAATACCGAATCAACAATCATATCTATATAGATGCCCTGATCCATCAATACAGATACCGCAAGCTTCTCATCCTCCTTTTTAAGACTGTCGAATTTCTCATATACCCGTTTCGTAACATCCCCGGTAGAATAACCGGTTTGCTTTTCGACCGACAGCATGATCCCCGGTTTCCCATTCAGTCTTGCATAGGAGTCCTTTGAATTGTCTGTGACGGCAATATCTGCCACGTCTGACAGATGAATCACCTGCACGCCGTCCATGCCAAGATCCATCAGCACCATGTCTTCCAGAGCCTTGACGCTGTCCACGGCGTCCCCCACACGCACCATATAACGCTCCCCTTCGTCGGTAATATATCCTGCCGGCATGGAGAAATTCTGCGCCGTCAGTATATTGGTAAGGGTTTCCATGGTGAGAATCTGGTTCATATCCGCCGAATCATACGCTTCTTCTTTGCTGTCCTCAAAACTCTCTCTGGATTCTTTTAATTTATCTTCTCCGCTGGCAAGCTGAGCCGACGCGCTTCCCATCTCCACGGAGCCTGCAATCTGACTCTGATTCAAAGTGGCAAGCGTCTGATTAATGGTATTTTTGCCCTCCGCAACACTCTGGATGCCTGCCTGCACGGCCGCGATCCCGCCATTAATCTGCACCAGTCCCTGTTCTGCCTCTGACAGTGATTGGGAAATATAAGAAATCAATTTTTCATCCGAGGCATTTTCTTTCAGGCTGCTGCCTTCCCGGGCTGCAAGTTCTGCTTTTATTTTGGCAAGCCCTGCCTCCACTTTGGCAAGCTGCCCTTCCATCTCTGCCGTATCCTGCTGCATTGCCTGCATCGCGGCAATGCCATTTTCCAGTTTTGTTTTATTCTCTACCAGTTCCTGCACCTGATCCTGCAACGATTTTAAAGTCTCAATGCCCTGTTCCGTACTGGTCTTCGTTTCCTGCAGTTCTGCAAGCTTATTGTTAAGATCCGTTTCTGTTTGAAACAGCTCGATTTTCTTATCGTTCAACTGATTCTGGGCGTCGCTGATCTGGTCTGCCATCTTCTGCTGACCGCTTTTCAGTTCATCCTTACCGCTGCTGATTTCATCTTCTGCAGAGTCCATTTCATTTTCTGCGTCTGAAAACTTCTTATCCAGGGAAGCCATAACCTTTTCGTTCACTGCGTCAATTTTATCCTGGCTTAAGGTCACATGTACAGATTCTTCAATCATGCCCGTACCGGATACAGAAGCAACTCCTTCCACACTTTCTATCTCAGGAATGAGATCTTTTTGTGCATAGTCGCTGATTTCAATATTGTCCATATCTTCCGCTTCCACAGCGGCAATCATAATAGGCATCATGTCCGGATTCAGTTTCATAATGATAGGATTCCCTACTTCTTCCGGCCAGTAACCGCTGATCTGGTCCAGACTCTCTCTCATCTCCACTGTGACAGAATCCATGTTCGCCGACTGCTCAAATTCCAGCACTACCATAGACATATTGTTGGATGAGGTTGAACTGATATTTTTAATATTCGAGGTGCTGGCCATCGCTCCCTCAATTGGCTGCGTCACAATCCGCTCTACCTGTTCCGGGCTGGCGCCTGTGTAGGTAGTCATCACAATCGCATAGGGCAGATTCATGCTGGGCAGAAGATCTGTGCTCATCTTGCTCAGCGACACAACCCCCAGAATAATTACCAACACAATCCCCACCATCACGGTGTATGCTTTCTTTACACTGAATTTTGACAGCATATCCTTTTCCTCCTGTGCATGTTTACTCCTGACCGGCTGGTCGGTTTTTAAATACATTATAAAAATATCTCCTGAAAAACACAAGAAAAAAACTATAAAATTTTTATAAACCTCCCTGCCGAATCCCTCGTCAATATTTTTTCCGCTAAAAATGTAAATTTTTCCATCTGTACCTGTTTTTATACATGCAAATCTGTTGAAAAATATTTTAAAAGTGATACATTTATAGTAAGGAATCGTCACAGAATAATTTACAGTTGATGATGAAACGCAGAAATTATAATAAGGAGGATTTTTACTATGAGCAGGAATATGCAGGGTTTTGGCGCAATGATAAGCAAATTGAAACAGAATCCCAAGAAAATTGTTTTTACCGAGGGCAGCGACGCCCGTATTCTGGAGGCCGCTTCCCGTCTTCTGGCTTCTAATTTCCTGACCCCTATTCTGGTAGGCAGTCAGGAAGAGGTAGAAAACGCTGCCGAGGAATATGGTTACAATATCCGCGGCGCCCAGATTATCGACCCACAGAACTTTGACAAAATAGACGAGATGGTAGCTGCTCTCTGCGAACTTCGGAAAAGCAAAAATATGCAGCCGGAAGAAGCGCGTAAAATGCTTTTGCAGGGCAATTATTTTGGCACTATGCTAGTAAAGATGGGATTTGCCGATTCCCTTTTGGGCGGCGCGACCTATACCACGGCAGACACCATCCGCCCGGCCCTTCAATTAATCAAGACCAAACCGGGACACAAAATCGTCTCTTCCTGTTTTATCCTGGTGCGTCCTTCCGCCACCGGTGAAAATGAAGTACTGGCAATGGCTGACTGTGCCATTAATATTAAGCCCAGTGAAGACGAACTGGCTGAAATTGCCATTGAAGCCTCCGACTGCGGGCAAATCTTTGGAATTGATCCCAAGGTTGCTTTCTTAAGCTATTCCACCTTAGGCTCCGGAGCCGGAGAAGATGTGGACAAGATGCGCAATGCCGCTGCAAAAGCAAAGGCTTTAAGACCCGATCTGCCGATTTCCGGTGAAATGCAGTTCGACGCTGCAGTTTCTCCCCGTGTTGCCCGCACAAAATGCCCCGATGATCCGGTTGCCGGCCATGCGAATGTCTTTATTTTCCCGGATATCAATGCCGGCAATATCGGTTACAAGATTGCGCAGCGTATGGGTAATTTTGACGCCTACGGACCAATTCTGCTGGGACTGAACTCCCCAATCAATGATTTATCCAGAGGCTGCAACGCTGATGAAGTATACTCTATGGCAATTATCACCGCTGCCCTGGTCGATATGGAAGAATAATTTTTCCCGCAGACAATCCGGCTGTTTTCCCGCAGCCGGATTGTTTCTGTCTGCCTTTGTAACATTACCTGAATTTCCGCCATATCATAAGGAAAAAGGATTTATTTATGAACATATACGTTGTCCTTCCCGGCGATACTGTCGACACCATTGCCGCTGCCTTTGGAATTTCCCCCCAATCCATTATTTATGATAACCAGCTTGCCTATCCTTATCCTCTTGCCATTGGACAGGCGCTTTTATTATCTGCTCCGGCAGATAGCGGCAATGAGATTCCAGAAGACGTTTCTGGAATTTCTTACCCGGTTAATGTGGGAGGCTACGCCTATCCTTTCATCAACCGCTGGGTACTGGAGCAGACGCTCCCCTATCTCTCCGATTTATTTATCTTTTCCTACGGATTCACCACAGAAGGAGAACTTCTTCCCCCGCAATTAGACGATACCTTTATGATTACCATGGCAAAATCCTCTGGCGCCGCCCCCATTTTAACTTTGACTCCTTTCGGACCAACCGGGCAATTCAGCAATTATCTGATAACGCAAGTGGTAAATAGCGAATCTGCAAAACAACGCCTTATTGAAGAACTCACGACCCAGATTGAAGAACGGGGCTTTGAAGGCGTGGACATTGATTTTGAATATATTTTGCCAGAAGACAGGATTGCTTTTGCAGATTTTGTCCGTGACGTACGCATTGCCATAAATGCGCTTGGCTATCCGGTCTCCGTTGCATTGGCTCCGAAAACTTCTGACACGCAGACGGGTCTTCTTTATGAGGGCAAAGATTATGGACTGCTCGGTGAAGCGGCTGACTATGTGCTGCTTATGACTTATGAATGGGGCTATACTTACGGCCCCGCAATGGCGGTTGCCCCAATCAACAAAGTCCGCCAGGTAGTAGAATATGCCCTCACAAAAATCCCTTCCGAAAAAATCCATCTTGGCATTCCCAATTATGGCTATGACTGGACGCTGCCCTTTGTACAGGGAACCTCCAAAGCGGTTACCATCGGAAATGTCGAGGCCGTCCAGATCGCCATAGCCCAGGACGCTTCCATTCAGTTTGACGAGACGTCCCAGGCCCCTTTTTTCAATTATATACAAGAGGGAAAACAGCATGAAGTATGGTTTGAAGACGTACGCAGTCTTTCTGCAAAATTTGATCTGGTAAAAGAGTACCAGCTAAGAGGGATGAGCTACTGGCAGGTCATGCGGTTATTCCGGGCAAACTGGCTGCTGCTGGCCGACACATTCAGCATCCGTTCTTCCTAAAATGCCGACATTACTGATTGGTTTTCATCCTATAAAATAAAAATGCATAAAAATTACCCCGGCGCCGAAACACCGGGGTAAAAACATATCAACATTAGGGGGAGCTGATATGCTTGGGCTGCAAATATATTGTAGCATCCCTTTATAACAGCGTCAATATATAGTGTTTTATTTTATTTTTATATAAAATTCTATTGACAGAATAAAAGCTTTTTCAACAAAATTCGACAGAAAAGTATTTCTTTAATCATATTGCGGATATTCTTTCCTCATGATACAATCTGATAAGTATAACGAAACATCTTAAAAATACTGTCATACAGCATAAACGAAAGGAGTCAAAACATGTCGGTATACCGTCTTATTTTCAGCCCCACAGGAGGAACAAAACGAGTTGCAGAGCTGTTCACAAAAGCTTTCTGTTCTAATAGTACCTATGTTGACCTTGCCAGCCGCAACGAAAATTTTTCTTCCTTTTCATTTCATGAGCAGGATATTTGTATCGTAGCCGTCCCTTCTTATGGCGGACGGGTTCCCGCCGCGGCCGTATCCCGACTGCAGCAAATGAAGGGAAACAATGCCAAAGCCATCCTTATTGTGGCTTACGGAAACAGGGCATATGATGACACCTTTACAGAATTACAGGATACTTTAACTGATTGCGGTTTTTCCTGTGCTGCAGCAATCGCCGCAATTGCCGAACATTCTATCATGCACCAATTCGCCTCTGGAAGACCAGATGCGGAGGATAAAAAGGAACTTGCCAGTTTTGCAGAAACCATCCGGTCCAAAATCGAAGCGGGCGCAGTATCCAACCGCTTAACCCTGCCAGGAAACCGTCCTTATCTGGAATATAACGGCGTCCCCATGAAACCCCAAACCGACAAATCATGCACAGAATGCGGCCTTTGCGCCAGGGAATGCCCAGTCGGAGCAATCAACAGCGCAAAACCGCCGGAAACCGATAACCAAACCTGTATTTCCTGTATGCGCTGTATTGCCATCTGCCCGCAAAAAGCCCGCAGTATCAGCAAAACGCTTCTTGCTGCTGGCAGCATGAAAATGAAAAAGTCCTGCAGCGATTACAAAAAAAATGAACTGTTTGTGTGATAATACCACTGCTGCTAAGCCTGCCATATTATCATAAAAGATAGAAAATCAACTTTCTATTGAATACCATTACTCAAAATATTCATATCATTTTCCTATGAATGAGATGACCTTTGCCTTGTGAAGAACTGCTCTCTTCGCAGAAAACAACTTCATGCTTTGTTTGCAATCTAATACATAAACAGTAAAATAATATTGATGAGATGTACCTTTCGAAGGTTTTGGTCCTGTATACGATAAAAACCATATCTTATTCCCTGTACTGTACCGGGAAATGAAGATATGGTTTTGTTTATTGTAACATTTACTTTTTCCAGTGTCATTCATCAGATATTGACATTTTTCCATTCCTAATTCTATAATTTCTATAATATTTTTACTACAAATGTAAGATTTTTTGCTAAAAACTACGTCCTGGAGCCCCAAAACCATACAGACTCTGATTAAACGCTTGGCAAACAAGATTTTCATATGGCAGGCTCTTCCCTATAGAAGAAAACGCACAAATACGCAATTTAACTCATCAAACACCAGCAAAACATCATTCCCTCTGTTGTATGCCTGGCAGCCTATGCTTTGCCATAGAGGAAATGAACCTGTTATCTTACGACATTGTGATTATCTTCGTTACAATAATCCGCTACCAGCCGTATAGCGATTTCTTTTGCCTCAACGCTTGATACATTTTTATCATCCGTCCTTCCAAGATACACACAAAAATAGACCGTTCTTTCCGTATCTTCTGCAAATCCGGTAAACCAGGCGTCTACGACGATTCCCTCTGCCTTACCCAATCCAGTCTTACCATATATGCAGATATCCGTTTGATTCTGTTGTTCCGTTATCATTGCTTGCCTCAATATGTCCCGCGTTCTTTCTGAATAAACGGAGGTTTCTCCAAAAATACGCTCCATCACTTGCGTCTGCTCCTTCGGAGAAATTGCCAGAGATGACTCAAGCCAAAATCCAGTTAAGGCCCGATTACTATTATTGGTGTTCATTCGCCCTTCCCAGTCAGAAATATCACAATTCCCATATCCCAGCCTGTCTAATTCTTTCTGCATAAGCTCCTGCCCAATCTCATCTATGACTTCCCGGAAATACCAGACGCATGATTCATGAAACGCCTCGAAAAAATCCACATCCTGGTTCCATTTCTCGTTCCAGAACACTTCTCCACTCCATTTGCGAATCGAATTTTGCGGATTAAGGATTCCATGTTCCAAGGCAACCAAAGAGGAAATAATTTTAAATGTAGAACACGGCGGCCGCCTCGTTTCGGCAAGTGTGTCATTATATACTGCAAACTGCCTGGCAGAAGTATCGTATACCACTGCCGTTCCCGAAAAACCATCAAAATAATCTGACCAGTCTTTCTCTACTATTTTTAGCTCTGCAGCTTCAGATTCTGTAATTGTTTCTTCCGAGCAATTCCCTGTAATTGTATTCGGCTCTATCGCTTCACCTTTCTGTAATATTTCAGCCTCTTCTAATATATGGTTCCCGATAGAAAACGTTTCTTTTTGCATACCATATTTACCAGCACAGCCGCCCAAAATACATACGCCTGTCAATAAACAGCCAATCCGTTTTACAACAGAAGAACGTTTTTTCATCTATACCTCCTTATTCTGGCAGAGGAATCTCTGCCAAACTTATATGCCTTCCTAAATAACACAGCTTTCTTATAAATACAGCTTCCTTAGCGTTTCCAAAAACGCCCTGGCCTGTCAAAAAAGAATCTTTACCGCATATTGGAAATTATCGTCCGCCCAAGTTCTATGTTCCATTGTGGATCCACCTGTTCACGAGCGTCTTTCCCTGACAAAAACATTTTTTCACACATCCTTTCCAATATTCCTATGCCAGCTCCCTGCACATAATATTATATAAGTAAGATTTAAAAGTCAAGAAAACAAGCTACCCTCAATACTTCTATTTGGTATGCCAAACTGTCAAATCGCCTCTGTTATCTGCCCATAATATTATGATACCAGAATCTTCTTTGGCATTATTTGACAAAAACTAAAACTTAATTTCAAATAAAGTGGACAAAATGTTAAAAACTTGTTAAAATGTAAAAAATAAAACAAAGGAGAGTAAATTCAAATGAATGAGAACAAAGATTTTAAACCTTTTGTTCCAGCCAACAAGACACTTCCGGAATTCACTGCTACTTCCATAATACTTGGAATCATTCTGGCGATTGTGTTCGGCGGGGCAAATGCATACCTGGGTCTTCGTGTGGGGATGACGGTATCTGCATCCATTCCGGCAGCAGTTATCTCAATGGGCATCATCCGGAAGATTTTAAAGAAGGATTCTATCCTGGAGAATAATATGGTGCAAACCATTGGTTCTGCCGGAGAATCTGTAGCGGCAGGCGCAATTTTCACTTTGCCTGCATTATTCCTGTGGGCAAGTGAATGGGGCACCTCGGCGCCTTCTCTGATAGAGATTGCCGTAATCGCTTTTATTGGCGGCGCTCTTGGAATCTTATTTATGGTTCCCTTAAGAAAAGCATTAATTGTACAGGAGCATGGAACGCTTCCCTATCCGGAAGGCAAGGCATGCGCAGAGGTACTGATGGCCGGCGAAGAAGGCGGCGATAAGGCTTCCACCGTATTTGCGGGTCTTGGCATTGCTGCTGCTTATAAATTTATCACGGACGGCTTAAAGGTATTCCCCAGTGAAGTACATTATGAAATTCCGGCATATAAAGGCTCTGGCATAGGTATGGACGTACTGCCTGCCCTGCTGGGCGTTGGTTATATCTGCGGACCTAAGATTTCTTCTTATCTGTTCTGCGGCGGTATTCTGGGCTGGTTTGTACTTATGCCATTAATTGTATTATTTGGACCGGATATCGTATTGTTTCCGGCGGACGTCAGCATTGCAGAGTTATATGCGGAAGGCGGTTCTTTTGCCATCTGGACAAATTACATTAAATATATCGGCGCCGGCGCCGTTGCCTGCGGCGGGGTATTGAGCTTAATCAAGTCTCTTCCTCTGATTATCAGAACCTTCCGCGACGCATTAAAAGGCTTCGGAAAGGGCGCTGCTACCGACGAGCGCACCAATCAGGATTTGAATATCCAGTTTATCCTGGGCGGCATTATCGTTCTGGCACTTGCTATCTGGATTGTACCGGTAATCCCAATCAATTTATTTGGGGCGTTTCTGATTGTTATATTTGGCTTCTTTTTTGCAACTGTTTCCTCCCGTATGGTTGGTCTGGTTGGAAGCAGCAACAACCCGGTTTCCGGTATGACCATTGCCACCCTGCTGGTTGCAACCATCGCTTTGAAGGCAACCGGCTCCACCGGACAGGGCGGCATGACGGCAGCCATCGCCATCGGCGGCGTAATCTGTATCGTAGCTGCCATCGCAGGTGACACCTCTCAGGACTTAAAGACCGGATATATCCTGGGCGCTACTCCCAAGAGACAGCAAATTGGCGAACTCATCGGCGTTCTCGCCTCTTCTCTTGCCATCGGCGGCGTATTATATCTGCTTCATCTTGCCTGGGGCTATGGTTCCACAAACCTTCCTGCTCCACAGGCAACTTTAATGAAAATGATCGTAGAAGGGGTTATGGGCGGCAATCTTCCCTGGACGCTGGTAGGTATCGGCGCATTTATTGCGATTATTGTGGAAATCCTGGGAATCCCGGTTCTTCCATTTGCCATCGGCCTGTATCTTCCTATCCACCTGAGCACGCCAATGATGGTCGGCGGCGTTGTCAAATGGCTGGTTGAGAAGAAAAAAGGACTCAGCGAAAAGGATAAAAAAGACGCCGATTCCAACGGTATTTTATATTCTTCCGGCCTGATTGCAGGAGAAGGACTTGTAGGAATCTTTTTGGCTATCCTGGCAATTATCCCGGTTGGCGATTCAAATGTAGGAACCATCGTAGGTGAGTTTCTGCCGAAAATGATCCCGGCCCTTGCAGATGCAAACGTAGGAAATATTATCGGTTTGATTGCGTTCGCACTGCTGACCCTTTCTCTTTGGTCCTTCTGTTTTCGTAAAAAGAAAAAAGCGTAAAATTTAAAGGAGAATCCGTGGGCAGAAAAAAGAAAAATTTTATGGATTTTATTCCGGTCTGCAATCCGGCATACACCTGGGATGCAGATAAAAAAGGGAACGTCACCGTTCATATGGTGAACAAAGGATTTTACAACTGGATTGCACAGAAGTTCTTTAAGCGGCCCCGCATCAGCCACATTTCACTGGATGAATATGGAAGTTATGTCTGGCGGCAGATGAACGGCAAACGCAATGTGTACGACATCTCAAAGCTTGTGTCCGCACAATTCGGCGAGCAGGCTGAGCCTGTGGTTCCCCGGCTTGTAAAATATATACAGATTTTGTATCAGAATAAATTCATAGGATATATAAAACAAAAATAATTACATTTAAGACTGCCTTTTTCACAAGCTAAGCTGTAAAGAGGCAGTCTTTTACAAAGGAGAACATTCGCAATGAAAAAAATACAACATCAATGGATGCTGGCGCTGCCGGCCGTTATACTCTTGCTGATTTGCAGCCCTATGCTTGCATTTGCAGCAGAGCAGACAGAAGAATATGTACCTGCCATGTACGCTACGTTCTGGGCTTTGGTGCCGCCGCTTGTGGCAATCGTGCTTGCTCTGATTACCAAAGAAGTATACAGCTCTCTGTTTATTGGAATCTTAATCGGCGGCTTATTTTACTCTGGTTTCACCTTCGAAAAAACCATTACCCATGTCTTTCAGGACGGAATCATCCGCGTACTGTCTGACAGTTACAACGTCGGAATCCTTGTATTTCTCGTGATTCTTGGAATTATGGTCTGCATGATGAATCAGGCCGGAGGCTCGGCGGCATTTGGGCGCTGGGCAAGCGTACATATCAAAAGCCGCGTGGGCGCGCAGCTTGCCACAATCCTGTTGGGCGTACTGATTTTTATTGACGACTATTTCAACTGCCTCACGGTCGGAAGCGTCATGCGCCCGGTTACAGACAAACACAATGTATCCCGCGCAAAATTGTCCTATCTGATTGACGCCACCGCCGCTCCAGTCTGCATCATTGCTCCCATTTCTTCCTGGGCGGCAGCAGTTACCGGGTTCGTAGAAGGTGAGGACGGGCTGTCCATCTTTGTGCGTGCCATTCCCTACAACTTTTATGCGCTTCTTACCATCGTTATGATGGTAGGCATGTTGCTGCTGAACGTAGAATTTGGCCCTATGAAAAAACATGAAACAAACGCCGTAAAAGGTGATTTGTTTACCACGCCGGACCGTCCTTATGCGAATGCCAAAGATGAAACGGGCAATACCAAAGGCAAAGTGATAGATCTGGTCTTTCCTATCCTTGTACTCATTGTATGCTGTGTCATCGGCATGATATATACAGGCGACTTCTTTAGCGGCACAGGTTTTGTGGAAGCCTTCTCTGCAAGCGATGCATCCGTGGGACTGGTACTGGGAAGCTTCTTCGCATTTATCATTACCATTATTTTCTATGCAGCACGAAAAGTACTGAAATTCGGCGAATCCATGGCATGTATTCCGGAAGGCTTTAAGGCGATGGTTCCGGCAATCTTAATTCTGACACTTGCCTGGACCTTAAAGGCAATGACAGACAGCCTTGGCGCCGCAGACTTTGTGGCGGAGGCGATGAAAGCCAGCGCCTCCGGACTGGTAAGATTACTTCCGGCAATTATCTTCCTGGTAGGATGTTTCCTGGCGTTTGCAACCGGAACCTCCTGGGGTACCTTCGGCATTCTGATTCCCATCGTGGTTGCCGTATTTTCCGGAAGAGATGAAAACATGATGATTATGTCAATTTCTGCATGTATGGCGGGCGCTGTATGCGGCGATCATTGTTCTCCCATCTCAGACACCACCATTATGGCGTCTGCAGGAGCCCAGTGCAATCATGTAAACCACGTCTCCACACAGCTTCCCTATGCCATTACTGCAGCCGCCGTTTCCTTTGTCACATATATTATCGCCGGATTTGTACAAACCGCCTGGATTGCCCTTCCCATCGGAATTGTCCTGATGCTTGGCGTACTTGTATTAATCAAATTGCTAAACAACACTTTTGCGTCATAAGCCCTCTTGTACACACGCGCATTTATATTTCTTCGATAGGAAATACGCTTTCGCACTTTCATACAACAAGATATTTCCTGTTGAAAAATAAAGAATACCGCGCCGTCATATGATTTGATGACTGCGCGGTACTCTGCACCTGATTACTGCAACTCGGGACAATATTTTATTATTCTTACCTCATTTTGCACGCTTTTACCGTTTCTTTTAACCATTCTTTCTTATCGTCTTCATTGAGAACAACGCTCATTCATTTTTGATTTTTCCAGAAAACCATGCCGGCCTACGAAAAGACTTTTCTCCTCTTGCAGCCCTATGCCAAAGCTGCCTGTGCCGCCGCAATCACCATCGGTATGATACATTGTTTGAGTACGCCCTTAATACTGTGTTCTAATACCCCTAGCGGCTCATGATGGCTGATGATAAGAGAATCTTCTTTTATTTCTGTTTCTACCGGAAAATCCAGTTTTTGGACTG
Source organism: Lachnospiraceae bacterium (assembly GCA_009911185.1). Taxonomy (GTDB): domain Bacteria; phylum Bacillota; class Clostridia; order Lachnospirales; family Lachnospiraceae; genus Petralouisia. The sequence continues at coordinate 102,352 of QXWW01000014.1, forward strand.
CCCCATCTACAGCCTCTTTTTCAAAGCTGTCACCCCAGACAGTCGTCATAATCAGCACGTCCGCCCCTTGAAACCGCAGGGACACATCCGTCTTAACCCCTTCTTCGCTTACCAGTTTCGCATTCAAAAGACAAATATTTCCTTTCACGCCTCCGATAAAGTTCCAGCCGGTAAGTGTTCTCAAATCTTTCATTATCTTTCCTGATATTCTTATAATTTCTTTCATTTACTGTTTCCTTTCTCACGATTATATGAACCTCTGTCTTTCAATCAATGATTTCATCCTACTTCTACCTTGATAAAAAAACGGTCCTATTCTTTCACATTCGCCGCTGCCTCACCTGTAATGGATATGTCCTTTTATTTTATCCCGCAGTATGCATGGCCTGTCACTGCAGCAGAGAATACTCTTCCATATTCCAGATCTGTTTTACTACATCCTGATAAAATTCCGGTTCATGGCACACCAGCAGAATGCCTCCCTTATACTCTTTCAAGGCGCGCTTTAATTCCTCCTTGGCCTCCACATCCAGATGATTGGTCGGCTCGTCCAGCAGCAGTACGTTCGTCTCCACATTCAGCAGCTTACAAAGACGCACCTTCGCCTGCTCACCGCCGCTTAATACTTTGACCTTGCTCTCAATATGTTTGGTCGTCAATCCGCATTTTGCCAGAGCCGACCGCACCTCGTACTGGCTGTACGCAGGAAACGACTCCCAGATTTCTTCTATACAAGTGCGCTCGCTGGCCGGCATCTCCTGTTCAAAATAGCCAGGGTAAAGATAATCTCCCAACTGCACCTTCCCCAAAACTGGCGGAATCCGTCCCAGGAGGCTTTTTAGAAACGTAGTCTTGCCGATTCCATTCGTTCCCACAATGGCAATCTTCTCCCCACGTTCCATCCGCAGATTCAGCGGTTTAGACAAGGGCCTGTCTCTCTCGTAGCCCAGCACCAAATCGTCCGTCTCAAAAACCACCTTGCCGGACGCTCTGGCATTGCGAAAGAAAAACTCCGGTTTCGGACGCTCTGCCGCCAGCTCAATCACATCCATCTTGTCCAGTTTCTTCTGTCTGGACATCGCCATATTACGGGTCGCAACTCTGGCTTTATTCCTGGCGACAAAATCCTTTAAATCTTCAATTTCCTTCTGCTGCCGCTTATATGCGGCTTCAAGCTGCGCCTTCTTCATTTCATGGACTTGCAGAAATTTATTATAATCCCCCACATAGCGGTTTAACTCCTGATTTTCCATATGGTAAATAACATTCACCACACTATTTAAAAACGGGATATCATGGGAAATCAGGATAAACGCATTTTCATAATCCAGAAGATAACGTTTCAGCCATTCAATATGCTTCTCATCCAGATAGTTGGTAGGCTCGTCCAGCAAAAGAATATCCGGTTTCTCCAACAGCAGCTTTGCCAGCAGCACTTTCGTGCGCTGCCCGCCGCTTAATTCTGTCACATCCCTGTCAAGCCCCAGTTCTAAAATCCCCAAAGCCCGCGCGACCTCCTCCACCTTGGCGTCAATCATATAAAAATCATGCTGGTCCAACAACTCCTGCATGGTTCCTGTTTCCTCCATCAGACGCATCATCTCTGCTTCATCCGCCTTTGCCATCTGCTCAAACATGCAGTTCATTTCCGCTTCCATATCATAGAAAAAAGCAAATGCACCGCGCAAAACACCGCCGATGGTCATGCCCTGTTTTAACACAGCGTGCTGGTCTAAATAACCTGCGCGGACATTTTTCGCCCACGCGACCTTCCCCTCATCCGGCACAAGACGTCCCGTCACGATATTGAAAAACGTAGACTTTCCCTCCCCGTTGGCTCCAACCAGCCCGATATGCTCTCCCTTCAGCAGCCGAAAAGACACGTCATGAAATATCGCCCGGTCTCCGAAGCCATGGGTTAAATTCTTTACATCTAAAATCATATCCCTTCCGTCTCCTTTTTAAACTCTCCTTATTTTCTCATATTTCTGTAAAAACCACAACTT
>QXWW01000015.1 GCA_009911185.1 Lachnospiraceae bacterium
CTTTAATAAAATTTATATTTTTATAATATTTTTGTTTGACAAACAATCTGGAAAAAATTTTGATTGTATGTTATAATTCTATAGATTATCTTCAGTGATGCATCCATTTTGGTAATAGGATGTATCAGAAGCAGGAAGAATAAAAGTACATGAGAAATAAGTCAGGAGGAAATTGCAATGGCGAGAGATACACAGAATAGCCGCGGTATGGAAGGAAAAAGGAAGAGCAGCAGGAGAAAAAGGCAGAAACGGAAAATTATTATAATTGTGGCAGTGGTTTTGCTGGCGTTGATTTTGATTCCGGTGGCGTTTTCCTGGAGTAAGTATGAAAAGATGGGAAAAATCGTCATTAAGGATAAGGATGTTAAGATTAATCAATTGGAGCCGGAGACGAAAAAGGCTTTGGAAGGCTATGATAATATTGCATTGTTCGGGCTTGATAACCGTGATACCGGCAATTATGAGAGTGGAAACAGCGATACTATTATTGTGGTAAGTATCAACAAGGAGACAGGGGAGATTAAGATGGCGTCTGTGTACCGTGATACGTATCTGGACATTGGGGAAGATAAATTCCGCAAAGCGAATGCGGCCTATGCGAACGGAGGACCCAAACAGGCAATTGAGATGCTCAATAAAAATTTGGATTTGGATATCACGGATTATGTCAGTGTGGATTTTGGCGCGTTAGTGGATGCGATTGACCTGCTGGGAGGTATTGAAATTGATGAGTTATCCCCGGAAGAAGCAAAATGGTTAAACGGTTATGTAGTTGAGACGAACGAGGTTACCGGTCATAACAGCGGCTCGGTATCATCTGGTACCAATGTGCATTTGGACGGCGTGCAGGCAACGTCTTATGCAAGAATCCGTTATGTGGGGCTGGATTATGAGCGTACGAACCGCCAGCGTACCATAATTACGAAAATGTTTGAAAAGGCAAAGGACTGCGACCTCATAACGCTGAATAATCTCATGGATAAGCTGCTTCCGCAGATTTCCACCAGCCTAAGCCCTACGGAGATTCTGGGACTTGCGGGGAATGTGGCAAAATACCATATGGGAGAAAACACAGGATTCCCCTTTGATAAAGAGTCCCATGATGTGGGAAGTATGGGAGACATGGTAATTCCAATCGATCTTGAGGAAAACGTCATTAAGCTTCATCAGTTCTTATATGCAAACGAGACGTATACGCCATCCCAAACGGTAAAGGATTTGAGTGAAACCATTCATTCCAATACAGGCTATTAATTTTCAAAATAGGATACAGATTGTTCGTAAGGGAGATGCGTTATGGGAAAAATATGGAAATTTGTAAAATTTTGTACCATGGCGGTGGTATGCGTATTATTTTTGGGAGCAGGCATGAAATCAGAAGCGGTAACGATTGGCACGGCAGGCGGGTTAAAGCAGATTTCTGCAGGCCCTAACAGGGTAGAAGTCAGTTGGGATGCAGTAATTGGCAATCAAATCCGCTATAAGGCGGAGCTGTGCGAAAATAAGAATTTTACGGGTGGAATCATGGATAATCTTGGGGCGGAAAAAAAGGGGACTGATTTACCCAGGGAAACATTTTCAGGGCTCACGCCGGGGAAGAAATATTATGTCAGAGTGACGGCTTTTTCCTGTACGGATGAACAATTTAACTGGGGGACGCCGTCCGCCGTCCTGGAAGTAGTGACGGCGCCCGAAGACGTCAGGATCCAGAATTTTAAACAGACCAAAGCCACGGAAACCAGTATTACAGTATCCTGGAAGAAATGTGCAGAAGCAAACGCTTACCAGCTTATCTACGGAAAAAAGGGGGACGATATCAATAGCAGGACAAAAATTCTGCTTGATAAAGTAACTTCTTATACGGCAAAAAAGCTCAGTAAAAATGCAGAATATAATTTCTGGATTTGTCCCGTGAAAAAAAGCGCTGCCGGCTATTGCGCGCTGAGCAGTTACACCACAAATCTTCTGAATTGTCCGGTGCTGCCAGTTAAGGTTAAAGGAGTGGAGGCGAGTTTCTGGAGTCCCACTTCGGAACATCTGGATTTAGAATGGAAGCCGAGCGATTCCGCAGACGGTTATCAATATCAGATTTACGCAGAAGGTGGAAAGAAGGCGTTGCTTGGCGGCAGGAAAACGGAGAATGGAAGCAGTACCAATTTTTCAACCGATAAGCTAAAGAGTCTTCGCTTTTTAAAGCTTCGCGTGCGTGCATTTATCAATATTACAGGAAATTCCCAATATGGCAAATGGTCGGACTGGGTCTATTTTGCCAGACAGCCGGATGTGGAAACGCAAAATACCAAAGGCGGTGTGAAACTTACCTGGGATAAGGTAAGAGGCGCCCATAATTATACCATATACGTTTCTACCAGGAGGGAGTCGGGATATAAGAAAGTAGAAAATACCACGAAAACTTCTGCCACGGTTAAGAAATGTGGAAAATCAAATCTTAAATCCGGCAAACAATATTATTTTATGGTCGTAGCGAATAAAAGAGTGGGAAAAAAGACGTTTCAAAGCACCAGAAATTATTGTTTTTGGATTACATACAGAAAATAAGCGCGGAAATAGATATTGACAAATCGCCCGGGAAGAAAGCCGATGGAAAATCATATGAAATCGGGAATGAGTGAAGAAAAAGGTAGTAAATCTTGGAAGTGTACAGGAATATGCCCTGTACACTTTTTATAAACGCTGAAAATACAAGGGTTTGCGGAAAATGTAAAGTTTTTGTAATATCTTAACTGCAAGGTTGTACTCAAAAAAAAATTGTGATAACATAGGTACGATATGACAGGTAAAAAATTTAATTATAAAAGTAAGTTGAAACGGAGTGTGGAAAATGAAATTGTTTAAAAAATGGATTGCTGCGGTGCTGTCTGTTAGTATGATTCTGTCTGTGCCAGGCATTAGCGTACAGGCGGAAGTGTTTTCCAAAGAACAGCGGGAAGAAAAAATGCAGGAAGCAGACGGCGGGGCCGGAGTGATAAAACAGACGGCAGAGGCCGGGCAGAAGATAATTCCGGAGGCGGCGCAACACGCAGAAGAGGAACAGCAGATTATGCCGGGGGCCCTGGAGTTTGTGATGCAGGAAAGCGCGTCCATAAAAGCGCCCGGCACACAGAATATAGTGGCAAGCCTGGGACAGGAAAACAAGGCAGTTACGCTGGCACAGCTCTGCTACCGCAACAAAGAAGGGCAGGAATTTATTGCAGAGTCGGCTGCAATTGCTGATAATATTGTGAAGTTTACCATGGAATTTACGGACAATGCCCAGGCAGACGTCTATGAGTTGTCCTATATTTATTACGAAGCTGCCAAAGAAAAATACCAGGTGAATTTTAGGGAACTCGGCATGGAAGTAAAATTTGGCGTGAATTGTGAGACAGACGCGGAACCGGACGAGATTCTGGTGGATGAAGACATCATGCAGGAAGTAGAAGCTAGTGTGGTTACTTTTGATGAGAATGGGAATGTGGTTTCTGATAATTCAGTCCAGGATGTGTTGGAGGACGCCGGGAATTTACAGCGCTTCTCTGCGGAACGCTCTTCGGCAGCTCAAAGGGCGGCAGGCAGTATGGTAATTATGTTGGATCCCGGACACGACAGTACTCATGCAGGCGCCCGGGGAAACGGCTGCAAAGAAGAAGAAGCCGTATTAAAAATCGCCAATTACTGCCGGCAGGAGCTGCAGAAATATGCAGGTGTCACCGTCTATATGACAAGAGAGAGCAATGTCTGCCCGAACGGCGGCTCTGCGGTAGATTCAGGAACCTGCAATGCGAAAAGGGTAGAACTTGCAGTCAAAAGAAAAGCAGACGTGTATGTAAGTTTTCATTTGAACTCCAGTTCCAGCACATCCCCTTCCGGAGTAGGCGTGTATTATCCCAATGGAAGCTATCGGCCTGCGATTGGAGCGGAAGGGAAGGGCCTTGCAACTGAGATCTACAAGAAGCTGAGCGCTTTAGGGCTTTCCACCTGGGCCGGCGGAATATTGATCCGTAATTCAGAAGACAATACGCAGTATCCGGACGGTTCTCTTGCCGATTATCTGAGCATTATACGCAGGAACAAGCTGGCGGGGATTCCGGCAGTATTGATTGAACATGCATTTTTGAGCAATGCGGCAGATGTCAGCGGATTTTTAAATTCGGATATGAAACTTAAAAATTTAGGAGTTGCAGACGCTCAGGGGATTGCGGCGTATTATGGTTTGACGGTAGGGAACGGTCAGCCGGAAATTCAGTGGATTCAGGCGAGAGGCAGTAATAAACTGCGCATAAGCTGGAGCCAGGCTACTGCTGCGGAATCTTATCAGATTTACCGGAGTAATTCGGAAAATGGCAGTTTTACAAAGATTGCGGAGCTTAGCGGAGACAAATACGATGATGAGAATGTAGGACCGGGCGTTCCATATTATTATAAAATATGCGCTGTATTTTCCAATGGAAAGAAGTCTGATTATTCCAAAATATATTCAGGCATGACGCTGGCAACTCCTGCAATCACCGGCATTGTTTCCCGGGGAGGAGGGAAACTGGATATAAAATGGAGCCCGGTAGAGGGTGTGGGGGCATATGAACTTCTGCGCAGCGATTCTCAGGAAGGAAAGTATAAAAAGATCATCTCAACGGCAGAGAATAAATTTGTCGACCAGAATGTGACACTGCAGAAGAATTATTATTATAAAGTGCGCGCCGTGGGAGGAGATAACAACGGCTATGGCAGCTATTCTCCCATATTGTCCGGCTGGGCGGTACCGAAAACTTCTATTACGAGCGTCAGTTCCAAGACCAGCACATCCTTACAGATCCGCTGGAAAAAGGTGGAGAATGCCTATGCGTACCGTATTCAGAGAAGCACCTCTAAAAAGGGAAAATATAAGACCATTGCAACGGTCAAAAACGGCAAAAATTCTTACATAGATACGAAAGTAAAAGAAAAAAAGAATTATTATTATAAAATCCAGGTAATGAACCGAGTAAATAATAAAACGGGATACAGCAGTTACAGCAGTGCAGTTTCGGGAAAAACCATTACCGGCACGTCCATGATTTATGTAAGATCCAAAAGCAGCGGAAAAATGGAGCTGAAATGGAAAAAAGAGCCTTCGGCTTATGCCTACAGCATTAAGCGCAGCACTAAGAGGAACGGCGAATATACAAAAATTGCCGAGATTCGCGACCGTGATATCACAACGTATTTGGATAAAAATGTAAAGGGCGGCCAGAAGTATTATTATGTTGTGGAAGTGATTATCAAAAATAAGGGAGTAAGGAATTACAGCGGGGATTCTAAGCCCAAAGCGGCGACAAATTTAAAGAAGGTAACGATAAAGTCTTTACAGGCGGGAAGCGAAGGGATTACCCTGAACTGGGAAAAAGCGGCCGGGGCCAATACTTATATTGTAATGAGAAGTACATCAGGCAGCAGCGGGTTTCAGCAGATTGCAAAGATAAAAAATGCTGATTATACTTCTTTTACCGATAAGAATGTAACCGCCGGAGCAAGATATTATTATCGTGTCCGCGCAATCCGTGAAGGAAAATATGCAGGCTATGGAAGTTATGGTAAGATTTCAGAGAAATGGATGCTCGCTGCTCCCGCAGGATTTAAGGTCACGGCAATAAAGCAAACCGTGACGCCGGATACGCCGCCTCAGATACAGCTGCGCTGGGAAAAGGTGAAAGGCGCGACAGGTTACGCCGTCTTTAAGAGCGTCAAAGAAGACGGAGATTATGAAATGATAGCGCTGGTGAGCGGTAATGGAACGGTAAGTTACAAAGACAGTAAAGTCTCAGCGGGGAAAGTTTACTATTATAAAGTTGCGGCAGTGGGCACGATAGGAGCGGAAAGCGGAAATGGAGATGAAACAGCTCCCGTGTCGGCCGTCATTGAATCTGTGAAATAATATGCAGGAGATTAGAAGGGAAAGAAGGGAAACAGGGTATGAGAATAAGAAAGAAAGTCAATATCGCAGTATGGCTGTTGGCGGCGTCTGTGCTGGCAGCCGATGTCAGCGGAAATAGTCTTTGGGTATATGCCGGGCAAATGGGGGCAGGAGGCGTCTTCACAGTGCAGGAAGAAGCGTTTCCGATGCAGAAGGGAGAGGTCAGCGCAGATACAGGCGAAGAAACAGCGGAAGAGGATTCTCTGAAAAGTCAGGCAGAAAAAGCATTTGCCGCTTTACTGCGGGAATATGAGATGTATGGGGTATTGACAAGTAAATCCGATATTCCTGTTTTGCAGTATCCTTTTTACGACGCCCCGCTGGTGAAGGCGCTTCCCAGCGGATACCAGGTGCGTTTTCAGGCCGCCGTGGTTCAGGAAGGGGAAATCTGGTTTCAGGTTGCCTTTGCTGTAAACGGCGTAGAATTTTCGGGATATGTGAAAGACAGCCATGTGATATCCCAGGACGACAGACTTCAGAAATGGATTACTCAGTACTTTAGCAGCCCAAAAAGCAGGGCGGCGGCAATCAGCAGCGTGACGCCGGCTGAGGGCACAGATTTATCTGCGTTTCCCTCGAGCTACCGTTCTTACCTTCAGAAACTGATCAAGGCGCACCCCAATTGGACGTTTGTGCCGTTGAATACGGGACTGAAATGGTCGGAAGTGGTAGAAAACGAGATGGTAAACGCCAGAAATCTGGTTCCTGTTTCGTCGCTGCTTTTATGGAAGTCCACGGCGGCGCAGGATTACAATATGGCTACCGGAGCGTGGATTCCCAAGGATGGGCAGACCTGGGTGCAGGCGTCGGAATCCGTGGTAAAGCATTTTCTTGACCCCAGAAATTTTCTCAATGAGGAATCTGTATTCCAGTTTGAGCAGCTCACCTATAATGGCGCCTACCATAATGTATCCGGCGTGGAAAAAATATTAAGCGGCACGTTTATGGGGAATAAGAAACTGGAGGATAATTCCGGCGGCGGGATTACCTATGCGCAGGCGTTTATGAAGATTGGAAAAGAGTTAAAGGTCAGTCCGTATTTTCTGGCAAGCCGTGTCCGGCAGGAGCAGGGCGTGAAAGGAGACTCTGCGCTGATTTCAGGTACATATCCAGGCTATAAGGGATATTATAACTATTTTAATATTTCGGCTACCGGTTTGGGCGATCAGGTGATCGTTAACGGTCTGAAAGAGGCAAAAGCGGAAAAGTGGACCACAAGATATGCAGCCTTGCTCGGCGGGGCGAGGAAGACGGCAGAGAGATATATTACCAGGGGCCAGGATACCTTCTATTTACAGAAATTTGATGTGGACGCTTCTTATGACGGCCTCTACTGGCACCAGTATATGCAGAATCTTCAGGCGGCGGACAATGAGAGTAAGAACGTCCGCAAAAGCTATGAGTCCATGGGAGCTATCAACAATAAGTTTGTGTTTAAGGTACCGGTTTACAAAAATATGCCTTCCGCCGCGTATCCCAAGCCGGGAGAGAAGCTCGAGAAGACAACTTTGACAGCCAAGAAAGACGGTTATACGGTAAATTTGTCCTGGAAGGAGACAAGCGGCGCGCAGGGATATCAGGTTTACCGCAAAGAAGGAAGCGGCGGAACCTATAAACTGGCCAAGAGTTTAAGCGGGCTTGGTTCCACTTCCTGGCAGGATAATAAGATAGAAGTGGGTAAAACATATTATTATAAAGTAAGAAGTTATTTCAAGTGGAAAGAGGGCACGATGCGTTCGTCCTATTCCAGCGAGCAAAAAGCGGATTATGCGATACCAGCCGCTTCCCTGCAGAGCGTTAAGGTAAAGAACTATACGACCGTACAGTTGTCCTGGAACAAGAAAAGCGTGACGGGATACCGTATTTACCGCAAGACGGATTCCGGGAAATATGTGAGCCTGGCAGTGCTCAAAGGCAGCGGGATTTTAAGTTACAAGGATAGCACGGTGGAGCCGGGGCATACTTATTCCTATAAGATCCGCAGTTATAAGACGGTGGATGGCAAGAATTACTATTCTAAATACAGCAGCGTAAAACAGGCTGAGGTTAAGATGAAAGTTCCCAGTCTTAAAAGCGCCAGGGCAAGCGGTTCTAAGGTAAAGCTTACATGGAAGCGTGATACCAAGGCGAGCGGATATTATCTGTACCGTTCGGAAAAGAAAAAGGGCGGATATAAGAAGATACAGACTATTTCTGGTAATAAGAAGCTGAGTTGGACGGACAGCGGCGTTTCCAAAAAGAAAACCTACTACTATAAAATACGTTCCTATGTGAAAACTTCCAAGGGCAAGAAAAGTTCTTCTTATTCGAAGCCGCTGCAGGTAAAAAGATAAAAGGATGTGAAAGATGAAGATTACACCTTACCGAATCAAAAAGGGAATCCGCTATCTGAAACATTATGGTCCCAAAGCGTTTTGGAACCGGCTTTTAGATAAGCTGGAACCGGAAGACGTGCCCTATGGTCCATGGTATGAACGGCATAGGGCGGGAGCACAAGAACTGGAACAGCAGGCCGGACAGGAGAAGAAATTTGCCTGCCGCCCCCTCGTCAGTATTGTTGTGCCCTGTTACCAGACGCCGGAAGAATATCTGATCGCGATGCTGGATTCCGTCCGGCAGCAGTCTTACAGCCGCTGGCAGTTATGTCTGGCGGACGCCACGCCTTCTGACGAGGTGGAAGAGCTGGTTAAGGCGTACTGCAGACAGCACCGGGAGGAACGGGTGGTATATGAGCGCTTAGAGAAAAATCTGGGAATTGCCCAGAACACGAATGCCGGAATTGGCATGGCGCAAGGGGAGTGGATCGGTTTTTTGGACCATGACGACCTTCTGGCTCCGGAAGCTTTGTATGAGATAGTTTTATTGATCAATCGGGAACCGGAGAATGAAGCAATCTATTCTGACGAGGATCAGGTAGAAGATACCAGACATGGTTTAAAACACGGCAGTCCTCATTTCAAGCCAGATTTCAGTCCGGATCTTTTGCGTTCCAACAATTATATTACCCATTTTTTTTGTGTGAAGCGAAGTATTTTGGAACAGACGGGAGGATTCCGGGCAGAGTTTAACGGGGCGCAGGATTATGACCTGATTCTGCGTTGTACGCAAAAGGCGCGAAAAGTCGGACATGTGCCCAAGGTTCTGTATCACTGGCGGGTTCACGGCAATTCTACGGCTGACAATCCTTTAAGTAAGCCGTATGCCTATGAAGCAGGCAGACATGCGCTCGAACAGCATTTAGCGCGTATCGGCCAGCCGGGTCAGGTCAGCCAGCTTCCCCATTTTGGATATTACCGGGTGAAATACCCGGTTGCCGGCAATCCGCTGGTGTCCATTCTGATTCCCAATAAAGATCAGCCGGACACACTGCGAAGATGTATACAGTCCCTGGAATGCTCGACCTGGAAGAACTTTGAGGTTATCATTGTGGAAAACAACAGCCAGGAACCTGCAATCTTTGAATATTATCAAAAACTTTGCGGCAATAAAGGGCAAGGGAAAGTCTATGGCACGGGGACATTGCGCGGCGGACAGCCCGTGAAAGTAGTGGTTTGGGAAGGCGGATTCAACTATTCGGCCATCAATAATTTTGGCGCGGGCTATGCAGAAGGGGAATATTTTGTTCTGCTGAACAACGATATTGAAATCATTACGCCCGACTGGCTGGAGGAAATGCTGGGCAACTGCCAGAGACCGGAGGTCGGCATTGTCGGGGCCAGGCTCTATTATCCGGACAATACGGTCCAACATGCCGGAATTGTGGTGGGAATCGACGGAATCGCGGCTAACATGTTTCCGGGGCTGCGCAGGGGACAGGAAGGCTATTACCACAAGGCGGCAATTCAATTGAATTACAGTGCCGTGACGGCGGCGTGTCTAATGGTTTCAAGGGAAATTTACCAGAAGGTTCACGGACTGGAAGAAAGGCTTGCCGTGGCGTTTAACGACCTGGATTTCTGTCTGCGCGTGGGCAGAGAAGGATATCTTGTGGTGTACGATCCTTTTGTGGAGGCTTACCATTATGAATCTAAGTCCAGAGGCAGGGAGGATACCAGAGAAAAGGTACGTCGTTTTGGCGAAGAGATTGAATTTATCCGTACCCGGTGGATAGATTTGCTGAAAAAGGGAGATCCTTATTATAACCCTAATTTTTCTCTGAAAAAATGTAATTATGCCTTAAAACCCTGGAAGTAAAAGGAGCGGTTTTGTATTTGCCGCGACGCCTGTAAAAACATATCAATGTCTGAAGTTAGAAGGGCAGGTTCATTAGAACTTGCCCTTTTTTCAATTCAATGCTACAATAGAGAAATCAAATATACAGAGTTGGATGTGAGAAGAGACATATGATGAAAGTATTTATATGCCCTAAATGTGGAAGTATTACGACAGTATCCAGGCGAAAGGAAGTGTTTTGCCACAAATGCGGAGGGACCCGGATGATTCCTTCCAAGCTGACCTTTGCGAAATATACCCAGATGGATGAACAGCAGCGGAAAGATTATTCCAAAAGCTGGCTTTACATAAGGAATCATACGACTGGCGAATCTTAATTACAGATTTCGGTTACAATATTAAGGAAATTTACAGGAGACTTTGCCGTTCCTGGACAATATTAAGGAATCTTTAATAAAATTCCGTAGTTTCCATGAAACGTTTATTGTATGATAAGATGTCATCATTGTAAAGTGGATGGCATTTCGCCATGATTGTACTCTAATTACGAACTTTCGGGGAAGAAATTATGTATAAAAAACAGAAAAAGAGCTGGGTAAAGCACCTGGATTTTCTGATTGCAGATGTGTTTTGCCTGGAAATTACATTTTACCTGTCCTGTCTGATCAGACTGGGAAGTTTTTACGATGTATCGGGAATCAGTGAGTATTATAACCGTCTGGCAATTGTGCTGTTTTTGACGGATATCTGTATTGTGTTTCTTTCAGAAGCTTATACCGGGATTTTACGGCGGAACCGCCTTCAGGAGCTGAAGGCTGTCATTATACACTGCAGTACGGTATTCGCTACGATTACGGTGTATGTTTGGGCAACCAAGCAGGCGGAGATTTATTCCCGTCAGGTTATTCTTGTCTTCTGGGGCGCTTCGATTGTGGTAGAATATTTTACCAGATGCCTGTGGAAGATTTATATCCGTCAGAGGATGATACGTGGAAAACGTTTTACCAAGCTTTTAATCGTGACGGAGGATCGTTATGCCAGAGAATGCGTCTCTGATTTTTTAAATAACAGATATAAAGAATTTGAGGTTAGCGGTGTGGTGATTGTGGACAAGGACCGCACAGGGGAGGAAATCTGCGGGGCTCCGGTTGTGGCCTCTGCGGATGGATTCCTGGAATATGTCCGCTGCAGCGTGGTAGATGAAGTGTTTATTAACGGCAATACCAGAGAGAGCAGCGAGGCTTTAGCCAATGAGCTGCTGGAACTGGGCCTGACAGTGCATTTTAATCTGGTGCGGGAATCACGGCTGATGCCGAATAAACTGATTGAGCAGTGCGGGAAATATCTGGTTCTTACCACCAGCATGAAAATAGCGACCAACCGGCAGATATTTTTTAAACGCAGTATGGATATTCTCGGAAGCCTGCTGGGGCTTCTGCTTACAGGAATTGCCTGGCTGGTGTTTGCCCCGCTGATTAAGCGGCAGTCTCCGGGACCTGTGTTTTACTCTCAGACGAGAATCGGCAAAAATGGAAGGCGTTTTAAATTCTATAAGTTCCGCACGATGATTGTGGGCGCGGACAATATGAAGAAAGAATTGATGGAACAAAATGAGATGGAAGGTTTGATGTTCAAGATGGAGGAGGATCCCAGAATCTTTCCGGTCGGTAAATTTATGCGCAAATATTCCATTGACGAGCTTCCCCAATTTTGGAATGTGCTCAAAGGCGATATGAGCCTGGTTGGGACAAGACCGCCCACGGAGGATGAATTTGAACAATATGAGCTTCATCACAAGGCCAGGCTTGGCATACGTCCCGGTCTGACAGGGATGTGGCAGGTCAGCGGCAGAAGCGATATTAAGAATTTTGAAGAAATTGTAGCACTTGACACCCAGTATATTTCCAATTGGTCCCTCTCTATGGACATCCGGATTTTGCTGCGGACAGTAGGAGTGGTGCTCACAGGAAAAGGATCGTCATGACAGACATTTCAATTACAATTGTAGCTTATAACGATGAACAGGATGTGAGAGATGCGGTAGCTACCATTGAGGAACATACCGCAGCGTCCCTCTCTAAAAAAATATATATAGTGGACAACAGTACCAAAGAGAATACACTGTCCTCTCTTGAACAGGAATATGAGGATGTGGCTTACGAAAGGCCGGGCAAAAATCTTGGTTTTGGAGGCGGCCACAACTATGTTTTAGAAAAGCTGGATTCCAGCTATCATGCCATTGTGAACCCCGATATTCTTTTGAGGGAGGACAGTTTTTCTGTGCTTGTGGATTTTTTGGAGGAAAGCAAAGCGGGCATGGCTGCGCCACAAATTGTAGATGAAAAGGGCGAGCTGCTGAAGGTGTACCGGCGGGAGCTGACCGTGTTTGATATGGGGATCCGCATGTTTTTATCCGGGCGTTTTAAGAAACGCCAGTCTTATCATACAATGCAGGAGATGGATTACGAGAAACCATTTCAGGCGCCGTTTATCCAGGGGAGTTTCCTGGTTATCCGCACAGAATTGTTTCGGAAATTGGGAGGGTTTGATACCCGATATTTTATGTATATGGAAGATGCGGATTTGTGTAAACGGGTGAATCTCATCAGTAGTCTGTGGTACTGCCCGAAGACGGCTGTGATTCATAAATGGGAGCGGGGTTCCAGCAAGGACGGCAGGCTGTTTCGCATACATATAGATTCCATGCTGCGTTATTTTCGAAAGTGGGGGTGGAAATTGTGGTGACTGTGGAGGAACAGATCCGCGTGTCTGTGGCGATGGTGACTTATAACGGGGCCGCTTATCTCAGGGAACAGATTGATTCCATTTTAAATCAGTTGGGAGAAAGAGATGAGCTGGTGATTTCAGACGACGGCTCCTCGGATGACACCCGTTCCATACTGCAGGAATATAAGAAAAGAGATAGGAGAATCTGTCTGCTGCAGGGACCCGGGCAGGGCATTAAGAAGAATGTAGAGAATGCCCTTGCAAATACCAGAGGGCGTTATATTTTTCTGGCCGATCAGGATGATATCTGGATGCCGGATAAGGTACGGCGGGTTCTGCAGGTATTTGAGGAACAGCAGGTTTTTGTAGTAGTTCACGACGCAAAGGTGTTTCAGGGGGAAGACAGCGCCCAGATTCTGCTGGATTCGTTTTTTGCATTCCGCGCATCTGGTGCCGGTATTGTGAAAAATATAATAAAGAACACCTACATCGGCTGCTGTATGGCGTTTCGCAGGGAGCTGTTGAAAATAGTTCTGCCTGTTCCGGGGCGCATTGAAATGCATGATCAGTGGATTGGCATTCTGGGAGATTATTATGCGGGAAAATCTTATTTTCTGCCGGAGACGCTGATTATGTACCGCAGGCATGGAGAGAACAATTCCGCTATGGTACATTACGGATTTTGGCGGATGCTGAGAAACCGCGCTGTGTTTGTATATTATTTTGGCAGACAAATTCTGCGTTTGCTGAGAAAAAGTGGTTGCTAAATGGTGGAAAATAATATAATATAAGTCATAAGTGTGTAACATTCTGTAAGATAAATGTAATAAAGTAGAAAATGGGTAAGGTGTAGGTATGACAAAGAACAATAGTGGTCAGGCCGGAGGCGCTGCGGTGCACAAGTCTGCGAGAGCAAAGAAAAAGAAGAGAAGAGTAATCTTGTTCGCAGCAGAGCTGCTGGTTTTGGCGGGACTGCTGGTTTGGGTCTTTACAAATGCGAAAATGGACAAGATACAGACCGATGAAGCCTTTGAGTCCGAGGACGTCAAAAATGAAGAACTTACGGAAGAGACGAAGGACGTGTTGGGAGAGTACACGACGATCGCATTGTTTGGTCTGGATAACCGTGATTCGAACTCTTATAACAGCGGGAACTCAGATGTGATTATGGTGGCGAGAATTGATAAGGACACCAAGGAAGTCCGTCTGGTATCCATTTATCGCGATACATATTTGAAAATGGCAGATCTGGATAATACAGACGCTTACAGCAAAGCAAACGCGGCATATGCGGTGGGAGGGCCGAAGCAGGCGGTGCGTATGCTGAATACGAATCTGGATCTCGATATCCAGGAGTATGTGTCTTTTGATTTTGATGCGGTGGCGGAAGCCGTAGATATTTTGGGCGGTGTGGAAATCCCTGTCACAGAGGAAGAGTGCGTACATTTGAACAATTATTGTATTGAGACTTCTGAGGTGACGGGCAAGAGTTACGATCCGCTTCCGGGCGAAGGAACATACAATCTCAACGGCGTACAGGCGGTTTCCTACGGCCGGATCCGTTATACGGCCGGAGATGATTTCAAGAGAACGGAACGCCAGCGCCTTGTGGTGAATAAAATGGTAGAGAAAGCGCTTGCATCGGATATTGGAACGGTAAATAAGCTGATAGACGCGGTATTTCCCAAAATTAAGACCAGTCTTGGCAAGACGGAAATTGCTGCCATGGCGATGGACGCTTTTCATTATAAGCTTGGAGATACTGCGGGATTCCCGTTTGCGAAGAAGAATAAGGTGGTGGATATCTCCTATCAGAAGGCCGATGCGGACTGCGTGATTCCCGTGAGCCTTTCTGCAAATGTGAAACAGCTTCATGATTTCTTATATGGGAATACCAGCTATAAGGTGACGGACAGCGTAGAGAGCATCAGCAACGAGATTATGTACCGGACCGGAGTGACCGGAGAGAGCAGTGATTAACAGGAGGATATGATATGTGTGGAATTGTAGGTTATATAGGAAAGTCACAGGCAGCCCCAATTTTACTGGATGGGTTATCAAAGCTGGAATACAGAGGATATGATTCAGCGGGAATCGCCGTATATGATGGGGAGCATATCAGGGTGCAGAAGTCTGTCGGCCGCCTCAAGGCGCTGAGTGAGCTGACCCATGATGGGGCGACTATGCCCGGAACAGCGGGGATCGGCCACACCCGCTGGGCGACGCACGGCGCTCCCTCTAACGAAAATGCACATCCTCATTTCAACCGGGACGAGACGATTGCTGTGGTGCATAATGGGATTATTGAAAATTATCTGAAAATGAAAAAGTATCTTGCAGGAAAAGAATATCATTTTGCATCGGATACGGATACCGAGGTGGTGGCGCATCTTTTGGACTATTATTATAAGGGAGATCCCATCGAGGCTATTACGAAAGTAATGCACAGGGTAGAAGGTTCTTATGCGCTGGGGATTATGTTTCGGGAACATCCGGGAATTGTGTATGCTGTGAGGAAAGACAGCCCTCTGATTGTAGGGCACGGCAAAGACGGCAATTTAATTGCTTCCGACGTGCCGGCAGTGTTGAAGTATACCCGTAATGTGTATTTTATTCAGAATGAAGAAATTGCAGTATTATCAGAAGACAGCATTTCTTTTTACAATGTAGACGGGGAAGAAATTCAAAAGGAGTCCTCTGCGATTGACTGGGATATCAACGCTGCGGAAAAAGCCGGTTATGAGCATTTTATGTTAAAAGAGATGTATGAGCAGCCTAAGACTGTAAGGGATACGCTCAATCCCAGAATCAGGGACGGCGCGGTAGTGATCGAGGAGCTGGGGATGACAGATGAAGAAATCAGCCGGATAGAGAAGATCCATATTGTCGCCTGCGGTTCAGCATATCATACTGGCGTGACGGCAAAGTATGTGTTTGAGGGTATGGCGCGTATTCCGGTGGAAGCAGATCTGGCGTCAGAGTTCAGATACCGGAATCCTATTCTGCGGGAAAACGATCTGGTAATTATTATCAGCCAGTCCGGTGAGACGGCTGATTCTCTGGCAGCTCTTCGGGAAGCAAAGAGAAAAGGAGTGCAAACACTGGGGATTGTCAATGTGGTTGGCAGCTCCATTGCCAGAGAGGCTGACAAGGTCATGTATACCTGGGCAGGTCCGGAGATTGCAGTTGCAACCACCAAAGCGTACAGCGCCCAACTGGTTGCGGAATATCTGCTGGCCGTGAAATTTGCGCAGGTCCGCGGAGAAATTACCGAGGCGGAGGCAGCGTCTTATCTCAAGGATCTGCAGAAGCTGCCGGAACAGATAGAGATGCTTTTGAGCAATAAAGAAAGGATTCAGCATTTTGCCAACCGCTATATTTCTGCCAGAGATGTATTTTTTGTGGGCAGGGGTATTGACTATGCAATTTCCATGGAGGGTTCGCTGAAATTAAAAGAAATATCCTATATCCACTCTGAGGCTTATGCGGCCGGCGAGTTAAAGCATGGAACCATTTCCCTGATCGAGGAGGGGACGCTGGTTGCGGCCGTGCTCACCCAGGAGGAGTTGTATAAAAAGACGATCAGCAATATTGTGGAACTGACCAGCCGGGGAGCCTTCGTACTTGCAGTAACCAATACTGGCAATACGCAGATAGAGAAGGCTGCAGATTATGTAATCTATATTCCCCAGACGAACCGCTGGTTTACCAATTCACTGGCAATCATCCCCTTACAGCTATTTAGTTATTATGTATCTGTGGGGAGAGGCTGCGACGTGGATAAACCCCGGAACCTTGCAAAGTCCGTAACCGTAGAGTAGAACGCGGGCTTACAATATAACGGGAACTTTGCCTGGCATAACAGGTAATTAATATCGAAAAAGAGACGGTCGGAAGATGAAGATTACAGACAATATATAGCTGCATTTCCAAAGGAACACAGTATATATTGTAGAAATCTGTCATTTCCAGAACGTCTCTTTTTGATTGGATTTAAAAACCCATTGAGCGGTCTGCAAAATGCATAGAATGTGGAGAAAAACACTTATTTTTAAAATATTAGACACAAATTCATCACAAATATTCCGTAAACTGCTATTAGAAACAAAAGAGAGCCACAGAAAAGAAAGGAGCAGTCTGTTATGGATAATAAATTTAATGAATATAATAATTTTGAAAATGAGAGGAGCAATATGGAACAGGGAAGGAACAGCGCCGATGCCGCAAGCGGCAGCCAGGAACATACGGAATCTGTAAATTCCGGTACAGAGACAAGCAGTACGGGGGCGCCAGGGCCTGTTTATTCCTATAGTTATGTCCATCAGGAGAATACGGAGCGCAATCCCAATTATTTTGAGAAAAAAGAAGAAGAAAACGCTGCCAGTCAGAGAACATATACTACGGGAAGTTATGGCAACCCTCAGATGGAGAACCAGGCGTACACAGGAAGCCAGGCAAATGCAGAGAATCAGGCGTATGCAGAAGCCCGGGGTTACGCAGGCAGCCAGGCTTATACGCAGGAACGCAGCAGCAATGGAGAACAGCCGCGGCAGAACTTCTATAAAACACCCGAATCTTCTGTGAAAAAGGAGAAGAAGAAACAAAAGGTTTCCGGCATGAAGAAGCAGCATGGATTTGGCATGACAATTGCCAAATGTGCGGCGGTTGCGGTTGTTTTTGGTCTGGTGTCCAGTACGGTATTTTATGGCACAGGCATTGCTTTTGAACATACGACTGGTAAGAACAGGACTGCAGCCGTAACCACGGATCATGATTCATCAGGTTCATCAATAAACAACGGCAGCCTGTCAACGACAAATGTGAGTACGGCGACTACGGTGACAGACGTATCGGATATTGTAGAAAACGTTATGCCTTCCATTGTCTCGATTACCAATATGGGACAGATAGAAGCGGATTTCTTTGGCAGGACCTTTCAGCAGGATACGTCAAGCGCCGGGAGCGGCATTATCATTGGACAGACAGACGAAGAGATCTACGTTGCCACGAACAATCATGTGGTTGCCAATTCCAATCAGCTTACCGTGAATTTTATTGACGACCAGCAGGTGACGGCAGAGATCAAGGGTACGGACGCCAGTACCGATTTGGCAGTGCTGTCCGTGAAAGTAAAGGATATCCCCAGTGATACCATGGAGAAGATTAAAGTGGCCACTCTGGGCAAGTCTGATGATATTAGAGTAGGAGAATCTGTAGTTGCAATTGGAAACGCACTTGGCTATGGACAATCCGTCACCACAGGGGTCATCAGCGCGCTCAACAGAGAAGTGACCGTACAGGATGAAACTACGGGAGCTTCCATTACCAATAAGCTGCTTCAGACTGACGCGGCAATCAATCCGGGAAACAGCGGCGGCGCGCTTTTGAATATGAATGGCGAAGTAATTGGCATCAATTCTGTAAAATATTCTGACACGCAGGTGGAAGGTATGGGCTATTCCATTCCAATTTCAGCGGCGCAGCCGATTATTGACAGTCTGATTACCAGAGAGCTGGTGGATGAATCCAATTCTTCCTTCCTGGGCGTGGCCGGACAGGATGTAACTACCGAGCTTTCGAAGAGCTTCGGGATGCCGGAAGGACTTTATATTACCATGGTGACAGAGAACAGCGCGGCAGAGCAGGCAGGTATTCAGAAAGGCGATGTACTCACAAAATTTGATGACAGGGCCGTCAAATCCCAGGAGGGACTCCAGGATATTATGCAGTATTATGCAGCGGGAACCCAGGTGGAAGTGACCCTTCAGACGAATGAGAACGGAGAGTGGAAAGAGAAGGTTGTAACAGTAACGCTCGGCAGAAGAAACCAGTAAATTTTTCCTTTTAAAATTCTGCAAAGTATGATAGGATAAACATAGACTGAGGCGCCAATCCGGGAAATGTCTGGATTGGCGTTCTGTGCATACGGAGGGATTTTTTATGAGGAAGAAGAAAATTGTAATTGCATTGGGGCACGATGCATTGGGAACTACGCTGCCGGAACAGAAAAGAGCCACAAAAAGGACGGCAAAGGCGGTAGTTGATTTTATAAAAGACGATTATCAGGTGGTGATTTCCCATAGCAATGGTCCTCAGGTTGGCATGATTCATACGGCCATGTCCGAGTTCTGCCGGATCTATCCGGAATATACGTCTACTCCAATGTCGGTGTGTTCTGCAATGAGCCAGGGTTACATCGGTTATGATCTGCAGAATGCCATTCGCACCGAATTATTGAACAGAGGTATTTATAAGCCGGTTTCTACCATTTTGACGCAGGTTATGGTGGATCCCTATGACGAAGCGTTTTACCATCCTGTCAAAATTATCGGACGTGTCATGACGGAGGAGGAAGCAGAGGCAGAGGAGAAGAAGGGGAACCATGTGGTAAAGACGCAGGAAGGCTACCGCCGGATTGTAGCGGCTCCCAAACCAGTGGATATTGTGGAAATTGATGCAATCCGCGCTCTGCTGGAGGCGGATCAGGTAGTGATTGCCTGCGGAGGAGGCGGAATCCCGGTACTGGCGCAGGAGAATAAGCTGAAGGGGGCCAGCGCTGTGATTGAAAAGGATCTGGCTGCCGGGAAGCTTGCGGATTTCATAGATGCAGAGCGTCTTGTGATTTTAACAGGCGTGGAGAAGGTATATCTGAATTACGGAAAAGAAAATACAATACCGCTGGACGAACTTACGGTATTTCAGGCAAAGAAATATATAGAAGAAGGGCAGTTTGAGGAGGGAACCATGCTGCCTAAGATTGAGGCCGCGATAGAATTTATTGGTAATTCTGCCGTGCGCAGTGTGTTGATTGCCAGACTTGGCGCTGCGGAAGAGAATCATATGGAACATATGGGAACCATAATTCACAAATAATAAAAATATAGGAGAATGTGTGATGAAAGATATGAGAAAAACAAAAATTATCTGTACTTTGGGCCCCTCGACAGACAGGGAAGACGTGCTGAAACAGCTCATGCTGGAGGGAATGAATGTTGCCAGATTTAATTTTTCACATGGAACACATGAAGAGCAGGGGCACAGGCTGCAGCAGGTGCAGAAGCTCAGAGAAGAACTGAACCTTCCCATCGCCTCGCTTTTGGACACCAAAGGACCGGAAATCCGTCTCAGGGAATTGAAAAATGGCAAGGCAATGCTGAACGCGGGGCAGAAGTTTGTGCTGACAACGGAAGAAATTGTAGGTGATGAAAACAGGGTGTCCATTACCTACAAAGATTTAGTGAAAGATGTCAGGCCAGGTTCCAGGATTCTCATTGACGACGGCCTGATCGAGCTGAGCACAGAAGAAGTGACCGATACAGAGATTTTCTGCCGCGTGGTAAACGGCGGCATGATTTCCAATAAAAAGGGAGTCAACGTGCCGAATGTGGAATTATCCATGCCTTATATCAGTGATAAAGATTATGAAGATATTGTATTTGGAATAGAAAATGATTTTGATTTTGTGGCAGCGTCTTTTGTGCGCACAGCAGATGATATTTTGCAGATCCGCAGAATCTTTGAGGAAAAGAACTGCCATAATATTAATATTATCGCTAAGATTGAAAATATGCAGGGCGTGGATCATATTGATGAGATTATCCGTGTTTCAGACGGAATTATGGTGGCAAGAGGAGATATGGGAGTAGAAATTCCCTTAGAGGATGTGCCTGTGATTCAGAAAATGATCATCAAGAAGGTTATTGAGGCGGGCAAACAGGTAATTACCGCTACCCAGATGCTGGATTCTATGATGAAAAATCCAAGGCCGACCAGAGCGGAATCTACCGATGTAGCGAATGCTATCTATGATGGAACCAGCGCCATTATGCTGTCCGGGGAGACGGCGGCGGGGATGTATCCGGTGGAAGCGCTCAAGACCATGGTGAAAATAGCAATCCGTACAGAACAGGATATCAATTATACGGCGCGTTTTAAAATGCGGCATACGCTGAGTAATCCGGATATTACCAACGCCATTTCCCATGCAACCTGCACGACGGCAATTGATCTGAATGCGGCGGCTATCATTACGGTTACCCAGTCGGGAAAGACGGCGCGTATGATTTCCAAATACCGTCCCGACTGCAATATTATTGGAGGCAGCATGTATCAGAAGGTTTGCCGCCAGTTAAATCTTTCATGGGGAGTGACGCCCTTAGAGATCCAGAAGAAAGAGGATGCAAACGAGTTGTTTGAACATGCTGTGGACACAGCGGCTAAGGCAGGACTTGTTTCCATGGGAGATATTACGGTTATCACGGCGGGGGTTCCTCTTGGGGTTTCCGGGACTACGAATATTCTCAAGGTCCATGTGGCCGGGCATATCCTCGCCACCGGCAGGGGAATCAACGATAAGGTGGTTTCGGCAAATATCTGCGTCTGCCGCAATGCGGAAGATTTGAAAGAGAATTTTAAAGAGGGAGACGTCGTTGTCGCCAAGGAGACGAATAATGATATGATGGAGCAGATTCGCAAGGCTTCCGGACTGATCGTAGAAGATGGAGGTCCCAATTCCCATGCCGTGATTGCCGGACTGAGCCTTGATATTCCGGTGATCGCGGAGGTGGAGCATGCCACTGCCATTCTTAAGACGGGAGCTTATGTGACAGTGGACGCCAGGGAAGGCATTATTAGTTGTAACGGTTAGAAGAGGATAACATGAAAAAATATGGCATAATAGCAGCGTTGTTATTTGCACTGGTTTTGACAGGCTGTGCAGCTACCGATTTCCAGGTAAGGAAGCAGGAGCCTGATGCAAAGGATTTACAACGTCTGCAGCAGGAAGAAGATTATAAAACGCAAACAGAAACAGAGCAAGGACAGTTGGGCCGCCAGGAGGCCGCAGAGGAAGAACCTCCGTCGGAAGCGGAGGCGCTGCAGCCTTCTGCAGCGCAGGAACCGCAGACGCCCGCGCTGAATCCTCAGACCGTTGTCTATGCAGAGGAGAAGGTAGTAACTACCACATCTGTAAATGTACGGAAGGCGCCCTCCACAAACAGTGAAGTTTATCAGACGGCGCCGCGAAGAAGTGCGTTTACCAGAACGGCTGATGACGGAACCTGGAGCGCGGTGAAAGTCGGAGAAGAAGAGTATTTTATTGCATCGGAATTTCTGCTGCCGGCATCCGAGCTAAAAGATAATGGTTATCTGGTAGTAATTGACGCGGGGCATCAGGCGCATGGCAACAGCGAACAGGAACCGATAGGTCCGGGTGCGTCCGAGACGAAGCCGAAAGTTGCAAGCGGAACTACTGGCTGTGTCACGGGATTAAATGAGTATGAACTGACCCTGCAGGTATCTTTGAGGCTTCAGGAAGAACTGGAGGCGAGAGGGTACCAGGTGATGATGGTGCGTACCAGTCATGACGTCAATATCAGCAATAGTGAGCGCGCTGCCGTTGCTAACAATGCGGGAGCCGACGCTTTTGTGCGCATTCATGCCAATGGCTCGGATGACAGCGGTCAGAATGGGATTCTCACGATCTGCCCGACGCCTGAGAATCCTTATATGGGAAATCTTTACAGCCAGTGCCACAGTTTGTCGGAATGTGTGCTGGACGGTGCGGTCAATGCCACTGGCGCCAGAAAGCAGCACATTTGGGAAACGGACGGTATGAGCGGTATTAACTGGTGTACCGTTCCGGTGACGATTGTGGAGATGGGATTTATGACCAATCCCACGGAAGATCAGAATATGGCGGACGGCGGTTATCAGCAAAAGCTGGCAGTGGGGATTGCAGATGGTCTGGATGCTTATTTTGGCAATTAGAAGAAGGAGTTATTCCTGCAGGCGTGAACCAGGCGGCGTTTTGTACAGAGAAAGCGGGGAGAATGTAATATGAAGAGCAGAGTGTTGGCATCTTTGTTTGTGACGCTAATGTTAGCGCTGTTTTTTGCCGGATGTAAAAGTGATGCGGATGAATTAAGAACAGGGAAGGCCCGCGCCGCGTCGACAGAAAACGATCAGCAAGAAAGCGGGGAAGAGCAGGGGCAATTTGATGAAATGATAACAATCAAGGTGTTTTCCAATCTTCCGGATCGAAAAAATGGGCAGGGTCTGGTGGAACAGATACTCATTGACGAGTATATGGCCCAACACCAGAATATAAACATCGAGGTGGAAGCTCTTGAAGAAGAAGCTTATAAAACGAAGTTTAAGGCGTACGCCATGTATGAAATGCCGGACGTGGTGAGTATCTGGGGACAGCCTTCATTTCTAGATGAAATATCAGACGCCGGCGTACTTGCCAGGTTAAATCTGTCTGATTACGAAGATTATGGATTTATTCCGGGTTCTCTGGAAGGGTTTCAAAAGGACGGCAAATTATATGGACTGCCCAGAAATACAGACATTATGTTGTTTTATTACAATCAGAGAATGTTTCAGGATAACAGTTGGAAAGTTCCGCAAACGTATGATGAATTATTAGAGTTATGCAAAAGCGTCAGAGAAAAAGCGATTGCGCCTGTAGCCATGGCAGGCGGAGACGGCTGGCCGCTGGCGTGTTTTCTGACAGACCTCCTTGTAAAGGTTGCCGGAACAGATTATGCTGGGCTTGTGAAAAACGCGGTGCGCACGGGCGACTTTACAGCGCAGGAGTTTGTCCGGGCGGCAGGGATTTTAACAGATTCTGTAAAGGCGGGAATGTTCCAGGACGGTTATGACACGCAGGATTATGGTACGGCGATGAATTTATTTACCAGCGGGCAGGCGGCGATGTATTATATGGGTAGCTGGGATTGTTCTATGGCGTTGAATGAGAGCATTGATGCAGAAATCAGGGATAATATCAGAGCGTTTACGATGCCCGTTGTAAAAGACGGAGCAGGCGGTGCAAATGATATTGCCGTATGGAATGGCGGCGGTTATGCGGTATCTGCTAATTCGGAAGTAAAAGCGGAAGCTGTCAGATTCCTTAACTATATGTACCAGCCGGATAAGCTTTCTAAATATGGATGGGAAAACGGAGTTGGGATGTCTGCACAGGATCAGTCCGCTTATTTAACAGGAGAGGAACCAGGGTTACAGAAACAGGTCGTGAACATTCTGAAACATGCAAGCAGTGTTTCCGGTACTCCGGTCAATGACTGTGGGCCGTCGCAATTTAAGAATGCGATTGAGAATGAAATTCAGGATATGTCTAATGGTTCGATAAGTATAGAAGATTTTTTTGCGGATATTGGCAAGGCATGTAAATAGAAGATGTTTCAGCGGCATTATGTTTTTTAGATATCGGACTGGTGATAGTATGAAATCGTTAAAAAACTGGATTATGAGGTTAAGCATACGAAAGAAACTGATTTTTTACAGTTATCTGATTATCGTGCCTATTCTGTTCGTGATCAGCGCGTGCCTGGTCTTCCAAAATTACCAGTTGGCTGTGAAGGAACATGAAGAAAACTGCGTGCAGAGTATCCAGCGTTTATCGGACAATTTAGAGGTCGTTCAGAAAAATATAGTTGAGTTAGCAACCTATATCTGTATCAATGAAAATATCAGACAGATATTAACCTGCGACAATCCGGCAGAATTAAATCGCGACGCGCGTTTTTGGGTCAATAATGCGCCCATGCGCATGGTTCAGGACATGGTGGCAATCGGCGGGGTGGTAAAGACCGTTGCCATTTATCCGGAAAACGGGGTAAACCCGTATCTGAAATGTATAGACTATGCTTCTTATATAGCAGATATGGAACAGGTACAAAAAGAGAATATCTATCTGCTTACGGTACAAAAAAAGGGGGAGTTTTTATGGCAGAGAGTAGGAAAAGACCAATCAGACACTTACGAGTTTAATTATAATGACAAAATTGTGATGTACCATGAAATATATGATCTGGCAAGAAAAGAGAAGCTGGGTTATGTTGTTCTGGGTTCGGCGGCGGAAGTTTTCGATGAAATATGCAGGGATGATTTGCAAAACAAGGATGAAACCGTACTGATTATGAGTGAATACGGGGCGGAATTAGCGCGCTGCGGCACGGTGGACGATGATATGATGGAAGAAATACTGGAGAGAAGTTGTACGCAGCCAACAGCAAAAGAGGACATTTATATCAGTACATGGGGGAATTACAAAGTTTATTGCTGTCAGAGCCGGGAGACAGGCGTTAAGGTGTATAAAGTTACCTCAAAAGTAAGGGTGCTGGATGTGGCAGATTCTATTATTTATGCGCCGCTGGCTCTGCTTTTGGCGTTTCTGGCAGGGCTATGTCCGGTGATGTTTTTAGTTTCCAATATCGTTTCCAAGCCGCTGCACAAGCTGGGGGCGGCTATGGATAAGTTTAAGAATGGCGATTTCAGCCAGAAAATAGAAGTAGTAACGTTTGACGAAGTCGGCAAGGCTTCCATGTGTTTTAACAGCATGGTGGACAATATCAGAGAATTGATTAATAATAATTATATTCTGGCGCTGAAAGAAAAGCAGAGTGAGCTTGACGCATTACAGGCGCAGATTAATCCTCATTTTTTGTATAATACGCTGGATTCGCTTTATTGGAAAGCGGTGGAGGCGGAGGATGAAGAAATTGCGGAAGATATTTTATCCTTATCCCAGATGTTCCGCCTCGTATTAAATCAGGGAGACAGCATTGTAACGGTAAAGATAGAAATGGAATTGTTAGAGCGGTATTTGCATATACAGAAAATGCGCTTTGGAAAACGATTTGAATATGAAATACAGATTGAACAGGCAATGATGGCAGAAGAGATACCCAAGCTGATTTTACAGCCATTTGTGGAGAATGCGATTGTGCATGGATTTGAGAAAGGAGAGAATCCATTCTTTTTGTCGATAAGAGGGCAAAAGCGGGAAGGCTGCCTACATTTTCAGATTCATGACACTGGAATTGGCATGAGCAGCCAGCAAATGGAGGCCATCTGGGAGAAAGAAAAAGATCCGGAACATTCCAGTCACCGGATCGGAAAATATGCGATCCGCAATGTAAAAGAGCGCATGGAACTGATTTATCATGAGGATTATGAGCTTGTGATTGAAAGCGAAGAGGGAAGGGGCACAACGGTCCGAATCACGATTCCCTCCGGTTTAAATTAGCGATATCTTTCGTTTCAAAGTTTTTATATAAGTTTTATTCTCAGAAGGAACTTTCAGGGATTCTGTAATTTTCTGCAGTGCTTTATTATGGGTAAAATCATCCAGATTGTTGTCCTTTAAGAAAGGCAGCGTTGCGTCCGGAAATTCCCGATAGCAGATGGAGACGGCCCACGCCTGCGCCATCTGGACGTAATACGCTTTGAAATGAACGCTGTTGACAGCTTTTAGTACGCGGGAGAGATAATCAGGCGTAACATAGTAATTAAGCATTTGAACCAGCGTGAAACGGACTTCATATTCTCTGGGGCTGTGCAGGTATTCCATGAGAAAACGCCAGAATTCTTCCGGCTGTTCTTTTGCCAGCTTAATCGTGGAACACGTGCTGTCACAGACGGACCAGTTGTTAATTTTTGGAAGAAACGCCCGCAGGTATGGTTCTTTTTCCTGCAGCGTTCCCAGGGCATAGCCAAGAACCATGCCCTGAAGCATGATTTCTTCGTAACTGTCATCAGAGGCGGAAACTAAATAATGTTTCCAGTCTCCCTGGGCAAGTTGTTTTGCCATTTTTCTTAAAACGGGAAGCCGTACGCCCAGGATATGTTCTACACCTGGGAGCAGGCCGGCGGTAAATTGCTGAAATTTTGGCTCGCGCTGTAGCTGTAACTGTTCCTTGATCCAAGTATTCATTTGTGTTTCTCCTTTTCCGTTATCGAGTGCCTGCATTTCCTATGTGCCCAATTGCTGCCTTTGCCGGGCGTTTAAAAGGTTATGAAATCTATTGTAAATACCGTTTTCATTTTTGTCAATTGGCGAAATACGATGGTGATTGACGCGCCGGGAAGAAACACTTATAATGGTAATCAGGAAATCAAAAAGAAAGAGGTGACACGATGGTTGAGTTAGACCAGTTCAAAACAACTTTGAACACATACAAAGAACCGTTGCTGGAAGTGAGGGATTCACTTTGACCTGGCGAACAAAGAACAGAGAATCCAGGAATTAGAACGGGAAATGGAGGCTCCGGATTTCTGGGATGACACGGAGGTTTCCCAGAGGAAAATGAAGGAATTAAAAAGCCTGAAAGACGATGTAGAGACGTACGCCCATTTATCCGAACAGTATGAAGACATTGAGACGCTGCTGGAAATGGGATATGAGGAAAATGACGCCACGCTGATTCCGGAAATTGAGGAAGCGCTTGGGGAATTTGAAGAAACTTTTGAAAATATCCGCATAAAAACGCTGTTATCCGGAGAGTATGACGCGGAAAATGCGATTTTGTCGCTCCATGCGGGCGCCGGAGGAACGGAGTCCTGCGATTGGAACAGTATGCTGTTCCGCATGTATAAGCGCTGGGCAGAGGATAAAGGTTTTACCGTAGAGGTGCTGGATTCACTGGACGGTGATGAGGCAGGCATAAAATCTATCACGTTTGAGGTTCAGGGAGAGAACGCTTACGGTTATCTCAAATCTGAAAAAGGAGTACATCGTCTGGTGCGCATTTCCCCCTTTAACGCGGCAGGGAAACGCCAGACGTCTTTTGCCTCCTGCGACGTCATGCCGGACATTGAAAAAGATCTGGATATCGAGATCAGGGAGGACGAGCTTCGCATTGATACTTACCGTTCCAGCGGCGCAGGCGGCCAGCATATCAATAAGACTTCTTCTGCTATCCGCATTACCCATCTTCCTACTGGTATTGTGGTTCAGTGCCAGAATGAACGCTCCCAGCATATGAATAAGGATAAGGCAATGCAAATGCTGAAAGCGAAACTGTACCTTTTAAAACAGGAAGAAAATGAAAAAAAGGCGGCGGATATTCGGGGCGAGGTTACGGAAATTGGCTGGGGCAATCAGATTCGTTCTTATGTGATGCAGCCCTACACGATGGTAAAAGATCACCGCACCAATGCAGAAACAGGGAATGTAGACAGTGTTATGGATGGAAAACTGGATTTGTTTATCAACGCTTATTTGAAATGGAAAAGTCTGTCGGGAACACAGCAGTCATAGATAGAATGTGTTATGGAGATGGAAAAAGGGATTTACAGGGCGGTCATGTGTCAGTGTCTTGAGGGCTTGCCGGACATACGGTATGCCGCCTGATACGGCGGAGCGGATTCTGTATATAGCAGTTTGCACTTACAGGAAATTAAAAAAAGAGGTTGCATAAAAAAAACAAATGTGCTAATATCTTTGCAGTAAGCACATTTGTTTTTTGCGGGCAAACAAACCGGAGGCGGTATGGAAGAAAAGACAAAATACTTTGTTTTGAAAAAGAAAGCGGTTCCAGAGGTATTATTAAAAGTGGTGGAGGCCAGGAAGCTTCTGGAATCAGGCCGTGCGGAATCTGTGCAGGAAGCAGCGGATATGGTGGGGATTAGCCGCAGCTCTTTTTATAAGTATAAGGATGATATTTTTCCATTTCATGATAATGCCAGGGGAAAAACCATTACAATGGTGATTCAGATGGATGATGAACCGGGCTTATTATCTTTGGTGCTTCAGATTGTAGCGGATTATCATGCGAATATCCTCACCATTCATCAGAGTATTCCGGTAAACGGGATTGCTTCCCTTACTCTGAGTGTGGACGTGCTGCCAGATACAAAAAATGTGTCTTCGATGGTGGAGAACATAGAACAGCAGGAAGGGATTCATTATTTAAAAATATTAGCCAGGGAGTGAAATCATGATTAAAATAGCCATTTTAGGATATGGAACGATAGGTTCCGGCGTGGTGGAGGTATTAAACACCAACAAAGAGAGTATTGCCAAACGTGCAGGCGACGAGATTGAAGTTAAATACATTTTGGACCTCAGGGACTTTCCGGGAGATCCGATGGAGGATAAGGTAATACATGATTACGATGTGATTGCCCAAGATCCGGAGATACAGGTAGTAGTGGAGGCAATGGGAGGCGTGGAGCCGGCATATACGTTTGTGAAACGTGCGCTGCTGGCGGGAAAGAATGTGACCACTTCCAATAAAGCTCTGGTGGCAAAACATGGGGCGGAATTAATTGCGATTGCCAGGGAGCAGAGTATTAATTTTCTGTTTGAGGCAAGCGTGGGCGGGGGAATCCCTATTATCCGTCCGCTTAATTCTTCTCTTACAGCAGATGAGATTGAAGAGATTACAGGTATTTTAAACGGAACGACCAATTACATACTCAGCAAAATGACGTTCGAGGGACTGGAATTTGGCGATGTGTTAAAAGACGCGCAGTCCAGAGGCTATGCGGAGGCCGATCCGACCGCGGATGTGGAAGGGTATGACGCCTGCAGGAAGATTGCAATCCTGACTTCTCTGGTATGCGGCCAGCAGGTCGATTTTGAAGATATATACACAGAGGGAATTACGAAAATTACTGCGGACGATATCAAATATGCCAAGGCAATGGGAATGGTAATCAAGCTTCTTGCTACCAGCAGGAAGACAGAGGAAGGCTATTGCGCGATGGTCGCCCCCTTTATGTTATCGCAGCAGCACCCCTTATATAGTGTTAACGATGTCTTTAACGCCATTTTTGTACATGGCAATGTGTTAGGGGACGCCATGTTCTACGGAAGCGGGGCCGGGAAACTTCCCACGGCAAGCGCAGTGGTGGCGGACATAGTGGATATTGCCAAACATCTGCATAAGAATATTCTGATATCCTGGAGTTCCGGGAAGATGGATTTGGTGGATAAAGGTAAGGCAAAGAGCCGTTTCTTTGTGCGCACGGCAAAGGGACAGGAAGAGGTAAAAGCGGTTTTCCGGGACGCGGAGTTCGTAGAGGTGCCGGGAGTTCGTGGAGAAACCGGTTTCTTAACCGGAGAAATGAGCGAGGAAGCCTTTACAGAAAAAGCGGCGGCATTGGAGGACATCAGACAGAGAATACGTGTCGTATAGAAAAAGCGTCTCAAAGGCCTGGTTGCTTTTGAGACATTTTGTTTAGGGAGGATGAAAGAAAATGAAATATGTCATTGTACTGGGAGACGGAATGGCAGACTGTCCTTTGGAGGAATTGCAGGGCATGACCCCCTTGGAATATGCAAAAACGCCCAATATGGATAAACTCGCGGCGGCAGGAGAGATTGGGATGGTGCATACGATTCCGGAGGGGATGTCTCCGGGAAGCGATACGGCAAATTTGTCCGTACTGGGATATGATCCGAAGATTTATTATTCCGGGCGTTCTCCGCTGGAGGCGCTGAGCATCGGCGTGGACATGAAAGCTACCGACGTATCCCTGCGCTGCAATCTTGTCACCCTGTCGGAAGAGCAGGAAAATTATGAGGATAGGAAGATTGTAGATCACAGTGCCGGAGAAATTTCTACCAGCGATGCGGCAATTTTATTGGAAGCAGTGAAACAGGAATTGGAGACGGAAGGCTATAAGTTTTATGCTGGAACCAGTTATCGCCACCTTTTGCTCTGGGAGCAGGGGAAGGTAATGGAACTGACGCCGCCCCATGATGTGCTGGGACAGACTATCGGCCAGTATTTGCCCAAGGATGATACGCTCCGCGAGATGATGAAAAGGAGCTATGAGATTCTGAGCAGCCATCCTATTAATACAGAGCGCAAAAGACAGGGATTCAATCCGGCAAATTCCTGCTGGTTCTGGGGCGCTGGAACCAGGCCGGCGCTGTCTTCCTTTCAGGAAAAGACGGGGCTTAGAGGAGCTATGGTATCGGCGGTGGATTTGCTGAAGGGCATTGCCGTGGGTGCTTCTATGAAAACTATTTTTGTAGAAGGCGCCAACGGCGGGCTTAACACGAACTATGAAGGCAAGGCACAGGCCGCCATCGATGTACTGACGCAGGAGAATTATGATTTTGTGTATGTTCATGTGGAGGCGCCGGACGAGATGGGGCATCAAGGGAGCGCGGAGAAGAAGGTTCAGGCAATCCAATATCTGGATGAACGCGTGATAGCGCCGCTCAAGGCGGGGCTTGAGCAGTCCGGGGAAGAATTTCGAATGCTAGTGATGCCAGACCATCCCACCCCGGTAAGCATCCGCACACATACCGGGGATGATGTGCCGTATCTGCTTTATGACAGCAGGAAGGTTCAGCAAAATACCTGGAAGTATAATGAAAGAGAAGCTGCGCAGTCCGGTAAGCGGATAGCAAAAGGCTGTGAAATGATTGATTATCTCATTGAAAAATAAGAACAGGCGATGTCTGGTCAATAAATAGGAAAGCAGTCAGCACCTCATAAGCGGGAGCTGGCTGTTTTTTATCTTATAGGAAATACATTGTCACTTAAAAGTGTGAAAGTATCTTTCCTATAGAATAAAAATGGTATGCGAACGGATGTAGGAAGTATGTTATTGTTTCGCAATAAGCATCCGGTGCGTCAAAGTGTGCAGCCCCTGAAAAATGAGGGGTAAGGGGAGTTGAAGTGAGCTTACCATTTATGCCCGGACATCGAAAATCTCCTGTTGTGCTTTACAAAAAACGCGATTTGTTATATGATTTTTATAACATATCCTAAGAGGAGAATTTCGACATGAATCTTTTGATTGTAGATGATGAAATGCTGGAAGTTACCGTAATAGAAAAGATGATAGACAGGCATAAGCTCGGGATTGATGAAATTTACAAAGCGTACAGTATGGAACAGGCAGTGAAGATGTTTTCTTTTTATGACATAGATATTTTACTCAGTGATGTGGAAATGCCAAAAGGAAGCGGACATAAGCTTGTAAAGTGGGTCAGGAGCCAGAACAGGCCTGTTGTGGCGATCTTTCTTACCAGCCATGCCGTATTTCGTTATGCCCAGGAAGCAATTTCGCTGGGAGTGACAGAATATCTTTTAAAGCCGGTCGAAAAGGATACATTGGAAACCGCGCTTGTGGCGGCTGTGCAAAAAGCCAGTCCATTTCAGGAAAAACAGGGATCTAAAATGATTCGCCAGTTAAAGGATTATATTGTCAGGAATATAGACCGGGAAATCAGCAGAAAAGAGCTTGCGGCGCAAATTTATGTGCATCCGGATTATCTGTCGCATGTATTTAAAGAGAAAACCGGAATGTCAGTCTCGGATTACATTACCAATGTGCGCATAGAACACGCGAAGACGCTGCTTCTTACAACCGAAGATTCTATCTCAGAAATTGCCTCGAAATCGGGATACGCAGATACAACATATTTCGGCAAAGTTTTTAAGAAACAAACGGAAATGACTCCCAAAGAATACAGAAAGACGGGAAACAGACGATGATGAAAAAAATACGTTTTGTGCATTCCTTCCGCCGGCGTATGGTATGGGCGATGACCGGCTCGCTGTTTTTGGTATGCATGGTAATTGTTGGGTACAATGTCTACATATATAAGAGCACGGATAAAATCGTAGACCGGACCATTGCAAATTCATTGGAGCTGTATGCCCAGGAAGTAGATTTTGCTCTGGATAACACAGATGCTTTTCTGGTAAATAGATGTCTGCTGCATGATACCATACGCAAAATCAGGAAACCAAGAAAAGAGATGGATCGGTATCTGGCAATCGGTGAAATACAGGAGTTGTTTTGGTCGTCAATTGGCAGTTACAGCCTGATGGACGGCCTGTTTTTGTATGACGGGCAGGACGATATATATATCAGTCAGGCAAAGCGGTATGAGGGGACGGATGAGCGGGGGCTTATAAAAAATTCTATGGAAGATATCGTCCGGCAATTCCTGGAAACGGCAGCCTCCAACGAAAACGAGTGGTTTTCCATACAGTCGGGGGATGATTTTTTTCTGATCAAAATGTATGAATTTCAGGGAGTCTACGTGGGAAGCTGGGTGCATGTGGATACGCTGTTAGAGAAACTGAAAAGTATTCCTGCAGATGACCAGGATTATGTTTTGGTTCAGGACGCCGCCCGGCGGACGCTTACGGCGGCTCCTTTGGCAGATATACAAAAAGAAAGCGGCGATGTCCTTTTGATGGACGGCAAAAAATATAAAATGATCCGCCAGCAGACAGAATACGATGCGTTTTCTTTCCTGGTTCTGCGGGATTGCCAGAGAGGAGTCCGGAACATAAGCGGCATTGTCATGCAGGCAGGGATTGCTTTTATTTTGATAGCAGGTCTTGGCATGGGAATGGCGGCGGTTCAGAAACATTTATTCAGACAGCCGATAGACCGTCTTGTCGAGGCGATGAATCAGTTAAGACAGGGGAATTTTAATGTGCGTCTGGAGAAAGAAGCGGTTTTTGAGGAATTATGGACGGTAAGCGAGGCCTTTGATCGTATGATAAAAGAAATCGAGACGCTCAAAATCAGTGTGTACGAGGAAAAATTACAGAAGCAGAATGCAAAAATTATGTATCTTCAAGAACAGATTAATCCTCATTTTCTGACAAATTGTCTGAATATGATTCGCAACCTTTCGATCATGGGGGAGGAAGAAAAGGTGCAGAAGGCGGTTTTGCTTTTGAGCAGTTTTATGCGCCGTTCCCTTACATACAGCACAAAAATTAAATTGAAACAGGAATTAGAACATGTAAGAGATTTTGAAGAGCTGCAGAAAATGCGGTATGGAGATCAGTTTACGCTGGTGTCAGAGATTGAAGAAGGTCTGGATTCCTATGAAATTCCCACAATGATGATTCAGGTATTTGTAGAAAATTCTATCAAACATCAATTGGATCCTGAGAGGCATTTGATGATATGGGTTCGCGTCTGGTGTGAGAATGCGGGTCGGCTTATGCTTCAGGTGGCAGATGACGGAGAAGGTTTTTTAGAATCGGAACTGAATTGCTTCAATGCAAAGCAACGGCTGACAGACGGAGAGGGAGAACATATTGGAATTTATAATGTCTGTCAGAGATTAGAGCTATTATATGGAGAGGAAGCAGATATTTTATTTTCAAACAGAGCAGATTCAGGCGCAGTCATAGATATATGTATTCCTGTTTAGAGGTATCCAAAAGGAGACGGGATGGAAAGAAAAGCAAAAAGGCAAATCCAATGCGTGGTTTTAATAGCGGGATTTTTATTGCTATTTAGTATTGCACAAAAGGGATATTTGACAAAGACAGAAAATAAACCGCAAATGTATACAGCAAAAGAAGCAGATACAAAAGAGCCGCCGACG
Source organism: Lachnospiraceae bacterium (assembly GCA_009911185.1). Lineage (GTDB taxonomy): Bacteria > Bacillota > Clostridia > Lachnospirales > Lachnospiraceae > Petralouisia. The sequence goes on from QXWW01000015.1 coordinate 33,984, forward strand.
CTTGTAGTTGCATATCCGACTGCGGCGGCAATGTTTCCAGAAGACCAGAAAATGGTGGAGGAAGCAGTCAAAGAAATCGTGCGCAAAAAACTTGGTATCGAAGTGAAATTTCTCACAAACCTCTGGAATTACGAATCAGAAATCAGTTCTATGCTCGCAGGGCAGCAGCAGATTGATTTGCTGTTTTGCCATAACAATTTATTCCAGGAAATGCTGATGAATAACGAGCTGTGCCAGTTAGACGGACTGCTTGAAACCTTTGGACGGGGGATTATAGATGCGGTTGGGAGAGATATGATTGATATCTGTAAGGTTCAGGGGAAACTTTACGGCCTTCCCAACAACCGTGATTATGCAGTCGGATGGCAGGGATATATCCTCAGAAAAGATATCCTGGATAAGTACGGAATCCGCAAAGAGGACATTACTTCAGAAGAAAAATTAGAGATCGTATTTGCGATTGTCAAAGGGGCGGAACCGGAGTTGGAGATTGTAGACTGCGATAATACCACGATGCTTGGAAACCAGTACTTTACAGACAATGCAAACAACAGCCCGTTTGGCGTGCATATGGATTATGGAAGGGAACAAAAGCTTACCAATGTTTTTAAAACAAAAGAGTATCGGGAGGCTTTAGAGCGTGTCTACCGCTGGCGGCAGCTTGGATATCTAGAGAAAGATCCGTTTAAAATAACAGATTCCATTGATAACCGCATGAGAAACGGTACGCTGTTCGCTTATGCCTGCAGGGGCAAACCGGGAATTGAACAGCAGGAAAAGCTTTCGCACAACCGCGACGTCGTGTTTGTACAATTTGGGGAAAATGCTGTGATTGGCAATGCAGCGTCCGTTATGCCATGGGCGATTCCAGCCAATACTGTTTCCGCAGAGAAATCCATGCAGCTATTAAATCTCTTTTACACGGATGCAGAGATTATGAACCTGTTTTCCTACGGGATTGAAGGCGTTCATTATGTAAAAAAGGCAAACGGGCAGATTACCGTTCCGGAAGGAAAAAGCACCAATCCTTTTATTGGCGAGGCATGGCGTATGCCTAATCAGTTTATCACTTATGTCTGGGAGGGAAATCCGCCGACGCATTGGCAGAATGTCCGGCGCATAAACGAAGAGTCCATACACGGGTGCGATTATGGATTTTACTTTGATATTACTCCTGTTTCCACGGAATATCTGGAACTGACGTCAATTTATAATAAATACCGCGTGATTCTGGAAAACGGACTGGTAGACCCGGAGGAAGGCTTAGAGCAGATGAACAGAGAGTTAGAAGCAAATTTTATCGAGGAGGTAATTGCAGAAAAACAACGGCAGTTTGAACGTTTTCTTTTAAAATAAAGGTAGCAGGATATTACGATTTTCCAGCAGGATATTCATGTTTTCCTAAGAACTTTTTTGATACAATTTATCTATCGGTTTAAGGCGTTAAACGCTCTGAATGTCTTACAGGCCAATTTCTCAATTTTGGACGGCGCTATCTGTCTATGATGTACCCTTCACCTCAAGGTATTGCCGCACAATTTTGAACAGATTTGCCCTGCAATGCAAACAGACCTTTTGACGCCTTAATCTTTATCAAAAAGAAAGGAGTTAAGTGAGAGATGAAAAGAATGCACGTAGGAAAATCCATACTGGCGGTTGTCATGGCGGCGGCTGTGGCAGTTACGGCGTTGCCGGTAGGAAATTTGACGGCACATGCGGCGGTTGGGATTTCAGATCCGGTTTTGGAGAATGCCCAGAATGTCGCAAAGCAGATTGAGGCGGAGGGCATCGTTCTTTTGAAGAATGAAAGCGCTGCGCTGCCGTTGACAGGCGACAAAAAAATCAATGTCTTCGGAAGCGGTCAGTTGGATCCATTTTATGGAGGGGGAGGCTCCGGTTCTGTAAAAGATACCTATGCCGTTAAATTTCTGGATGCGCTGAAAAAAGAAGGAATTGCTTACAATGAGACATTGGCCCAAACATATGCCGACTGGTATGAGGCACACAAAGAGGACGGCTCCGGCGAAGGAGAAGGGGGAGCGGCAGGACAGCTTGTGATAGACCAGGTAAGGGCAGAAATGAGCGGGGATGATCTCACAGACGCGATTATGACCCAGGCAAAAGGTTATGCCGACGCAGCCGTTATTATGATTTCACGTTCCGGAAGCGAGAGCGCGGATTTAACGCCGGAACTTTTAAAACTGCAGCCGAAAGAAAAGTCTATGGTAGACAAAGTATGTAAGACGTTTAGCAAGGTTATCGTATTATTTAACATCTGCAATGTTTTAGAGATGGGATGGCTGGACGAGTACGAGAGTATCAAAGCAGCGGCAATCATCTGGGCGCCGGGCGAATATGGCATGGAATCAGTAGCGCAGATGTTGACGGGAACCGTGAATCCCTCCGGCAGGCTGGCAGATACCATTGCAAAATCTGTAAACGATCATCCGTCTACGGTGAATTTTGGAGATTTTCCTTACACGAAGGATGGGGAGGCTCCTGTATGGGGACAGGTGACCAGCCAGGACGGAAAACCGGCAGAAGGCTGGACAAACGGCAACGGATATTACCATGTTGATTATGAGGAAGGGATTTACATAGGATACCGTTATTTTGAGACATTTGGCGTAGACGTTCAGTATCCGTTTGGATATGGACTGTCATACACCGACTTTACATGGGAAACAGGCGAACTGAAAGAACAGAACGGCGTACTTTCCCTCGATGTAAAGGTTACGAATACGGGAGAAAAAGACGGAAAAGATGTAGTAGAGGTCTATTATGAAGCGCCTTATACGGCAGGCGGAGTAGAGAAATCCTCCTGTGTGCTGGCAGGTTTTGCAAAGACAAAGCTGTTGAAAAAAGGCGAGAGCGAAACGGTAACAGTTAGTTTTGACGTGAACGATATGGCTTCTTATGACACATCCAAAGGCAAATATGTACTGGATGCGGGTGAATATAAGATCAAGGCTGCTAAAAATGCGCATGATCAAGGTACGGTTAAGAAGTATAACGTAGCGCAGAAAAAAGAAATTGCAATAGATGACGCTACAGGCGCAGACATCAAGAACCTGTTTGCCGATGCAGACGACAACGACATGACGCATCTGAAACGGTCAGACAAAGAGAATACGATGCCAAAAGCTCCGACTACTTATTCAGAAAAACTTCTTGAGGGGATTGACAGCCTGGATAAGGTGAGAGTAACCCCGGAAGAGGGAACTGAGGCGCCGGAAACAGGCAAGGAATACGATACGCCGATTACGTTAAAAGACGTCAGCGAAGACGAGACAAAATGGGACGCATTTTTAGATCAGCTTACCGTAGACGAGATGATTGAAATGATAGCCAACAGCGGATTCCGCACGGGCGGCGTAGAGCGTCTCGGCATTCCAGTTACACAGGATAATGACGGACCGGCCTCCGTAAAGGGAGCAGGCGCCGGACAGTATACAGATACCGGTATCGCATATCCGGTGGAGACGGTACTTGCCTGCACATGGAACGTGGAACTTGCAGAGCAAATGGGAGTAGCCGCAGGAAAAGAAGCTGCAGATATTGGAACGAATGTATGGTACGCTCCGGCCTGCAATATGCATAGAAGCCCGATGGGAGGCAGGAACTTTGAGTATTATTCCGAAGACCCGCTTCTGTCCGGTAAAATGGCTGCCGCTGTTACCCGCGGAGCGCAGTCTGAGCAGCTTATTGTAACAGTGAAGCATTTTGCTTTAAATGACCAGGAAAAAAATCGCGACCAAAATGGAGTGCTTACCTGGGCAGACGAGCAGACTATGCGTGAAATTTATTTAAAACCATTTGAGATTGCGGTAAAGGAAGGAAAAGCTATGGGTATTATGTCTTCCTTTAACCGGATTGGAACACAGTGGGCAGGCGGAAGCAAAGCGCTTTTGACTGATTTGCTGCGGAAAGAATGGGGATTTAACGGTTTTGTAGTTACAGATTATTATTTGAACTTTGGAAGCAGCTATATGAGTCCGGTACTGGCAGTTTATGCGCAGAACGACGCGTTCCTGACAGGGCTGTGGTTCATTCAGAAGAGTTTTATACCCAAGGCAATGCAAGATGCTTATGCAGCAGATCCGGCGGGGTATGGAGCGGCAATGCGCGCCTGTGTGAAAAACCTTTGCATGATGAAAATGCAGACGAAAGCTTTCACGGAAGAGGAACAGCCGCCGACAGAGCTTCCGGATCTTCAGGAGGTAACCCATACGACAGTAACGGAAGGGTTTGACTGGGGTCCTGCAATCACAAAAGTTGTCTTAAATATGGGAAAAGAGATAGATAACAAAGCAGTGCTTGATAAAGACGTATTCGACGTTTATGTGGAAAGAAGAGATCCGGCTACTGGAAAGGTTCTTCAGGTTTTTGATTTCTCAACGTGGCAGATGGTAGATTCCAAAGGCAACAGAGAAATAAAGGAAGTATATGTTTCCGACGCGAGCGGAAAGAAAGCGCAGAGCGGAAATTACATTACCATTGAAATGACGGTTCATCCGACCAATACGCTTGGTTCGCCGTTTAATTATGATATGAACAAGGGAGTAAATACTTATATTACTTCAGCTTACACGGTAACACAGAAAAAAGCCATTACTGCAGCGGATGGAAGTACGATTGCAGTAAAATCTCCGGATACCAAATTTGAGAAAAACAATACCCTGCTTTGCGATGATTTTGATTTGACAGGGACATTCGATTACAAAGATCCGAAATTCGGAGATATATCTCTTTGCTACGCTTCCTATGCCCCGAAAGAAGACAATGGCAAAAATCCATTGGTTATCTGGCTGCATGGAGCAGGTGAAGGCGGAAAAGATCCGTCCATCAGCCTGATTGGAAATAAAGTTGTAAATCTGGCAACGGATGAGATTCAGGAGATTTTTGGAGGAGCTTATATTTTAGCGCCTCAGTCTGACACCATGTGGATGAATGACGGAAGCGGAGAATATACGACAAGCGGAACTTCCAAATATACGGCTGCCCTGATGGAACTGATCAGAACCTATGTAAGAGGCAACAGTGATATTGATACAAGCCGTATTTATATTGGCGGCTGCTCGAACGGCGGTTATATGACAATGAATATGATTACGACATATCCGGATTATTTTGCGGCTGCATATCCAATTTGCGAGGCTTATAAGAACGAATGGCTGACGGATGAAAAAGTAGATGCCATAAAGGATCTGCCCATTTGGTTTACGCATTCCAAAAATGACGGGACGGTCATGATCAGCAAGGGTAAACAAAACAGTACTACCTGGCAGATGGAATTTGAGAAAGATGAAAACGGTGATTTCATTTTGAATGGAGATTATTCACCGAAGGCACACGAGAGACTGGTGGCGGCAGGAAACAAAAATGCGCATCTGACATTGTTTGAAGACGTGCATGATATGACGGGAAATTATTTAACAGCGGACGGCAAACCGTATCAGTATGACGGCCACTGGTCCTGGATTTATACATTAAATAATGAGTGCAGTGAAACCATAGACGGCAAAGAAGTTACCATTATGGAGTGGCTGGCTGCACAGAAAAAATCTGCGCAATCAGTGGATAAGACAGAATTAAATGAAGCAATCTCCGAAGCAGAAAAATTTAAGGAAGCAGATTATACAAAGGAAACATGGGACGCCTTACAGTCCGCTCTGGAAAGCGCAAGGGAAACGGCTGATGCGGCAGACGCAACACAGTCTGAGGTGGCAGAGAAAACGAGAGCGCTGACGGAAGCGATCGAAAATCTGAAAACTAAAGCCAAAGATACGGCAGAGAAAAATGTAGCGGCTGATAAAGAAGCGCTGCAAAAACCGGAAATCGGCGTGGGCGATAGCCTTACATTGCCGACTAAGGGCGAGAACGGCAGTGTCATTACATGGACGTCAGACAATGACGCAGTAAAAATTGACGGAGGGGCCGCAAGCATTACAAAAGGCGATACCGAAATAACGGTAACATTGACCGCAACGATTACTTATGGCGATGGCGAGGATAAGGTAACGGAAACAGTGACCTTTGAAATCAAGGTTCCGGCAAAAGGCGTGTCTCCGGTAACAGTGAATAAAGCAGATTTGAACAGTCTGATTGAACGCGTGCAGGGAACAGCTAAAGGAAATTATACAGATGAAAGCTGGAATGCTTTCCAGAATGCTTTGACAAATGCCCGGAATGTAAATGCTGATCCGGCGGCTACCCAGGCAGTAGTAGACAGTACAAAGACGGCGCTGGAAGCAGCAGTAAACGGCCTGACGTTAAAAACCGATATTTCCAAAGCAGCAAAAGTTACCGTAAGTGCAAGCTCTTGCACCTATAATGGTAAGAAGCAGCAGCCGAAAGTAGTTGTCAAAGTTGGAAACGCAGCACTGGTATCCGGCACTGATTATACGGTAGCTTATAAGAACAATGTTCAGGTTGGCAAGGCGTCCGTTACCATTACAGGTACTGGAAAATATATGGGAACGGTTACAAAGACATTTAAGATTGTGCCGAAGGCGACATCCATCAAAGGCAAAGTTACGGCAAAATCCAAAGGTTTCCTTGTAAAATGGGCAAAAGGATCAAAATCTGCGGTAACAGGCTATGAGATTCAGTATTCTACTGACAAGAAGTTTAAGAAGAAAGCGACTAAGACAAAGACCATTAAGAAAGCAGGCACAACAAAGCTGACAGTTAAAAAACTGAAAGCGAAAAAGAAATATTATGTTCGTGTCAGAACATATAAGAAAGTGAAGAATACAAAATATGTTTCAGCATGGTCAAAGGTTAAAACAGTAACAACAAAGAAATAAACATGACGTGGGAGAGAAGCGGTTTCTCTTTTGAGAGGTTTGTTTTGAATCCCGCAAGCAGCGGAAGCTGCCGCACGATTGATTTGGTGCGGCAGCTTCTTTTTTATCTTATAGGAAATACCGTGTTACGTTAATGTGTAAAAGTGTTTTCCAATAAGATAAAAAGCATTTAGGCGTACTCGTGCAAACGGAAATATGTCGCAAAGCGACTGCACTCGGCACAGCGAAGCGTCCAAGCCCCTCATGAATGAGGGATTTAGGAAGTTGATGCGGATTTGCCCATTTTTTTATTCTACAGGAAAGGCCTTGTGTGCACGGCGCATCAAAGTGTGCAAGCCTCTTAAAATTGAAGGGATAGTGGAGTGGAAATAGATTTGTCCTTTTAGGTATATTGACAATGTTGTCTACAGATGGTAGACTAAATCTGTCTACAATTAATAGACAGCATGGAGGAATCTAAATGAAGGATATGAAAATGGGGATGATAGAATCCCGGTTTGCAGATATGATATGGGAGCATGAACCTGTGTCGGTGTCGGAACTGCTGCGGATTGGCGCGGAGGAATTTAACTGGAAGCGGACTACAACTTATACGGTATTGAAGAGACTGAGAGATCGAGGCATTTTTCAAAACGAAGGCAGAGTGGTTACCTCTTTGATTTCCAGAGAGGAATTTTATTCCTTGCAGAGTGAATTATTTGTGGAGGAGACATTTCACGGCTCTCTTCCGGCATTTGTGGCGGCTTTTACATCCAGAAAAAAACTGACGGCGGAAGAGGCGGCAGAAATCAGGAGGCTCATTGATTCCTATAAGGAGGAATAGCATATGGAATATATTTTTATCAGCATCTTAAATATGAGTATCTCGGCCGGGTGGCTAATTCTTGCAGTAATGCTGCTAAGACTGGTTTTGAGAAAGATTGCGAAGAACCTTTGCTGCATTTTGTGGGCGCTTGTGGGAATCCGCCTTATCTGTCCCTGGCTGCCGCAGACTGTTTTCAGCCTTATCCCAAGTGCATGGACGGTGCGCCCAGATATCGTTTATCAGCAGGAGCCTGCTATATACAGCGGTATTCCTCTTCTGAATCAAGTGGTGAATCCGCTTCTCTTGGAATCCTTTGCACCGAAGGAATCTGCAAGCGTGAATCCTTTGCAAATCTGGCTATTTATTCTTTTGCTTATTTGGGAAATGGGTCTGCTGCTGATGATCATTTATGCAGCTTACAGTTATTGGAAGCTTTATCGTAAGGTCAGGGAAAGCGTAAAATGGAAAGAAAATATCTATTTTTGCGACGGAATTGGCACGCCTTTTATTTTGGGAGTGGTACGTCCAAGGATATATCTGCCTTCCTTCATAGACGCCTCGCAGGCGGTTTATGTAGAAGCTCATGAAAAAGCGCATTTGGCGAGTCACGATCATCTATGGAAGCCGTTAGGATTTGTCTTGTTGTCCGTCTATTGGTTTCATCCGCTCTGCTGGGCTGCGTATTGGTTGTTTTGCAAGGATCTGGAGCTGGGTTGTGACGAGAGGGTAATCAGGGAGTTTGATGTTGACGGCAGGAAGGAATATTCAAAAGCGCTGCTGGAATGCAGCAGCGGCCGCAGCAGGATTGCCGCATCCCCTCTTGCGTTTGGGGAAACCAATATCAAAGAACGGATTCGTAATGTGCTCAATTATAAAAAACCTGTATTGTGGAGAACGGCGGCTGCCTCTGTCCTCTGCATCATTGCGGCACTATGCTTTTTAACAAATCCAGGAAAGGAAGCGCAGCCGGCGCCGCATCTGTTTGGTTATCGTTATCTGGCGGAAGATGTTACATATTATGCATTAATTTATTCTGATTTATCTGTGCCGCAGGCGTCGGCGGAATATGTGTTGACAGAGGATTACAAGCTGATGAAAAAAGAGAAGGACGCCCATGGATATGAGATGCAGGGCGCTGTTTCAGAAATGACCTTAAGGAATGATAACTTTGACTGCTATATTCTTGAGAATCTTGCAGGAATGGATACGGTAAAGAAAACGGTTTCCATGCTCAGAGAGGAAAACGAAAGAGCCTGGTCCGTGCAGTGTGCAGGAGGGGCAAAGGGCGCATTCTACGATATCCTTCAACAGAAAAACGGAGACGTTTATCTATGCTATGGGTATAACAGCGGTTTAAAAGAGAATGATTTTATCATCGGCTGGATTTTTAAAATGCGCCAAACGGATAAAGCCGGTAAATCCGCAGAATTAAAGTAATAAAGCGGCAGTTTCCAATAGATCAATATGCCAGACAATCAGCAGCAAATTTTTTCCAATAAAGTTAATAATTACAATTCCAAGGGCGGCCCAAATGTAAATATCCCGGTATTTCATACCTATTTTAATCCGGTGTTTAGAGAGGCGTTCTATGGACTGGCTGATAAGAAACCAGCCGCCCGCAGCAGCCGTATAGAGTACCAGGGGATGGCAGATAAAAGAGGCGGCAAGTTTTCCGTGAAGCAGTGCCTTTACTGCGCGTGTGCCTCCGCAGCCCGGGCAGTATATGCCAAAAGTGCTGTTGACCAGGCAGGGGAGCATCAATTTGGAAAGAGGGAGGGGAAAGAGCCAGTACGCCAGCGCCAGGATGGAAGCAGTAAAGACCAAAGCCCAGCCAATATAAAATAATGCCGTTTCTTCTTTTTCATGTTGTTTCATCATATCATCGCTTTCTATTCTGTAGTATTTCATTAGTATAATGGCTATATTCTCATTTGTCAAAACAAAAAATTTGTGCTATAATGCCACTAAGATATGGGGGTGGAAAGTGGGATGATACAGTCGGAAAATAAGATAAAATGGCGGTGTTTGTATGGATAGGGACTGTATGGGAAGAAGTAGAATCTGGCGCAGAATTTCCATTTGTCTTTGCAGTTTTTTGTGCAGAGGTTATGGAAGAATATCCTGGATCAACATAATACAGGGCTGCCGGCCGCCTGAGACGCGTGCACTGTCCACTTGATAACTTGCCTAATTGCTTGCTTAAATTTCCATCTGCTTTGTTTGATTTCCTGGCCGTACATCCTAAGGCATCTTCCCGCAGACGGGATTCTCCTTAGGATAATTGCCATCGCTTCGCCGTCAGAAATCTGCCTTGCAGACTGATAATTTATTCTTTGCAATTTGTCCAAGTGTCAAGCGGTTAGTACACTGGTACAACGAATAATAGTAGCTGACGATTTTGACTTGTGTGATTTTTCATCTGCTGCGTTGTCGTCAATCGACGTAGCCACCGCTACATCTCATTCCGCCGTCTTGCATATGAAACAATTATCCTGCGTCAATATATTAGATTAATTTTTCGCTGTACTAGAAATGGAAAACCTGCAGGAATCAGGAGCGCCGATTAACAAGAAATGGAGGAATCATTTATGAGAAAGCAGAAAAGAATATTGACATTGATTTTGATACTGGGTTTGATGCTTACAGGAATATTGATTACTTCAGATACGGCGTATGCCGGAAAAATTACAAGTATGCAGCAGGCTGAGAAACTGGCCCTGAAGAAGGTGAAAAAGGCGGGCGTTGCCGAAGTGGATAAGGATTATGAGAAAGGTATCCTTGTTTATAGCGTCCATTTGTGGAAAGGGACCAAAGAATATGAGCTTACTTATCGGGCTTCTGATGCCGTCCTGTTATCTTATAGTTGGGAAGAAATGAGAATTAACAAGACCAGCCGCAGGAAGATTATGAGCAAGAGCACATGCAAAAAGCTGGCATTGCAGAAGGTGCCGAAAGGGCAGGTTATCAGTATCGCTAAAAAATATGACGAAGGAAGTTACATATATGAGGTAAGACTGCAAAAGGGAGATAAAAAGTATTCTTTGGAATATCATGCGAGAACTGCGAAACTTTTAGAATATAAATGGGAGCTGAAAAGTTTTAAAGGGAAGAATAAGTATCCGTACATTGGCCGCAAGAAGGCGAAAAGAATTGCGCTTTCTGCGGTACCTGCAGCGGAAGTGGTAAGGGTGGAGCTTTATAATGATGACGGGACCTTCGTATATGAAGTGGAGCTTGTCAAAGAAGGATATGAGTATGAAGTAAAAATCCATGCCAGAACAGGGAAGGTTCTGCATATAGAGCGTGATTGAAAAGTGGAGGAAGCAGATGGTGAGAATGAAGGTTCAGGTATGCTCCAGGGAAAGGAAAGAGGTGTGATTATGGCAGGGTTTACAGTGGGAATGAATCCATATTATCAGGGTTTGTCTCATACATTTGGAAATGCGGATAGAATGGGAGTTCCTGCACAGGGTGGGAAAATACCAGGCGGTAAAGAGGCAGAGCAGACAGACAGGAGCGGTTTTGGCGGTAAGCAGCCAGGAGAGAAATGCGAGACTTGTGAGAAACGGAAGTATCAGGATGGCTCGGATGAAAACGTATCTTTTAAGGCGGCGGCTCATATTTCTCCGGAGGCTGCCGCAGGCCAGGTGCGCGCCCATGAAGGAGAGCATGTGGCGAATGCCTATGCTAAAGCGGAGGAAAAAGACGGAAAAGTGATATCGGTCTCTGTCAGGCTGAAAACTTCTGTCTGCCCGGAATGCGGGAAAAATTATGTGTCGGGAGGAACTACGTCCACCAGAATTTCTTATCCCTCAGATTCCACCGGAGAAAAGGGCAAAGAGGCAGAGCCAGGTTCCGAAGGAACCATGCAGAAGCAGGCCAATCCTTACCGGCAAAGCCAATGGCAGATACGGGCGGATGCAGTGCGGGGGAAACATATAGATTATACGGCGAAGCCGTTAGAAGAATTTGAAATGGAGCGTTATTGATTATGAAACGTACGTCGGCGGAATTAAAACGAATATCAAGAGAGCAGTTAAACGGACATTGGGGGTTTGCTATTGGCGTCAATCTGTTAATGCAGTTGATTGTGTCAGCAGTATTAATGCCATTTTATTTTCTGTTTGTGTTTAGCAGATGGGGAATCGTTCAATTTAATATATACATGCTGGCCGTTGTGATTATTGCGGCAGTGTCCATTGTCATGCAGTGCGGAGTCAGCAGAATATACTTGTGTTTTGCAAGGAAGCAGGAGGCGTCTCTTGGGATGATGTTTGGAGAGTTTGGCAGGAGGCCGGACCGATACATTCTCGGTTATCTTATGGTGTTCGGCCTTGGGGTGCTCTGTATGCTTCCAGGAGCAATCTGTCTGGTTATCGGTATTGTGTCGGGTCTGGTCCTGGCCAGTGGGATCGGAGTGTTTTTGTATCTTGGTGGAATGGTGCCAGCATTTATGATTGTATTTCGTCTGTCTTTAGCATTTTATCTGCTGGTGGATCACGCTGACCTGGGTGTTATGGAGGCGTTCCGGCAGAGTTCAGAGCTGATGCAGGGAAATAAAGGAAGACTTTTTTATATGTATCTGAGTTTTATCGGCTGGTTTCTTCTGGGCATACTTTCCTGTGGTCTGGGAATGTTATGGGTGACGCCTTATATGATGCAGACATTCGTAAATTTTTATAGAGAGGCCATTGGGGAAATGGATGAAGAGCCTCAGTTAGGCCAGCAGAATATGTAAGTCTTAGCAGGATGGAAGATAAAATATAACAAAGCGGTGTTTTGCTCAACGCTGATAAGAGATGGGTTTTCACGGAAATGTGTAAAGTTTCACAGCAGATAGACGCAGATGAATATCTATTCGTCTGTCACGGCATGGTTCTAAACTGGTGCCGTATGTGTGAGATGAGGTTGATTAGCGGATGGCGGTGTAGCTCTGGTGATAAGGCATATCAGATGTAAAAGTCTGGTGTGCCTTATTTTTATTTTATAGGACACCTTACCGCTTTAAAGCGCAAAAATATCTTTTCTATAGAATAAAAATAGTATATGCACGGATACCGGAAGTATTTTATTGCTTCGCAATAAGCATCCGGTGCGTCAAAGTGTGCAGCCCAGCAAGAATGAGGGGGAAGGAGAGTTGGAGTGGACTTGCACACTTTGCTGCGAATTTCAAAGTAGAAAATAAATATTTCTTTCTATACGAAGTCAGTGTGATTCAATGTATTTGTAATATTTTACATTTTTCGACAATATATGACATTCTTTTCGAATTATACTTATTTTATACTATATAGTTTGTGTGCAGGAAGGAATTAATAGGGAATGATGGATGATAAAAATATAGTTTTTCATATGAATGGCGGGCAATTTATCTATGCGAAGGACAATACTACGATAAATGCTACGCAAAATTATGGAGCAGGCGTAAATGAGTTAGATCAAATTATAAAGGGAATAATGGAGAATTTATCTGGCCTGCAGCAAAAAGATGCAGACGGCATTCGGGATATTGTTGCGATGGCGAAGGAAGAATTGCAGAAGACAGAGCCAAAGGTAAGCAGATTAAAGGATTGTTTATCTCTGATAGCTCCGATGTTCACAGTTGCGAATGGAATACCAATGTTGGTAAATAATTTGCAAAAGCTGGCGGAATACATTACACCATATATTAAATAGGAGATGGTGCATGGAAATGGATAATAAAATAAAGTATGAAATCAATGTTAATAATGGTCAGGCTATTTTTGCCGGTAATAGTGCAACTATTTACGCGACCCAAAATAACGGCAATGAGGATATAAATAAAAAAATAGCCTGCAAAAAAAGTCAATGGAAAATTGAATATTTTTTGAAATAGTTTTATGTAGGAAAAATGAGAACAAAAACCAGACCATCGTAGACGCTGATTTAAAATATTGTTTGGGTTATATGATTCTCGCTATTGCGAAAGGGAAGCCAAATATTCTTTGACCCTTCCGTAATAAATTCGGAGAAACTTATTTGCGCCTGAAGTCATGTAGACTTAGTTAGCCTTGCCCTCTGCTCGTTTCTTGTCCATGAACAAATATACTTGGTCATCATGTGGTTTTGTCTTAATTAGGGCATCCATGACTTGGAACAATGTCTTACGGAGCATGGGAGAGCCATGTTTCGATGCATGGACACTTTTCTGGGCGTAATCTCCGGATTCATTAACACCGGGGTCACCCCCCGCAAATGAGGTAATGGCATTTCTGTGGGTAAAGCGTGCTACATCTCCGATCTCAGCCATTAGCTGCGGGCCAAGGGATGGGTCTATGTCTTTCAGTGCAATGACGACCGGGTACTCCGGAAGCCGTGCTACGGTTTTATTCATTAGAGAACGAAGCTGTTCCACGGTCCTGGATGCATTATTTAATTGTTCCACGGCCTGCTTGATGATACATTTGGTAAAGTCATCCTTTGGAAGTACAGGAACCAGTTCCTTGGTTGCTCCATAGATTTCTTCCGCTTTTGTTTTGCTGAAGTTGTACTTCTTGCGGTTCACCATTTCTGATAATGGTCGATAAACGCACTCTGTGACATTTTGCGGATACCATCCACATGCCAGTAGGAAGCAGCAAAGTCAACCAATTTCTGGCTTCCGTCTTCACGGGCAGGGCTATCAAAGTAAGTGTTCACACCGGGGTGTGTCTGGTCAAGAAGACCGACGAGGTTGTTTTTCATAACAGTCTTGTGCTTCATGTAAAATCCGAACTGCCGATTCATAGTCTTTAATTGGCTGCGTAATTCATCCATGAGATCATATTGTTTTAATTTTGCCCATCTGTCAAAAGTGTAGCGTGCGATCTTAAGGGAATCCGCTTTGTCGGACTTTACTTTCGTAGAGTGTTATCCTCATCTTAATAATGAGGTATAATCTGTGGATTGACAGCGCTGACAAAGAGATCTGTGGATACGAGTGCATGTGCAATGGGTTTATAGTAATGCCCGGTGCATTCCATAACGATACGGGACTCTCCTTCCAGGGATTTGATCCGTCCGATCAGGAATTGGACATTACAGGAAAGATGAGATACTTCAAAAGGTTTGGCTACGACTTCCCTGCCAGGGCGTAGGATAGCGACCATGCTTTTACGTTTGGAAACATCAATACCGACTGCGTTTATGTTCATAAATATGTCACCTCTTCTTTTGATTGCAATGGTAAGGACCAGTTTTACTCATTGCCTAATCAATCTACTGTGGTATGACGCGGACGCACCTTTGTGGGTGGTTCAACCTGCATAAAAGGAATGCTGCGAATGGGAGCTGGTTATCAGACTATTTTACGGACGCTAAGTCCAAGGAGGATTCCGATATACCGATTGCTCCATACATTCTAACAGCTTAAGCAACAAGATGGATAATTCCTTACTGGTTGTAAGGGAGATTAACCATAAATATATTGTAATAGAAGTATTTGTAAAATCTATGTTAATAATGTACAAAAGTAGAAGGGAAAATTATGGAAAATTTAAGATGGTTGCATTTGTCAGATTTTCATATCGGACAAGATAATTATGCACAAATGAAATTGTTTAAAAGTATTCACAAAAATATGAAGGAGCAGAAAGAAAAAGGCTTTTTGCCAGATATGATTTTTATAACGGGAGATATAGCAAATAAAGGGAAAAAGGAGGAATATACTATCTTTGCCGATGAATTCCTTCTGCCTATTGTTGATATTTATGATATATTACCTAAAGTATATATAATTCCTGGAAATCATGATATAGATAGAGAAAAATGTGACGTTGCAGCACTTTCTCTCTATGATGTACCTCAGAAAAAACCTATTTTTTTTGACACGGACGAAAAGGGTTGGGAAAAAAGGCAGGAAATTTTTGAACGCTTTGCTGGATTTAGATATGGTTTTGCAATGGATGACTTTTGCTTCCCCGTAGAAAATATTTTCAAAAAGGAGGCATATTTTTATAACGTATGGAAGAAAGGGAGGTATAAAGTTGGTATTGCAGGAATTAATACAGCATGGCTGTCGAATTCTGATAAAGACAAAGAGAAGCTTTCAGTTGGAAAATGGATTTTACAAGAGGCGTTAGAAAAGCTGGAAGAATGCGATTATAAGTTGGTTTTGGGGCACCATCCTCTGAATTGGATGAAAGAGGAACAAAGAGCGCAGGCTTCTGCGTTGCTTGCGAAGTATAAGGCAATTTATCTTCATGGACATATGCATAAAAACAGCGGCGGATATACGATAGCCAATGATTCAGGATTCTTATCTATTCAGTGCGGCGCGGCTTTTCAGGCTAGAGAAGATGATATTTATTATAATTCTCTATATTGGGGCTGTTTGAATTTGGCTGAAAATATGGTTAGTATTATGCCTAGACGTTGGTCGGCTAGCAATGACAGATTTGTGTTGGATGCCTCTGATAATCTTTCGGAGGATTATAGAAAGGAAGGCACGGATATCTGGGAATTTCCATGCAAGGTTTTTCCTAAAGAAGTGAAACAAAAGAAAAAGGATATAGAAGTACAAGTGCCTCCTAACTGGCATTTGATTAATGAGGAATTTATTAAAAATAGAAAAGAACCAGAAAAGGTTGATATCCTGAAATATTTTGATGGAAAAGAACCGTCTTATAATGATATTTTCTCATCTTATATACCGCTTAGACAAATTGTGTTAGATTTACAGAAAGAATTTATAAAATCTAATGAGGAAGACCAGACTAAATGTGTTTTATTGGCTGCTGCAGGTGGAGAAGGAAAGACAACTATCTTGTTGCAGACGATCAGGGAATTGTGTAGAGAAAATGGTTGGCAGGCGCTGATTTTGCGACATCCTGAAAAGGATATACAGTTCCATGAAGAACAGGTTTTAAAATTTACTCAAAAGGGAAATTGGATTATTGGTGTAGATAATTGTTTTTCTGTTGCACAACAGATATTTGGATTGTTAAAAAAAATGAAAAGGAGAAAATATCAGCATATACATTTTCTGTTGTGTGCAAGAGATACTGATTGGATCAATAGTGATGCGGATAAGCTGGATTGGAGAAGCGTATCAAGTTTTAGTAGACCACATCTGAAAGGAATTAGTGAAGAAGATGCGGAAAGATTTATAGGTGCATGGAGCGCGCTGGGAAATGAAGGTCTTGGGAAGCTTAAGGGATTAAGTGCGGTGGAAGCAAAAAAACGTCTCTTGCAATCTTCACAAAACGAAGAAATTAATGAACCAGACGAAGGGGCTTTACTAGGGGCAATGTTGGCAACAAGGTATGGAGACGAACTTCATGACCATGTGAGAGCAATGCTCAGGCGCCTTGAAAAAATACCGCTTTATCATGAAACATTGTTGAATGCATTTGCATATATTGTAGCAATGCATTCGGAAAAGTTATTTTTTTTGTCCAAACCTGTTATGGCGCAGCTTTATAGTTGCAAGGAAAAGGAAGTTAAGAAAAATATTTTGGGACCATTGGGCGATGAAGCTGCCAGTACAGTAAGTGGAGATATGATATATACTCGTCATGGTTCTATTGCAAAATCCGCAAGAAAAATACTGGATGAAGAGTTCCATTATGATTTTGATGAAATTTTTATTGATATGACACGGGCGGCAATAGAGGCGCACCAGAAAGGGGAATACATAGAACGTCTCAAAAACTGGCAGTATATATCAGAACATTTTATAAATTGGAACAATACACTAGCGGTTCGGATTGACAGGGAGATCTTGAAACTAGATCCGTATGATGAATATATAATAGTTCATTTATCAAAATTGTACAGAAAGGTAGACCAGCCTGAGCAGGCAGTACAGTTATTTCGGGAGGTTCACTATGTAGTGGAAGATCGATCTTTTTTCTGTGAATGGGCTCTGACAGAAGCTAACGTGGGGAATAAGGCGGCAAGTATATGCTTGTCTGCTATTGCTTTGTCAGATGAGGTGGAAAGGAAGATGATTGATGTAAAAAATGCACATATAAATTTGTATTCTATTGCACTGACATTTTTGGAACTTTATCGCCTGTATAAGAATGAGACTTATTTTTCAGCGATGGCTTCTGCCTTATGTCTATACAAAAAAATTGATAGCCAAAAGAAAGAAAATAAACAACCTAGAATGTTCGAACAAGAGAAAAGGAAGCTGGCGGTATTGAAAAAAGAAAAATTAAATTTGGAAGATGATTTAAAAGAAGGAATTTTAATGGCAGAGAAGTATTGTGAAGTAAATTTTGGGGAAGGAATACCTAAAATAATAACTTTGAAATATCAAAAATTATTTATGTTAGGCGGCATTACTATTTAATGGAATATATCTGATACTATCCGACAGTTATTAAAGTAGAAACTGAAATTTTCCCAATTATTCTTCTGGTTGTTTATCGTATAATAATAGATTAGGGTGTTGTTGTAGAGAGGAATTATTTGCACAGTTAATAAGTGGATAATATTTTAAAGTCATATTATATGAAACTGATGAGGAAGGGGCGGGCGCCAATGGCGTTCATGCTGCGAACCGATCAAGTCGGTGGGTCAGAAAAGGTATTTGCAATTTCTGAAATTCACCATAGGATACATATAACCAATTTTTTATCCGCTCTGCCAGTTTTAAGCATATTGTATGATGGGGAAAACCAAATTAGGGAGCTGGACTTGCAGGCAGATGACTATATCACAATATCTTTTTCCATGCCTGTTCTGTTACGGAAAATTGCCGATGTCCTGTGTCATATCATCCAAACAGAATGTTGCATGGAAGACTATGAGCTATAAGGACTTGACGCTGGATGTAGATGGATACAGGGTTTACATCGCGTAGCTGGCTAACTACAACTTGTAATCAGTCTGTCCTCTGATAATATCAAATTATCCTGTGAAAGTATCAGTGTTGAAATCCATAACGCAGGAACGGAAACCATACATTATTGGAGAAATCATAAAGAACAAAGTGGGCAAGTCCACATCAATCCCCTTACCCTCAATTTTGGGGGAATGGGGTTGCACACTTTGACGCGCCGGATCCTTATTGCGCAGCAATAACATACTTCCTGCATCCGTGCGCATATTATTTTTATCTTATAGGAAAAATACGTTCACACTTTAAAGCAACAAGTATTTCCTATAAGATAAAAAAGAGCAATCTGCAAAACACAGTTAAGATTGCTCTTAAAAATTTAGATATGGAAATCTTTTCGTGGATGTTTCGTAGTAAGAATATCTTTTTGCTTAGCAACTGCTACATGTGTATAAATTTCTGTAACATTGATAGAACTATGTCCTAACATTTCCTGAATAAACCGTATATCAACATCTGCTTCTAAAAGGCTTGTGGCAAAAGTATGACGAAACATATGAGGAGTAATGTGCAGGTCTATGGAAGCAAGGGAGGCGTATTTGTTTATCATTCTGCGTACTGCCTGATCAGATAAGCTGTTACCGGACTGATTAGCAAAAAAGTGCTGGCAGGTTTGAATCTCCGTGCAAAAGTTATTTTTATATTCTTCCAGAATATGAATCACGGAGTTATTTCCTATTTGAATCCGCCGCTCTTTATCACCTTTTCCATAAATAAGGATAATACCATCATATAAATTTACATTTTTATCCTTTAATGAGCAGAGTTCAGATATTCTCATGCCAGTAGCGAATAAAAGTTCGATGACAGCGGCGTCCCGTAAGGCGTTTCTTTTTTGGTACACCGTTTTGGCATTTTGACGCTGTGTGTATATTGTGGACAAAAATACCTCGACGATATGTAAGGGTATTGTTTTGGGTAATATCATAGGCTCTCGAAAATGTATCTGCATTTTGTAAAAAGGATTACGTTCAATGATTTCTCTATACTCAAGATAATGAAATAAGGCTTTAACGGAAGCAACTTTTCTTTTTGCAGTTTTGGGCTTATATTTCTGATGAAGCCCGGCGATATAAGTTTCTAATTCAGAAGAGGTGATTGCCGTGACATCTGAAATGAAAAGATGTTCGGCGAATTGTCTTAGATCAATTCGATACGCTTTTAGTGTTTTTTCATCTAAGCATTTCTGGGTATTGCAATGCTCTAAATAATTTTCAATGTGTGTTTGTAAATCGTGCATGATAAAGTCTCCTTTGTTTGAAATTTTCCTTAAAGATATATCGTACATGGATTAATGGTTAGTTTGTTAAAATATTTACCTGACTTAAAAATCTTATATATGTAATATTTTGTGTAGCAGATAGATTTTTTTACCGTTAAATCTTACGACAGTAATATTTATAACAGATATTTAGTCTTGAGGGGAGGAGAATTTATGGTAAAGCGAAAAGTAAAATGTAGGAGAAAGAAAACGAAAAACTCATGTGGATCATGACAGGCATTACGATCGCGATTACATTTGGCAGAGCGGTATTTATCCTGATTTTTGTGAAACAGGAAAGTAATCTGACAAAATCTGATGAGCTGCTCGTTACCTATAGGAGTTATATTCAGGAGAAAAAATATGAGGAAATGTATCAGATGATTGATGCGGAAGCTTCCGGTCAGATAAGCAGGGAAAATTTCAAAAAGCGCAATTTGGCTATTTAATGAGGGAATAGAAGTACAAAATATGAAAATCTTAATTATTTCATGTGATACGGGAATACTCTCTGGGTATCCCTTTATGCCATTAGGCAATAAAGAAGAAAATGTAATTGTAAGATATCAGACGTCATTTGCTACGGCTGCCGGGGATGTATGTTTTGAAAATGAGACTTGTTTTCTGAAAAAAGAGGATGGTTATAAGCTGGTGTGGACAGACGCACTGATTTATGCGGGGCTGTCTTGCACGGATAAAGTAAGGGTTTCCACTATGCAGGCAAAAATGGGAGAAATCCTTGACAGAAATGGGCGTATCCTTGCCGGAGCGGGCGTTGCGTCTTCCGTGGGGATTGTGCCGGGGAGTCTGGAAAACATGGATAGTGCAATCGGGCGCATTGACAGGCTGTTAGAAATGAAGCCGGAAGAAATTCAAAAGAAATTATCGGAAAAATGGGTTAAGGATGATTCTTTTGTGCTACTCAGAACATTGCGGAAAGTGCAGGAAATAGGACGGATGACAAGGTAAGGGCTGTTCGGCGGCCATGCATCCGTATACCGGGGAAGTACTGGCGCTAGTACAACGAATACTAAGTAATTGACATCTTCACTTGCCTGATTGTCCATCTACTACGTCAGAAACAATTTACTTTTAAGCCGATTACCGTTGCCATTGGTCTGGAGTCTGGAGCTGTCGATCAAATGAAGACTATGGAAATGTGGGGTTAAGCTGGCAGAAAAGACGGGGCGCAGAGATAAAAGCCTCGAAAGATGACGCTTCCGGAACGGAGCCTGGATGGTTTGCCGTCTTTACGGCGGAACAAACAGCGCAGCAGCCGATACTGCTTGTCAGCATGGTGGAAGATGTAAAAGGGAGAGAGGAAGCGGCTATGTAGTGGGAAAAGATAAGCAGGTCTGGAAAGCTGATTTGGCAGAGAACCATAAGGAGCCTTGATATTCTCTGGGGCACGTGTCATTTGACAACAAAAAGGAGAGCAGTTACTATTATAAAAAAGAAGAAATCCTAATCAAAAACTAATAAACAACTGCTATAATTTAATGCGGAGGTCTGTATATGGATAAGAAAATATTGATCATTGAGGATGAAGCGGCAATACAGAAAATACTCTCTGAGCCGCTTACCTTTGCAGGATACAAGATTACTGCCGCAGCAGATGGACTGGAAGGTATCAACTCTTTTCACGAGCAGGAGTTTGACCTTATCTTGTTGGATATAATGCTGCCCAAAATTGACGGATATACTGTATGTGAAATGATACGGCAGGAGTCGCAGATCCCGATTATTCTTTTAACCGCACTTGATACGGAAGATGACCAGATGAAAGGTTTTGACAAATTGGCCGATGATTACATCACAAAACCATTTTCCATTAAGCTCGTCTTAAAGCGTGTGGAAGCTCTTTTACGGCGTACATCATCAGTTACGGTGTCAGACCGTATCCGTTATAAAGAAATCATTTTGAGCGAAACAGAACGCAAAGTTACGGTTTCTGGAAATGAGGTGGCACTTACACATTTAGAGTTTGAAATACTTTTATTGTTTCTTAAAAATAGAGGGCGTGTTTTTACAAGGGATGACTTGCTGAATCTCGTTTGGGGCTATGACTTTGCAGGAGATGAAAAAGGCGTGAACTTTCATATTATGAATTTACGCAGGAAACTGAGTGTCGATTATATTGAAACAGTCAGAGGGGTGGGATATAGAATTGCGAAAGAAAATTAAAAACAGTTTAAGTGCAAAAGTGTTTTTATGGGTGCTCTTTGCCCTTACTATTTGCAGTATGCTGATTTATGGAATTGTATTGACAGTTCTACCCAAACAATATCAGGTTACATCGGATAAGCAACTGGACACAAATACCAAAATCCTTGTTTCAAAGTTGCAGGATATGCGTTATGAGGAAGCGGTTAATGAAATTTATAATTTTTGTATTCAAAACAATTCAGCGGCGATACTCAGTGACGATAACGGAGCATTGACCTTTGGTGAAATAAAATCAGAAGCTCTTGCGGTTGCGACATCAAGTATTGCAACAACTGTTACTTTCTTGGACAACAAAACAGAATACGCTCT
Organism: Lachnospiraceae bacterium; assembly: GCA_009911185.1. GTDB lineage: Bacteria > Bacillota > Clostridia > Lachnospirales > Lachnospiraceae > Petralouisia. The sequence continues at coordinate 56,240 of QXWW01000015.1, forward strand.
CGTAGTTTCCTCCATATCCCAAACGGCAAATGTTATTTTACGCCTTATGTTACGCTTCTTACCTGTTATTTTTGCAATTATTCTGTTGTTGTCATCGCTAAGCGCCTTTATTTGCAGCAAGGTTATTGTCAGCCCTATCGTTAAAATCAGTCAGATTTCTAAGCGAATGACATTACTTGATATGACTTGGAAGTGTAATATGGAAAGTAACGATGAGATTGGCATACTTGCTTCCAGTCTGAATACAATGGCAAGCCGATTGAACGAAACTATGGAAGAATTAACAAATGCCAACAATCAACTGACTGACGATGTAGAAAAGTTCAAAGCATTGGAAGAACAACGCAGAAACTTTTTTGCAGCAGTCTCCCATGAGCTGAAAACTCCGCTTACTGTCTTAAAGGGGCAAATCGAAAATATGATTTTAGGGTTTGGAGATTACCAGAATCACGAAAAATATCTGCCCGAAGCACTAAAAGCCACAGAGGATATAGAGCATCTTGTGAAAGAAATTATTGCGATATCCAAAATGGAAAGTATGGACTTAGAGGATACCTTGCAGGAGGTTTCGCTGAAACAAACAGTAAATGACACGATACAGGTTATTCTACCGCTTGCACAGAATAAGGATATTCAGATACACCCCAATATCAATGCCGATATGGTGTTGTCCGTTAATCCCAATCTTTGGAATAAAGTCCTGTCCAATATTATCGGGAACGCTGTTCGGCATTCTCCCTGCGGCGAAGAGGTTTTCATAACTCTACAATCCTTTGAAAACGAAAATGTCCTCGTTATTGAAAATACTGGAGCGTCCATCCCAGAAGCTGACCTTCCTCATATGTTCACGCCATTTTATCGGGCAGACAAATCAAGGAACAAAGCAACTGGAGGAAGCGGTCTGGGACTATACATTGTCAAAACAATTCTTGACTTACATGGTATGAGCTATCAAATAAAGAACTCAGAGCAAGGCGTAGTCTTTTTCCTTTATCTGAATGGATAGTATGGTTCTATTCAGTTAGAAATCAGACTCGTGAACTATCTGTTTTGCGCCATTGCGTCATTGAAAGTTTGATGGCGATACCACTGCATCGCCGTCGGAATTTTGCCTGGCACTGGCAAAAACCATGCAGCCCGCAAGTCTAATTTCTGAGTGGATGGAACAATAGCTTCATTCTGCAAAAAGCTGTCAGCAAAAAGCTGTCAGCTTTTTTTGCAATCAAATTAAAACCTTACGCAAATCAAATCAAAAACTAATCAAAGGTCTGTATGATAAACTGCAGAAATACCCTTCGGACAAGGTGAATTTACCAAAGGCAAAGAGAGGGCGCTCCGGGGCATATATCTGTATGCCCAAAAGTATGGGAGTTTACAGGGAAAGGAGATGAATAACCTGGATGAATGTTACACAAAGAGCTTTGCTTTACATATCACACAAAAAAGGAAAAACCGTAAGTCTGTTTTTGGTGGTATTCGTAGTTGCAGTTTTACTGGTTTCATGTTTCGGTGTTTTGAATGCGTCAGAGAGGTTGTCAAGGGACATTCGCACTTCTCTTGGAGCGGCTTTCTATATAAGAGCAAACACCGAGGTGTCTATGAATGAAAACGGCGAAACACAGGTAAAGGAAAACAAGGTTCATATTTCTCAAAAGGAAATAGATGAGATTATGCAGACAGGCGAAATCAAATACTATAATCCCATCAATTACGGTTTTGCCAAAAGTGATACAATTCAGTTTATTCAAGGTGATAAACACACGGCCGAAAACAATATGGGTAAAGTGACAGCACTTCGTTTTTCCGCACTTGCCCCCAATTTTGCAGATGAAACAGCTTTTTTGGCAGAAGGAAGACATATCACGGAAACGGATAGCGGAAAAATTCTTATAAGTGAGCAGTTGGCAAGTGCCAATCAGATATCAGTTGGCGACACGCTGACACTGACCCACGCCAAGCTCGGTGGAGCTGACGGAGCGTACATTGATGAAATACCCGTCAAAACCGCTTATGCAAGGGTTGAGGTATCAGGAATATATAAACTGAATATCGAGGACACATCTATAAAGCCGACTGCGGGAGTCGCTGATAACGAGATCTATGCGAGCATTGATGTCTTAAAAAAGCTGCACGAGAGTAAAACGGGCATTTACACGGGCGAAGTTGACTTTTATATTACGGACCCGGCAAAACTTGAAAACATTGCCCGTAACGTGACAGCGCTGCAATCTATTGACTGGACGACACATTTTATTCGTACTAATGATTTTCAATATTCCAAGATAGCAGACCAGTTATCTTCTCTTGGAGATTTAGTAAAAATATTGCTTGTCCTTGTATCAGTTATCAGTACGGCATTTTTAACCTTGTTACTAACAATGCGTATGCGTAGCAGAATGCAGGAAGCGGGTATTTTGCTTGCAGTAGGAGTTTCAAAAGGGCAGATTATGGCGGGATTTTTGTTGGAAGTATTGTCAGTTACGATAATTGCACTGATTTTATCCCATATTGCTTCTCTATGTGTTACCGGCTTTTTAGGGCATAGCCTGTTTGGCGAGCTGCAGCCTAATCTGTTAAACGAAGAAACATTAACAGCAGGAATGCAAAACAGCCTTCAAATTGAAAACTATCTGAAGCTGAGTACCATAGAAACATTGCTTATTTATATTTGCCAATTCGCTGTAATTGCAGTTTCGACTCTGGTATCGTCCGTTGTGATTATGCGGCTGAAGCCAAAAGAAATTTTATCAAAAATGAGTTAGGAGGATTTCAGAATGAGCTTTATAACAAGAACCGGTCTATACTGTTTCCGACAACGGTTTAAGATGGTTATATTATTTCTGGTGTTGACGCTTATAGCGACTTTTATGCTTACAGGCATTGCTGTTCGTGATGCGGCTAAAGGCGCGGAAGCAGATGTTCAGACGGCTATTGGTGGAAAAATAGAGCTTTCCCTTGATACGGACGGACATATGGGAAGTGGTCAGCAAAACCAATGGGGAACTGTTTATGGTTATAACGGGGATTTGATTACGCAGGAAATTGTAGATGCAATCGAAAAAGTTGACGGTGTTGTAGACTATAATTCCGAGGATACGGAAGGCTACTACGGTGCAGGTGTAGATTTCAAATATCTGCCTGCCGCTTTTGGTCTGAGTTATACACAGTACGGAGAAGCGTCGAGCTATACAGCAACATTATCATCAGAAAAATGTTCTAAATTCCAAAGTGGTAAATACAGATTAGCGGATGGCAGGCATATTACGCCAGACGATATACACGCCTGTTTGATTTCAAAGGAACTTGCTGACTATAACAAGCTGTTTGTTGGCGATAAGATTAAGATGTATTCTCTGGATTCAGACGCTATATCTGAATTTGAAATCGTGGGGATTTTTGACGGTACTGAGGGTACGTCGGGGAACGCTTTAACCGTAGATGAAATCCCCGCAAACTGCGGATATATAGATTATGCTACTATGCTTGAATTATTCAAGGAGGAACTGAATGGGTATCAGCAATTGACTGTCTATGTGGAAGATCCTGTCAGTGTTCAAAATGTTTACGATAAAATTTCCGCTTTGCCAGAGCTAAAAGACAAAACCTTGAAGCTTAGCATTGATACAGAGGAATACGATGTTGTTTCTGCGCCTTTAGTGTCCCTGCAACAACTGGTCAGTACAACTATTATCATTATTTCAGTTGTCAGTGTTGTTATTCTGACACTGCTTTTGACAATCTGGATTAGAGGACGCAAAAAGGAAATAGGGATTTTGCTTTCTATTGGCAAGAGCAAGGCAAATATCATTTTACAAATCTTTACAGAAACTTTTGCTGTAGCTGTTATTTCGTTTGCGGCGTCCATACCGTTTAGCAATCTGATAGCAGAAAAAGCAGGAGCGTTTTTAGCATCCAGAGTTACCGCAGGAGTAGCAAATCTCAATGTACAAATTGACGCAGCCTATCTGCTGCCACTATATTTGATCGGCATTTTACTGATTGCGGCAGCGGTTGTTGTTTCATCTTGGACTGTTGTTCGCTCAAAGCCGAAAGATATTCTTACGAAAATGAGTTAAGGAGGAAACTTATATGAGTATCATTAAAACCTGTAATGTTAAATATTCCTATGATGGTAATAGAACCGTTCTGAAAAAGATATCTGCCGATTTTGAGGTGGGGAAAATTTATGCCATCCTCGGTCCGAGTGGGTGCGGAAAAACGACCTTACTCTCCCTGCTTGGAGGATTAGATAGCCCGTCTGACGGGCAGGTGCTATTTCAGGGAGAAGATATTGAGAAAAAAGGACTTGCGTATCATCGTAAAAACAATGTCGCTTTCATTTTTCAAAGTTATAATCTAATTGACTATATGACGCCGGCCGAAAATGTGGCTTTGACTTCTAAACTGCCGCCGTTTCCTATTTTGGAGCGTTTAGGGCTTACAAAGGAGGAAGCAAAGCGAAATGTTTTGAAGCTCTCTGGAGGACAGCAGCAGCGAGTGGCGATTGCCCGTGCATTAGCTTCTGACGCAAGCGTTATCCTTGCGGACGAGCCGACAGGAAATCTTGACGAAGATACTGCGGCTGAAATCACAAACATTCTGAAAGAATGTGCCCATCAGATGAATAAGTGCGTGATAATCGTAACGCATTCGAATGATCTTGCAAAGCAGGCGGATGTAGTGATCCGTTTGAAAAGGGGCGAGTTAGAGAAATTATGAAAATAGAATGGATACACTGCCCTGTCTGCGGAAATAGAACAAGGCTACAAATGCGAGAAAATACAGAATGGAAGAACTTTCTCCTCTACTGCCAGAAGTGAAAGCAGGAAGGATTGGTGAAGCCAAGGACTTAAAAGGAACTGTCGTCAGAGGGCCGGACGCATAAGACACAGAGCCGATAGAATTGTGGGCAATTGAACTGCTCCCTGTCAAGTAGACAGTAGAAAAAAATAAAATTTTTAGCGGCCAATCACTTCTCTGTGGTTGGCAGATTTCTTATGCAACTTCTCTTAAATAATTCCGGTATTCTATCGGCGTCATACAGTTTAGGCGTTTTTGATAGCGGTGATTATTATAATAATCGATATACTTACTGACTGCTTCCTTTAATTCTTCATAAGTCTGGAATTTTTTCAGATAATACATTTCCGTTTTCAGCATCCCCCAGAATGCTTCCATTGGGCCGTTATCAATACATCTGGACACCCTCGACATGCTTTGTATCATTCCTGCCTCATTGAGCTTTTTTCGGAAAGACCTTGAGGTATACTGGTATCCACGGTCACTATGGAATAATGGTTTTACATCAGGATGGTTTTCATGGGCAATGTCAAAGGTCTCAAAAACGAGGGCATTATTATTGGAATGTCCAATGACAAAAGAGACAATACTTTTATCTGACAGGTCCAGGATAGCGCTTAGATACGCTTTCCCATTGACCCCGTACTTCATTTCCGTTACATCTGTCAGCCATTTTTCTCCAAAATGCCCGGCGTGAAGCTCTCTGTTTAAAATATTTTCAGCAGTAACTTCCGGCGTTGATTTCACATAGTTTTTTCTCCTTTGCCGGCATACGGACTTCAGATGCAACACCCGCATAAGGCGCAAAACCCTCTTTGCATTGACATGGAAATCATTCTCACGGTTTAATTTAACCGTCATTTGTCTGTAACCCAGAATCCCGCTTTTTTCCTCATATGCCTCTTTGATAAGAACGCATAATTTCTGGTTGAATTTCTCGTTTTCACCTGCTTTTCGGTTCAGCCATTTATAATAAGCAGAACGTGGAATTCCGGCAAGTCTGCAAAGTTCTGATATGGAGCATTTCTGTTCGTCATATATTTCCTGTATCGCCAGATAAACGGTTTCATTTTGTATCTGGCTTAGAACCGCCTCCTTTCGATTTCGTCGAGTTTTTTAAGAAAGCAACCTCCAGTTGGGCCCTGCGCTTTTCCGCCTGAAGAAGTTTATTTTCCGCACGCAGCTTTTCCAATTCAGACATTTCACTTCCTGCTTTACTTTTTCCCCTTTTATCAACAAGCCCTTCCACACCATTTGATTGATATTTTTTTGCCCATTGATAAATCTGCTGGTAAGATATCTGGTATTTTTCTGCCGTCTGCGTATAATCCATTTCATGCTCAATGCAGTATGTTACAATTTCCACCCGTTCTTCATATGTGGTTTTTCTTCCTTTGGTCATGGCACTTGTTCCTCCTGTTCCAGAAGCCTTTTGATTCTCATGACCATTATACTTCATAATCCAGTTGCGTAACTGTTTATCTGAACGGATTCCGTATTTCTTCTGAATTTCCCTTAAAGTCCCTTTGCCAGAAAGATAGTCACAGACAGCGTTATGTTTTGTTTCCGCAGAATAGGCGCTGAGCTTTTGGGTGTTTTTTAATCCCTCAGCCCCCAAAGACTGATATAATGTTACCCATTCAATAATCCTCGAACCATTTGTTCCCAAACTCCGGGCAATGCTCTCCGTTGAACAGTTTCCTTCCAGATATTTTGTGACGGCAGCAAGTTTCATCTCGAAAGAATATCTTGAATGTTGTCCCATAAAATATGCTCCTCCTTATAATGACAGTTTTATTATTTTATCTGTCTACTATAAGGGGAGCATACCAAATCACAGTTTGTCGGTTCTTTCTTTTATATAGCATAGGCAAGACAAGCACACCGAATAAAAAAGATGCTGAAGCCATGTTCCAAGAATGATGAAAACGAAAGCATTCAAAAGACGAAAAAACGGCATAATTACGAATAGCTTACCGTAATTTGTTAAAGAGTTGCCCTCGTCTCCTGCATTTACTTATATGGAGGGGACGAAGCCGGCTTTTTTTGGTATAATAAAGTAAGAGGTGATGCATATGCCGGGGAAATTGATGATGAGTACGAGATAAGCATTGATGTATAGTAACAAGTTCTTTGTTTATTCTTACCATTTAAGTTTTGGAGGAACACAGAAGTGGAGATTAGAAGGTATCGACGGTCAGACTGCAAAGAATTGACAGAGCTATTTTATAATACGGTTCATACTGTTAATGCAAGAGATTATACAAAAGAGCAGTTGAATGTATGGGCAACTGTGCAGGTAGATTTGGAAAAGTGGAACCAGTCGCTGCAAGAACATTTTACGGTTGTTGCGGTTAATAATGAAACGCTTGTAGGATTTGGCGATATAGATAAGACAGGTTACCTTGACCGTCTATTTGTTCATGCTGATTACCAGAGGAAAGGAGTTGCTACGGCTATTTGCAATCGATTAGAGCAAGCAGTTCAGGGAAGAATTGTTACTGATGTCTCCATTACAGCAAGACCGTTTTTTGAGAAGAGAGGATATAGAATTATTCAAGAACAAAAAGTAGAGCGGCAAGGGATTTTTCTTACAAATTTCAAAATGGAAAAGATAAGATAATTACACCTTGCGGGCATGAAAATTTGAAGTTTAGGAGATAAGTTGATATGAGAAAAGTTGTTTTGTTTATTGCAATGAGTCTTGACGGTTATATCGCAGATAGCAGAGGCGGTGTTGATTGGCTGACAGGACAGGGTGATGATTCTGAAAATGTTGATACTTATTCTGAATTTGTGAAAGGTATTGATACCATTCTTATGGGTTGGAACACATATCATCAAGTTGTTACGCAGTTGTCACCGACAAAATGGGTATATGAAGATTTTATAACTTATGTGATTACGCATAACGAGTGTACTTTCTCGGAACAAATTCGATTTGTAAATGAAAATCCCGCCGACTTGCTGGAGAAACTAAAGTCGGAAGCAGGAAAAGACATTTGGATTTGCGGTGGGGCAAATTTAGTTCAGCAGTTAATGCGTAATGATTTGATTGATGAATACTATATTTCTGTTATTCCAACTCTTTTAGGTTCTGGTATACAATTATTTGGAAATATAGAAAAAGAAATAAAACTTAAACTGCGAAAAACACAGACTTATAATGGAATAACGGATTTAGTTTATACACGCAGATAATTTCCAGTTTGCCGAGCTGACACCCCGGCAACCACTTGCCAGCGGTACACCAAGGCAGGAAATCTTTTGAAAAGTATCCTGCCTTCTTCATGCCCGGAATCCCGGAGAAAGGAGGGCGCACCCTTGCCATGCCCCCACTGTAAAATTATAATCATTAAACGGAGCGAAAACTAATCCGTTGTATCTGCCGCCTGTCACATCCCGTCGGAAAACAGTGCAGTTTCCCCTTACCTGATTACGGAAAGACTACGAATGAGGGATGTGATTTGCCTCATTTTGCAAAAAGTGTAGAAAAACGAGGGTATTGAAATAAAAATCACAAGTCCCCAAAACGTGCCAAAACACGGCGTTTTCGGGTATTTTGAGAAAGGAAAGATTTATGATTAGAATACTTTTCGTCTAGCCGCGGCAGGAAGCTGACACAAACCTTGAAATGTTGATATTTACTAATAGAACTTACCAACACAACTTACAAATCACTCCAGTATCAAAACGAGTAATATTGTCATGGTAATATTTGTTGAAATTAGTCCGTAGAATATCAGGACCTTTGCAAATTTTATTCTTGCTGATACCCTTTTCTTCCAATATTTCGTTTATACGCATGTTCAGATTACCATATTCCATAGAAGATTCTCAGTTACATTTCTTTCACTATTTTATATAATGAGTAACAGAAGTATAATTCATAGATATGCCATTTACAAAAGTATCAGATATGTGGAATAACTTATGAAGAAGAACGAATTTAAGGATAGATTATTTCATGTGCCGAATGATATGGATAATCTGCCTGTACAAGACATTATGGCTGATGATAAGTACAATATGGTGAACGTGAATCTTATGCACGGCACAAGATTCTCGGTTTATGTAGAAAATTGTGGAAAATGGTTCATTTGTGAGGTATAATATAGATAATATAATCTTATGGGAGGATTAGAGTTATGGCTATGATACAATGTTCTGAATGTGGTGGTGAAATTTCTGATAAAGCAAAGAAATGTATTCACTGTGGAAAGGTTTTTATTGAGGACCAACCAGAAATAGTACAATGTTCTGAATGTGGAGCGGTATTGTCTTCAACAGATATAGAATGTCCTAATTGTGGTTGTCCAGTTGAAAAAAAGGCGGAAGAAGTTACGAGGCCACAGCAAGTAGAAGTTGCTGGTGTTAAAATGGCAAAAAAGACAAAAGGTATTATTGCAGCAGTGGCTATAATACTTGTTTTGTGTATAGGTGGAGGTGTTGGATATAAAGTTTATTCTGATAAAAAAGCAGAAAAAGAGTATATAGAATCTTATAATGCGTATATTAATGATTTGGTGTCGATTCAAATTTATATGCTTGCTGGGGGAAGCGATGCAGAATCATTATGTAATCTAACTTTAAAAGTATGGGGAAATTCTATCTATAAACAAGAGGATAGTGAAACTGACATATTTACTAGAAAGTATAACGGTCAAGGGGAATTTTATGATGATTTTAACGATGCTCTTTTTAATTTGTATTTAGACGACGATACTTCAAAAACAAGAAAGAGAATAGAGGATAATCAGAAAACGGTTAAGAAGTTAATAAAAGATTTGCAAACTGTGCCTGAAGGACTCGAAAAATGCTATGATACTGTTTCTGATTTATATGATGCTTATAATACTTTGATGGAACTTGCTGTTATTCCGTCAGGAAGTTACAGTGAGTATAGTTCCAATAAGAGTGTGGCTGTTTCAGATTTTATGTCAGCATATCAGAAGTTAGATAATCAGATACCTAATAAAAAGGAATAAGATAGGGTGACGGATTGTCATAAATTAAATGTTTTGACTGTGGTTTTGAAGTTAGCGATAAAGCAGATGCTCGTTCGAAATGTGGTTGCTCTTTGGATGTTACAAAGCAAATATCATTATATTTCAATCTTGGTAAAAATAAGATGCACAAAATAGTAAATGAATATGTAGATTCAGATTATAAATTTGTAGTTCAAAATGGTGGACGGACTATGATAAAGCGTAAACTGTTTGAGAAATTTTTAAACCAGACCATATCAATATAGATATGGAATACAGATAAATATCAATGGAAAAACAGCCTTGGATGTAGTATCATAATACTGCACCAGGGCTTCTTCATTCGAAAGGAGTAAATGGCAATTATGACCGGAAAAAGAATGGATAAAAAATGCAGCATTTTAAGAAACTTCTTCAGGTCTTTGTAAATGACATATTTGAATGAATTGCGCAGCATGTGGATGACACATCTTTGTATTTCTGCTTTGGGGAAACACTGCCTATACGGCTTCTTTAAACCTCGGCGGCCCGTCCAAGCAGAAGAACAGCACATCCTTCACGCCCCGGTTGTGCAGGCCGTTTAACATCCCCAGCCAGAGCTTGCTTGTTTCATTCGCCCCCACAGTGATGCTTAGGATTTCCTTGTGGCCATCTATGGTAACGCCTAAGACCACGTAAGCTGCACGGCTTAATATCCGCCTTTCTTCCCAAACTTTGTAATGGATGCAGTCCATAAAGACAAAGGGGTATACCGGATTCAGTGGGCGGGACTGCCACTCTTTGACCTGTGGGAGGATTTTGTCTGTGATTTTACTGGCCATCTCTGCTGACGCCTCAATCCCATACAGGTCATTCAGCTGGTCATGGATGTCCCTTATACTCATCCCGCGTGCATACAGGGAGATTACCTTTTCCTCAATGTAGGAGATATCGCGCTGGTATTTCGGGATGAGCTTAGGCTCAAACTCACCATTACGGTCCTAGTACTCCATCCGAACAGTTTTTAGAGTACTGTTGGGTATACGTTGGCTAATTTTATTCTTGCATCAGCAGCTGTAAACTGCCAGTTTATTTTTTTGTTTTCAGCATTACTCTTAACTGTCCAGATGCGGACCGGCTCTTTAAAATTTTCCAAATCTGACAGTGGTTTTGCGAGTGCTTGGCGGCTCATAATGCCAATTTCAATTTCCGCCATGTTCAGCCAACTCTCATGTTTTGGGGTGTAATGCCATTCAAACCGCCCTGCCAGCCTACGGGCTTCTTCCGGAGGGAATGCCTTATATAACGAAGCTGTTGTATGGATATTGAGGTTGTCTGTGACAAGGACTGTTGTGGTCAAGCGTTTTTGTAACACTTACAAGGAAAAGTTTTTTTGGTATCATGCCTGCATCCTTTTTTCAATATGGATCTCCTGCCCCGCTCATGTATTGCTCTAATCGATTTCCTTTGCGAAGAATGCGGCTGCTTGGATAGGATTATATGAGCGCATAGACGGTGATTAGATGAGGTCTGTAAAATCACTTTTGGTGCAGAAGCAAAGGATTATGAAGTTTTAAAAGATTTTCAGCGTGGTGCAACATCCGCCTTAATTTCTTTTCTTGTTCCAAAGCTTATTATCCATACTTGGGCAGAGGTTTATTACAACGGCTGCTGGTTAGCTTTAGAAGGAGTTATAACTGATAAAAAATATTTTGATGCTGTAAAAGCAAAATATTCAAATATTGACGGCAGCTTTAAGCAGTTTGCAATCGCAACACAAGATTTTAAGAAATTTTCCATTGACTGGAGTGGAAAGGCAACCTATGTGCAAAGCGCAGCGGTTGTAAATGAATAGGATTTTCTTATTGAAGTGCATAAAATATAAGTATTTGATATTGAATGAGAAGAAACATATAATAATTAACAGAAAGGAACAAAACATTGTTAAGAACCAGAAACCAATACGTCTGAAAAAGTAATTGGAAAAATTTTTTTAAAACTGCCTCTAAACGTCGACAATAAATGCTTATTTTTGAAAGAAAGGATTGAAAATGAAAACGGAATTTAAGCAAATAGAACAGGCAGAAAACAGTATGGGTACGGCAAAGATATCGGGGTTAGTTTTAAAAACAGGCGTTCCACTAATGGTTTCTCTGCTTATCAATTCCCTTTATAATTTTGTAGATAGTGTGTTTGTGTCCAGAGTTTCCGAAGATGCTTTAACAGCTTTGTCACTGGCAGCGCCGGTACAGATACTCATGTCTGCTATGGGACTTGGAATAGCGGTGGGATTAAACGCTGTAATTTCTGAGGCATTAGGAGAGCAGGATGGAGAAAAAGTAAAAAGGACGGCGTCGGCTGCACTGGTATTGGCATTTCTGGCATGGCTACTAATTGTTGTTTTGGAGATTTTTACTTTGGCAACATATTTTAAGTGGCAGGCTTTGGCAGCGAGGTGATTATGGACTACGGAATCCCCTATTTGCGCATCTGTATGATTGGTTCTCTGGGCATGATGGGGCAGTGGGTGTTTGACCGCTTTGTAATGGCAAGCGGAAAATCTTCTTTGTTTTTGTTTACATTATCAGCCGTTTCCGTTACTAATTTGATTTTAGATCCAGTTCTGTTTATTGCGGTTTTATCAAGGCTTGGGAATCTGTCGTTGATCTGGATGTCGTTTGTGTTAGCGGAGGCGGTTGTGATTCCGCTTGGCATGTTTCTTTGGAAAAGGGAATCGACAAAAGTATTGAATCCTATAGAGCAAATAGAAACGGTTAGAGCTGAAGGGAATAGAAATAGCAGTAAAACAGAGATTCGGAAGAAACTCATTGTATAATTTTGAATCGGAATACCAAAGCTGGCGGAGAATAGCATAAATAGAAAACTGCTCATGCGGATGCATATGCGAAATGTGAGAATGTTTCAAGGGAGCATGTATGTTACCAGAACCCTTACGGGGTTAGATTTTGTATGCCATAAAGGACAGGAATGGAGAGAAATATGAGATATTTCAGAAGAAAGGCAGCAGGGATGCTGTCGATAATTTTTAGTTTTTGTGTTTTATTGTCGCCGGATAGAGTGAAAGCCGCCAATCAGGATGTTGGTCGGCAGCGTATTTGGATTACTGTGGGAGAACAGGATTTTTCTGCAGAATTATATGACAATACAGCGGCAGAGGCATGGCTGGAACAGATGCCGATGACGCTGGAAATGAACGAACTTAACAGCAATGAGAAATACTATTATTTTTCGGAGAGCCTGCCGACGAATCCGGAAAGGCCTTCTGCAATTCACACAGGAGATTTGATGTTGTACGGTCAGAGCTGCCTGGTGCTGTTTTATAAGGATTTTGAAACTTCTTACAGCTATACACCTTTGGGACGTATGGAAGATGCAACGGGGCTTGCCGAAGCCTTGGGTGGCGGAAATGTAACAGTGTCTTTCCGGTTGGATGAAGAAAGTTCTGTTGACGTGAAAGAAGAACTGCGGAAACTCTATGGCGAAGCAAATGCCATATTGGAGAAAGGATATACGGCGGAAAGCTGGAAGGTATTTAAATATGCTCTGGGATTAGCAGAAGATACCCTGGAAAACCAGAATACAGTGTCTGAAAATGTACAGACTGCTATTAAATGTCTGAAAGATGCAAAAATGGGGCTTGTCACGTTGGAATCCGTGCTGGAAAAAGAAATCTCAAATTGCAGCAAGGCAGACAGCGACGGATATACGGTGGAAAGCTTCAACATCTATCAGAATGCATTAAGGGACGCGAAAATGTTAAAGCTGGCAGGCGGGTACACAGAAGATAGAATGAATCAGACAATAGCTGCTTTGAGAATGGCTTATGAAAATCTGGAATTGCAAAACTCTGAGCAACAACCGGAAGAGCCAGGTAAACAACCAGAGGAGAAGCCGTCTGAGCAGCCTCCGGACTTAGCCGAACGACAACCAGATCAGAATACAATAGAAGTGCGTACACTCAAATTGACCGGAAATGTGGCACGGCTTGCCAAAGGAAAAAGTGTTAAGCTGAAAGCTGTTGTTTCGCCAGTGGATGCGTTGGATAAAAGGCTGAAATGGACATCATCGAATAAAAAGGTAGCGACTGTAACAGCAGACGGCATTGTGACCGGGAGAAAAAAAGGTACAGCAACCATTACGGCAAAAGCAAGGGACGGTTCTGGTGTAAAAGGCAGATACAAAATAACGGTCATGCCCCATACAGTTAAAAAGATTGCGCTAAAAAGCAGGACAAAAACCCTTGTAACTGGTAAAAAGGTAAAAGTACATGCCGTTGTTTCTGTTACCGGGAAAGAGGCAAATAAGAAATTAGATTGGAGCGTGTCCAATAAGAAATATGCGACAGTAAACTCTAGGGGCCAGGTGACAGCGAAAAAAACAGGCATAGGGAAAATTGTCCTTATTACGGCGAAAGCAACAGATGGAAGCAAAAAGAAAGCAAGCATAAGATTCAGAATCAGAGCGTCTAAATAAGGAATAATTGTAAGTGTGGCAATGACTGGAACATGATAGGGAGGCAGTTTATCTCTGGGATTATTTTGGCCTGTAGGTTGGCGGCTACTGTCCTGTTAGACATTGGAAATTATCCTTGGACTGGTTATTGGTACGGGGGTTACTTGCATTACAGTAAATTGATTTTGACAATGCAGTATTTGGGCAGGAAATAACGAAAAGGAGCATGAATGATGAGGACGGGAAAAAAGGCTGTACTATGGATGACGATACTGGCGCTTGTTATGATAGTATTTCCGTATCAAAGCAGTCAGGTGAAAGCGGTATCGATAAAAAAGGAAAAGGAAGTTGTGCTGCGGGCAAATAACCGTGATGTGACAAAGAGGGACCTTACAATAGGGACAGGCAGCAAAGTAAAACTCAACATAGGTGGTTTTCCGGCAAAATCGATAAAGAGCATAAAATATGAATCACGAAAAAAAAGCATTGCAACGGTTAGTAAAAAAGGGATAGTCACAGCCCAAAAAGCAGGGAGCGCTAAAATTACTGTGACTGTGAAGGGAATAGATGGAAGCAAGAAAACATCCTGGGTTCATGTGAAAGTGAGAGATAACCTGATAAACGTTAAAATAGAGAAGCAGATATTTACTGCAACATTGACTGACAACTCATCAGCCAGTGCATTAAAGGAACTGCTTGCCAAAGGATCTTTATCAATTAGAATGAACGATTATGCAGATATGGAAAAGGTAGGTCCATTAGGTGTGAAACTGCCCCGAAACGATAAACAGATTCATACAAAAGCGGGTGATCTGATCTTATATCAGGGAAATCAATTTGTTATTTATTATGCTTCTAATTCATGGGAGCTTACCAGGCTTGGCAGAATAAATGACATCACAGGAAAAGAGTTAAGAAAGGCGCTTGGAAAAGGCAGTGTCCGCGTTACAATGTTTTTAGATTAAGATGGAAAATCTAAAATATAGTATGCAGTGTAATGATTTGATAAAGGCAGGAGACCCATCCTGCTTTTACTATGAAGGCTAAAGCTTTGCATGGATGGCCATGCAGCCCGCCAAACGGCAGACAGAGCATGAGGGGGCTATAAGCCTGAAAGATAACAGGTACATGATATAGTATTTGCAATTTTCAATAGGATTTTTCTATTAAAATGAATTGGTTATAAGTATTTGCTATTCTTTGTATAGGGACTTATAATAGAACCAGAAAGACAAACAAGCAGACGTTAGAACGGTGGGGATGATGGATGTGAAAATAAAAAATCTGGAAAAGATGACTTCATACAGCGGGGAGGAAGCCGTCATTCAAAATATGAGGGATGCGGGCTGCAGCCAGGATATCATTGAGAGGTGCCTTGCCTGCATTGCACAGGGAAATAAGAAAGGGCTTTTAGATTTGCTGAATGAACACAGGGAAAGTATCTTAAGCAAGGTGCATGAGGAAGAAAAACAAATAGACTGCCTGGATTATCTGGTGTTTCAAATCGGGCGTTGTTTATGCTGATACTTAAACAAAATATTCAGGTTATAGAAAGAGTGGAGGAAATCGCAATGGAAGAAATGACAATGAAGGTGATTGAAAATCAGTCTTTTGACATGGAGCGGGCATTATATGGAAGCAATGGCGTTGTAGTAAGGAATTGTTCCTTTGACGGACCGGCAGACGGGGAAAGTGCATTGAAAGAAGCAAGAAATGTAGAAACGCAACATTGCTTTTTTAATCTGCGCTACCCGTTCTGGCATGATCGTGGGCTTAAGATTGCAGACGCAGAGATGACGGAAAACTGCAGGGCGGCTTTGTGGTATTCCGAACATGTGGAAGTTACGGACAGTAAGCTGCACGGGATCAAGGCATTCAGGGAGTGTGCAGACGTAACAATCAAAAACTGTGACATTATCTCTCCGGAGTTTGGGTGGTCTGTACGGGGAATCCGCATGGAAAATACTACGGCGGTCAGCGAGTATTTTATGATGCGCTCGGAGAATCTTGTGTTTAAAGAAGTAACCTTTCAGGGAAAATATTCTTTTCAGTATATTAAAAATGCCGCTTTTGAGAACTGTGTTTTTGATACAAAGGATGCTTTCTGGCATGGAGAAAATATAACGGTAAAAGACAGTGTGATAAAAGGTGAATATCTGGCATGGTATTCAGAAGGGCTGACGCTTATAGACTGTAAGATCATTGGGACACAGCCGTTGTGTTACTGTAAAAATCTGAAACTGATCAACTGTGAAATGGTTGATACGGATCTTGCCTTTGAAAAGTCAGAAGTGGATGCAACGGTGACAACAGAGGTAGTCAGCATTAAAAATCCGTTATCCGGCCGTATTGCTGTTCTGGCGGTTGGTGAGATTATTCGGGATGATGTTGATTCAAAAGGTGAGCTTGTGATAAATAGCCGAGCCGGGCAGAAAAAAGAAACCCGTATCTGTGCGTAACATCAGCAGATACAAAAAGTGAGGTGGGGCGATGGATTATCTGCTGCATGGCGTTTTCATGGGGTTCATGTTCGGTATTCCAGTTTGAGCAGTCGGAGCGATAACGGCTGCGGCATGTTTCGTTCAAAAAAATCGGGCACTTTTGTGTTTGTCTGGTATTGCTATAGTTTTACGCCAGATCCTGTCTGGGGTAAATGAATAGATAGAAATGGAGATAAGTGAAAAATGGGAAAAAATATTTTAGTTATTTCAACGAGTCTGCGCGGTAACAGTAATTCGGAAGCATTGGCGGATGCGTTTATAGATGGCGCAAAAGAAGCGGGAAACCATGTTCAGAAAGTAAGCCTGCGCGGTAAAACATTTGGGTTCTGCCGGGGATGCCTTGCGTGCCTGAAAGCTGGGACGTGTATGATAAATGATGATGCAGTGGAGATTGTAAGGCAGATGCACGATGCGGATGTAATTGTGTTTGCTACGCCAATCTATTATTACGGGATGGCAGGACAAATGAAAACACTGTTAGACCGTGCCAATTCCCTTTATGGTTCCGATTATGCTTTTCAGGAAATTTATATGTTGTCTGCTGCTGCGGAAGATCAAGAAGGAGTAGACAGCCGGGCAGTCAGCGGACTGGAAGGGTGGATTGCATGTTTTGAACGAGCCAGGCTTGCAGGCAGTGTGTTTGCAGGCGGTGTGAACGACGCAGGTGAAATTGAGGGGCATCCGGGACTAAGAAAATCTTTTGAGATGGGGAAATCAGTAAGATAACAGGGAGGCATGAGGTTGAAAAAATGGACTACTGTTTTTCAATGTATTTTAATGATATGCGTTTTATGCTCCTGTGGAACATCAAAACAGAAAGAAAATACAAATGACAAGGCAGAGAATGTTCCGGTGCAGGAATCTTTCGATAGAAAGGATGCAGAAATGAGATTAAATTTACAGGCAGGAAATCAGATTTTTACAGCAACACTGGAAGATAATGTGGCGGCAGACGCTTTTGTCAGCATGATGGAAGAAGAACCGGTAGTCATTCAGATGAGTGATTATTCCGGGGTTGAAAAAGTCGGGCCTCTTGGCAGGGAGCTTCCATCGGATAACAGACAGTTGACAACGCAGGCCGGAGACATTGTTCTGTATAATAATAACCAGATTGTGATTTTTTATGGCTCAAATTCCTGGAGTTATACAAAGCTTGGGAAAGTTGAAGATCTCTCAGGCTGGGAAGACGCGTTGGGAGATGGTGATGTGGCGGTGACATTTTCAATCGGAGAATAATGGTATGGATATTTTGGTATAAAACGGAAGTCGCCGCCCGCATCAGTTTCTGCAGTTATTCTTCATTCAAGCTGGCACGAAGTGTCTGGATGAATTTTTCAGCAGGCTTTGATAAAATCTGGTATTTTTTCCAGATAACGCTCATTCCTGCTTCAAGTCTTGGAGTTAGGGGGCGGAAGCATAGACTGCTGTTGCCGGAGGTATTAATGATACCGTCAAAGCAGATGGCATATCCAACACCTTCCTCCACCAGAAGGGAAGCGTTAAATAAGAGGTTGTAAGCGGCTGCAATGTTCAGGGAGGAAAGATTTCGCTGCATCCACTGAATCAGTTCGCCGCCGTCTGACTGCTCCTGGGAAATGATAAGAGGCAGATCCCAGAGGTCTTCCGGTGAAATGGATTCTTTTTCTGCCAGGGGATCGTCTTTTCGCATTAAAACTCCCCATATATCCTTAGACGGAAATCTCAAAGCGTCATATTTTTTCAAGTCAGGCGGCCCAAACACAATGCCAAAGTCAATCAGACCTTTATCCAGATGCTCTTTCACAAATGTTGCATTGCCGCTGGAGATTCGGTAATGGATGCCCGGATAATCTTTCCGGAGCTTTCCGGCGGTTTTTGCCAACAGGCGGACGCCATCTGTTTCGCCGGCGGCAATATAGACATCCCCGACGATGATGCTGTCTGATAAGGCAATCTCATTTTCTGTTTTCTGTACCAGATCGATGATTTCTTCCGCCCGTTTTCTTAATATCATGCCTTCTTCTGTCAGTGTTACTTTCCGGGAGCCTTTTGTGCCGCGGATTAAAAGCTGCTTTCCCAGTTCTTTTTCCATCTGCCTGATCTGTGTGGAGAGGGTGGGTTGGGACAGGTGCAGAGATTCAGCGGCACGGACGATACTCTGTTCCCTTGCAATGGCAAGGAAATATTGCAATACTCGTATTTCCATAACGTCCTCCTCATAAAAATGAAACTATTTGGTTTGATTTTAACATGCAAACAGATAGGTTTCAATTATTCATTTATATAAAAACAAAGTATTTGCTATAAAGAATATGGGCAATGGATTTGCCTGGAGATACGGCGACGAAGACAGTGCCTATTAACCGTCTTAGGGATAAATTTAGAAAGGGACGGAAAACAGCAATTTATAGAAACGGTATGGGGAGCGGGTTATCATTTTCGGATTGATTAGAAAATATGGAAGGCAAGGATATGTATGTGCTTTATCTGGAGGTGTCATGCCGCCATAATAACTTGCCTGCTCCCTTTTCTGCTGATTCACTTGTATGCTTATCCAACTGTTTGTCCCTTGTATGAAGTCAGTTGCTGTTTGGCTTTCGTTTTCTTTCACTTCTTCCCTTTGCAGATTTGCCCCTAACCAATGAATCCATGTAAAACCAACAACTGGATAAGCATCTTTATCCTCTAATATGTATGCGAATGAAGATGTATTCTCTGGTATTTTTTCAATTTTAAAGGGCAGGGAATAAGATGGAACATTATTTTCATTAAATTGTGTACCATGCCCGCCGTATTGTTTTTGGATGAATCCGTTCATAATGCCTGTACTTGTAATAATCATATCCATAATCTCCTGTTCTGTTATGATAGGAACATAATAACAAGGATATAGAAAGGCGTAAATTACCCACTTATTTGTGTTCCCATCGGTTCGGTTAAAAAATATTCAACGTGTAATGGATAGCCAGAATGAGAGTTTTTATCAACAAGACCATATTCCATAAGTTCTTTTAAATGCTCCAAAAGCATTTTTTGTGTGATGCCTTCAATATCATGCTCCAACTTGGAAAGAGAAGTCGCCCCAGCCGAAGCCGCCATAATATAATGGGTTTCCGTTTTCCTATGCTCATATCGTGAACTAACTCTAAAGGGCAGGTGTAATCGTCCCTTATTTTCATGTGTCATCATCTCCTGTTAGATATTTTACAACGGCTACGCTAATTTTTCCAGAGTTTAAGAAAGTGATAGGCATATTTAGCGCTTTTTGCATATGATTTGAATTATTGTGGAAAGTATGTTATAGTATACTAAAATATATTATAACAGATACAGAAAGGCTATTTATGGATAATATGATAATTGGGCAACGGCTGAAAGCAGTCCGTCAGAGCAGAAATATGACATTAGACAAACTTGCAGAAATAACGGGCGTTAGTAAACCGATGCTTGGACAAATTGAAAGGGGGCAGTCGTCCCCGACAGTAAATACCCTTTGGAAAATCGCAACAGGCATGAAAATACCATTTTCGTCTTTTTTGCAGGAACAGGGAGCGGAATACACAATAGTTGATTTGCAAAAACAAAATATGGTAGTAGAAGAA
This sequence comes from Lachnospiraceae bacterium, assembly GCA_009911185.1. GTDB lineage: Bacteria > Bacillota > Clostridia > Lachnospirales > Lachnospiraceae > Petralouisia. Next base: position 76,562 of record QXWW01000015.1, read on the forward strand.
AACGGCACAATGAGGGCATATACACTTTTTGCATTCGACCCCATCCGCAGTTATGAAGCTTTTTACATTGAATTTGATTCTGGCTGTCAGCATGACTCAGAGAAACATAATGACGGGGTTGAGGAATATGTATTTGTCAGTCATGGAAAGCTGGATATGATTTTGAACGGGACAAGAATCACATTAGAAGAAAAGCAGGCGGTACGTTTTGAAGCGAATATTCTCCATTCGTATCGAAACCCGTATGAGGATATTTGCAGCGTTTATAACCTAATATTTTATCAGAAATGAGAGGAAAAAAATGTTTGAATTATATCAAGTGGGCAGGCAAAGTTATTACATCAATTGTCCTGCAAAAATAGGCATCTATAAAGTAAGTGATACGGAAGTTTATCTGATAGACAGCGGAAATGACAAAGACGCAGGCAGAAAAGTGCGTAAGATACTGAATGAAAATGGATGGAATTTGAAAGGCATTATCAATACACATTCTAATGCAGACCATATTGGAGGGAATAAATATTTGCAGCAGCAGACAGGCTGCAAAATATTTGCAGACGGTATTGAGGCAGCATTTACTAAGCACCCTATTTTAGAGCCGTCATTCCTATATGGCGGATACCCTTGTAGAGATTTAAGGCATAAATTCCTGCTGGCATCCGAAAGTGATGTTGTGGATATTTCAGATTATGACTTTCCGGGAGAATTGGAGGTTATTCCTTTGCGTGGACACTTTTTTGATATGGTTGGCATCCGCACGCCAGATGATGTAGTTTTTCTTGCTGACTGCGTCAGCAGCAAAAGTACATTGGACAAATATCAGATTGCATTCATTTATGATGTGGCTGAATATCTGAACACATTGGATAAAGTGGAAGCTATGGAAGCGGCAATGTTTGTGCCAGCCCATGCGGATGCGACGGATAACGTCAAAGAACTGGTACAGTTTAACCGTCAGAAAGTTTTTGACGTTGCAGGTAAGATACAGTCTATCCTCAAAACGCCAATGTGTTTTGAAATGCTATTGAAGCAGATTTTTGATGAATATCATTTGATTATGAATTTTGAACAATATGTTTTGGTCGGGAGTACGGTGCGTTCTTATTTATCATGGCTGAAAGACAGTGGAAAGGTGGATGTGATTTTCGCTGATAATCTGTTAAAATGGAACAGCTTGTGTGCAGGCAAAGTTATCGAGTCTGAAATAATTTAATCTGCGGTTATGGCATAGTTGTTTATTAAACCAACGTAAATCATATCAGATAACGGCTTGATCATCTGCTGCGTTGTCGTCAATCGATGTAGCCACCACTACGCCATCAGAAATCTGCCTTGCAGACTGAAAATTTATTCTTCGCAATTTGTCTAAGCGTCAAGTGGTCAGTACACTGGAGGATTTCATATCTCTGGCCTTTCTGTTTTGCACGGTTGCAATTTTTTGAAAATGAAGATATCATACAAGAAATTGTGAAATTTACAGAGTATAATGGGTGTGCAAGGAGGTGTTATTAATGCAGAAAGAAGTGCGGACAGTCTGCTATGATGATGATTTACATCTCGAAGCGTACCGCTTTGAGGGAACCAACCAGCCATTTCCAAATCATTTTCACGATTATTATGTGATTGGATTTATAGAAACAGGAACACGCTGCTTATCTTGTAAGAACAGGGAATATACGATACGACGGGGAAACATTCTTCTGTTTAACCCAAATGACAATCATAGTTGTGTGCAATGCGACGGAGGAAGGCTGGATTATAGAGGGCTGAATATTTCTAAAGAAACAATGCTGTACTTAGTGGAAGAAATCACAGGACAAAGGATGCTGCTTGGTTTTTCTGAGAATGTAATAGAAGATGATGAGCTGCAATGCTATCTTCATTCGCTGCATCAGATGATCATGGACGACTCGAAAGAATTTGAGAAAGAAGAAATGCTGCTGCTCCTTATTTCTTTGCTTATAGAGCAGTACGGACAGCCATTCTCAGCCGGCATTCCAGAGTGCAGTAAAGAAATTGAGGAGACTCTCGTTTTTATGTCAGAGCATTTTGCGGAACATATCACATTGGAAGAACTATGTAAACGCAGCGGGCTTAGTAAATCGACATTGCTCCGTGCATTTACCAAGTCAAAAGGGCTTACGCCGTACAGGTATCTTCAAAACGTTCGGATAAACAAAGCAAAAGAGTTGTTAGAGCAAGGCGTTTCCCCGGTCGATGCCGCCATACAGACAGGATTTTCAGACCAAAGCCATTTTTCTAGTTTTTTTCATATGTTTATAGGACTGTCGCCTGCCGCATACAGACGCATTTTTAAGGAGGGTAGCAGGAATCATGGATAAGGGAACTGGCACAGGGCATATTGCAGCTCTGGTTACGATTGTAATATGGGGAACGACATTTATATCTACCAAAATATTGCTTGCAGATTTTACGCCGATAGAGATACTGTTTTTCAGATTTTTACTTGGGCTGCTTGTGTTGATAGCCGTTCACCCGAAACGATTAAGAATAAAGGATATAAAACAGGAGTTTACATTTGCTGCGGCGGGGCTATGCGGGATATGCTTATACTACCTGCTTGAGAACATAGCATTAACCGTAACGACAGCTTCTAATGTTGGCGTTATTATTTCTGTCTCTCCGTTTTTTACTGCCGTCTTATCCCATATATTCCGAAAGACAGAAGAAAAACTGAAAACACAATTTTTTATTGGTTTCATCGTCGCTATGACAGGAATATGTCTAATCAGTTTCAGCGGTTCAGAATTGGAGCTGAACCCTGTTGGTGATATTCTGGCGGTTGTTGCGGCGTTCGTATGGGCAGTGTATTCATTGCTTACAAAAAAAATCAGCGGCTATGGATATCATACGCTTCAAACGACAAAGAGGATATTTACATACGGAATACTTTTCATGCTCCCATTCCTTTTTGTTTTTGATTTTAGATTGAATGTGCAGAAGTTTATAAATCCAGTGTATATTCTAAATCTTGTATATTTAGGTCTTGGTGCGTCAGCCCTTTGTTTTGTTACTTGGAATTATGCTGTCAAAATGCTTGGGGCTGTTAAGACAAGCGTGTATATCTATATCGTTCCAGTCATTACCGTTGTCACATCCATGATTGTGTTAAGGGAAGAAATCACATGGATGGCAGCGATAGGAATAGGGCTTACTTTAATTGGCTTGTTTCTTTCGGAAAGTAAATTCCGATTTAAGAAAAGAGGAAAATAAAAATGAATGTAGAGAATGAAAAATGTGTAATTGTGGTCAATGAAAATTTGCCGATTGGGATTATCGCTAATACTGCCGCTATCCTCGGCATTACAATGGGAATGAAAATGCCAGATGTTGTCGGGAATGATGTGCCAGACTTAGAGGGCAATTCCCACATGGGAATTATACAGTTTCCAGTACCGATATTAAAGGGAAATACGGAGGTACTGAAAACGCTCAGAACAAAACTGTTTGAGCCGAAATTTGCTGAACTGGTGGTTGTTGATTTTTCTGATTTGGCAAGGGGGTGTAAGACGTATGATGAGTTTATTGGTAAAATGGCAAGTACCTCAGAGAGTGAATTAAAATATATTGGCATCGCAATTTGCGGCAATAAAAAGCAGATTAACAAGTTGACAGGAAATATGCCTTTGCTGCGGTAAAAGACCAGAGGTTTTACACTTCTGGCTCTTTTGCCTTACAGATCCCTTGTGCTGTCCCTGCTATGATAGTCAGCTCTGAATTATCAAAAGTAAAAGTATCAAAGAGTGCATCTAACTGTCGGCGCAGGGTTGTTTTTCCAGTCGGACAGTCAAAATGTATTGGTCTACGGATATGTGGAATATTGTCACAAGCTGGATGAACAGGGGAAAACTCGGATACTGCCCCTTTTTTCCACGGACTGTAAATGTCTTGCTGAAATGCCAAGCTCCTCTGCTAATTCCTCTCTTGTAATCCTTTGCTGCTCACGGGCTTTCATAATCGCCTGCCCTAATTCCAGAAAATCAAAGTTTGTTACCGTTTCGCTCATTTTTTCACAGCCTGTATTGATAATTTTTACTCTATATATTGTATTGAAATGTGAGTTCCTCTTAAACGAGGTGAAGTCTCTTGAAACAGGAAATTGCATTTCTGTAGAGTGGCGATAATAATTCGTATTTGCACAGTTGAATGGCGAAAATGGGTTTATTATAAATAGGTGTAGCAGGCTTAAATGGAAAAATGATGAAATTCATACTCCGTACACATGGAGATGATAAGATAAACGCGGAAGCGGTCTTTATGGCAAGGATATTGATTGTAGAAGATAATGCAGACACAAACGAAGCCGTTTTTGAATATTTGCAGGAAGTGAGGCACGAAATCAAATCGGCATATGACGGAGTGGAGGCTTTGGAACTTTTTTCACAGAATACGATAGATTTAATCGTTCTTGATATTATGCTGCCCACCATGTCAGGGCTTGCGGTATTAAATGCCGTCCCAGGACAAGCCGGATGCCTGTTATCGTGCTTACCGCGTTAGAGGATGAATATACGCGGGTATCGAGCTTTGACTGTCTGGCGGAGGTTATATGACAAAGCCGTTTTCGATGGTAGTGCTAGGGAAACGTATCACGGCATTGCTGCGTCGGGCAGGGGTAAAGGGTGAACCCGACATATGGAAACATGGCGATTTGACCGTGGATTTCTCTAGATATTCCGCTTGTAATCAAAACGGGAAGATAGATATAATTTTTAAAGAAAAGCATTGTGAGAATTGTCTTTGCACTACAAGAAAGACGGATGATGGAAAACAACGAAACTGTATTATCATAAAGCCCTGGTAGCGAAGATTGTGTTAGGTGATTCTGTTATCATCAGCCTTGGAACAGAATTTATTGAGAATGAAATGGAAGATGTAAATAAACAGGATTGTGAAATAAATGCGGCAAAACGGCTCTTAAGAAAGATAAAAAAAGAATATCCGTGGCTCCCAATCGGTATCCAGGCAGATGCGTTGTACACGACAGAACCGTTCATGAAACTATGCAGGGAAAAATACCATTGGGAGTATATATTCACACAAAAGGATATGCGGCAGAAGAAACTGGATGAAAGCTTTGAACGGATAAAAGCCGGAGATGCCAGCACAAGCCAGATTAGAATATGTAAAGAAAAAGGGAATGCTTTTTATGCAAACCATGTGGAAGAAGTTGCAGGGAAAAACAGAGCAAGAACAGCAATGCGATGAAGAACCACTATTTGCTTACACAGATATCAGATATTCTAATGCAGCTTTATCTGGCATGGAACCCCTATATAAAAGAGCTGAAGCGGACAATAAAAAATACATTTTCATGGTTACTGGAAAGTTTTCGCCGACTGACAGTAACGGATGAAGATGTATCCTACATATTCAAATACACAACGGTGTATCTGGAATAACAAGGTTATTTTAACACAGGTGGTGGTGGAATGAAAGATGGAATAAGAGAATAATGCACATTTTTCTGAAATGGTTTTCCAGGCTTAGCTGAAATGGAAAACAGAAGGAATGAATTGTTTCAAAGTGGATAAAGTTCAGAAAATAAAAAACCAAGGATTTGTTGAAGAAACAAATAAATTAGTTCCTCATCACTGTATCTTTATATTTTTATTTTACAAAATGTATGAAATATGTTATGCTTATAGCCGCATGAGAAATTAAAAGCAATGAAAGGCGGTGAGCCAGTGGCGAACAAGAGCAAATACCAATTTGACAGTAAAATTCATATTTACCGGGCCACAAAAAGAATGACACAACAAGAGCTTGCCGATTTGGTGGGGGTATCAAGACAGACAATTATGCAGCTTGAACGAAATCGTTATAATCCCTCTATGCTGCTCGCATACAGCATAGCAAAAGTGTTTGAAGTTACGATTGAAGATTTATTTGACTTTAAGGAGGATGTTAAATGATTGAATGGTTGAATATTTTATTTGACAGCAGAATGTTTCTGAGAATAAATGCAGTGCTTGGTTTCCTGTTTTTAGGCTTTTTCGTATTCTTCTATTTTTCAAGAGAGGGAAGAGATGAAAGAGGACGAGGGCTTATTGCTACGGCTTCCCTGATTTCATTTGCCATGTTGTTTGTTCTCCTGAATATTTTCCCAATATTTATACGATGGTCTGTGGATAACATCGTTCGGTTGTCAAATGGGATACAGACTGTTTATACCCTGTTTCTTTTAACGGCTGATATTGCATTATTGATTTTAAGAAAAATCAGATAAAGTATACTACACAGCATCTTAAGCCATGCTCCTGATTCCCTAAGTGAGCATGGTATTTTTTTCTTCTTTTATGTATGAAATACTTGACATTTATAAAGAAATAAGTTATATTGTGTCTGGAGGCGACTTACACTTTGCAGCAATGTAGGAGGATATATATGGAAACAAAAACAAACTGGAATTTGGAGGAATAAGCATGGATAAAGATAAAAGAAAATTAACAGAAAAAGAAATAAAACGTAAAGATAGCTTTGAAAAATTGAGTTCTGAAATGCAACAAAAAGGATATAAAATAAAGGATATAACTATCACTACGCAACAAGCAAAATATTTAGGTTTTTTAATTATGATGCCATTTATGGCTTTCGTATTTTGGATGTACTATAATGTGAATGGTTTTGATTTAGATTGTATTTCTTGGGGATATGTTGTAGCATTACCTCTGAGTATTCTATGTCTAGTTATTCTGCATGAGTTCATACATGGAATTACTTGGAGTTTGTTCACAAAAAATCATTTTCATTCGATTGATTTTGGAATTATTTGGAGTGGTATTGCTCCATACTGCACTTGCTCCGAACCGTTAAAAAAGTGGCAATATCTGTTAGGAACTGCTATGCCTACACTTGTTTTAGGAGGTGGGGCTGCGGTAGCTGCGGTGGTGACAAATCAATTACTGCTATTTTTTCTGGCAGAATACATGATTCTATCAGGCAGTGCAGATTTTCTAATGGTACTGAAAGGTATGTTATACTACGCTGATAAGCAAGAAAGTGTGTATTGTGACCATCCTTATGAATATGGTTTTGTGATTTTTGAGAAATAGGATTGAATACTACAAATTCCAGTTTGCCGAACTTAAAATAAGTAAATACAATGGAATACCTGCCGCCTATCACAGCGGCATACCGAAACAGGGAATCAAGAAAAGGTTTCCTGTTTTTTTGCGCCCATTTTTGGCATTTTGAAAAAACGCCAGTATTATGCCGTGCAAAAGGGATAGAAAAAATTCCCTCTCCCATTTGGCAGATCCGCAAGTCGTCCGAAAAAGGAGTGCAAAGAGAAAATCTTTCCTGTTTTGTTTGGCAGTTTTCTCTTTTTAGGTGGTGTGGGAGTTGAAAAGAAAATGAAAAAATTTCCGCAAATTTCCGTTCGTTTTGCCTTTTGTGGTTTTGTAGGTATTAGAGGGAGAAATCTCTTCGCAGCTTTGGCAAAATCCCTTTTCCCGGCACTAAAGGTATTGACGGAAGTCCAAAACAGAACTTGAATCAGATTGCCCGCTGTCTGAACGAGTACGGCGCACCCTATAACCCCTTATCCGGGGAAGTACGAGCCGCCCTGTCAGAGCTTGCCGCCTTGAAGTTTGAAGTTGAGATGGTATAATAAAGTTGTAATACCAAACAGGAAATAAATGATATACTCACAGAATGGAAATGTGTTACATATGCCAAAAACCAAAGTTTATGAACTGGATTTCAAAAAGAACTTTATGAAGAGAACCGGATATTACGGAAAGAACTGGGGGAACAAAAAAAGGAAATCGCATTCTTAAAAAAGCAGCCGCATTCTTCGCAAAGGAAATTGATTAGAGCAATATCAGTTTATTGACCAGCATAAGCAGGAGTTTAGCGTCCGCTGGCTTCTGCGCCGCATGGGCATCTATCCAAATGCCTATTATAATTATAGAAAAGACAGGATAGCAGGATACTACGCACGCAAAGAACAGATCAAGGATAAAATCCTAACGATATACCATGAATACTCTGGTAATCCAGGATACCGGATGATAAGGGTTTATTTATTACAGGCAAATATAAGCCTGAGCAATACAACAACATTAAAATACATGCAGGAGTGAAAGATCAAATCCACAGCAACACCAAAAAACCTGCCTATAAGAAGGGGGACTGCTATAAAAAATTTGAAAACTATCTCAACAGGGAGTTCCATGCAGAGAAACCAAATGAAAGATGGTGTGCAGATTTCACTTATATGATATTGGAAGACGGAAGAAAACGGTACAATTGCAGCATCATAGATCTGTATGACAGATCCGTGGCGGCAACCAGAAACAGCGGTCAAATAGATGCAGCTCTGGTAATCCAGACACTTTAAACTGCGCCGGATAGAAACAAGTGTCCCAAGAACCGGATACTCCACAGCGATCAGGGATTGCAGTATACGTCGCAGGCATTTACAAACTATTGCAAAAAGCAGGGGATAAAACAAAGCATGAACAGGGCAGGATGTCTATATGACAATTCGCCAATGGAAAGTTTTTATGGAACATTTAAGGCCGAGTTTATTCATAAGTACCGTTTTTCATCTGCCGGGGAATTGAATCATGCAACCATGGCTTATGTGTATGTTTATTATAACCATGTCCGCCCACACTCATCTAATAATTATGTGACTCCATTTGAAAAAGGATGCAGGCATGATACCAAAAAACTTTTCCTTGTAAGTGTTACACAAAAGCTTGACCATCTTAGGCTTCGACAGCTACCCTTTAGTGGACTTGCCACCCGGAATCACCTTGTTTTGCAAGCTGGTTCCGCTCGACAGGTTTTACGAAATCCGGCTATACTTTTTCAATAGGAAAGCGTATAATAGAGCCATTAACAAATCGGGATTTTCCGACACAACAAAAAGTCGAAAGGGATATGGATATGAAACCGAAATCTAAGAAGAAAAAGATTCTTTTTGTCGTATTATCTATCGTGGTTGTACTAATAGTTACTGGAGATTGGGTATTATCTGTGATGGTATATAACGAGAATTTTAATCAGCGATTTGAGAGCTATGAGCCGCTTATGTATTATGTTGATGATTTTGACGGATTGCAACGCACGAAATATGAGTTTAGTTCTAATAAGGGCCAGAAACTGGCTGGATATATGTATAGTTCGGGAGAAAATCAGCGTGGTATTATTGTATGAAGTGATATAATAAAGTTGTAACGGGAGTGGCTAATAAGATATACTGAAAATAATCAAGAAAGAGGTACTTAT
>QXWW01000016.1 GCA_009911185.1 Lachnospiraceae bacterium
TCGCAGATTGGGGCAATCTGCGAAAATTTTGTTTTTACAAAAAATCAGGAGCAAATTATGGGCAGCTTTATATTTGAAGATAGTTCATTAGAGAACGTCAAACAGATTATACCAAAAATTAATATCGGAACAAAAGATTTATTCATTAAACATTTTGAAATAAATACCTTTACTGACAATGGAATAAATTTCATCCCCTCAGAAGCTTATCTGATAAGAGAAGAAAAATTAATATTCCGGGGCATTCATTTTCAGGATCATAAGCCGCAAAAGAGAATCCTGACGGTACTTTCAGGAGAAGCATATATAACAGTAGTCAATTTAAACCGTCAATCCTCTCAATTGGGTAAACATCAGACCTTTCACTTAGAGGAAAAAGAACCCAAACTTATTTATGTTCCGGAATGGTTTGGAGTTGCCACCATATCACTGCAAAATAATACCACTATTTCTGTAATGAACAGCGGTTCATATTATGCGCAATACAGTGCGGGTATCCGCTACAATGACGCGACGCTTAATATCCCCTGGCCCCTGCAGAATTTTCAAATTTCCGAAAAAGACAGGCACTTAATGTCTCTGGAAGAATATCTGCACTCACAATAAACAAAACGAATTTTGGAGAAGAACAAAGAGGTATGGCATGAAGGTTGTAATATTAGCAGGCGGCAGAGGGTCCCGCCTAAGTGAAGTGACGCATTTAAAGCCAAAACCAATGGTAGAGATTGGCGACCTGCCTATACTCTGGCATATCATGAAAATTTATTCCCATTACGGCTACAACGATTTTGTAATCTGCTGCGGCTATAAGGGGGAAATGATTAAAAAATATTTTACAGACTACTATATCCAGACGTCCGATATTACTGTAAACCTAAGTGACAATTCAGTGAAAATCCATGAAAACGTAGCGGAACCGTGGAGGATCACACTGGCAGACACCGGCTTAAACACAAACACGGCCGGACGCATCATGCAAATCAGAAAATATCTGGACGACGAACCTTTTATGATGACTTATGGGGACGGCGTTGCAGATATCAATATTGATAACGTCGTAGAATTTCACAGGAAAAACAAAAAAGTAGCGACAATAACGGCTGCAAAACCGGCAGGAAGATGGGGGACTATCCAGATTTCCGGTCAGCAGGGAATTGTGGAAACCTTCCAGGAAAAAGACAAGACAGATGAGGCATGGGTAAATTCCGGATTCGCTGTCTTTGAACAGGATATTTTTCAATATTTAACCAATGAACAGGAACAATTAGAGCGGGAACCCTATGAAAGACTTGTTTCTGATAAACAAATTAACGCTTACAAACATTACGGGTTCTGGCATGCCATGGATACCGTAAATGACCGGACGGTACTAGAGGAATATTGGAAAACAGGACAGGCGCCCTGGAAAATTTGGCAGAACTAGTACAACAAAAATTAAGTAACTGAAGCTTTGACTTGTCTGCTTGTTTATCTGCTGCGTTGTCGTCAATCTGTCTTGAGACTGAAAATTTATTCTGCATTATTTGTCCGAATGTTAAGCGGTCAGCACATCAGCGTGTGTTTGAAAATGACTTTCTGACAGACGCCTGTTCTGCTTCATGGAAGATACATACTAAATAAGAAAGGCGTAGAAGACCGCATTGACCGAAATTGTTTCCAGCACAAAACAGAAGAATCAGGCGTAACAGAATCTGCACCGGCAAACGCTAACGCCGCAGATGAAACATCAGACAAATCAGTCTGTTACTTATTTTCGCATACGTCAGTAAAACAGGAAAACACCCATCATTAAGGAGGTAATACAATTTGGAAACCAAAGAATTAGCAAAACGAATCAGAAAACATGCCGTCGAAATGACCCATGCATCTCACGCGTCTCACATTGGATCCGTATTATCCATCGCAGATATCGTCGCCGTTTTATACAACGACGTGCTGCATTATCACGCATCAGAACCCAGATGGGAAGACCGTGACCGCCTTGTGCTGAGCAAGGGCCATGCCGGCATCGCCATCTATGCTGCACTGGCCGAATGCGGATTCTTTTCCGTTAGCGAATTAGAGCATTATTACCAGGATGGAAGCCCCTATTCCGGCCATGTATCCCATAAAGGAGTCCCAGGCGTTGAGATTTCTACCGGCAGTCTTGGGCATGGGGCCGCCATGGCATGTGGAATTGCGCTTAGTGGAAAAGCTAAGAAAAAAGATTACCACGTATATACCATTGTGGGTGATGGAGAATGTGAAGAAGGCGTCATCTGGGAGACGGCTATGATCGCCTGCCAACAGCATCTTGACAATTTCACAATTATTGTCGACGCCAATAAGATGCAGGGCATGGGAGATTGCAAAGACGCCACCGCATTATATCCCCTGACAGAAAAATGGGAAAGTTTCGGTTTTTATACAATTAATGTAGAAGATGGCAATGATATAACGCAGCTGCAAAAAGCTTTTAAAAACTTTGAACACGGAAGGCCCAGGTGCGTAATTGCCAATACTGTAAAAGGAAAAGGCATTTCCTTCATGGAAAATGATATTTTATGGCATTTCCGGGATCCACAGGGAGAGCAATATGAACAGGCAGTGCGGGAATTGGAGGCTTTAAGATGAGGACAACAGTAATTGAAAGATTGAAAGAACTCGCAAAACAAGATGACAGAATTGCACTGATTACCGGCGATTCCGGTTATAGCGTAGTAGAAACATTTATAGAAAAATATCCTGAAAGATGCTTCAACATGGGAATTAATGAACAGGCAACCGCATCCATTGCCGCCGGTATGGCGTTAGAAGGCTATAAAGTATATGTATACGGCATTGGAAACTTTCCAACGCTTCGCTGTCTGGAACAGATACGAAACGACATCTGCTATCACAATGCCGAAGTTACCGTACTGGCCACCGGAGGCGGTTTTGCATATGGCCAACTTGGCATGAGCCATCATGCCACAGAAGAAATAGCCGCAATGCGCCCCTTCGAACATATGAGAATCTATATGCCGGCAGATCCAAAGGAAGCCGTTTGCGCATTAAACGATTCCTACGCTTATCACGGCCCTGCTTACATACGCCTGGGACGCGGACACGATGAAAAAATATACGACCCGTCTGTAAATATTGACGTATCGAAGGCCATATCTTTTTTTGACGCTTCCGATATTAATGTATTTGCTTCTGGAACAATATTGGCTGAGGCTGTTGACGCGGTGCAAAAACTGAAAAACCGCGGGATAAATATCGGTCTGTACAGTTTTCCGCGCGTCAAGCCGCTTGACACGGACACAATTGCCAAAGTAGCTGAAAAATGTAAAACAATTATTACCCTGGAGGAACACAGCACCATTGGCGGGTTTGGCTCAGCTGTTGCGGAAACAGTATCTGCTATGCAAGGAGCGCGTGCGCAGGTTATTCGGCTGGGATTGGACGATAAATTTACAAGCGTTGTTGGAAGTCAGGCTTATCTTAGAGATTACTATGGCATCTCTTCCAGTAAAATTGCAGCATGTATTGAACATATCATGTAACGGCCGCTTGCAAAAGGTTTTCTTACCCGATGAAAAGCAGTTTGTTTCATGTCTTAGACAATAGAAAGGAATGAAAAGATCATGAGAGAACATTGTATTGTTTGCGGCGCCCCCCTGATAAAACCTCCCTTATTCGTATGCCGCAATATGCCGGGCGTATCACAGGATCTTCCTACCAAAGACAATTTGGATCAGGACAGTCCTATGAATTTGGATCTTTGCCAGTGCAGCGGATGCGGACTGGTACAGTTTGACTGCGAACCGGTTCCATATTACCGGGATTCCACACGGGCCGGTGAACGCTGTGAGGCATTAATCGCTCTACGCCAAAAGCAGTATAAGCATTTAATTGAAACGTATCAGCTTCAGGGAAAAAAGATTTTGGAAGTAGGCGCCGGAAAAGGCGGCTTTCTGAAAACTTTGAAAGAGATGAAAGAATATCAGATACAAGAATACGGCATTGAAAATAATCCTGAATTTGTGAAGATTGCAAGAGAAACGGAAGGCGTTAACGTTCAGCAGGGATATACGGAAACGTCAAAGACAGAGATCGCCGGAGGACCGTTTGATGCATTTGTTTCCTTTTCTTACCCGGCAAGACTAATTGAACCAAATACTATGCTGCAATGCGTTTCTCATAATTTAACCGATGAGGGCGTGGGATTGATTATGGTGCCCAGTCTGGAACATTTATTAAAACCTGGCGGATTTTACGATATTGCCAGAGATCATATTGCATATTACAGCAAAGATACCCTGCGCTTCTTACTTCAAAAAAATGGTTTTGACGTTTTAGAGCAGGGAGAGGTATCTCAGCTTTACATTTATGCCATCGTGAAAAAGCGTGCGCTGGTCAATATCCAGGAGTCCTGGTCTGATGTGGGTGATCTGACAGAAAAAGTAAGGGACTTTGCGCAAAAATCTACAGAAAACGGCAAAAAACTAGCTGTCTGGTGCGCAGGACATTTTGCTTTTACCGTATTATCTACGTCTGGGATTGCAAGTCAGGTTTCGTACATTATTGATAATGCAAAATTTAAGCAGGGCTGTTTTGCACCGGCATCTCACGTACCGATTGTGGGCGTAGAACATTATCAAACGGAACCGGTAGACAGTATCCTGATTCTTGGCCCTATCTATATAGAAGAAATAATAAAAGAAATCAAAGGAAAATGTTCTTCTGACATTACAATTGCAGCGATGGATAAAAGCGGACTCCGGACAGGACTTTGATTGTAAATGGTAAAAACCTGAAATAAAACCAAGGAGAACAAGCATGACAGTATCCGAATATATTTTTGATTTTTTACAGAAAAAAGGCGTGGAAACCGTATATATGGTTTCTGGAAGTTCTTCCATGTGGCTGACTGATTCTCTGTATAAAAACAAGAAGCTTCATGCAGTCTGTACGCATCATGAACAGGCTGCGGCTATGGCCGCCGACCTTTCCGGACGTATGAAAGGTATTCCAGGCGCTGCATTAGTGACCATTGGTCCGGGAGCTACCAACGCCATTACGGGAGTGGCAGAAGCCTATGTAGATTCAAGCCCGCTTTTTGTCATTTCCGGACAGGCAAGTTCAAAATTATTGCGATACGAGCAGGAATCAGGCATACGCCAGCACGGCACGCAAAGTTTAGATTTGGAACCCTTGGTTTCTTCTATTACAAAATATTTTGCCGCCGTCATGAACCCTGCAGATATCCGCTATCATATGGAACGCGCATATTTCGAGGCAATGGATAAAAGGCGGGGGCCGGTATGGATAGACGTACCCGTAGACATACAAAACCGCCAGGTTCCAGAAAATATGGCGGCATTTAACAGTTCAAAGAACAAAGATACGGAAACAGCCGAAAACGCAGCCGAAAAAGATATACAGGAAATTTTGCACAAAATTTCCAAAGCAGAGCGTCCTTTACTTCTCGCGGGTGGAGGAATCAGCAAAGAATCCGTTTTTGCCATCACCGGCAAACTTCACATTCCTGTCGTAACCTCGCGGATGGGAATCGACCGCATTGTCTCCGACAGTCCCTATTATGTTGGACGAATCGGCGCGTATGGACAAAGGGCGGCGCATTTTGCCGTTCAACAGGCAGACGTATTGTTAGTCATCGGCTGCCGGCTTTCCGTCTCTTCCATTGGTTATTATCCTGACAGATTTGGAGCCGAAGCTTACAAAATCCAGATAGACATAGATCCAAAAGAATTAGACAAAACAGATGTTCCTATTAACAAAAAAATCTGTATGCTGGAAACGGAATTTACAGACAAACTTCTAAAACTGGAGACATTAAATTGCAATAACTGGCTTTCTTATTGTATGTCGCTGAGAGCGCACTATCCTGTGGTAGAAAAAACATATCAGCTCTGCAGTCCTTTAAATTCCTACTATTTCACAGATATCCTCAGCAGGCTTGCACCGGAAAACGCAGTTGTTGTAGTGGACACCGGAAGCGTATGCAATGTAGCGTCTCAAACCTGGTCTGTGAAAAAAGAGCAGCAATATTTTATCTCCGGCGGTCTTTCCTGTATGGGCTTCTGGGCCGGGGCAATTGGATGCTGCACAGATGGAAAACCCGTTATTGCACTGTCAGGTGACGGAAGTGTATCTATGAATGTCCAGGAGTTTGCAACCTTACGCTATTACAATCTGCCTGTCAAATTATTTGTATATCAAAATGACGGCTATATGCTGATTCGTCATAATCAACATAATTATATGGAAGACCGTTTTTTAGGCGTAGGCCCGGAAAGCGGCGTAAAAACCCCAGATTTCTGTAAAGTAGCCGCCGCTTATGGTATTCCAGGCATACAAATTTCTTACGGAGATAATATAGAGGAAAAAATAATAGAAACCCTGTCTTTCGACGGTCCTGCCATCTGTCAGGTAATGCTGGAACAATTCGGGCCTCTGGCTCCTAGAATCGCTTCTAAAGTAATGCCGGACGGAAGCTTGAGAGCCGCTGAATTTGACGATCTTGCGCCATTTTTAGCGGAAAATGAAAAACCCATACCCTTTTCGGAAATACCGCAACACGGATGAGACGTAAACGAATTTAATTTCTTTTACTTACTTCCTGCTTACACAAAATAGTTAGAACAGAGAAAACCATGAAAAATGCATTATTACATAATCTGCAATTCTATAAAGGAAAGCGAATCTTAATAACTGGACATACCGGTTTCAAAGGAGCATGGCTAACCACAATCTTAAATTATATGGAAGCCAACTCCATGGGATATGCGCTTGCCGCGGAGCCTGGCAGCCTGTATGAAAAAATTCAGGGAAATGAGCTGATTCACAATGTGACTGGCGATCTTTTGGATTATCCGCTTTTAGAAAAAACAGTGCGAAATTTCCAGCCTGAGATTGTGATCCATATGGGGGCTTTTGGATTTATAAAAGAATGTTACCAGGATCCTGTGCGGGCATACCATACAAATCTCATTGGAAGCCTGAACCTCTTAGAAGCCCTGCGGACGTGCCGTTCGGTAAAGAGTATTGTTATGGTATCTACGGACAAGGTATATGACAACAAAGGGGATGGGACGCTCTATCGTGAACAAGACGCATTAGGAGGCGCGGACGCATATTCCTGTAGCAAATCATGTATGGAGCTGATGGTCAGGAATTACCGCCAGTCTTATTTTCAAACGGACGCTCACAGCAGCGGAATCGCAGTTGTACGGACAAGTAATGTACTGGCTGGCGGCGATCATGTACAGACAAGATTAATCCCAACCATCCTGAAATCAATAGCGGAAGGTACCACTGTAGAATTGCGTAATCCTTTGCAGACCAGACCATGGCAGTCCGTCTTAGACGCATTAAACGGCTATCTTGCGCTGGCAAGGCTTTTGTATCAAAATCCGGACGAATATTCCGGAGAATGGAACATTGGGCCGACACAAAACGGTATCAAAACCGTTTCCTGGATTTTTGAAAAAATTCGTTGTTCCTTCCAGGGGCTGGATTTTATACCCGGAGAACACTTTACAGTTACCGAATCAGAGACGCTGGGCTTAAATATTCAAAAAGCTTTGGACAAACTGGATTGGAAACCGCTCCTGACCTGCGAAAAAGTAGTGGAACAGGTCGTGGACTTTTTTAAAAGCCAGGCGGCTGGCGAATGGGAACGTCAGATATGCCTGCGCCAAATTAAAGATTTTTATGGAGGATGTTACGATGAAGCAGAGATGGAGAAATGAGCAAGAAGCGCGGCAAGACATTTTAGATTTGGTGGCTGATTATTATCACACATACAAAGAAGAAAATCATCCCTATGAACCTGGCGGCAAAATCCCTTATGCCGGCCGGGTATACGATGAAAAGGAAATGTGCCGGCTCACAGAAGCCGCGCTTGATTTCTGGCTTACATCAGGGAGATTTGTACGGGAGTTTGAAGCGCAGTTTTCAAAGTGGCTGGGCGTTTCCTATACAAGTCTGGTAAACAGCGGCTCCTCCGCCAATCTGGTGGCGTTTGCCGCTCTTACCGTTCCGGAACTGGGAGAACGGGCCATAAAACCTGAAGATGAAGTTATTACCGTTGCTGCCGCCTTTCCCACCACGGTAAATCCCATTATTCAATACGGCGCCATTCCCGTATTTCTCGACGTTACGATTCCACAATATAATATTGACGTTCAAATGTTAGAAAAGGCGTATTCTCCGAAAACAAAGGCCGTTTTTCTGGCCCATACCCTGGGAAACCCCTTTGATTTAGACGCCGTCAAATCATTTTGTGACCGGCATAACCTATGGCTGATTGAAGATAATTGTGACGCTTTGGGCGGAACCTATACTTATCACGGCGAAGAATGCATGGTTGGCACTATCGGAGACATTGGAACTTCCAGCTTTTACCCGCCGCACCACATGACCATGGGAGAAGGCGGCTGTGTCTACACAAACAATCCCCAGCTTCACAGGCTAATCCGTTCTTTCCGCGACTGGGGACGGGACTGCATGTGCGAATCCGGACAGGATGATATGTGCGGCCACCGTTTTGACGGAACCTATGGTGAACTGCCGCAGGGATATGACCATAAATTTGTATACAGCCATTTTGGCTATAATTTAAAAATTACAGACCTGCAGGCCGCCATAGGATGCGAGCAGCTTAAAAAATTACCCGGTTTTGTGAAAACCAGAAGACATAACTGGAAACGCCTCCGGGAAGGGCTTGCATGCGTTTCCGATCAGATCATCTTACCAGAAGCGCAGCCCTGCAGCAATCCAAGCTGGTTTGGCTTCCTGATTACGGTCAGGAAGGGTATAGATTGTATTGAAGTCGTGAAATACATAGAACGTAAAGGCATCCAGACCAGAAGACTTTTCGCCGGAAATCTGATAAAACATCCCTGTTTTGACGAAATGCGCTGCCGAAACGAAGGATACCGCATCGTCGGCAATTTGAAAAATACGGACCGCATTATGAAAGATTCCTTCTGGGTAGGCGTATATCCGGGAATGGACGACGCCAGGATAGATTATATGATAGCAGTCATCAAACAGGCGCTGCAGAATCAAAAATAATCACTGAGAACAATAACAGGACAAAAAAATGCAGAAAATTATAATAACCGGCGCTACCAGCATGATTGGCATTGCCCTGATAAACGCCGCATTAGAGGATAAAGAAATACAGAAAATTTATGCAGTTGTCAGACCTTGCTCAGAAAAAATAACCCGAATACCCGCCGATTCACGTATCGAAATTATTCCGTGCGGCATTGAGCATTACGAGAAGCTTCCGGAACTGATCTCAGATTCCTGCGATGTATTTTACCACCTGGCATGGCCCCGAACTGCAACTTATGAGGAAGCATACGAAGATATGCTTCTTAAATGTCAGAATTTACAGACCGTAGTAAAAGCTGTTCACGCAGCGTCCGTCATGAAATGCATGAAATTTGTGGGCGCTGGATCGCAATCTGAATACGGTGTACAGGATACGGACAGATTTTCCCCCCAAACTCCCTGCAAGCCAGTACGCGCAGACGGAATTATACATCTGGCGGCGGGTCAACTGGCACAGACCCTGTCTTTAAGACTGGGAATGAGCTGCATCTGGATGCGCATATTTAGTATCTATGGAAAATACGACCGGAAAAATTCCCTGGTCAGCACAACTATTTCCAAACTGCAAAACGGCGAACATTGTTCTTTTACACCGGCACGGCAGCTCTGGGACTTTTTAAATGCTGAGGACGCGGGAAGGGCGTTTTATATGGTGGGAAAGAACGTAAACGGAAACCATATTTACTGTCTTGGCAGCGGCACGGCAAAACCGCTCCGGGAATATATCGAAATTATCAGAGATGCGGCGGCACCCGGTACAAAACTGGGATTTGGTGAAATTCCATATCCGCCTGATCCTGTCATGAACTTATGCGCCGATATTACGACATTACGGAAGGATAGCGGATGGTTTCCAACCATTAAATTTGAACAGGGGATTCATGCTCTGACGGAGGATATTCATGATTAATTCATTGTATGAATATGATAGATCTTTTATAAAAGATAAAAAAGTAATTATATATGGGATTTTTAAAGAATCTCAAATTTTGGCAATGAGGCTGATACAGGAAGATATTTATTTTGCCGGATTTATGTTTCCCGGAGAATGTACAAAATTGAAAAGCCTGCTTAATAAGCAGGTATTCCAAACGGAAGAAATCATTGCAGATACGGATAACATCGCAATTATCGTTCCCTATAAATTAAAGAACAAAGGCGCTGATTTCGCAAAAAAATATCCCGAAGCGGGACCCTGCATATCATATGAAACAATAAAAAAACAGATTTTAGATGCGGAAAAAAGGATTGTCTACGGCAGTGGAAAACGCGCGGAGCTTTTGCAGAAGAATTTACCGGACTTAAATATCTCATACTACCTTGATTCCAGTAAAGAAAAAGCGGGAACCTTGTACAATGGCAAAAAGGTCTGCCATCCAAGCATTCTCAAAGAACAAACGGGCAGCATCGCCATTATTATCGCCAGTATCCATTCCGCCGCTATGTATAAAACATTACGGGAATACGGCTGCGCAGACGAGGAAATATTTGTTGACCCAATGGATATCGTGATTCATGCAGATTCGGAAATCCGAATTAATTTATTCCCCTTCCTGCAGCTCGGAAAAGAATTATACAAGAAGAACGTAACGCTGTATGGAGAAAAAAATACCGTCGAAATGGTCAAAAAGATATTGGGACATCTTGAAATTACCTTTTCTAATGTAATCGGCAGAGACACTCCTTCCGAGGACGGAACTATTTACGATATATTCTATCAGGAACGCGGGCAGACAGATCTGATCTTGATGACTGACAAACCTAATTCGCTGCAGCACGAAATTTTGCTGAACATGAATTACGCTGAGCGAAATATCTTATATTTAGCCTCAGAGACTTTTTTTTATTCTTACCGGAAACACCTGCTGCACATGGGTCTGGATCCTATACTTGGATATGGCAAATTTTCCGAAAATAAAAAATCTATGCTGTTTTCAGAGCATATATGGATTAACGCAAAGACCCAAACACAAGTTCCCCCCCCCGTCCGGATTGTGACCCTGGGAGGAAGCACGACCGACGAAAACGGCATAAGAAATAAAACCTGGCCGGAATATTTATGCGATTCTTTACGCGAGCATCATATTTCTTATGAACTATATAACGGAGGACTGGAAGCCTTTAACGTTAGTCAGGAATTATTAAAACTGATACGCGATGCAGCGGAACTGAAACCCGATATATGCATCAGTTATTCCAGCGTAAATAATATCTTCAGCAGCCAGATGTGTGAAAATGATTCTCCATTTATCAATGAACGACAAAAGATCGTATTTGACACTTTACATACACATATCGACGTGTTTGGAAAACGGGCGGAATGTATCGAGTGGGGAATGGTAGGCAGCAAAGAACGAAGCGATTTCTGGCTTTCACAAATTAAGATGCAAAAAGCCATATGCGACGCGCTTTCCATCCAATATATTTCGATACTGCAACCGAATTTTTTTACGAAATCGGCATTTGGGGAAAAGGATCAGGAACTGCTTGCCTGGTTCAGCCTGTATCCTGAACATAAAAAACTGAAATCCCTGGATCCTGTCTACGAAAAAATGCGGGTGGAAAATGAAACATTTCAGAACCGTATTACAGATAGTATAAAGGACATTGACTATATACATGATATGCGTTCTATTTTTGATGATACAGACGATGCCTATATAGATTCCATGCACGTACGCAGCTTTGCCAACAAAATCATAGCAAACGAAATATACAGATTATTGGAACACGGACATTATTTGGAAAAGGAGGAAGCCTCATGTATGTTTTAGGAATTTCCGGGCTGTACCACGATTCAGCGGCAGCTCTGATTCATAACGGCAGCATCATAGCTGCTGCTCAGGAAGAAAGATTTACACGAAAAAAACATGATCCGCATATTCCTCAAAAAGCCATTGCATATGTCTTAAAAGAGGCGGGCATTACAGGAGAAGATATAGACGCCGTAGTTTACTATGACCAGCCGTTTCTTACGTTACACCGTTTTCTTATGAATGCGGCTGCCCTGGGGGATCATGCACATAAATTGATTGACGGCTCTTTCGAAAAGATGTTTGCACACAAGTTATGGATACATAACGACTTAAAAAATGCCATCGGCTGTCTGGGAAAACAGGGAAAACTTCTGACTGCAAAACATCATATTTCCCATGCCGCGTCAGCATTTTATCCGTCCCCCTACGAAAAAGCGGTTATATTAACCATTGACGGCGTGGGGGAATGGACGACCACGGCCATAGGCATTGGAGAAGGCAGCAGCATCAATTTATGTGAAACCATCGCGTACCCGCACTCCTTAGGCTTGCTGTACAGTGCATTCACTTATTTCTGCGGTTTTAAAGTAAATTCCGGCGACTATAAATTTATGGGACTGGCTCCTTACGGAAAGCCCCGATATTATGATTTGATAAAAGAGAACATGATCGATATCAAACAGGATGGTTCTTACCGATTGAATCTTGCGTATTTTGATTATTACCGTGGCGGAACCATGATAAACGAAGACAAGTTCTCCGCGCTTTTCCATGGCGGAAGACGACTGCCAGAAAGCAGGATTACGCAAAGGGAAATGGATATTGCCGCCTCCGTTCAGAAGATAACCGAAGAAATCATTATTTCTCTGGCCTCGCACGCAAAAGAAAAATACGGAAAAGAGACTGATAATCTAGTGATTGCCGGAGGCGTGGGCTTGAATTGCGTTGCAAATGGAAAACTTCAGAATGCCCGGATATTTAAAAATATATGGATACAGCCGGCCGCAGGAGACGCCGGAGGAGCTTTGGGCGCCGCCTTATATGCTTACTATGCATACTTTGGCAATGAACGTATTGTCCGGAATAAAGACAGCCAAAAGGGAAGCCTGCTTGGCCCCAGCTACACTAAGGAAGAGATTTTTAAATGGCTGGACGAGAGAAACATTCCCTATTCCAGACTTCATGATAACGAGCGGGCGGAAAAAATTGCAGATTTGCTGACGGAAAATAATGTAATTGGTTTATTCCAGGGACGTATGGAATTTGGCCCGCGCGCATTAGGAAACAGAAGTATTATTGCAAGCTGCCTCTCCAACGACATGCAGTCCTATATCAACTTGAAGATTAAATACCGGGAATCTTTCCGGCCGTTCGCCCCCATCGTTTTAGAAGAACGCGCAAAGGAATATTTCGATTTATGCAGCGACAGCCCTTATATGTTAAAAGTAGGTAACGTAATCGAAACACGCAGAAAAGATTTTGATATTGAAAAACTGCTCTATGAAAATGAGGAAGATATGTTAAAAGTGATCTCCATGCCGCGGTCTGACGTACCGGCAATTACGCACGTTGATTACAGCGCAAGGATTCAGACGGTTGACAGGGATACAAATCCAAAATTATATGATATTTTACGCGCGTATGAAAAGAAAACCGGTTACGCCATATTAGTAAATACTTCCTTTAACGTCAGAGGCGAACCGATTGTATGCTCTGCCGAGGACGCGTACACCTGCTTTATGCGCACGGGAATGGATGTCCTGATTTTGGAAGACGCAATTTTATTTAAGGAGAAACAGCCTGCATTCGCGGATGAAACTGATTGGAGGGACACATATGAACTTGACTGATATTAAAGAAAAGGACCTGCTAAAAGAATGGGCGTCATTCCATGCATCGCCAGAAATAACGAAAGCTATTTTGTCCGGCATAAATACAGAAAGCGAGAGCTACTGGACTACATGCGATACCAGTGAAGAAAATATTATAGAATATGGATTTGATACTATGGACGAATTACAAAAACAACTGGAACATCTGCTATCAGATGAAATATTCCGGGATATCCATACACGCCTGACCGTTTCCGCATTTAAACTGCGTCAGCTTAGTCAGCGCCCACAGCACGAATCCTCTGAGGACGACGGGGAAAATCCTAATTTTGTAATCCCTGATTTTGTATATAATTTTTAAAACTTCCAACAAATATCTGACTACGACAGAAAAACAGGGAGGACGACATGAAGAAAATTATGAAATATTTATGCGCTGCCGCGCTTATAAGTGGCGGATTTTATACCATGAGGCTGATGAGAAGACATCGGGAAGACAGCGAAAAGAGATGCTATAACAAACTTAACCGCTTAGAGGATTACCGCTATTTGCTGGCAATGTGGACGGCCAATCTCGTGGAACATAAATATATTGCGGACTATTTACAAAAAAACGGCATTGCGAATATCGCAATTTACGGAACCGATATTGAGGCGGATATTCTGGACAAAGAATTGGAACACTCTTCTGTTTCTGTGGCATGTTTTATGGAGGCAGATTCCAATAAGCGCTCTTATAGAAATAAGGATGTGCTGGATGCGGAAACGGTGCAGAACAGCAAAGAGATCGACGCTATTGTCGTCACACCCATCTTTGCATTTGCTTCTATTAAAGAAACTCTCGCGGCTGTTTCGGACAAAAAGATCCTCTCACTGGCGGACATTGTCTTTCGTGTAAAAAAGGAGGAGGCGTAACATGGCGGAGTATGTGCTGAGTATTTGTTTTAACTATTACAAAAGATTTGCCATCTTAAAATATGGTATTGAATCCTTATTACAGAATCAGGACCAGAGACTGCAAATTGTTGTCTATGACGACAGTGAGGACAGGCGGATGGAGACATTTTTATCTTCCATTGACGACAGCCGGCTGAAACATGTGAAAACGCCCGCCCACGTAGGAATGGTCCGGGGCATGGTGGAGTGTATCTGCGCCGGCGACGGCATTTATTCCATGTACGCTACGGAAATGGAAATGTTTGATTACAAGAAAATTTCAGCATTTATGGACAATTTACAATGTCACCAAAACGTGGGCGCAGGCTGTTCCGGCGTTGGCTGTGGCAATGGATATCAGATATACAAAAAGGGAGCGGACGCCGTCCGCAACGTCGCCATACGTTTTGCGCATCCGACTGGTTTTTTCTTCAAGACGTCGGAATATAGAAACATCGACTATTTAAAATATAGCGACACAGAATCGTATGGAAATTTTCCTTTGGATTTTCTGATGGGAGAATTGCTAGTCAAAAACGACGGTATGCTGCATGAAAGCGTCTGGTACAGCGGAAATGATTATATTGTAAGCCTGTCGGAGGAAAAATCATTTACCACCGTTTCCGAAGAGAACGCCTGGTTTATGCCAAAGGGCAGGGAAAAACTTCTGGACAATGCCATCAAATTTATAGAACAGCTTCCCTTAAGTTTCCCTGAAAAGAGCAGCTTACTGTTAAAGCAGTTTGAGAAATGTGCGGAAGGGGTATCCTCGACACTGAAGGGAACACTTGCGAAAGACAGTCTTTGCAGACATTATTACATGAAAAGCAGATATCTAGACTATAAACAATATTCTTATAATCTGTTTCATGCATACAGGTTCTTTTGCCGCAGTATTCCGGCAAAATACCATATAAAATTCCTGGATATCAGCGCCCTCAGAATAGTAAAAAAATATTTAATAAAGGAAATCTGATGAAAAATATTTTAGTGATTGGAAGCACCGGACATATTGGAAAAAACCTGATTAAGTATCTGCAGGACAGGCAGTTAAACGTAACGTATACAAGCCGCAGAGCAGCACAGGATAAAGCAGTTTATTTAGATCTCTGCCGCGTCGGTGAATTTGATTTTTCACTCCTTCAAAATGTAGAATTTATTATTTTTGCCGCCGCAAATTTAAACGCCGAAGATTGTGAGAGCCATGAAAACGAAGTAAGGAAAGTCAATGTCGATGGTACCATCCAATTTATCAGCGCGGCGTTAAAACAAGCGAAAAAAGTCATATATTTATCCAGCGATATCATATATGGCTTTGACGAATATAAAGTGTTTGACGAAACTTCGACGCCTGCTCCCACTTCAAATTACGGCAAAATGAAATTAGAAGTGGAAAACTATTTTGCAGGCTGCGCTGGTTTTAAATCCCTCCGGCCATCCTATGTTTTTTCTATGGAAGACAAGTTTGTCCAATATTGTAAAAAATGTATGAAAACCGGCGACACGGTGGAAATTTATCATCCTTACTATCGAAAATTCATTCCGCTGTTTGAACTGTGCGAATGCATTTATCAACTGATTGAACGCTGGCAGGAATGTGATTTTCACCTTCTAAACGTATGCGGAAATGAAATGATCAGCAAGGTCCGCATTGCAGATGAAATTAATAGAATCTATAAAAAGAACCTCCGTTACCAGGTGGTTACGCCAGACGCCGAATACTACAAAATCAGGCCGGCATTTTTAAATATTACCAGTTTGTATTTGTATCCATACGGTCTTTTGCAAAAAAAAGACTTTGGACAGGCTATGGAAGAAGAAAAGAAATTAAGGAGTACAATCATATGGTAATCACACAAACACCCATGAGAATGTCTTTCTTAGGCGGCGGTACCGATTACAGGGAATTTTTCGAAAATGTACCGGGGGGGGGTATTTCGATTGCGACAACATTTGATAAATATTGTTATGTGAATATGAGAAAACTGCCTCCCTTTTTTGATTACTCATCAAAAATCATCTATTCCAAAATAGAACATGTGTCGCAGATAACAGATATTGAACATCCTTTGATACGAGAATGCCTGCGTTCTCTGGAGATGGATCATATGCATATCACCTACGATGCCGACCTTCCTGCGCGCACAGGACTGGGAACAAGCTCCGCATTTGCCGTGGGGTTATATTTGGGTTTATATGCTATGAAGGGGAAATACCTTGACAAAAAAAGTCTCGCCGATAAAGCCATTGCTTTAGAACGCAGCATTCTTAACGAGTATGGAGGCTGGCAGGATCAGATCGCATGTGCCTATGGCGGGTTAAACCGGATTGATTTTGATGAAAACGGCTATCATGTGCAGCCCATTATTATGTCGGCCGCCAGAAAACAAGAATTTGAGTCAAAATGTATGCTCTTCTTTACCGGATTTTCAAGATTTTCCTCTGATATCGCACAAGAGCAGGTAAAACGCACAGCCATTAATACCAATAATCTCATATATATGAGGGAACTGGCACGGGAAGGCTTTCAGGTATTATCCAATGAAGCATGCAATATCAGGGAATTTGGCAGAATATTGCACGAATCCTGGATGATGAAAAGAGGCCTGACGAATAAAATTACCACGGACGGCATCGACAGCATGTACCAGCTCGCCAGGAAGCATGGGGCGGGCGGCGGCAAACTGCTGGGCGCGGGCGGCGGCGGTTTTCTGCTAATCTATGCCGATGAAGACAGGCAGGAAGAAATAAAAAAGGCGTTGGAAAGCCTGAAGCACATACCCTTTCAGTTTGAGAACGAAGGCGCCAGAATTTTATATTACAGGGACGATGGAGGAGAACTGCAATGTTAGATATTCCGCTTATGAGCAACAACATCATCAAAGACGACGTGCAATGCCTGATCAATTTTCTAAGCGAGAGCGACCGTTTTACCAACGGTCCCAAAGTCAGGGAATTTGAACGGGCGTGGAGCGAATGGCTGGGCGTAAAACACAGCCTGTTTGTGAACTCCGGCTCGTCCGCAAATTTTATGACAATGGCGGGGATCGCTGAACTTTATGGCAAAGGAGAGATTATCGTCCCGGCGATTACCTGGTCGAGCGATATCGCAAGTGTCATTACGGCCGGACATGTTCCCGTTTTCGTGGATGTAAATCTTCATAATTTTGCTATGGCAGAAGAAGAACTGCTTTCCAAAATCACCCTTCAGACAAAGGCCATTTTTCTTTCACACATTTTGGGTTTAAACGCCCTGACCGACAAAATCATTGATACCTGTAAGGAACGAAATATCATTCTCGTGGAAGACGTCTGCGAATCTCACGGCGTAACATTCAAAAACAGAAAAGCTGGTACGATCGGACAGGTTTCCAACTTCTCATTTTATTACGCACATCATATGAGTACCATCGAAGGGGGAATGATTTGTACCGATGATGAGGATTTTTACCAGCAAATGCGAATGTACCGAAGCCATGGAATGCTGCGGGAATCTTCGGATGAAGAATACAAACGAAACATTACGGCAGAATATCCGGACTTAAACCCGGAATTTATTTTCATGGTGCCGGGATTTAATATGAGGAGCACAGAATTAAACGCCGTTCTCGGACTGAACCAGATAAAACGTCTGGATGAAAATATTCGAAAACGAAGGGAAAATTTTGCATTGTTTTGCAGCCTCCTTGACAGCGGAAAATACGTTACGGAATTTGATTTGGCGGGGCAAAGTAATTATGCATTTATCGTCTTATTAAGGGAAAACAACCCCAGGATGTTTGAACAGATCACCCGTCTGCTTGCGACGGAGCATGTAGAATTTCGTAGAGGGACTGCCGGAGGCGGAAATCAGCTTCGTCAGCCTTATGTCCGTAAAAGATTCCCGAAAGAGACGCCTCAAAATTATGTAAACGCCGAAAAAATACATTTCTTTGGTTTGTATACTGGAAATTATCCAGATTTAGAAAAAGAAAAAATAGAAAAACTATGTAAATTATTAAACGCAGTATGATAGGAGGGACTATGGCAAAAGCATTTATTACAGGCATTACAGGCATGGTTGGATCCCACATGGCAGATTTTTTATTAGAACATACCGACTGGGAAATCCACGGTTTAATCCGCTGGAGAAGCCCCCTGGATAATATCAGCCATCTCCTGGACCGTATCAATAAAAAAGATAGAGTCTTTTTACATTATGGAGATTTAAACGATTTGGCGTCATTACAGAAAGTACTTGACGATACCGCCCCAGATTATATCTTTCATCTGGCGGCACAGAGCTATCCTATGACAAGCTTTGATTCTCCGCTGGAAACCTTAAATACAAATATTCTGGGCACATGCAGACTGTTAGAAACCATCCGGCTTTTAAAACAAAACCCAACGATACACGTCTGCGCGTCGTCAGAAGTATTTGGAAAAATTCCTTCTGATAAAAAACCGGATACCGGCATACATGAGGACTGCCCGTTTCATCCCGCGTCCCCATACGCCATATCTAAAATAGGCACCGATTTAATCGGCCGGTATTATGCAGAGGCCTACGGCATGAAAGTCATGACGACCAGAATGTTTACCCACACCGGTCCCAGAAGAGGCGACGTATTCCATGAATCTACATTTGCCAAACAGATTGCCATGATCGAACAGGGACTGATAGAACCAATTGTAAAAGTCGGTAACCTGGATTCTTTAAGAACTTATGCAGACGTCCGCGACGCCGTCAGGGCATACCATATGCTGGTAACCGTTCGCCCTATACCGGGCGAATACTACAACATTGGCGGAACTTATACCTGTAAAGTCGGAGATACTTTGAACACGCTGTTATCCTTATCTTCAAAGCAGAGGGAAATAGAAATTGTGGAAGACCCGGAACGCTTAAGACCAATTGACGCGGATTTACAGGTACCAGACACACGTAAATTCCAGGCGCACACAGGATGGAAACCACAAATCCGTTTTGAGCAGACTATGGAAGATTTGTTAAATTATTGGAGAGAACGCATCCGACGCCAGGGCGTTTATTTAACCAGATAAAAACAAGGAAGTACAAGTATGAAACAGCTATTAAATAATTATCCGGAATTAGAAAAATTAATGCCCAAAATACAGGAAGCTATAGATAAACTTTATACAGTTTACCGTGGGGGAGGGAAATTATTCGTCTGCGGTAACGGCGGCAGCGCTGCGGATTGTGAACATATTGTCGGAGAACTGATGAAGGAGTTTAAGATTCACCGGGAATTGCCGGAAATTATGAAAGAAAAAATGATACACGCCGGATACGGCAGAGAATTTATCAGCAACATACATGGCGCTTTGCCAGCCGTTTCTCTTGCCAGCCATATGGGATTTATCACAGCGTTTAATAACGACGCAAACGCAGACTATGTGTTTGCCCAGCAATTATACGCCCTGGGCCGTGAGGGCGATGCCCTGCTGGCCATATCCACATCTGGAAATTCAAAAAATATTGTAAATGCATGTATGATGGCCAAAGTCATTGGTATCAAAGTCATCGGCCTGACTGGTATCAACGGCGGCAAAGTAAAACAGTATGCGGATATCCTCCTGAACGTACCTGCAGAAGAAACGGCAAGGATACAGGAGTACCATCTTCCGGTTTACCATAAAATATGCGAGAAGCTGGAAGACAGATTTTGGGCGTAAAAACGGCTTTTTAGCATTAAGAAAGGAAAAGGACTATGAAAGCGGTTATTATGGCAGGCGGAAAAGGAACGCGCATCGCTTCCATTGCAGATGATATTCCCAAACCGATGATTCGCATCCAGGGCAAACCTGTCTTAGAACATCAGTTAAACGTTCTAAAATCACAGGGCATACATGAGGCAACCATTGTTGTAGGACATTTGGGAAGCATAATACAAGAATATTTCCAGGATGGAAAAGCATACGGCATGGATATACATTACATAGCCGAAAAAGAGCCGCTGGGAACGGCCGGGGCTTTAAGCTATCTGCGAGGATGGAAAGAAGACATTCTTCTTCTTAACGGTGACATCATGTTTGATATAGATATCCGCAGATTTTACAAATGGCATCAAGCTAAAAAAGCAGGCATCACTTTATTTACACATCCTAACAGTCATCCTTTCGACAGCACGCTGGTCGTAGCGGATGAAAAGGGGCTGGTTTTACATACCATAAGAAGGGAAGACACACGCACGGATTACAAAAACCGCGTCAATGCCGGTATACATTTGCTCTCCCCCAGGATACTAGACTTACTGCCGGATAAACCGTCAAGGCTTGACCTGGATCGTGATCTTATCCAGAAATGTATCGGAAAGGCGGAGGTTTACGCTTATGATTCCCCGGAATATGTAAAAGATATGGGCACGCCCGAACGATACGTTGCGGTATGCCGCGATTATGCCCTGGGAAGAATACGCCAGAAAAACCTTAATCATAAGCAGCGGGCTGTATTTTTAGACCGCGACGGAACGGTAAATGTATACCGCAAATATATCGACAAACCGGAACAGTTGGAGCTTTTGCCAGAAGCGGCCCCGTCCATTCAGCGTTTAAATGAATCGGCATATTTGACTATCATTGTCACAAATCAGCCCGTAATCGCCCGCGGAGCCTGCACCTTTGCGCAGATGTCAGCTATCCACAGACGGCTGGAAAGGCTTTTGGGAGAACAGGGTGCATATGTGGATGATATCTTTCTATGCCCGCATCATCCCGAGTCTGGATTTGAAGGTGAAGTGAAAAGCTTAAAGATTACCTGTACATGCAGAAAACCACTGCCCGGAATGTTCTTTCAGGCGGCTGAGAAATATAATATTGATCTGAAAAATTCCTATATGATAGGAGACCATGACTGGGACATGCAGGCCGGGAGAGCCGCGGGCTGCCGCGTCATTATGGCAAAACAGGGACTGAAAAATTCCATGATAGACCAGATATTACATCAAAATCCAACGAACGTTTTTGATGTATCCGGGCTGGCAAAACAGCAAAAAGAATTATGAAAAGTGACAGGAGATTACGTTTATGATTTTACGTGCAAAAACAAAGACACTATTTTCAGGAAAAAAACTGACTGCGCTCCAGCAAAAGAACACGGACTTAAATATCCAGGAACTGGAAGCGGGAAAGACGATTCTCGCATCCTATCCCAGACGGCTGGTATTTGAACTGACAAACGCATGTAACTTAAACTGCGTGATGTGCGGCCGCAATGCCGCCGATTTTAAACCTACCATGTTTGACATGGACGTTTTTCGCAGCTTTGAGCCGCTTATGGATACGGTGGAAGAGGTCACGCTCATGGGATGGGGGGAGCCGACCATCCATCCTCATTTTAATGAAATGTTAGAGATTATCAACCGGCACAGCGCCAGAAAATATTTCTGTACTAACGGCATGAACCTTGCAAAGATAAAAGACGCCATTTTCGATTACCAGGTCGATGTATTTGCCGTAAGTTTAGACGGCGCGACAGACGAAACAAACAGCCGTATCCGCCGGGGATCCGACATCCGCCAGATTACCAAAGACCTCACAGAAATTGTGCGCATAAAAAAAGAACGGAACTTAACGTATCCCTGGATTAATTTTGTTTTCTGCGCCATGCGCTCCAATATAGAAGAACTGCCGGATTTGGTACGATTAGCGTCAGAAATCGGTATTGAAGAAGTTAAGGTGGTTTACCTGACCGTGTTCGGATACGATCTGATGCACGAATCCCTCTGGGGACAGGAAGAACTGGTACATAACGTATTTGAAGAGACCATCCGTGTCGGAAAACAGCTTGGCATTGCATTGAAGCTTCCCCATTACGCCGGAGAAGACGTGGCCAAAGATCGCTATCACAAGGACTGCTTTGTTTCCTGGAGGGATTTCTTCCTCGGTTCGGACGGCTATGTGCGTCCCTGTATGTCCACACCGGTACAGTTTTTCCCCTATAACATGGATACGCCTTTTCTGGAGCTGTGGAATGCGCCAGAATACCAGAATTACCGCAAAATCGTAAATAACCAGGAAAAGATGGATCGTCCCTGCAAGAGATGCTACCAATCCTCCCATTGCAACTGGAACCGCAAAGAGTCTTTTATCCAGGTAGGTGAGACGTTCTCCCCGGACTGGGAAAAATGATGTGGGAGAACACTATGGATACTTTTGAATATACACGGGAAAACATCAGAAAGATGCAGTTGATTGAACTGGACATGCTGATAGAGCTGGACCGCATCTGCAAAAAACGGGGAATCCATTACCAGCTTGACGGCGGCACCCTGTTAGGAGCCGTGCGCCATAAAGGATTTATCCCCTGGGACGACGACATTGACACACGGATGCTGCGCGATGATTACGATAAGTTCTGCAGAGCCTGTAAGACGGATCTTGACACAGATAAATACTTCCTGCAGACCTTTGATACAGATCCCGGCTACCGCTGGGGCTATGCCAGAATATTAAGAAAAGGCACATATTTTTCCAGACAGAATCAGGAAATGCTTACCATGCAAAGAGGAATTTTCATTGATATTTTTCCCTGCGACAATATGCCCAAACAGGGCGTTTCCAAAGCCGTATATAACTTCCGCTGCTTTCTGGCAAGGAAGGCCGCATATTCCCCGGTGGGAGCGGAACATGAACCCAACCCGCTGAAAAAAGCCGGGTATAAAATCTTAAGGCTCCTTCCATATAGATTTGCCAAAAAGGAATTTCAGCGGCTGGCATACCAGTATAACAACAGGAAAACCCATTTTGTACGGACCCCGGCCTGGGGCTATAAGCAGGAAGCAAAAGGTTACTTAAGAGCCTGGATGGACGACTCCTGTGAACTGGAATTTGAAGGGCGCAATTTTCCGGCGCCAAAGGATTATGACGAGTATCTGAGTTATCTATTTGACGAAAATTATATGCAGCTTCCGCCAGAGGAACAACGGATTCCCCGGCACACATCCACTGAAATTGATTTTGGGACTATGAGATAGAGAGGGCAATACATATGAACGACAAAAAGAATAACTTATGTATTTTGATACCCACATATAACAGAAGCAGCGCCGTCGACTATTACTTAAAGAATAAATTAGACCTTTTTCAAACTCTTCATTTTGACGTATTCATATATGACAGCAGTAAAAACGCTCTGACCCGAAATGTCGTTGAGAAATACATGGAAAAAGGCTATCGCTGTCTGAAATATGTATCCTATGAAGATCCGCCGGATGATTTATATGGAACAACTAAAGCGGCTCACGCTCTGGTTAAGTGCGCCGACGATTATGAATATGTCTGGCTATGCGGGGACCAGGCTGTACTGTCCTTAGAAACGTATCAACCCGAATTGTTTCCGTTGTTAGAACAGGGATACGATGTGATACACATTTATATCAATAAACTCGGCCGAAACAGTGAACGTGATCTGGAATACAAAGACTTTTTTCAAAACTTTTTTTGGAGTATGACGCATTTTTGCTCTTTTATCTTATCCAGACGCGTAATAAAAAAAATGGAACCCTGGATGACAAAATACCTGAAAATAAATTGCACTATGGCCATCGTATTTCCAATTTTTGCGGTCTTACCGAACGAAACGTTCAAAATCGCATACATAAACCATACTGCATTCGAACCGTCGCCCTGCAGAACGCTGGCCGTTTCCGCCCAAAACAAGGAAATGTTAAGAGGTTATGCCGAGGCAATCAATATCGGCGTTGACAACCTGCCTGAAGAATATGACGAAGTAAAACGTATTACCAAGAAATCCTTTTGTAAAAATACGGGACATTTTTCCTGGCAAAGCGCGATCGATTTAAGAGCCGATGAAAACCTGACGCTGAAAAATTTAAAGAAATACGGACATTATCTGAAACAAATGACGGACGTACCTTTATCGTGGTTCTATTTGTGGAGTATAATCCCCAAAAAAATTGCAAGAAGAAATTCTAATTTTTATGCCGTATACGTTGACGGAATTAACAAACTGTATGAAATAAATGAAAAAGGCGGCAGGCTCGTCATATATGGGGCGGGGGAGCATGGAATTAGAATCTTAGAAAAGATAAAGTATTCCTATCCTGAAATCAGCGTAATCGCCGTCTCTGACAAAAACTGGTCTGACATTGACAGCAAATATCCCTCAATCCCTCCAGAAAATATCCCTCAATATGAGTTTGACTATGTAGGGATTGCAATTGTAAATCCAAAAATATACAAGGAAATAAAAAAAATGCTCTTAAACTTTCAAATACCAGCAAAGAAAATATTTCATGTCTGATAAATATTTCTTCAAACGTAAAAGACGCAGGGCGGCCGCACATGGACATTTCCCAGGCAGCTGCTTTACCGCCCTATAATAATATGGAAGAAATCAAAATAATCTGCGGGGTAAAGTTAAAATGGACTTATATAACCAATTGATAAACAAAAAGGCAAAACTGGCGGTCGTTGGCTTAGGATATGTGGGAATCCCGCTTGCCGTTGCATTTTCAAAAACAATTGATGTGATTGGATATGACGCCAATGAAGTGAAAATCCAGATGTATAACCAGGGAATTGACGTAACGAAAGAAGTTGGCAACCAGGCCATTATAGATTCTGCAATACTCTTTACTTCAAATTCAAAACATCTGAAAGAGACAAATTTTTTTGTTGTAGCCGTCCCAACTCCCATCCGTAAAGACAAAACACCTGATCTTTTTCCTGTTGAGTCAGCTACCAGAGTAATCGGAAGAAACCTCACCAAAGGTTCTGTCATTGTATATGAGAGTACGGTCTACCCGGGAGTTACCGAAGATATCTGCGTTCCTATCCTTGAAAAAGAAAGCGGCTTAAGATGCGGTATTGATTTTAAAGTGGGGTACTCCCCAGAACGAATCAACCCTTCTGACAAAGAACATGTATTGTCAAATATTATAAAAATTGTTTCCGGTATGGACGACGAATCTTTGGACATAATCGCCCGCACTTATGAACTTGTGGCATTAAACGGCGTCTACCGCGCATCCTCCATAAAAGTCGCAGAAGCCGCCAAAGTAATTGAAAACAGCCAGAGAGATATTAACATTGCGTTTATGAACGAACTTTCAATTATTTTTCACAAAATGAATATCGATACCAAAGAAGTCTTAGAAGCGGCCGGAACAAAATGGAATTTTCTGAATTTTCAGCCAGGGCTGGTCGGCGGTCATTGCATCGGCATCGATCCATACTATCTCACACACAAAGCCGAACAATTGGGCTATCATTCAGAAATCATTTTATCCGGACGCCGCGTCAATGACAATATGGGTAAATATGTCGCTGAAAGTATCGTCAAAGGGCTAATTCAATGTGAACAGACCATAAAGCGCTCCACCGTGACAATCCTTGGTTTTACATTCAAGGAAAACTGCCAGGACACGCGTAACACCAAAGTAATCGACATTATCCGGGAACTTGAGGAATACGGCGTCCAAACCACGGTCGTTGACGACGTCGCCGATATGGAAGAAGCAAAAAAATTATATGACATAGATATCGTCAGACTGAAAGATATGGAAAAATCAGACGCTATCGCCGTCTGCGTACAACATGATGCCTATAAAAATCTTACCTGTGAGTGGTTTAATCAATTTTACAAAAACTCTCAAAAATTATTATTTGATTTAAAAGGAATGTATGAAAAAAAACAATTCACTGACGCTGGATATTATTATTGGAGATTATAACGTCAATGTTTATAAGCGAGGTAATGCAAATGAATGAAGGAAACTTTAAGTTATTAAGGGACATAGCAGAACAGAGACTGTCCATAGAAGACGCTCTCCTTACCATAGAAGGAAAAATACTGGCCGAGCAGAGTCTTCTGGATAGGAACGGGATCACTGCGAAGGGTGAAAAACAGCTTGCTCCATACCGGGCAGACAACGCCATTATCATGGCGGCCGGCTACAGCGCCAGGTGTATGCCGCTGTCCAACATTATGCCCAAAGGACTGTTTAAAGTAAAAGGAGAAATCCTTATTGAACGGGAAATTCGTCAATTACTGGAAGCCGGCATTACAGATATTATCCTGGTGACAGGCTTTCAGGCCGAGAAATTCGAGTATTTAAAAGAAAAATATGGTGTCTCTATCGTTGTGAACAAAAATTTTGATAAATATAACAACATAGCTTCTTTGTACGAGGCGCAAAGCTGCCTGAAAAATTCCTATATCCTATGTTCGGACAATTACTATGAAGAAAATGTATTTCACAAATACGTCTACGCCCCCTATTATTCCTGCGTTTATTCGGAAACCTATTGCGACGAATTTTGCGTTACTAAGACAGGCGAAGACGGCCGTATTTTAAATATCCACCGCGGCGGCGAACGTTCCTGGTACACCATTGGCGACTGCTACTTTAATGCGGAATTATCAGAAAAATTCTGCCATTTTATGAACCGTGAATGGAGCGATTTAAAAGTGCGAAACATGCTGATGGACGATTTCCATA
Source organism: Lachnospiraceae bacterium (assembly GCA_009911185.1). Taxonomy (GTDB): domain Bacteria; phylum Bacillota; class Clostridia; order Lachnospirales; family Lachnospiraceae; genus Petralouisia. The sequence continues at coordinate 27,100 of QXWW01000016.1, forward strand.
TCCGGCATATCAGGGATCTCCCCCTTAAAAAGCAGGAACGCCCACGGGGCAGTATTCTGGAATTTGACACATTAGAAGAAATTAAAGAATTTGACCCCGGTTTTCAGGACTTCATCAAGGAAAATCTGGACAAGAACAATCCCGTCAATCAGGTTTTTTTCAAATATTCGGATGTAAAATCTTACCATTCCGTTCCTACGGAGCAGCTTGGCGGTCGTCTGCACCTAAACGAGAACCTTTTTAAGCCCTCTCCAAAATGCCTGGAGGTACTTAAAAATATCACCATGGAGGATCTATATTTATACGACCTTGGCCACAGCGATGCGTTATTGGATACGCTTGCGGATTCTACTGGAATCTCTGCAAACAACATTTTTGTTCACAATGGCTCGGCCGAGGTCATCAAGTCCATTTTCAGCATACTTCTCAATGAAGGCGACCATATACTTATCCCGGCTCCCGGCTGGAGCTACTACCAGAGCGTTGCCGATGAGAAATTTGCCAAATGCGTCTCTTATGAGGTGCGTGAAGCAGAAGAAAGTTACGAATACAACATTGCGGATATTCTAAAAAAGGCAGAAGAGCTTCAGCCCAAGATGATCATCCTTACCACGCCGCAAATGCCTACCGGATGCGTGATCCCCTATCCCGACATAGAACAGATCATCGCGCAGAATGAACATTCCGTCATCATGATAGACGAAGCTTACTGGGGATATGGCATCGATGACAATGTTTTCGAAAAGAAAATAATAACCAAATACAGCAATGTCGTCATCACCCGGACTTTTTCCAAGTTCTACGGTCTCGCCAATATCCGTATTGGATATGGCTTGTGCAGTTACCCGTTGAGGCGGACCATTGGCCTGGATCTTCCACTGTTCAGAGCCAGCGGAATCAGCCGCAAAATCGCCATAGCGGCGCTTTGCGACACCCGCTATTACCAGGAAATGAAACAAAAGACAAATGAAATCCGCAACTGGTTTATAAGAGAGCTAAACCGTCTCCCACATGTGAAAGCATTTCAGTCTTCTTCCAATTATGTCTTTATCAAGCTGCTTCATGCAGACGCCGATAAAATCCGCGCATATATGGAAGAAAATGGGATCCTGATTCGCCTGTTTCGTGACAAAGACGCATTACGGCTGCGGATTACCATCGGTCCAAAGGATATTATGGAACGGGTACTTTACCAGTTAAAGAGAGCATTAATGCAATAAGAGAGGAATTTAAAATGAATATAAAACTTTCCGTTATTGTTCCTGTTTATAATGTGGAACCTTACATAAAAAGATGCTTAGACAGCATCATACATCAAACCTATCAGAATTTAGAGATTATACTTGTTGACGACGGCTCCACAGACAGAAGCGGCGCTATATGCGACGAGTACTGCCGCGCCGACCCGCGCATTCAGGTGATACATAAGAAAAACGGCGGCATTGCCAGTGCGAGGAAGGCAGGAATTGTACATGCAACCGGCGAATATACAACAAATGTTGATCCAGACGACTGGATTGAAACAGACGCATTTGCATATATGGCAGATAAATTAGAAACATATGCGCCTGATATGCTTGTCTTAGGATACAAAAAGGAATATCCGGAATTTGTGGAAGAATACAGACAGTGGATTGCAGACGGCATTTATGTGGATCAGGATTTCTGGGATGAATTTAATCATTTCATAGAAAAAAATAGTTTTTTCTGTCAGCCCATAGACATGTCTTTATGCAACAAAGCTGTCAAAACAGAGATGTGGAAAAAATACCAGATGGAATGCCCGGAATCATTAAAAAAGAATGTCGACGACGCCGTAATTTTCCCCTGCATCTTAAACAGCAGCAGCGTGTATGTAGATTCTAAATGTTTCTATCATTACTGCGTCAGAAATAACTCAATTTTATGGGGGAATCACAGTAAAGATTATGAGCGCTTTCTTATTCTCTCAGAACAATTAATCAAATCTTACAGCAACGCGCGCTACAAAGACAAGATCCATAAAAAGTTTTTATTATACAAGATTTTTTATCATTTTATCTTAGACACCCCGGAAAGGCTAATCAGCGAGCAGGAATGTTTGGTCTATCCAGAGGTTACGCCTAAAAGCAGAATTATTGTATATGGAAAGGGCGTGTTTGCCAATCGTCTCATGCAGCGGATGCAAGAACTGCAATATTGTACGATAACCGGAAATATTGATAAATCGGACATGAACGACATAGATATAAAAGAATTGCCTTTATTCGATTATATCGTAATCGCAATATTTAATTCTGCAATTGTTGATTCCTCTGTAAAACTCTTAAAGGAAAAAGGAATAGACGCAGACAAACTGTTGTGCATTGAAAAAGAGCATTTAAGCTTTGAAAAACTTCCCGATAAACTGAGAGCACTATGGAACGCATGGGTTTAAGGGACGCGGCAAATCAAACCATTTACCAGCAAAAACTGCTGCACGCATAACAGGATTACAGGAGGAAGCAAATCAATGAAGGCAATCGCAATGTATTTACCACAATTTCATCATGTTCCCGAAAACGACGCCTGGTGGGGCAGCGGTTTTACCGACTGGAAAGCAATGAGCATGGCAAAACCTTTATTTGACGGACATAACCAGCCAAAAGAGCCGCTTAATCATTATCAATATGATCTTTTAAATAAAGAAACTTTTCTGTGGCAGGAAAAATTAATGAAGGACTATCATATCTATGGTTTCTGTTTCTATCATTATTGGTTTAAGGAGGGGAAGAAAATTCTCGAAAAACCGGCGGAAAATCTTCTCCGTTGGACTGATATAGAGATTCCTTTCTGCTTTTCATGGGCAAATATATCATGGGTAAGATCCTGGAGTAATTTGGGAGATCAGACAGTCTGGGCCAGCAGTTTTGAAACAGATGAACCTCACACGGGAAACGGAATACTTTTAGAACAGGAGTATGGAAATAAGGAAGATTGGACGGAACATTTCTATTACTTGCTGCCCTTTTTCAAAGATAAGCGATACATAAAAAAAGAAAACAAACCTCTGATCATTATTCACAGACAGGAAGATCTTCACTGCCTAAAAGAAATGCGCAAGGTATGGAATGAGCTGGCATTACTGAATGGTTTTCCTGGAATATACATAATCGGAAACTTTTACGACGGCGTGGAACATACCTGTGCAGACGCCATGCTGGTAATGGAGCCAGGCAAAACCATCGGCCGGGATTTTCCGGCAAGATTCGCCAACCAGAACAGAATGGAAGTGGCAAGATATTTGTCCTACGAAGAAGTGTGGAAAAACTCTTTGGAATGGCAGGCTTCTTTGCATACCAAAACATACTACGGCGGATTTTGCAATTACGACGATACTCCCAGAAGAGGAAATGCCGGAACTATCATATACAACGACACTCCGGAAAAATTTAAGGTATATCTCACAGATTTATATGCAAAAAACAAAGCCTGCGGCAATGAATTTGTGTTCATCAACGCCTGGAATGAATGGGGCGAGGGAATGCACCTGGAACCGGACGAAGAACATGGTTATGGATTCCTGGAAGCAATTCCATATGCGGAAAATCATTACTTAAAAGAGGTCTATAAGTATACCCCGACTGAAAAAAATCAGGAAACAGATATAAAAGAACGACAGATTTCAAGATATAAACAGGAAGTCTCCGTACTCAGCAACTGGCTTTTCACATTAGAACATCAACTTGAAATTGCCCAATGGCTGTTGCAGCATAATTACAAACGAGTAGGAATATATGGTTTTGGCGTACTTGGCAAACATCTCCTGGCGCAGCTGCTACAAAAGATGGAATTTTTATGCTGCATTGACCGGGATGCAAGAAGTCTGAAACTGGACGTACCAGTATTTTTGCCGGATGAAATTCCTCAACTGGACTTATTGGTTATAACAAACGTTCATATTTATAATGAAATTCATGATGCATTGAATCATGAAAACATCGCAATGATATCACTGGAAACTTTGATTAAAAATATAGTAAATGAAACATAACCATTAGAGGCTGCTTATGAACAATTTAGAAAAATTTAAACGCATCTGCGAGAAAAAAGTTCCCATAGCAATAGAAAATGTTAACAACCGCCAGATTGTAATCTGGGGCGCATCCGACAGCGGACGTATCGTAAAAGAATTATTATGCGGACAAGAACGGCATCCCGCTTTTTTTGTAGATAAAAACGCAGCGAAAATAAAACAATACTGCGACTGCCAGGTAAAAGAAACTGACCTGTTAGACGCCACGCTCCATTTCGTTTTCGTAGCCACGCTTGCTCTGCATGAAGAAATTGAAGAATTACTGGAACAGAAAGGTTTTACAGATAAGGATTACACATATTTATGCGATAATGAAAGGTATCTCAAAGAAGATATTCTTTATCGGGGATGTTTCGTGGGCAGATATACTTATGGCTATGAAGAATTACTGTCGGACTATCCCCTGGCAAGTAAAATCGGCCGCTTCTGTTCCATTAACAGTACCGCGCGTATCTGGAATAACCATTCTCTTGATACCGTAACCACGCACCCCATTTTAGATCACAGATTATTCTATTCCAGAAAAGAAAAAGAGATGAGGCAGGCTTTTATCAAAAAGTATGGCAAACACCTCCACAATGCACCATATGAAAACAGTGCGCTCAGGGACAATCGTCCCGTTGAAATTGGCAATGACGTATGGATCGGAGCCAACGTCATCCTTCTTCCCGGGGTAAAAATTGGAGATGGCGCAGTCATTGCGGCCGGAGCTGTCGTAACGAAAGATGTGGAGCCTTATGCCATTGCCGGCGGCGTACCAGCAAAATTAATAAAGCACCGTTTTCAGAAAACGCAGATTGAGTCGTTTCTGCGGATTCAATGGTGGAAATGGGATATTACAAAAATTGAAGAGAACATTGAATTATTTTATCAGCCAGAACTGTTCTGTAACATCTTCGATATTTAGAAAATGCGTCTCTTCCGGTCAGATAGATAAACCTAAACTGCCGCAGCGGGGAAAGAATCCGCTGCGGCAGTTCTACGCTGCTGCCAATATCTCTGTTGATTATTCTAACACAATCCCCAGCTCTCTTAATTTTTCCTCCTGTTTTTGATAAAATGGATACTCATGCGCCGCCCCTCCTCTATAGTAGGCAAACCAGCCGTTCCCATAACATGCCTTCAATACCTTCATACACTCCAAAGGCACTTCCACCGTGGTCGTTTCAAATGGAAGCGGGGTACTGTCCTCATACCATTCCTCTTTCAGCCTGTAATTCTCTCTGTTTTTAAGATAAGAATGACTGCACATATATGCAATTTCATCCCCATCTTCTTTCCCATACATCTGACTGATAGCGCTTGCAAGCCTTAACAGTTGATGTATATACGGACGCTCTTCTGTAAAATGATAATTGCATAGTTGTTCAATAAGCTTTAATTCTTTTTCAATGTCTTCCGTGATCTGGCTGCCGTTATCCTGCAGTTTGCAGGCCACAGACAATACATTCTGCAATATACCCGCCTGCATGTCGGCCTCTTCCTTATTTCTGGGAATATAATCCAAAGGCTCTATATCTACGCCTACCACATAAGGGCATCCATAAAATTCATCCAATTTCTCCTGCTGCACATGTATATGCGCATGATCCGAGTCCGCTACATTCAATACCCGCGCTCTTGTATTGGGCCAGCCCTCATCATAGGTGCCATCCACAATACAGTACCCTTCTGACAATTCTTCTCTGGCTATGGCAAAAAAACGGTTATAATCTTCGCGTTTCATGGCAATATCAATATCATCATCCCAGGGCACAAACCCCTGATGCCTCACTGCCCCTAAAAGCGTTCCCCAATCTGCAAAATAAAGAATATGATGCTTCTTGCAAATGCGCTCGACCTCCTTCATTACTTTTATAGAAGCTGCCCATGCGCGTTTCATCATTTTCTCAATATGAAAACTTTCTTTCGCAATATATTGATGAAAAAGCCCCGCTTCACAATATCTGACTCTGCGGTCTTCTTCTTTAAAATAATCAGACGGGAATACCAGCCTGCTCCTCAAATTCTTTTCCTCCTGAATCGTCTGCTCATAATGCTTCACTACGCCCAAAAACTCCCGCCTGGCTTCTTCCAGGGAATCATACGCCGCCGCAAATTCCGTGCCCGACACAACCGCCGCGCCAAAAGTTCCTCCCATGGTCATAACCGGAAGCCATTGATCCGCTATTGCGGCCAAAAAACTGCTGTCGCCAAGATGCAGCGCCATTCCCGGATTATATTCTAAAATCCGGGAAATCACGCTTTCCACATCTTTTGTATCCGTTAGGCAGGACTGGCACTGGTAAAATGCGAATCGCTCTCCCCTCCATTCCAGCTCCTCCTGTTGATGATTCACAATCTCCTCCTCATATTGCGGCGCAAAGAAACTAAGTTCTCCTGCTCTGGAAGCCGCCTCATTGGTATTAACCAGCAATACCTCTTTCTCCATTGAATGCTGTAAAACATAGCAGCATTCTAAAACAAAATCCCTCCACGCTTCATTATCTGCAGAAAGCTTCTCGGTCAGCACCACCACCCGCTTTGCGTAGCGGTATGGATACAGCTTAGGGCATACCGCCACATTCAATTGCAGCATACAGCAGGCGAGCGCACGCTGTATAAGCGCCGCCAACATTTCCCGTGTATTTTGGGTATCACAATCTTTATGCTGCAGACGGAAACTGTTCAATTGCCCAAAAAGCCAGTATGCATTTTGCCACGACAATTGTCCGTCTTGCTGAAGCACGCGTATCAATTTTAAAAAATTCTCCATATAGACAGCATTGGCGTCAATATGCAAAAGGTACGAATATACCGGAAATATCAGCCCCATCTTTTCCTCAATCCGTTCACACAACGCCTCATGTATTTCCACTGCCATCTGCTTTCGCTCAGCTTCATCCGTTTGCAATGCTTTTTGGTACACATTGCCGGCATGTTCGATAAAATGCTCATCTACATTTTTGTTTCTTAACTGTTCTAACATGATACGATACGATTCCATCATCTCTTCACCCTGCCGCTTTCTCTCCTAATTAAGACCTTTTTCCTTCAAACGCAAATCCATACTCGCGGATACATTTTTCTGGTATGTCTTTCTCACTATTTTACCTGAATATCATCTTATCAATCTAAAAATCATTCCTGTCCCCGGCGCTTTCGGTTGCCGCTGCCATCCCTCATCCCTGCATAACCGCACGATACACACGGCTTCCTATTTGTTCTCTCCTGGCCTGTCCGCCGCCGGGCGCTTTCTCTCCCTTTATCTGCATTTGGTCCATTTTCAATACCTCCTGTAAAACCTCCCTTTCTTCGCTCTCCCACACATTCTGCAGCCACGCAGGCTTGCCTGTCGCGCGGTAAGTCACCAGAAGACTGCTCCAGTCGCCATAATACGCGTCTGAAAGGGCCATGGCAAGGTTTGGGTCCGGCGTTTCGTCAAATATTCCGTACGCCTCATCTTTAAACTGCTGCACCAGCTTCAGATACGTATCGCAAAGCTGCGGGCGCACAGAAATTATCGTAGATAATAGCAGCGGATGCGGCCGCCACAGCAGGACTGCCTCCTCACGCCTTTCTTTAAACGCCTCAAATACCTTGCCGACCTTTATCAGCTCCTGCTCATTGTTGGCCAGCAGCACATTCATGGTCAAATTATATAAGACCACTTTTTTCCTGCTTTTATCCGGTTTGAGGAGCACTTGCTGCCAGCTTTGCGGCAGTTTATCTATCTCACAGTCTGTATGAAACAGTTTGTCAAACTTTGGTGAACCAAGCGGCAGAAATTTCTCTTCCGCCGTTTTCAACGCTCCTTCCCAGTCATTTTCCTTTAAAGTTCTCGTATACACACGGCGGTAGGTTTCGCATACGCTCCCAGGCTGCACAATCACCTTATCTGCAAAAAGAACGCCGGGCATATAACACTGATGCTCGGAAGGACCGCTTCCCTCACTGACAAAATACGGAATATAGACCAACTGCTCCGTACATTTTTTTAGCCTCGACGCGTAATACTGCTCTGGTACCCGGGTAACTTTGTTGCATCCATCATAAGGGTTATGAAAGAAAATCACGTCCGGATGCCGTTCCTCCACAGAATATGCCTCATATGACGTTACTGGCACGTTTGAGGGATAATCTGCACATTTATCATGCAAGAGTCCCAGGCTTCCGTCCGGCAGCACATCATAAAAAGGAAGCGGCACCACATAAACGTCTGCCGCCGGATCTTTTTGGGCCTCCAGCCACACGCTTTCCAAAGAATCCCACATGGAAGGCTGGTAGGGCAGAAACAAAACCTCTTTCTTCGCGGCAACAGATTTAAAACCCTGATACAACTCACCGACAACTTTTTTAGCTTTGTTCGCCAGTACACGCAGCCCGCCGTAATTATCCAGGACAATACTCATCTGGTACGCCAGTTCACACAACTGCTCCAGTTCTGTAACCAGAGAATGATAATCACACAAATCTGCCTCCAGAACCGTGCCAATCGCAATGGCATTCTGCTGAATCCAGGTCAGAATCTCCACCGCCTGTTCTTTGCTTACATGTTTCTGCCGATCCTCAAAAATAAGAAGTTTCTCTTTTATCGTATTAAGCCTGGAAATCTGATTATTTCTACAAAATTTTGTCATTCTTCTTCATCCTCGTACTGGTCCAGATCAATAAAAAACGGCTCCCCGGACATATGATTTTTCTTTAAAAATTTCACCAGCATCTTTTCCTGATTCGTATAAAACGGATATCCATGCGCTCCGCCCTGATTCACCGGCGTCATATAATTGTCTCCATATTTTAACCGGAGCAGCGCATCATATTCCCCCGGAACGGGAACTTCTATCACATTCTCAAACGGCATATAAATCGTTTCGCGGAACCATTCCTTCGGCATAAAGTAATTGGGGCGGTGAAGCGTGCGGTAAAGGGCGCCCTGCAATTCATCTGCATCCTCGTCTGTAAAAAGCATGCGTATATAGTCACCCAACATACGCAATTGCTGGTAAAGAGACTCCTCATAGTTAAATTTATACCTGCACAGCTCTTCAATCTGCGACAAAAATCTCTTCAAATCTTCTAACGTATTGATCCCTTCCTCATAGCCCTTTACCGCTCCCAACGACTTTAGAACAATCTTAAGCATTTCAAGCTGCATCCTGTCTTCCTGTGGATTGCGGGATTTATAATCCAATATATCTATATCCAGCCCAACCACATAAGGACATCCATGATATTCTCTCAGCCTCTGCGGTTCACAGGATATATCCCGGCTATTGACAATCCGGCTAATCATATTGTCATACTCTGCATCCTGATGCACGTTCACCAACTGATATCCGTCTGGAAGCTGCTCTAATGCAACTTTGCAAAACTTCTGATAATCCGTACGAATCATGGAGATATCAATATCGTCGTCCCATGGTATAAACCCTTTATGGCGTACCGCTCCCAAAAGAGTTCCCCAATTTGCAAAATACCGGATGCCATTCCGCCGGCATACTTCATCAACCCTGACTAAGACCTCCATTTGAGCCGCCCAGACGCGCTTCATCATAGGTTTGATGCAGAATCCATCTCTGACTTCCTCTTCAAAAAATGAATCTTCAAACACTATCATATATAACTCTCCTTATCTATTTTCACCACTTTTCTGCAAATCGTGATATAATATACTATATTTCATTATATACTATTTCCTGGAGGTACGCTATGTATTTTTTATTTATCCGTATCGCAAATTCTACCCTGGATCTTCCCTGGGCGCTGGCAGAGCTGGGAGAACAGGTAAAAGTCTATGGAGCCGCTGAATTTAACCCCGTATATCCTCCCGCTGCAGAAGAATTTGATAAACTGGACGCTTTTATGTCGGAACATCACTTTGACGCCCTGATTTCCTATTTATTTGTGCCGGAAATTTCCGACCTCTGCCAGAAGCACAATTTACCTTATATTGGATGGGTCTATGATTCCCCCTTATCCACCCTGTTCCACCCAACCGTACGTAACCCCTGCAACTATCTATTCATTTTTGACCGGGCGGAATATGAATACATGAAATGCATGGACATCCCTCACCTGTATTATCTGCCCCTGGGCGTTAATCTCTCCCGCACAGGTGCATTAAATATTACGGCCGAAGATGAGACAAATTTTAACTGTGATATATCCTTTATCGGAAATCTTTATGAGTATAATTCCTATAACCGTTTTATCCGCCTGTTTCCGGCAGAAGTGGCCGCGGAACTAAAGCTCTATCTCCTGGATAACCTGTGCAACTGGCATAAGGCCAAACCCTGGCCCAGAATTTCCCGGCGCACCTCCGAATATATGGCTCAAACCTTTGGCAATGATGTTCTCAACCATGGACATATGGACCTTGACCTTTTTCTTGGAATCACCTTCCTATCCAAAAAATTGGCGGAAATGGATCGGATCACTGTGCTCAATACCCTTGCACAGCAATTTAAGGTAGACCTGTATACCAGAAGCGATCCCTCTTTCCTTTCAAATATCCAGGTTCATCCTGCCGTCAGCTATTATTCCAGTATGAACAAGATTTTTTACCTTAGCCGGATAAACCTGAATATCACCCAGCCCTCCATCGAAACGGGGCTGCCACAGCGCATTCTCGATATTATGGGTTCCGGAGGCTTCTGCCTGAGCAATTACCAGGAAGAAATTGACGATTATTTTATAATTGGCAAAGAAATAGAAGTTTTCCGTGATCTGGAGGAATTGAAAGAAAAGACCTCCTACTATCTCACTCATGAAGAGGAACGATTACAAATCGCTATAAACGGCTACCGCCGCATCCGGGAAGACTTTTCTTATCTGCATCAGTTAAAAAAACTTCTTAATACCGTAAAGGAGGATCTTGCATGAAACTTTTATTTTACCGTTACGGAAGTATCTGCGAACCGGATATTATCTTGGGATTTCAGGAGCTTGGACACACCGTCCTGGAAATCACAGCAGAAATGAGCGGGCCTGCCCTGACGCCGCAGGAATCCATTCAGATTTTCAGCAATCAATTATTGGCGCAACCGGTCGATTTTGTGTTCAGCATCAACTTTTTCCCCTTTGTAAGCGAGGTATGCAATATTTTTAAACTGCCATACCTGTGTTGGACCGTTGATTCTCCGGTGATGGAACTGTTTACCGGCTCTGTCTCTCACCCCTGGAACCGGATTTTCCTCTTTGACCGCGCGCAATATCAAGAGATTTCTCCCTTGAACCCCGGACGCGTATTTCATCTTCCGCTTGCAGTAAATATTGTTCAAAAACAAAATATTATACAAAAAACTTCTGCAAAAATGCATCCCGAATTTTCTTCCGATGTTTCTTTCGTCGGCTCTCTTTACACAGAAAAATGCCCTTATGACAAGCTTTCCGAGCCTCCCGACTATCTTTGCGGCTATCTCGAAGGACTGATGGAGGCGCAAATACGAATATACGGGGGATTCCTCATTGAAGAACTGCTGCCAGAACAAATCATTCAGGATTTTAAGCAGCATCTTCCAGGATTTTTTACGAATCCTTTTGCCACTCATCTGACAGACCGTCAGACCGTAGCGCAGCTATATATAGGCAATAAAATATCTTCTATGGAACGCCTGCGGGCCCTGGAAGCGCTCTCCACCCGTTTCTCCGTAGACCTTTATACTGCCAGCGACGCCTCCTGCCTTGCGCAGATACATAACCGCGGACTGGCCAATACGCTGGAAGAAATGCCGCTCATTTTCCACAACAGCAAAATTAATTTAAATATCACTTCCAAATCCATACGCAGCGGTATTCCCCTTCGTATTTTTGATATCCTGGGCTGCGGCGGTTTCGCCCTTACCAACTTTCAATTGGAACTTCCGGAATTATTTCTTGTGGGAGAAGATCTTGTCTGCTATGAGAATATGGAGGATCTTATCTGCAAAACAGATTATTTTCTCCGTCATGAATCCGAACGCCGGGAAATTGCTGAAAAGGGATTTGAAACCGTAAAAAAATACCATACTTACCCACTTCGCTTAGAGAAAATGCTCCATCTCGCATTTTCACGAAACGATGCCTCAATACCGGCAGAATGAACGGAACCGAAAGGAGGACTTTTCGATGAATGTTTTATTTATAGACTGGCCGTGCTTCGGCAGGTCAGACGCCATTTCCACCCTGAAAAAAATGGGGTACAAGCCCACCATATTCAGCCACGAAGATTATCAGGAGCGAATCAGCCCCACGTTTGATAAGGCTTTTGATGAAGCTGTCAAAACCACAAAATTCAAATTCTGTTTTTCTTTTAATTACTACCCTGTGGTATCTGAGGGCTGTAAACGCAATGAGCTTCCCTATATCTCCCTTGTGTATGACAGCCCACATGTTCCCCTGTATTCTTATACCATGATTTATCCTACCAATCATGTATTTCTTTTTGATAAACAAGAATACTTAAAGCTTAGGAGCATGGGAATCCCAACCGTATACTATTCCCCTCTTCCCGTCAATGCGTCCGCTATGGAACAACACGGCAAAAAAGGATATGACCGCAAAAAATGTACCTGTGATATTTCCTTTGTAGGCTCTCTGTACAACGAGGACCATAATTTATACGATCGTCTGACTAATGTCAATGACTACACCAGAGGTTATCTGGAGGCTGTCATTGAGGCACAGTTAAAAATCTACGGCTACAACTTCCTGGAAGAAGTGCTTACGGAAGATATTCTGGCAGAACTGCTGCGGGTGTGCCCTTATTCCAATGACAGATACGGAGTGGAAACGCCTGCATATATTTATGCCAATTATTTTCTTGGACGAAAAATTACGTCCATAGAACGACTCCGGATTCTGACGGCTATTGGCGAACGCTTTCCACAGCAGCTCAAGCTTTTTACATTAAATCCGAAATTTAAGATCCCTTATGTACAAAATATGGGAACTGCAGATTATGCTACGGAAATGCTGCCTGTCTTTGCCAACAGTAAAATTAACCTCAATATCACTTTAAAGAGCATTCAGTCCGGCATCCCTTTACGCGCCATGGATATTATGGGCGCTGGAGGGTTTCTGCTTACAAATTTCCAGGCCGATTTCCTGGATTACTTTGTCCCCGACGAGGATTTTGTATACTACAATGATCTGGAAGATTTGCTGAATAAAATCGAATACTATCTCTCACACACGGAAGAACGACAGGAAATCGCCAGAAATGGGTATCAGAAAGTGAAAGAAAACCACAGCTTCCAAAAATGCTTTGAAAATATTTTAGGTGCGGCGCAATTAAATCTCTGATTCGTGTTTTGCGCATTTTTCCATTTTCCAGGACGGGCATGTTACGTTTCGCGTGACAGGTCTTTTCTGGAAAAAAAACAAGACCGAGAAACTCGGTCTTGTTTTATGATAGTCACTAATCTGATTAGCCAAGTATGGATAATACACCCTGTGTTGACTGATTAGCCTGTGCAAGCATAGACTGTCCAGCCTGTGCAAGAATGTTGTTCTTGCTGTACTCAACCATCTCTTCTGCCATATCAACGTCACGGATACGAGATTCAGCAGCGGATGTATTCTCAGAAATGTTATCCAAGTTAGCGATGGTGTGCTCTAATCTGTTCTGTAATGCACCAAGGTAAGATCTCTGCTCAGATACCTGGTCGATAGCTGCCTGGATTGCATCCATAGCAGAACCTGCGCTTGAGAAAGAGCTTACATTCAAGCCAGATACACCAATAGCGCTTGCGCTCATGTTGCTGATGCTGATAGAAATTGCCTGACCAGACAGAGAACCAACCTGAAGGTTCTTTCCTGTAAAGGTTCCATCTAACAGATTCATAGTATTGAACTGTGTAGTGGACTTAATTCTGGTAATCTCAGAAGATAACTGATCAATTTCTTTCTGGATAGCTCCTCTGTCAACCGTGGTGTTTGTGTCGTTTGCAGCCTGGGTTGCCAGCTCATTCATTCTCTGTAAGATAGAATGAACTTCATTCAAAGCACCCTCAGCTACCTGAATTAAGGAAACACCGTCCTGAGCGTTAGAAGAAGCTTTATTCAATCCACGAATCTGGCTTCTCATCTTTTCAGAAATAGATAATCCTGCTGCGTCATCGCCTGCACGATTAACTCTATAACCAGAAGATAATTTCTCAGTTGACTTAGCCTGTGCGCTTGTTGTGATACCTAACTGTCTGTTTGCGTTCATCGCTGTAAGGTTGTGCTGTACTACCATAATATATTCCTCCTTGAATGTACTGCAGCTTCCATGCTGCATTTAATAATTGGGATTGTAATCTTCCCTTCCGGCCGTACGCTCCATCCGGTCCGATTACTGAAGTCTTAAGTAATGTAATTTATTTACTTGTAACATATATCGGAGATTTTTCCCGATACTTAACACCTGATTTATATTTTTTTCCTGTTTTTATTTTTTTTTGTCCATAAACTGAGAATCCACAACATTTAGCTTGGACATACTTTTATAATACTGGCTTGCCACCTGATTGCTGGCCCGCGCCTGGCGGATATTCCCCTTTACGGAAGAAAAACGCTTTAAGGCAAGATCACGGTTTCTCTGCTCCTGTGCCTGAACGGTAGCGCTCCTGTCCGTCACCTCTGTGATTAACTGCTTCATCATGCGTATTTCTTCCTGATAGGATTCTTTCTGCTGCTGCAGTACCAACTTAATCCTGTCATATATCTGCTGAAATCCATCGTCGAGCTTACCTAACTGGTTAATCAAATCATTCTTTTCCTGTATATTCTCTTCCAGCCTGTCGGGATCAGAATCTTCATTCGCAAACAAAACTCCCTGTTCTTTATTTTTATCTATAATAATGTCTAAAATAGCTTTCTTTTTCTCCAGACTCTGAATCAAGACGGTAATGTATTCTCTGTCCTGCATGTTATCCTCCTAACGATTGAAAAAGAGGGCTGCTGCAATGCAGTATTGCAGCAGTCCTCCCGTTACAGCTTCTATCTCGCCTTCTGCATAACCTCTTTCCAGGTATCACGCATAGTACGCAGATGCTTTAACACTTCTTCCAATATCTGTTTATCCTTCCTGACATTGGCTTCCACCAGCCTGTCATAAATATATTTATAGACATTCTCAAAGTCCTCAGACACCGGATAGTTATGATTCAGGGTCGCCCGGAATTCTTCAATAATGTTCTCTACCTTTACAATGTTTTCATGTGCTTTCTGAATATTCCCTTGTTCCACAGCAACAATGGCAAGATTACAGTACTTAATTGCCCCTTCATACAACATTAACGTTAATTCTCCCGGAGACGCCGTCATAATCTTGTTTTTATTATAAGCTGCATAACCCTGGTTTGCAATCATAGTTTATTTCCTCCTTGAAATAAATTCTGCAACTGCCCAGGACATTCCCGGGCAGCTGCTCATGCTTATCAGGAACCTAATAAGCCGCTTAATGCACTTGTACTGCTCTGCAGAGAAGAAAGCGCTTTCTCCATGGCTGCAAATTGTTTATAATATTTATCCTCCATGGCTGAAACCTTCTCTTCCCATTTCTTGATGGTCTTCGTATAGTCATCGTAATCATTCTTCATTTTCTTGTCGTGATAGATGCTGAACCTGCTGTTCATCGTGGTACTCTGCATCTTCTTGTCAAGTCTCGTGTACAGGTCGTCGCTCAATTTCTGGAAAAATTCCTGTACCTTGTCCGGATCCTCCTGGATAGCTTTCAGCAATGAATTGTTGCCGCCGTTATTTCCGGCAGAAATTTCATCCTCGCTGTCTCCATCAATATGATAGAGCTTCCCTTCATTGTCTGCTGCTGCAAAATAGCCCTGGGTCTTGATGCCAAAACTGGACAGACTGTACTTTTTGCCATCGCTTAAAGTAAATCCCTTTGCCATCGTACTGGTCATCAGGCTCATGACAGAAGACAGAGTGTCGTCTCTTCGCAGGATAGAACCTTTAATCTTCTCTTCCCACTTGTCAATCTCTTTGTCAGACATTGCCTCCTTCTCTTCATCCGTCAGAGGTTCATATCCTTTGGCAGAGTCTGCATTGTATAACTGATCCATCTCTTTAATCAGCGCGTTGTATTCCTTCAGGAAGTCCTTGATGCTGTCGTAAATCCCCTGAACATTTGCCTGGGTGGTAATGGTAAGCTTCTCGCCGGGAGCCGTCTCCTGCAAGGCGGTAATTGTAATCCCGTTCACCGTAATATCATTGCTTGCAGATACATAGGTAGCTCCGTTCAAGGTAATCTCTGCATTCGTGCCATCCACTCTTGTAGCCAGTTTCTTCCGTTCCTCATCTGTTAAAGTAGAAGGATCTACATAATCATCTTTTGCCTGCTGCACAAAAGCAAGCTTATCCATCAAGGTATTCACGCGATCCGCCGTAGTAATGCCGTCGCCGGCAGGCGCCGCTCCGGTCAGCAAAGCGTTGTCACGAATATAAGACTGCATACTGGCAATCGTCTTATTATTATCTTCAATATGCTTGGAAGTGTCTGTTATGTTCTGAGTATTGGTATTCAGCCATGCTTCCATAGCTGTCGCTCCGTTTTGGTACGCATCCTTAACTTCCGACGCAACCGTCTGATTATATGCCGGGTTCGCAAGATTCTCATAATCCGCCACCGTTCTGGCATTCGCCCTTAACTTTGCCATATCGTCGTCGCTGATTCCCAATTTGGTCTTCAACTGTTCGAACTCTGCATCCTCGCCGTCTTCCTTCAGTTGTTCGTCTGTTTTCCAGAGCATACTTTCTAACTTATTCTGCTCCGTCTGGTTCAATTTTGACGTACCGCTTCCGCCGTCGTCTTTCAGTGCATTCTTCATCGCCGCATATGCCAGAGCATAATTGCGGTCTGTCTGGTAATTTGTCAGCTTGGTCTTCTCACTTGCAGAAGCCGCCTCCACATATGCCATACTGCCAACTGTAGAAGCATCGCCCTGATAGGTTGCAATATTATCTAAAATATTCGTAAAATTCGCCCGGATCTCACTGTCCGAAAGCGGATTCCCGGAAGCATCTTTCGTATATGCATCCCATGCCGCATATGCCTTATCATTGGCTGCAGAACGCACATATAATCCCATGCCTTTTAATGCAGAAAGACCATTCGCATCAGTAGCCGTCAATGCAAAGTCATTATCCGCGCCGCTTTCTTTTGCGGAAACAAATATACGGTTATTCGCCGCATCGTAATTCGCAGATACCCCGGCGTCTTTTAATTTGTTAATAAATTTCTTCAGCGTCATATCCGAGCTGATTTCAATATTGGAAGTCCCCTTTTTCGTGGTAACTGCAATGGTTCCGTTTCCGTTCGCCATACCCAGCTCTTCTAAGGTTGAGTTCGCCGTCGCTCCGTCTTTGAGAACACCGCCTGTAATATAGCCTGTGGTCGCAACTTTATTGATTGTCAATGTCTGTGTGCCGTTCAACGCACTGTTGCTTGCCGAAACAGTTGCCTTCGTGCTGTCTGAAATCGTAGTGGTCTTCTTATTGTAGTATGAACTGAGCTTCATATTGCCCAGTCTTTTATAAAGCGAATTAACCTTTTTATTCAGTTCCTTCCAGGCGTCCATCTTCCAGTCCAGCTTGGTCTGCGCCTTAACGTACTTATCTTTTTTCGTACTATACGCCGAAACCAGTTCCTGTACAATAGAATCCGTATCCAGTCCGGACACTAAACCCGATACTCTAATTGCCATAATTATTCCTCCTAACCCTTTTCATCTACCAACAATCCTGCCAGTTCCCAAACCTTTGCAATCATATCAAGAGTTTTCTCCGGCGGATATTCCTTCAATACTTCCTTCGTCTGCTTATCTACAATCTTAATGGTTACCCGATTGGTAGAATCATGGACGCCGAAAACGGCCTCAGAATTTACCACCTTCTTGTTAATCTCTTCTACCGCGCGTTTCAGCCCTTCCGCAGATGCTGCGCCTTCCAAGGTCTCTTTACTCTCCGGAAATACCGGTTCTACGTCTGCCGCCGCTTTTGTAGTATTCTTCTGCGCCTTCCCATTGCCCGCTGCAGCCTCCGTATTTCTCTTCCTGGACATTACATCTGCCATATCGACAACCATTTCCGGTCCTCTTGCTTTCACTCCTGCGGACAAAACCTCCGGTTTCACCGGCGGCTCAGCCACACTTACTGTTGGTTTTGGGCTACTTCCCTGATATGCCGCAATTCCAGCAGATTTTAACGCTTCAATTGCCATTGTAATCACCTCCATGTGATATTACCGTCCGGTACTTATTATAAGTATCGGAATTTTTTTTCAAAAATTTATGTTTTACAGAATATTTTTCAGCGCATTCACATT
This sequence comes from Lachnospiraceae bacterium, assembly GCA_009911185.1. Taxonomy (GTDB): domain Bacteria; phylum Bacillota; class Clostridia; order Lachnospirales; family Lachnospiraceae; genus Petralouisia. Next base: position 45,441 of record QXWW01000016.1, read on the forward strand.
TTCCAGATTCACAGCCGCTTCATTTTCTTTCTGGATCTGGATATAGACTTCCTTTCGGTATACAGGCACCTCTTTGGGAGCACTGATTCCAATCTTGACCTGATCTCCCCGCAGCTCCAGGATACTGATTTCTATATCGTTGTTCACAATAATGGATTCGCCTTTTTTTCTGGTCAGAGCCAGCATCCTATTCACCCGCCTTTTCTTTCTTTGCCTGCAAAATCTCGTATATCGGATACTTTACCGGGAAACTGTCTTCTATAATAATCTGACTTGCTTTTTTTTCATCTACATTAATTACGATAGGCGCTTTCAGGTTTACGCTAAGTTTCTTCACATCTGACGGTACGGTTACCGTTACCAGGACATACGTATTCTCTTCCGTCAGATTTCCCAGATTTTTTAAAAGCTCGTGATCTGCCTGAGGCGCATAATCTTCTTTAATCAGTAAAGGATCGATTACCGGAAGGGCAAAACCCGGTTCCTCAATGGACTGCAGCCAGGAAATATTCTTGCGCTTGCCATCCTCCGCCTCATCATATATCAATGTAAATCTCTGACAATGCGGAAAACCGATAAGTCCCTTCTCAAAAAAGATTACCTTCTCTTCCTCCACCTCTATTTCTCCAAACAATCTTGTATTCAACTGCATGATATCCTCCATTCCCTGTTTTGGGAAATAAATAATTTATTTGTATCCGGGCTACAGGTAGTTTAACAGCGTCTGCCCATTTGCCTTTGCCGATGCCTGCAGAGACGCCTGATATGCGTTGTATGCGGCTGTGTACTGGATGATAATATCTGACAGCTCCATATCTTCATTCCTCGATTTTAATTGTTCAAAGGTCGCCTGCTGATTCGCCATTCTTTCCTCGGTCAATAACACCCGCTGCTCTCTGCTGCCCAGGTCCGTCCTCGCAAGCGTAACCGTATCCTTGTATTGCTGAAACTTTCCTACTCCTCTGGAGAAAACTTTTTGCATATTATCATCAGCATATACTGCCTCTTTTTCCGCCGCCTCCAGCCACTGAGCCAAGGCAGCCTGAGACGCCGGATCCGAGTATTGGGCTTCCTTTTGCATCTGCTCTAACTTCGCCACCTTATCATGCGCTGCAATTGACGCCTGAACCGCAGTGGCAAGCTCGTCGACATCTCTGCCGATAGAAGCGTCCATTACATCGCTTGCCTGTGTATTCACGGTAATATCCTGCTTAAAGGAAATATTAAATTTAATTTCCTGATTCTCTTTCGTATATTCAATAACATTATCCGGATCTGTGATATCCTTACAGTCAAAATAATGTTCCGGGCGGAGTTCCCCTTCACTAAAGCCTTTCTTCTCATAAGTAACACTGAGTTCCGTTTTCTGGCTCGACAACTGATTTGCGACATCCGAACCCAAAATCAGCTCTCCTGTTTCCTTAAAATAAATGGCCTGATAAGGACGGACTGCAAAATCACTTTCTGCCCATTGATCATAAGACATATTCGTGATAACATTGACAAAGTCCCCGCCAACCTGCATATTTTCCAGACTTTCCCATGTGTCTGTATCCGCATCATAATATTTTAAATCTGCAACATCCAACTCCTCTGTCTGTTCATAAGACAAACGGATGCGCTTAGTAATATGTTCCTGCGGCATATCATCAAGATCCACGCCGGTAAGCACCTCTGCCGGGTTGTTTGGTACTACCACATTATTGCTGTAATACCGTTTTTCCTCAATATCCTCAAAAGAAATCTTTTCTGTTATCTCATATGCCGTGTCGCTCTCATCTTCTGCGAATGTAAGCTGCTTATTCGTCTTATATCCCGTAAATACATGCCGTCCGGCACAGTCTGCATTCCCCTCGTTATATACCTGTTTGCGCAGAGACTCCAGATTTTTCAAGATAGAAGCGCGGTTCTCCGGCGTATAGGTATCTGTAGAACCCGTAACACATTCTTTATAAATGTCATCCAGAATTTTTTGCTGGTTCTCCAATGCGCCTTCTGTCACTTCCAGCCAGGACTTTGCATCTGGAATATTGCGTTCATAATACTGATTCAGCTCACTGAGATTGCTTCTTAAGCGCAGCGCGCGAATCGCTATTACCGGATCTTCGGAGGGCCTGGAAATCTTCTTCTGGGTAGTCATCTGGGTACTCAATATATCAACATTAATCTTATTATTATTAATGTTCGTCATGCTGTTTCTGCTGATCATGCTGTTTGTAACTCTCATTTATAACCTCCTTATACGCCGGTTTCCAAAATCAAACGATTATACATCTCTGACATGGTCTGAACCATACGGGACGCCAGGTTATATGCGTGCTGAAATCTCAGCATATCCAGCGCTTCCTCATCTTCGTCCACTGCCGAGATCGACATTCTTTTCTGCAGAATCGACTCAGAAATATTACTGTAATTTTTCAAAAACGTTTCTGCCTTCTGGGTATCCACCGAATTATCATTAATTAAGCACTTCAGGAACTGGTCCGCGCCGCCTCCGCGGAACATTTTAATATCCGATTTCAGCTTCTGCATCTGTTCCACAATATTCTGCACAGCCTCACCGTCTGCAACATCTTTTTTATTCATCGTTACCAGCCTGTCAGGATTCTTATATACTTCTCCCGCCACTTTCACATTTGCGGCTGTCAGCTTATAATAGCTGTCTGAGGAAGTACTCATGCTGCCCTCCGGGTCATAATCGGCAAAACCGTACTCACTCCCGTTTGAAGCATTCTCCGCCACCAGCAGGGAACCTCCCTCATTTCCGTTCAAATCCACGCCCGATTTCTGGATATTATTGAGCTGCTTTGCAAACTCGCGCAGGAACATATTGGCCTGGGACTGATAATACGGTACCCCCATTACGTCGATACTCTCGCCAATGGCTGCTTTACGGCCGGTCAGATTCTCCCGTTCGTCAGTAGTAAGCGGAATCTTCAGCTGAAACTGATACGTCTGTGTGTCAGCGTCATAGCTGAATCCGGAATAGCGGTATTCTTTATTATTAATCGTAATAATTCCGTCATCCGCCATATTCATACAGTTTATATCTGTGATACTGGGGTTGTTAATAGTGACAATATCGCCGCCGTTTCCCGGAACAATGGATTCCACGGTGCCGTTAAATCCCTGATTATTATTTCCGTCGCGCATCTGGAATAACGCGGCAATTCTTCCCTGGCAATTTTTGCTGCTTACATTAAAGGGAACGTTGGTATCGCTCCAACAGATATCATACAGCCCCTCCGCGTCGGTCTGATTGACTTTTTTCTCCCGCGCCACGTATTTTAACGTATTATACTCAAAATTATCCACCAATGTCTGTCCGTTAATCTTCACCTTATAATTGGTAGCTCCGGTAATCACATTGGGGTGTGCCGGATCAATCACCGGCGTCTCCTTTACCTCTACCTCTGCCAAGTCGGATAACTCGTCAATCAGCAGCGCCCTTTGGTCTCTGAGTTCGTTGGCATTGGTTCCCTGCAGTTCGATGACATTGATCTGTTTATTGAGCAGGGCAATTTTCTGTGCAATGGCATTCACGCTTTCCACCTGCGTGGCGATTTCCTGGTTGGCGTCCTCCTGAAGCCGCACCAGACCCACATTCATGCTCCGGAAAAAATCCGCAAACTTTTGTGTCTCGCTGACAAACTGGTTTCTGGCGTCCAAATCCTCCGGCGTACCATGCAAAGTTTCCAGGGCGTTAAACATATTGCCCAAAATCGTCGCAAATCCTTTGGCATTATCATCATCCAGCAGATATTCCTCCATCTGCTGCATATAATACAATTTACAATCCTGCATCCCTACCCTGGCATTATTCTCCCAGTATTTGACATCATAATAAAATTCTCTTTTCTGGATAATTTCCGTGGTAGTCACGCCGCTTCCCGCCATGCCGTATCGCTGATTCGTCCGCAGCGCCTCAGATGCAATACGGACCGCTTCCTGCCGGGTATAACCCTTGGTATTTACATTTGCAATATTATTTGCAGTCGTATTTACAGCCGCCTGAAATGAATTAAGGGCTGAGCCTGCAATGGTTAAACCAAAAAATGTTGATGGCATATCTTCCTCCGTTCTATAAGCTTCTATCTGCCTTATCTCGGTTACAGCCGGGTAACAAGATGTTCCAGCATCTCGGATATTACATTGATGAACCGGCTGGCTGCGTTATACGCATTCTGATATTTAATCATATTCTGCAGCTCTTCATCGGCGGAAACCCCGAATACCTGCTGCCTGTTGTTGTCTATACTTGCAACCTCACTGGAAAGGCTCTCCGCCATTCCTTCATATACGGACCCTGTTACCGCCACATCCTCCACCATTCTGCGGTAGTATTCCTTAAAAGTACATAGATCGGTATTGCTGGGATTAATGGTCTGTTTCTTCTGGTTCCAGACATCCACCAACGCCTTCGCCATTTTCTCTGCCGGCTCGCCGTTTTTCATTAAATGGGGCAGGCCGCTCTCTTCATGCAGAAGATCCTGATTGATTTCCAATGATTTGAGCGTATACATTTTGGAGGTATCTACACGATCTTCCTCGTTATACACATAATATTTCGTGACTCCGTCGTCTGCCAGCACCTCCGTATAGCGATCGCAGCCATTGCGGACGAAAAGCTCTCTTCCGGGCTTCTGTCCGTCTTTGCCTATCGCACCATTTTCTTCATCCCAGACTTTTACATTGTTATATACAGTTCCGTCTGCTCCGCGGAAGCTCACAGTCTTAGTAGGGCTTAAAATATCGTTGATGGCCGTTACAAGCTCATGTACCATTTGATCCAGCTCCGCTTCGGCATTCATCACAACCGTCATACCGATGCCGTCCTCATACTGTTCCTTGGTAAGACCCGTAATATCCCGGTAATTAGCCACCTTATCGCCTCTTGCCAGGATCCATCCTTTCAACTGGCCGATATCCGTATCCAGTAAGGTGGAAATATCCTCGCTGAAATCAAACATCTCCGTATACTGTTCCCGGCCCAGGTCTGACAACTGCGGCCAGATAGGATTTACAAACCCGGTAACGGGATCGGTAATTCCCATTACTTCAAATACATGAACCTCATCTATAAATTCTACGTTCTCAAGCTTCACCCTTACTGTTCCGTCTATTCCCTCTTTAAACTCCACCTTTGCCAGAGAAGACAACTCATCCAGGGCATTATCCCGTTCATCCCGCAGCGTCATCGCCGTCTCCACGCCGCCGGATTCAATCTTAAGAATCTGCTGGTTCAGGTCCTGAATCGTATGTCCCAGCTCATTGATGCGGTCAATCGTTTCATTAATCTTAAGATTTAATTTCTGCTGATATGATTTAAGGTTATCATAAATACTCTGGGAGCGTTCCAGAAATAAGGTGGCCTTCTGAACCACAAGGTTTTGCGCCACCTCTTCGTCCGGTCTCTTAGCCAATTCCTCAAAAGATACCCAAAATTCTTCCAGCACTTCCTGAAACTGTTCTCCCTCTAATTCTTGAAACATGTTCTGTACTTCTAATGCGGCTTCACTGCTCGCCTCATAGAATCCCTGCCTGCCATTCTCCGTGCGGTAATACTGATCCAGAAAATAATTCCTGGTATGCACCACATCGGCAATCTGAAGCCCCAGTCCGGCCTGCTGATTACTGATGGACGCTTTGCGGTCAAAAGTTACATAATCACGGTCTGCAAACAACACCTGCTGCCTTACATATCCTTTGGTTTCCACATTGGCAAGGTTATTTGCCGTAGTATTTAATGCGTTCTGACTGTTCTGCAGACCGGAGGCCCCGATATACAGACTTCCCATTCCATTCGCCATTTTATTTCTCCTTTACTGTCTGGCATCAAAGCCGCTGTTTCCCAACAAATCTCCGGTATTATTGGCCCGTTTGTCATAATTCGCTGTCTCAGGAGCCTGCCGCATACTGCGGAACAGCGTCAGATCAAATTCCGCCATTTCCATTGCCAGCTTCAGCAATTCTTCATTCTGCCGATTGATATCATTCAGTTCCCCCAGCGTCTCCCGCAACCGCTCCCGCAGATTCGAAAGCTTCTGCTGTTCTTCGGGCTGTTTATTTAAAAATGCTATCATATTAGTAATCGTCAGTTCCTCTGGCTCCTTACTAAGTACGATAGACATATCCTTGACAACTTCTTCTCTTTTATGTTCCAGATTCTTGAGAACGCCGGCTATCTCCTGTTCTCTGCTGGTAATACTCTCAAGAGCTGGAATATCACCGTCTATAATGATCTGCTTCTTCTCATTGGACAGTGCTGCAAGACGCTGATATTCCTCATTCTCCTGTTCTAACACATTAATAAAATCTTCCATTAAGCTTGCCACTTAAAAACCTCATTTCTAGCAGTATGCATCATATTTCTCAATCAGTTTCGACGCAAAGTCACCCGTGTCTACCTTATAAGTCCCGGAGGCTATCTGCTTCTTCACCATTGTCACCTTGTCCGCCCTGATATCAGAAGCTTCTGCAACCGCCTGCTTCGCCACCTGATAGTCGCGTCCTGTCTGGGAAATCTGCACCTGATCCCGCTTCCTGACACTATCAGCGCCTTTCAATTTCGAAGGCTTGCTGGCATTATACATCTGGGTAATCTGATTATATGCTTCTATACGCATAAGGACCTCTCCTTTCCGTAAAAATCTTCGCTCTTAATATTATCTTATATTTATATCTAATTTATTTATCGGTTGTTTGATAAGAAACTTTAGAAGATTCAGAAAAAGAATCCTCTCCCGTAAAAGTCGCAAAAAGGATACTGAAAAATCATAAAACCAGTGATTTTTCAATATCCTCTGTCTTACCACCATTTTATCATATCGGTGATCTGTTCTCTCAGTTTAATAAATTCAGGGTCTGACACATTTCTTGGATACGGAAGGGGATTATCAATGGAAGCTTTGATTGTGGTAGGTTTGGGCGTCATAATCAGACAGCGCTGGGATAAATAAACGGCTTCTTCTATGTTATGGGTAATAAAGATAATCGTACTTTCCGTTTCTCTCCAAAGCTTCAGCACAGCGTCTTCCAGATAATATCTCAGTTTAATGTCCATCTGTCCATAAGGCTCGTCCATAAGCAGAAGATCCGGATACATGGCAAAGCTCCTGCCGATCACAATCCGCTGCTCGGCAGAAACAGAAAGCTGTCCGGGATAGGCGTTTCGCTGCTCCGTCAAACCAATCATTTCCAGAATATGTTCCGTACGCTTCTGGATCTCCTGCTTATCCATTTTTTTAATCTGCAGATTAAACTTAATATTATCCTCGACCGTCAGCCAGGGAAATGTGGAAGGTTCCTGAAATACGAAGCTCATATTATGTCTGCGCGGATCCGCCGGGACACCGTCAATCAAAACTCTGCCGCTGGTAGGTTCTGTAAGTTTTACCAGTAAATTTAAAAACGTTGTCTTGCCGCAGCCGGTAGGTCCCACGAGACATACAAATTCCCCTTTTTTTATATCAAACGACACATCGTTAAGCACCAGTAATTCTCCGAACTTTTTTGTGAGATGCTGTGCCGATACCTTTGGTTGCTCTGTCATAGTTCTCTCCTTACAATGCTAAATCCATATTTGCAGTAATTTCATCCCGAAGTTTCATAAATTGCGGCGATGTATTTTTTCTCGGCCTTTCCAAATCCGGTACATATTCCTTCACCACTTTCGAAGGCTTATTGCAAAGCAGCAAAATCCGGTCCCCCATATAGATTGCCTCTTCTATATTATTTGTCACAAATACAATGGTTTTTTTCTCTTTGCTGCGTATCTTCAATAATTCATCCTGCATCTGATAGCGCGTCTGTGCGTCCAACGCCCCGAAAGGTTCGTCCATGAGAATGATGTCGTTGCCGGAAGCATAGGCCCTGGCAATTCCCACACGCTGTTTCATTCCGCCGGAAAGCTGTGACGGATAAGCTTTTTCAAACCCTTTTAAACCCACCATTTCAATATATTTCATTGCCGTATCCTGCCGCTCTTCTTTCCTCACCCCTTTAAATTTCAACGGGAGTTCCACATTCTTCAAAACATTCTTCCAATTAAACAGCGCATACCTCTGAAATACAAATCCCGTCTGCCCGCTGTTTTGCGGCACAAACTCCACACTGCCGCTGTCGGCTTCCTCCATGCCGGCAACAATATTCAGCAATACCGTTTTCCCGCACTGCCCCGGCCCTAAAATTACCAAAAACTCATTTTCATACACATCCAGAGATATCTCATCCAATACCGCCGTCTTTCCAATATTATCGTCAAAACATTTTGATACGGACTTTATGCTTATTTTACATCCAGTCTCAGCCATGGGCAAAGCTTCCTTTCTATCAAACTCAAAATAAAAGAAACAAGGGAACTGCAAAGCGCCACCAGCACAATTCCCACAAAGTCAAGGGCTGTGTCCGGCGTTGTTTTCATACTCATATTAATTAAAAAACCAATTCCTTCTTTTGCGGCAATCATCTCCGCTGCAACCACAGACATCCAGCCTGTGGACAGTCCCGTCTTCATACCGGCAAAAATCGCCGGGATACTATTCGGAAGCGTAACATGTATCAAAGTCTGCCATCTGTTTGCACCAAGTGTTTTTGCCGCTTTTAAGAACAACGGGTCTGTCTCACTGATACTGGCATAAGTATTAATGACGATTGCCATGATAATGCCGATAAATATAATAATGTACTTAGACATATCGCCGATCACGCCGAACCACAAAATAACGATTGGAATCCAGGCCAGAGGCGGAACCGGTCTCAAAATAGAAAAAACCGGCCAGAACATACGCCGAAAGGTTGGAAAGATGCCAAAGCACACGCCAAGTCCAATGCCAACCACAGACGCCGCGAAAAATGCTACCAGTATTCTGCGCATACTCGCCAGAATATGAACAGAAACAGGCTTTCCCATAATAGGATTCTCAATAAGCCTGAAAAAACGCTCTACCGTCTGTCCGGGATCAGCCAGGCTGTCATTTGCTGCTGACGCTAACCACCATACTGCCAACAGTAAAATCACTGACAATATGGAAAGAATATAATAAAAATCTATTTTTCTTACTTTGCTCATTTTAAATTCCTCCACGGCAGCGCTTTCTTCTCCAGAATACTCAGCAGGCTGGTCAGCAACGCCCCAATCAGGCCAATCACGGACATACCGAGAATTACGATATCCGGCCTGACGGCATTTCTTCCCTGCTGTATCATAAAACCAAGCCCCACGGTAGAAGCGATCATTTCCGCCGCCACAAGGGTTGCCCATGCGCTTCCGAAAGAGATCTTAATTCCGGTAAACACCATAGGGAGCGCCGAAGGAATCCCTACTTTAAAAAATAGCTGTGCTTTACTGGCGCCCGCCGTTTTCGCCACATCAAGCAATGTCTTGCTGGTCGCCTGTATTCCTGTATAGGAATTGATCACACAGGGGACGAACGCTGCCACGAAGATGATGAAAGCCTCTGCCTGTATGCCAATTCCAAGCACCACAATGACAATGGGTATCCATGCCAGGGGCGGAATCGGTCGGATAATTTCAAAAATCGGCGTAAAAAAACGGTTCGCCGGCTGAAAGAATCCCATCAGCAGACCCAAAGGTACGCCGATCAGGCAGGATAACACAAATCCAAGCAATACGAGTTCCAGACTTGTCCATGTATGAACAATAATGGTGTTTCCATCTGGAACGACATTGGTAAGCTTATCCAGAAAGGTTACGAAAATGGCGGAGGGCGCCACCAGTTTTTTTTCTGAAACCAGACCCAGCGCCACCACCAGCTCCCAAATACCGAAAAACAACACAAGTCCAGATAAATTTAAAACTACTTTCATTCCAAAACTTCTTGCCTTCTCGTTATACATCTGTTTTTCCTCTGTTTATTCTGCATTTAAATTATCAATGGCTTCAAAAAGATAAGACGAATCCACAAACTTGTCCTCTATAATCTTTTGTTTATCTTCTTCTTCAATTACGTTATTATCAATCATAAAATCTGCAATAGAGAGTAACGTATCCTGCATTTCGCTGCTGCCGTTTTTTTCCTCAAACAATGCCCTGCGCTCCTGTAAAGACCGCATAACCTGAAGGTCCACCGTATATTGCGCCAGTTCTTCTGAACATTCTCCAAACGTATTTTGCCATTCATACATAGACTCATAATAGTACTTTGCATCATCATAAAAATCGTTCTGTACTTTCAGCATTCCTTCCAGGAACTTCACCAGCAAATCCGGATGATTCTCGCAAAATTCTTCCGAGGCAATCAGAACGGTATTTAATTTCTTATCTGTGTCAGCGCAGGTTGCCACGCAGGTATATTCATCGGGCTTACTGTAAAACTCAGACCACTGAGGATTGAATCCCACATAAAGATCTCCGGTTCCCGCGAGAAATGCAGCTGCGCCTGACACGCCTTCCATATTGATAAGCTCGATATCCTCCTGCGTCAGACCCAGAGTTTCCAATACTGCCAACAGCGTATAATGACTGGAGGTTCCCATTGCGCATACGACACTTTTTCCTTTCCAGTTGTCGGCCGTTCCATAAATATTGGGATAATTCTCGTTCTTGCCTTTGCCTGCGCTCACAATGTCGCTGTCGTTTCTTGCATAAATCTGTACGGAACTCTCATCGTCCTCCATCCATGCAATAACCTTAGAATTATTGGAAATTGCACCTGAAACAGACGGCATTCCACCTACGCCTGCAATATCAATATCACCGGAAGCAATCGCTTCATTTATGGTCGGACCGTTGTCAAAAAATTCTTCCTCCACATTCAGCCCCAGGTCATCAAATACCCCCGTCTTATTGGCATGATGCATCGGGAGCGGAAAACCGGTTGTCATTGTAGCCATACGAATGACAGTATCCCCGGAGGTATCTTTTCCCTGTTCGGAATCAGACGTCTCATTATTATTTGTCCCGCAAGCACAAAGCATCATGCAAGCTGCCGTAAATACAGCGGCGAGTTGAACGAATTTTTTTCTCATAATCTAACACTCCTGTCTTTCTTTTAATATTTTTTAGTTCAAGCAAATTCGTGTAGAAGGATATCACATGCTTTTTTTATTTTATTTCCGTTTCGGAATTATAATATTCTTTTTTTAAATATAATTCTTTTTTGCAATTAAACAATATCTTTTTTGTTATACTATAACCGAGGACAAATATCTGGAAGGAGGCATTATATAATATGAAAATGATAATTGGAAATAAATTTGTAACTGCATCAGACGGTGAAACCATTCCGGTGACAAACCCCTACGACCAAAGCCTGGTGGATAGTATTCCCCAGGCAACGCAAAATGATGTAGATCTTGCCGTTTCTTTTGCTACGAAGGCGCAAAAATCCTGGAAAAAAGTTCCGGTCTATCAAAGAGCAGAACTTGCCATGGCCTTTGTGGAGCTGGTACGGAAAAATAAGGACGAGCTTGCTAAGACGTTAACCCGCGAATCTGGTAAAAACATTACAGAAGCCAGAAAGGAAATCGACAACATTTTCACTGCCTGGCCGGCATTCTGCGAAAAGGCCAAGCATTTATACGGTCATGTCATTCCAAACGGCATGGAGCGCGGACATGATAATAATATCGTATTGACAAAACGAGAACCAGTAGGCGTAGTCGCCTGTATCATTCCCTTTAATTTCCCCTGCAACCTCTTTAATCAAAAGGTCGCTCCTGCACTCTTATCCGGAAATGCAGTTATTATCAAGCCTGCCAGCGAAAATCCCCTGACGGTCTGCAAACTGGCCTCCCTGCTGCTGGAAGCAGGATTTCCATCTGGCGTCGTACAGTTGGTTACCGGGCGTGGTTCTGCCACGGGCAACTATCTGTGTGAACATGAGAACATTCATGCTGTTACCCTGACCGGTTCATCCTCTGTGGGTATTTCTGTTGCCAGCCGCGCTGCCGCAACCTTAAAAAAAGTTGCACTGGAACTGGGCGGCAATGACGCTTTTATTGTTCTTGAAGACGCTGACTTAGACCTTGCCGTCCGCGAAGCCGCTCAGGCAAGATTCTACAATGCCGGTCAAATCTGCTGTGCGCCAAAGCGTTTTCTGGTTCACAGCTCTCTATATAACGAGTTTTTGGAAGAAACTGTCAAACGTGTATCCGTTCTGAAAAGCGGAGACCCGATGGACGAGCAGACACAGGTGGGAACTTTGATTAGTGAACATGCAGCAATCGAAGTGGAAAAACAGATAAACCTTACGCTCAGCCAGGGCGCGCGGCTTGTTCTGGGCGGAAAAAGGACAGGCGCATTTATAGAACCCACAATTCTGGCAGACGTTGCCGCCAGCGCGGATATCCTGCATAATATGGAAGTATTCGGCCCGGTTATGCCAGTGATTCCCTTTGAAACGGAAGAGGAAGCCATCGCGCTTGCCAATGACTCCGTGTACGGACTTGGCGGAAGCGTGTTTACGCAGGATCTTGTGAAAGCGGCGCGTTTTTCAGGCGAACTGGAATGCGGCAGTGTGGTGGTAAATGGTTCCAGCTATTTCCGCAGTTTTGAGATGCCGTTCGGCGGCTGGAAGCAATCGGGACTTGGAACCGAAGGCGTTTACTCCACCTTTGATGAATTAACAAATATAAAATGTATTGCATTAAAAGGAATCATATCATTCTGATTTAAAGGAGACCATTCATGAAACAATTATCATTGTGTAGTTCTATCCTTAAATTTACGGAGATTAAAGAGTTCACAGACAACTTGCAGGTAAATGAAAACGACCTTATCATTACCTGCCGTTATATCTATGAACCATTTTTCGGTTCCCTTCCACTCCCTGCACAGATTATATTTCAGGAGGATTTCGGCGAAGGGGAACCCAGTGAACCTATGATTGCAGGTATGCTTTCTGCCGTTACTGCGGACTATGACAGAGTCATTGGTATCGGAGGCGGAACTATAATGGATATCGCAAAATTGTTCTGCCTGAAAAACATCACGCCACTGGAAGATTTATTTACCGGAAAAATTCCCGCTGAAAAAAAATGCCCTCTCGTTCTGGTTCCTACGACCTGTGGAACTGGCAGCGAGGTGACAAACGTGACTATCGTAAATTTTCCTGCGCTCGATTCAAAGCTCAGACTTGCTGAAGACGCCATGTACGCGGACGAAGCCGTATTTATTCCAAAACTTTTAGAAAAGATTCCTTACCATATTTTTGCCACAAGCTCCATCGACGCACTGATTCACGCTATCGAATCCAGCCTTTCGCCCCTTGCCACTCCTTATTCAGAGCTGTTCGGACATGAGGCGATGCGAATGATTGTAGGCGCATATCAAAAAATGCGGGAAGCCGGGAAAGATATCCTGTCAGAGTTATTGGAACAATTCCTTATTGCAAGCAATTATGCCGGCATTGCCTTCGGAAAAGCCGGCTGCGGCGCCGTTCACGCTATGAGCTATCCCCTCAGCGGCAAATACCACGTACCGCACGGGGAAGCAAATTACGCGTTGCTGACTGCCGTCCTCAAAGCATACAGCCAGAAAACATGCAGTGATAAGTATGATACTGTAGTGAAAATTTTAAAAGAATTGCTGCATTGTGAGACAGAAGATGTCTTTGATGAATTAGATCGTCTCATTTCTTTTATACTGGAAAAAAAACCGCTGCACGCTTATGGAACGGCCGCAGAAGATCTTCCCGGATTTACCGACAACGTACTTTTGTATCAGCGGGTAATTATGTCGCATAATCCGACTATTTTAGACCGCGAAGACATTCTCGGCATTTATCAGTCCTGCCTGTAGATTTCTAACCAAGAGGGGATTCCAGAAGGCTAACGGTTTAAAGTTTACGAAACAGATCGTCAATTTTCGTATTAAAGATCTGCGCTATCGCAAATATTTCTTTATCCGTGGCTATTCTGGTCTGCCCTTCCAGTTTGGAAAGGGATGAAAAATTAATATCAACATCCATTAATTGCATATTGATGGCCAGATCCTTCTGGCTCATTTTATTCAGTCTTCGAATTTTCGTAATATTTGCCCCTATCATATTCTTATCCCCAAGTGGTTTCTGCCTTGGTTTCATATGTATTCTCCTCGTATCGTTCCCGCCATAAATTATCTTAAATTATAGCATAGAACATACATAATGGAAAGTATGGAATAACGGAAACCGATAGGAATCTGTATTTGAAAGTTACCCGATTATGTGGTAAAGTAATCTTTATCAGTAAACCGGCCACTAAAAATGATTGAACAGGAGAATTTTTATGGATAGTATTGTTCAAGCTGTTTTTGAACACAGCCAATCAACGCCCGATAAAACAGCAATTGCTGTGGACGATAACAGCATAAGCTACCGGGAACTGGCGGAAAGAATACGTATTTTTTCCAGTTCCTTAAAAACGCACTCTGTAAAAAAAGGACAGCGTATCGCCATTGAGTCCGATGATTTGATCTCCTATTTTACGGCATTTCTTGGTTGTCAGTTATGCGGTGCGATAGCTGTCCCTATTGAAGAAAACATTTCCATATATAAATTGCAGGATATTTTAGGAGCCACAAAACCAACGCTGGTTTTTACAAAACACAACGGAGAATCTTACGACGATTTTCTTAACGGCAGCCTTCCCTCTGGCAAAATATCTTATCCCAAGGGAAACGCCACCTCCGCCGTCATCGCTACTACCGGCACTACCGGTAAACCTGTACTTGTAACACACACCAATAAAAGTATGCTCTCAGAAGCTCAGAATCTTTGTAACGGCACAAAAATCACAGAAGATACCATCCTTTTTGCCAATATTCCCTTTAATCTCGCTCTGGGCTACCGCAGAGTTTTTGCTTTGCTCTATGCAGGCGCGACGGCGGTACTTGCCTCGGAACCTTTGAGTCTGGAATTGTTAAGTAATTATATCGAAAAATTTAATATTAATTATCTGACCATTGTCCATTCTGACATGAACATGCTTCTTGACATTGAAGACCCGGTCATGGCTCAGGCCGTCCGCTGCCTGGAAGCCGTAGAAATTATGGCCGGACCTATTACCGGTCTGCAGATTCGTTCTTTTTGCAGACAATATCCAGACATTGCTTTCTACAATGTTTACGGCGCCACGGAATCGGGATGTATCCTAATTAATGAGATGTCAAAAAACCCGGTTGAAAACTGTCTGGGAAAACCTGCTGTACATGCTGATATCTCTATCGTTGATGAAAATGGCACCAGAGTAGAAACTCCAGATCAATACGGCTATATTAGCGTCAAGGGCGATATGAATATGTCTGGATATTATCATAAAAAAGCTCTTACGGAAAAAGTAATGCAAGCCGGATATATTGTCTTAAATGATATTGGTTATTTTGACGATGAAGGATACTTTTACTTTGTCAGCAGGGTAGGAGACATTATTGATGTAGGCGGGCACAAGATTGCCCCCAGTGAAATTGAACAGGCCGTCTGGGGATTTGAGGGAATTTTGGACTGCGCCTGTGCCGCACAGGAAGATCAGGATTATAACCAGGTTCCCATCCTCTATATCACTTGTTCTGATCCTGATTTTGATACTACGAAACTTCAGCATTATTTAGAACAACATTTAGAATCCTACAAGATCCCCCAACAAATTATCCCCATAGATAAAATTCCGCGTACTGCAACAGGCAAGATTTTAAGAAAATCTCTTTCCATACCGCAAAAATCCTAGTCTTTTCCGATACAAAGGGGCGGGTTTCCTATAAGAACTGATTAACTTCAGCTTCCCCTACCCCCTTCATCGAAATCACTGAAAAAGCTCTAATCATTTCAATCTATATACCATCTATCGGTTCATTTACTGAATCAGATGCTACCTATCGCCATTTGCACTTGCAGAAAACGAGTTTTTCAGCTGCGGCTTAATCATGAGGGAATTACACTCTTTGCTGCGCCGCGCACAGCGCTCTCGCGGCATAATTCCTCTTGTGCACGCGTACAAATCCTTTTTGTTCTATAGAAAAATTTTTTACACTTTCACATGACAATGACTTTCCTATGAGAGGATAACGTATACATTTGATTTTTCTTCTATAGGAAAGGAACTTTCATGCTTTAACTTGGCAAGGTCTTTCCTATAGAGAAAACGCTGCGTCATCCACCATAATACCAATGACACAGCGTCTCATTTTTTAGATTTTCATACTTTTCTTCTTTTTCGTAATTACAAGACAAACCCCTGCGAGAAAAATTCCTGCACAAAGGACATATTTGGCATCAAAAGCAATTCCTGTTTTAGGCGTACCGCTCTGCACTCTCGCCGTTCCCAAATTTCTGGAAACAGAATTTACCGTTCTTACTCCGGTTCCGCCAACGCCAGTTGTAGTGCTCGTTCCGCTGCCTCCGCTGCCTCCGCTGCCTCCGTTGCCTCCACTGGTCCCGCCGGTTCCATCGTTACCTCCTGATTCGCCGGGACCTGGATTCTCTGGTTCCTGAGAACCTGGATCTGGTTCCGGTTTCTTTTCACCGCCAATACTCTCAAAAATATAGCCGTTTTCATTTGCAAAACGCTCTGCTTCAGAACCGGTATAACCATAGATAACATCTGGCGTCCAGGAGGACTGTGAACCAATAGATGTCACACTTTGCGGAATTGTTACTGTTCCAATTCCACTTCCCGTAAAGGCGTCTGCCTCAATGGTTGTTACAGAATTTGGAATCTCCAGATTATATACATAGGGACTCGAACTAAATGCAGAACTGGCTATGGTTGTCATTCCGTCTGGCAGCTTCAGGCTGGATTTGCCCATAGGACTGTATAAAAGCTGTGACTGACCGCCGTCATATACTGCACCATCATTGGATGAATAACTTCCATTACCGCTTTCTATAATAATTTCTGTCAGATTGCTGCAGCCATCAAAAGCGCTTAAATCTATAGATGATGTACTTGCAGGAATTGTGACGCTTGAAAGTCCGCTGCAATTGCCAAAAGCCTGCGCCCCAATAGAACCTACAGAACCCGGAATGCTGACGCTTGAAAGTCCACTGCAGCCATACAGTGTAAGCTCCGGGATATCAGACATCCCGCCGGAAAGACTGACAGAAGACAAGCTGCTGCAGCCTGCCAATACACCACTTCCCATGGAACTTACTGAAGAGGGAATTGTAATCTCTGATAAACTCACACAGTTGTTGAAAGCCCCGCTTCCAATTTCTGTAACGCTGCCGGGAATACCAATCGCGCTGAGACTTCCACAGCCGTTAAAAGCCTGTGCCCCGATAGAACCTACCCCGTCTGGAATAGAAACTGCTCCAAGGCTTCCGCAGCCATCAAACGTCTCCGCCGGAATCGATGACAATCCCCCTGGAAGCTCGACATACCCCAGAGAGCTACAGCCATAGAAAACTCCGCTTCCCAGGCTGACTGCTCCGCCAAACACCGCACTGGTTAACCCGGTACAGCCGGAAAAGCTGTAAGAGCCTACACTGGTAATATTTGCTGGTATAGTCACGCTGGAAATACTGGCATTGCCTGCAAAAGCATAATCTGCAACTGCGGTTGCCACGGCCGGGAGTACAACATCTCCTCCCGCTCCAGTATAACCCGTGATGGTAGTTCCATCCATAGTGAACATGCTGATATCTTCTTCTGCCCTCGTGTCCATTGCCGGACACAGTACCAGGGTGAGAGCCAGTATCAGCGCTGCACTCAAACACCTGCCTAACATTTTTTTCATCCTCTTGTCCTCCTTGCATTACCTGTCTTACTGATTCTCACACTTCTTAGCCACCAAAAATAATCTGCCATCCTTTGTATAATTGTTACAGGTGGAGAGTGTTAATAACTGATCTCCATACGACAATTCCACTGGCTCACCCAAAATATTTAACGATTCAATATTCTTTACATAACGCTTAAAAGCTTTTTTATTGCCAGCATCAATAAAGTCATAATACTTGAAACCTTCTGCTTCCTCTCCTTCCACCTTAGATAGGCAAACTGCCACAACCTCGTATTGTGCCTTTTGGAAAATGGTATCAAAGGTAATTATTTTATGTTCCAGCCAATAGTTCTTATCCAAATACTCCTTAAGACCGCCAAACATCATTCCTGATTTCATATTATGCCCATATACAATCATATTGTCATTGGGATTTTGCAAATCATTTCGGGAGTCCAGGAAAATAGAACCATTAATATCATCTGTCCCATTAAAATCATGATTGAGATAAAAGTCACTACTCTCAGATACTGCCTGCATGACCGGATAATCAATATCGGTGCCCGCCACAGAAATCCATCCGGCAAAATCGGCGTTCGCCTCATATAATCTCTCGTATTCCGGTAAAACCTGAGGCCCTTTTGTTTCCGCTTCTGTAAAATCAGCGGCATACACCTCATTGTCCACAGTCTCTGTTTCTGCCTGTACGGCTTCTTCCGCCTGCGTTTCATCCTTTTGCAGTACATTCATAAGCTTAGCAGACAACCAGTCAGAAGCAGCGGAAATCTCCTGTTCATTTTTTAAACGTTCCAGTTCTCTGGCTCTTTGCTGGTCACGGTATTCACTTCCCAGAAACACCAGGAAGCATACCACCGCGCCAGCCATACAGACAGCGCCCACAATCTGACCTGGAGACAACTGCCGGACCTTATTGCTCAAATTCTTACGGAAAGAAGTTTTAGAGAGAATACGATAATCCTCTGCCACCATATCCGAGAGGTACAGCAAATAGTCGTCGCCGACAGCGCTCTTAAAAATAATTTTCCCCTCCCGGATCAGTGTATAAAGCCGCTGTGCAACACCAGGTTCATTGATATCCATTTTTTTTGAAATGTATCTGATTTTCTCTATATCATCCAATGCTTCCTGATACTTATCATAGGAATCAAATTGGAATTTTCCAATACAATATACTTTACCCATATTGATATCAACTTCCTTTCTTCCTTGCAGCTACTTTTTTGCTGTAACGGATTTTACTTTCGAATAACCCCCGTAATAGGTTTTACTTCCATTTTTTCTGCCTGTGCGGATCTTATAAAAATATGTCTTGCCGCCTTTTGCCTTTTTATCCGTGTAAGAAATCTTGCGCGTAGAACCAATCTTCGTATATTTTCCTTTCTTGCTCGTACTTCTGTAAATCTGATAGGTGGTCGCTCCTTTGACTTTCTTCCACTTAAGCACCACCTGTTTGGACTTCTTAGATTTAATAGAGGTAATGCTTGCCGCCTTAGGCGCCGTACCCGCCTTTACACTCACGAAATCGCTATAGTGATATCTGCCGCCCTTTACAACAAAGGCTCTTACCTTGAATGTACCAACAGTTGCTGCCTTCAGCTTCTTTACGGTTGCTTTGGTCGTACTATTCTTGTTTATCCGCACCTGAAGCTTATTCTTGGAATTGTATATCTCATAACCTTTGACTATTGGATTGCGAGTCCAGGAAAACGTAATGCTGGAAGCTGTATATTTTGAAGTCTTCACACCCGTCACCTTAGGAACTATAATACTGAAGTTCACAGTTTGAAGTCCGGTATAATTTCCATTTCCACGAATAACCACTCTTCCGGTTCCCGGATTCTTATTCGCTTCATAACTTACCTTATAATCCGTTTCGCTAACCAGAATTTTTCCCTCATTTTCCACCTGTACTTCCGGCTTGATATCCTTGCCAGTGTATGTCTGGACTGCAATCGCCGACACATTTGCCCTGCTGATATTCTTGGGAATAATCTTAAAGGAAACGCTCTTGCTTCCAATATATTTGTTAATTCCTGTTATTGTAATCGTCGCCGTTCCCACATTCGTGTTATTGCCGTAGGAAACCTGATAATCCTTTCCAATTGTCAGAATATTTCCGCTGTCCTCTACCCGTACAGCAGGTGTAATGGCCCCTCCGTTATACGTATAGGCCGCCGCAATCCCTCGTACAAGCGTTTCTTCCGACAGTTCTCTTGCGATATCAAACGTAATTGTCCTGGTTCCGGTATACCATCCCATTCCTGTGATGGTGATCGTCGCCGTTCCCCGATCCACATTATTGGCATATTCAAGTGTATAATCCACATTTTCCGTTAATTGCGTTCCCGCAAAAGATATCTGCGGCTTCGGAGTGAGCGGTGAACCGGTATACTGCTGTATCGGAATACTTCCCACAGTCGCCAGATTCATTGTTCCCAGGATACGGAACTTCGTCTGAACACTTCCCTTGTAATTCTTAATACCTGTAATCGTTACACCCGCCGTTCCAACGGCAACATTCGCCGTATAACTTAATGTATAATCACGATTCAATACAAGTTTCTGCTCAGTCTCTTCCTCCTCTTTCTGGTTTCTGCGCAAGGAAAGCTCCACGTCAGGCGTCACGCCTCTGCCTGTATAAATCTGGTCTTCTATTTCGCCCAAAACCATATCGCTGGCAATTCCGTCGTCGCCGGTAACATCATTGCATATACTCTTTGGCAGAATTGTGAAATCTGCCTTTGCAGTTCCCGGGAAATTGCCTGTTCCTGTAACTGTAATGGAGGCTGTACCGGCATCGATATTATCTTCATAAGACAATTCATAATCCTCGCCTTCCGTAAGAAGAAATTCCATATCATCCACGCCTTCCACATTTTCCACTTTAAAAGATACCTGCGGTTTCGGTGTGATTTCCAGACTGCTGTATATCTGATCCGGTATTTCTTCTATCTGCATTTTTCCTTCTGCAGGCACAATATGGAACGGCACCTGACGTGTTCCGGTATAATTCCCTTTTCCGGTAATAGAAATTGTTCCAGTTCCTATATTGATATTATCTCTGTATTCTCCCAGATCATAATCCTCGCCTTCCACCAAAAGCGTTCCATCCTTGGTTTTCACCTCGATAGTTGTCGTCACCGGATTTCCAGTATAGATTGCATTTTCTGCCGTAATCTCGAAATCATCTTCCTGCCCTTCAGCCAATTCAAAACTTTCCGGCAGAATCGTGAAATTCTTACGTATTTCTCCCTCGTAATCACCCTTTCCGGTCACAATGATGACAGGGGCTTCCTCGCCAATATTCTCTGCAGCGGCATTGATATTGTTAGCATAAGCCACATCATAATCTTCCTCTGATAAAACAATGCGGTCAATACCGTCCATATAGGACACTTCTATCTTGGGACATTGCTCCTGGCGATTGAAAATCTGAGGACCTCCGGTAATGGTCACCTCCATTCCAGAAATCGTACGCCTTATAATATTAAAGTACAAAGTCTTCCTGCCCCGGTAATTGCCGCCTTCCACAGCCTCAATCACCACGCCTGCCCGGTTCTCTTCTGTAGAAATATCAACATTGTTTACATAATCTGCCACTACATAATCTACATTGGGCACCATGAGCTGTCCATGATTAAATACTCTAATCTGCGGTTCGATTGCCTCTCCAGTATAAATGTAGGCATTCTCATACTCTTCCGTGCTCATACTTCCTATAAACTCTGCCGTAATATCCCCCTGATCTGTCGACAAATCCTTGGGAATAATATTGTAATACCGCTTAATAACGCCACGGTAACAATCCTTTCCTCTGATTACCACTAAAGGTCTTTTTGACTCATCCTCGTCATCCTTACTTGCCACATTCTGGTTGTTTCTGCTGACATCCGCTGTCTCACCCTGATTTTCCACCGTGACAATCTCGAAATCCTCTCCTTCCACCAGAATCTTCGGTTCATTGGTCTCACCACAGAGTACGCCGGAATAATCCTCAAATATCATTTCCGGATACACATTCACGATTCCATAGGGAACGTCCTCATCATATTCCAGTTCCATATATTTCAGCGGCGGATTTTCCTGGTCTACCACTTCGATACTTGCCATGATCTTAAAAGGCTTCTCATAGTCTCCTGTATAATTGCTCTCGTTTACCGCCTTGACAACAACTTTTGCCTCGCCGATCTTAATATTATCCTTGTACTCAATCTCATAATCCTGTCCCTCTACCAAAGGAGTACGGATAATTCCGTCGGGTCCTTCCTTACTCCAGGTCACGCGAATGGCATTCTTCCCGGCGTCTGCAGGATCTTCCGAAATAAGCGGAAAGGTAACCGGTTCTCCCGTATAATCCATCTCGGTTTCCATTCCTGATATGGGCTGGATTTCATTATCAACTGTTTCGGCAGAAATCACTCTCGGATTAATCTGAAACTGCATCTGGAAACTTCCCTTATAATTCCCTGTATAATTTCCGTTTTCATCCTGCCACGCTGTCACTGTCACAGTAGGATACAACCGCTCTCTTGTTCCGTCAGAACCATCGCTATATTCATATACATTCGTATTGTTTCTGGCCGAAACCACGTAATCATATGTATCGCTGCCCGTATCGCCTTCATAAATCCAGGAAAGTTCGGTTCCTTTACAGCTTACCTGAAGCTGCGGTACGATTTTTTCCCCAGTGTACTCATATCCTTCTTCCACCAATCCCGTTACATCCAAATCCGGATCTTTGGAAACGCCCTCACTTTCTATGGCAGCGGAAAGATCTCTCTGTTCAATATTAAATTCTGCGCTCTTCTCACCGGTATAATTCCCCGTCTCGATACCGTTTTCTGTCACAGGAAGGATCTTCATTGTTGCCGGCGTACCATTAATCGTAGCATTTTTATTATTTTCATAGACTGCAACATAGTCTTGACCCTCTACCAGTTCAATGGGAACTTTCACACCGCTGGAGCGTGTAATGGTGTAAGTCACCTTATGTTCCGGAATGATTCCTTCGTCTCCGGAAGGACTGTACATACAGTCGCTTACTTCCAAACTCGTAGTATCCGCAGATAAGTCTCCCCGGATTTTAAACTCTTTGGTAATCTCACCGTCGAAATTTCCCTTTCCTTTGATCGTAATTTTGGCCGTGCCAATGGTATCGTTATTTTCATAGGAAACGGTATACTCTGTATCCGGAACTAACAGCCGCCGTTCCGGCGTAGTCGTTTCACCATTTAAACCTACTGCCGTATAGTAAACTTCCAGATTGGTCTGTACTACACGATCCGGATCAAACTGATCCATACCTACGCCTTCCGTCTCCTCTATCCGGTCAAGTATTACATCTTCTACCAGACCTTCTATCTCAATCTTACTTCCGTTATTGTACCCCTGCTCTTCTCCCGTCTTAATATTATAAGGATCAATGGTATACTTAATCTCACGGCTTCCTGTATAGTTCTGCGTAGAGGCATGGATTACCAGCTTGCCGCTCTTTCCTTCTGTACTGACATTGATATTGTCTACATCTTCTCCTTCCGGCTTATCATCCACCCGGTAATGCACATCCTGTTCAAGTTGATTGCCATTATGAACAATTGACAACTCCGGTATAATCGGAAAACCGGAATACGTATAATTTGTTTCTACACCGCTGATAATATATCCATTGGCTTCCAGATCAGCATCACTGAGATTCAGCGGAACAATTTCAAACTGCACTCCGCGCGCCGTATTAAAATAAAATCCCTGACCCGTAAATTCCGCCAAAGCTGTGCCCACATCCGTATTATTACTGCAGGTTACCGTATAATCATTGGACGTCAAAGCTCTCTTATTGAACTTTACATCTGCGTTAGCCGGAATAATAGGGTTACTGGTATACGTTTGGTCGGGAATACTTATCTCCGTATACGCACCCTCATTTCCATAATCAGACAAATCCCCCTTAATTGTAAAATCAAAGGTTTTCGTTCCTGTATAATTTCCATTCGCCTGGTCAGCATTAATAATTACCTGTGCTCTTGACGCCGCTGAAGAAATCTCAGTATTTCTAACGAAACTGATTTTATAATCGACATCCTTAGTCAGTTCTACATCCATACCCGCATCCGTATTTCTATATATTACCGTCAGCTCAGGTTCAATCTTTTTATTTTCATATTTATAGAATATATCATCAGCCTGCATATCATGATAATCATAATTCATGTCAGGATCTCTCACAAGCAGAATTCCTCCTGCCTCAGTGATATTCCGCCGCACAATGGAAAAACGAATGGTATCCGTATCCTTATAATTGCCCTTGCCGGTAATGGTAACTTCAACCGTTCCCACATTCACATTATTCTTGCCATAATCCACATCATAATCTATGCCTTCGTTCAATATTCTGGCATTATGCCTAATCGTAATCTCCGGCTCAATAGGATTGCCTGTATACTGCTGCGGAGTAATAGGATCTATGCTTATCATCCTGTCTTTCAAACTACACTCTGTAATCGAAAAACTTCTTACAAATGTTCCTTTGTAGTCTCCGTTTCCCGTAATGGTAATAGAAGCCGTATTCGTTCCCACTTCCACGTTATTCGCATAATCCACTGTATAATCCGTACCTATTGTAAGAGAACGTCCATTTACCTTTACTCCCAGGCTCTTAAACGTGATGGGATCTCCTGTATAGGTCGCGCTGGCGTCTATCCCGGTTATATCCGTTTTTGCCTTCTCCATATCCAGCGGTTCAATATGAAACGTCTTATGAACACTCTCGCCTATAAAATTGCTATTGGCAGTAGCGCTCGCCCATACCGTTGCTTTGGTTGATTCATCATCACCGGAAGCATGAAGATTATTATTATAACTCAGACGCGCTTCATAATCAGTTCCTGGAAGCAGCGTCTGTTCAGATCCATCTGCCTTTTCATAAGTCAGACTAATCACTGGCGTCTTAGCGTTTCCATCATATATATAATCGGAAATAACGGCTGGGCTTATTTTTACTTTCGGATCATCCAGTTCCCGTTTCGCCACTGTATAGGGCATTCTGACCGGGTCGCCTCTCAGCTTTCCTCTCGGTGTAACCGTAACATAATGCTCTCCTGCCTGTACTGCAACGTCATGTGAAACGGTATAATCTGTCCCTTCCTTATACAACGTGCCATCTGCCGCATTTACTTCGACAGTCAGCTTATTATACTGATCTGTCCCATCGTATTTACAATTTTCCTTACCCTTTAAATTGATCATCTCAGCGGTAAGCCTGGCCGCTTCAATTTTAAACTGTACCACTTTGGTTCCATTATATTTCTTCTGTCCTATTAATTGAACAGTCGCCAGTTTGTCATTTGTAGTCTCATTAGTATTGTCAGTATATTTACCAAGCGTATAATCCTCGCCTCCCGTCAAAGGTCCCAGCTCCGGATCATTTACCGTAATATCTTCATACTTAAGCTGAATTGGATTACCCGTATAAGACTGTGGTTTTATCTCGGCCGTAATTCCTTTTCCATTACTGTAAGTCTTATTAATATCTTTGATAATGGAAAAAGTCTTTATTTTTTCAAGACCTGCATAATCCCCTTTTCCCGTTACAATTACTTCGGCAGTTTCATATGCGGCGGCAATGTTATTTCTCCAGCTCACATCATACTGTTCAGTCGAAAGAGACACGCCGTTATATTTAACGTCTAATACGCCAGGTTTTATTTCCGTACCTGAATATGGCTTTCTGGCCCCCTCAACGTCAAAGGTAAGCAACTCCGGATCCAGTTTTTCAATGTCAAACTCTGCTGTTATAAAGCCTTGATAATTTCCCTTTCCGCTCACTGTTACGGTACCTTTCCCATTCACAGCGGTAGCCACGGTATTATTCGTATACGCACATGTATAATCATTACCATCCAGTGTCTTATTATTCAAAGCGCTATCTGTCACAGTCACAGACGGAGAAACCGGAGTTGTTTCAGAAAGAATACGCTGAGGCTTAATCGCCGCTATCGTACAGTTGCTCATATCTCTTTTCTCTATAAGAAACGTACTCTCAGTATAATCCTGAGCATCTGTTTTGTTCGCCGCCCTTACAGTCGCCCAGCCGGCATTTGTATTATTCTGATAAGTTACAGTATACAATGTTGTATCTGTAAGCACATTACCATCCAAATCTTCAAGAGTTATCTGAGGCTCTTGCGGCTCCCCATCATAAACGATACTATCAGGATTCAAAACGTTTATTTTATAATCACTGATAGTTACAGCCGCACGCACTGTAAAGCCGGAAAGATCTATCATTCCTGCAATCATGCAGACGCTTAGAGCCAGCGCCATAATTCTTCTGGCAAATAATTTGTACATAGTCTTCTCCTCCCTGTTTCATCTTCATCCTACATCCCAATAACGAATATATTATTAATCTTTTTCGGCATTTCCCGCCAAAAAAGTAATAGTAAAATATGATTTTCCTCTATTTTTTGTCTTTGTCCGTTTTCTATTAAAGTATAGCATAATCTTATTTTCAATACAATTATTTCTTGCCACTGTTTCGGGTTTTCCTTAATGTTCCAGCCGCAGACCAATCTCTGATGAAACTGGTCTTTCCTTATAAATATATTATCCAGAACATAAAAAAGTGCAAAGCCTTTGGGAACTCCTTAGACCTTACACTTTTATTTACATATGCTGTCTTTTACATAGTATGTATAACATCGCTTATTTCTTCGAAATTACTTTCCTTATCTTTCCGTTATTCACGATCTGTAATCTATACAAACTCCAATTAAATTTTCCATTCCTTACAATTTTTCATATCACTGAATATATCCATGAGTCCTTTCTCTTTTTCTTCCATATTGTGAACAAATTTCTCTTGATTCTTTCCCCATATCTCCAATATATTTTTCGCAAATTCCATTCTTTTATTCTCTGCGTTATACGGAACCATATCACTAACAAAACGCATCATCTCTATCTCCATCATATGTAATTGCCAGGAGTGCCTTGCCCATGTTTCCTGATATTTCTTAACATCCAGCCATTTCGAAAGGATACTGCTGAATAAAACCAGCAGAATGAACGCAAAACCGCTTTCCACAAGAACCAACGCCTTCGCACCGTTTCCGCAAAACAAGGTATACAGAAAATACGCGGCATAAATGACGCCAAACACTACCAAAAATATTATAAACAGATACTTAAAACAAAAATTCTTCGTTTTGTTATCTTCCTTTGCCTGGAGTGTATACTCATATGCCGGCTGGAACATGAAAAAGAACTGTTCCAATTTATCTTCCTCTGTTTCAGCTGACCATTTATCTTTCCATGCAGAATAGAGATTCCTTTTCTGCTCTTTCAATCTATTTTTTTTGACCTTGCGTTTCTGCTTCCTATCTTTTTCTTCCTCTGTCAACGAAGAGTTCATTTTTAACTGCATGTTCTTCCTCCTTCCTAAACGTCTTCCGCCTTTTCTTTTCTTTCCATATTCCACCAGAAACTCTGTTCGTTCCCCATCACCCGGATTCTGTCCAACCATTCACAAATATCGTCCCTGCAGTATACCGGTCTGCCGGTTTCATCCCGCACAGATTCCAGCGCTCTTGCCATAAGTGCATATTCATTTTCCAGAGAGGTACTAAAAACACCCTGATCGTCTGTATTAATAGACACAGGCAATTGGGGACAGTCTTTGAGCTGTTTGAAATCATGGACCAATCCTTTATTATAAAATTGTATAATCGGATGCTTTTCATATTGGCGAAACGTTCCAATTAAGTAATTGGAGGAGGGATTCGTTTCTATGGCGATTCCTCTTTCTGCAATCTCCCTCTGCATTAATTTCTGAATTGCCGCAACCGCTTCCACATAGATATCTGAAACTAAAATTTCTTTGGTCTTCTCTCCCTCCTTTCTTACCCCTTCATTAAAATGATACATATAATACAAGAAAGCCGCCTCTGGCATCTCTCTTTTTTGAAAATCCTTTAAATAATGAAAATTCACCCGAAATTCTTCCTGTCTCCCTAAGTAATAATTTTCATAAAAATATCCCCTTTCATAGGATTCCGGGTCGTCTCCCCGAAGCTGCCATGCGTAATAATAATTGAAAATTCCAAAATCCATCTGCCTTATATTTTTTTCATAATCTTTCTTGTACTTCTTTTTCAAAAATTCCTGGTAAATCTCATTGATTTCTGTCTGACTCATATTTCTTCTGTAAATGCGCCCAAACATAATCTCATACTCTCCCTCAATCCAGTCTTTTAAATTTTCAAATCCATGAATATCATACTGAACCAGTTTTTGAAAGATCCAAACCAAATTGTCAAGATAATCCTGCACCGGCAAAGCGATCCGATTTCCTTTCCCCTGATACCATTCCCTGACATTAACTCCCAGAGCAAGCGCATGTCCCAATCTGTCTCCAGACTCCAAATTTAAAAACAAAATCGCTTCTTCCATTGCCCGCAGCCCATCCGCCAGATCCAGAAAATCCTCCCCCACATGATAGGTGGCGCCCAATTGCGGAAGTTTTCTCAGATCGCCGTCTGAATAATATCTGTGCCGGTGGTTTTTAAGATAACGGAACACCGACGCAAACACTTCCGGACGGCACCCAATTTCACTGGCAGCCGCATCGATGCCAAGAACCCGCCGCCCCACGATGGGCCATTTTTCCCTTAAGCCTGTCAAGGCGTACGCCTGCCTCTCTATAAGCTTTCTCCTCTGATAATGCCGGCAATGTATAAGACCTGTACTTTCTCTCGTTTCATCATGCTTCTTTAAAAAATGCACTGTGTAAAACAAGTCGTTCTCCCTGGTATCATCCAAAAGTAACATGCTGTCCAATTCCTGAATCCGCCTGCACATGTCTTCCGTATTGTTTTCTGGTGCAATTCTGACCTCTATTTTGCGGATATTTTTTGAAACCAGGCTATTGGAAACTGCATGTCTGGTAAATTCTTTTTTGTAAATATCATCTGATAGCAAATCTCCCTTTCGTTTCTGATACAGACTGAAATTCTCAAACCCAACGTTTTGATTCGATTGAATCAGCTCTGACCGTATACTTTCTCTTATCAGCAAATAGGCATAAAACAAATTAAAATACTTTTGGTATTGCATATCATTTAAGTATACTTTGCGCAGCATGACATACATCAGCCACCGCTCCCCGGAAAAAATATAATTATCCGCTTCCTCATCAGAGCCTTTAAACTTTAAATGCGCTAAAATATAATCTAAGCTTTTATAACTGCGAACATGTTCAAAGTCACCCAAACGGTATACATCTATCAGGGCCTGCAAAGAATCCTGTTCACAGATAAGTTTTTCCGGCTCTTTGAGCAGCTCCTTTACATTCTGTAAAGTCTTATTCTCCCAGATACTCTCATAGACGCCTTCATCTGCAAAAAGTTTTCTCAGAACTTCAAGATCCGCCTTGCCAGCCAATAAAAACAATTTAAAAAATAACTGCGACAATGGTATTGATACGTTATTTTTTATCACTCTGACGACCTGAGACTTATCCAGCAGGCAGTCTCCTGCTGAACTGTCCAGAATTTTGCGCAATATCGAATTTAAGTTCCAGACCTCTTGCCAATCGGGCGGTACACCGGCACAACTTTCTATTACATATAGAACACTCTCCCGAAACGTAGCATAATTCCATTGGCCGGACAAAGCATTCTCTTTCCGCCCTTCCTTTCTGTCCGCGTAATGCTGCATACTGCCTGACAAAACCCTATCTCTAATTATAACTGCCGCCTCTTCTGTAAGACACGGTTCTTCTCCATATTGCTTGTATTGAAAAACAGGAAACGCGATATCTTTTTGAATATCTAACAGCGCTACCTCGTATCTTCCCATTTTCAGACGCTTTTCACAGACTTTGCAGTATAACAGCAAGCGGATCAGGGCCGCCTGCATATACTTTGCCTGAAAAGATTTCTCCATATATGCGCTGGTATAAGCTACGTTTGTGTACCTTCGTTTTTTGTCATAGGCACGCAGATATTCTCCCAGCTTGGAAACATTCACATTATTCATAAGGCTCAGCCAGGAAATCTGAAAGATGGGGGCCGCTCCATTCAAATGAAAATGATTTTCAGAAATTCCCCGGCGGACAACCGCATTGATTTGCGCATTGTCATGATCTATTACAGACTTCCATGCAAAACCGCGCATTCTCATCTGATCATGAGTCAATTCTCCGGCAAAAAATGCCGTTACCAGCAAATCCTGGCTTAATTCCGTAGTTATTTTTCTCCAGGCCAGCAACCGCGAGTACCGGCAGCGCACCTCATTATTCCGTATTAGCAAAAATTCCTGAGCGTAATAGAACAAGGGTTCAAATACGCTCAGTCCTCCCGAGATTCTCCGTCCCTTCCTTTTCGCTCCCTCGCGAAAAACATCCAGAAAATATTTTAAAAGATTACCAGATTCAATTTCGCTATAACGAAACACATATGCCGTTGTCATACTCAGAAACTCTTTCTGGTCAAAGTCCATACTTTTTATTTTATCTTCGATTACCTTCTGAATCGGAATCCTTTTATAGAACAATTCAATAATTGTCTCCAAATTATCCATCACACATCCCCTATTCGCCCTTAAACATCTTCATTTCCTTTAGAAGTTTTTGGATAAACTCTCTTCTTTCCTCCATTTCCATCTTCTTTTCCTCCGTCTTTTTTTTATCAGTTTCTTTTCCCAGGAAGTACTCCACTATCGGACATTCCCTGAACCGTTCCACTAATTTATAATCATAAAAGCTGCCATGTTGTACTGAATCCCCATCTCCTTGATAAGAATAGAATCCTTCCTGTTCCGATAATTGCCAGACAATATTTTCATACAATTTCTGAATACAGGAAAACATGTCTTGCGACTTATATGACAGCATAAATTTCTCATTCATATCACGTTTCACTCTCTTTAATATATTATAGGTAAAATCAAACCAAAACAGCGGAAGCGGAAGAGAAAATTCACCAAATTTACGCTCCCATGCTTTAAAGCCTACTTTTAAAGAGTACTTTTTGATTTCTTTCTGAAAACACTCTTTCAGTTTTGCCGTACTACTTTCGATTAACTCATAATATTCTGCCAGGGAAACAATCAATCCGTTTTCAAATTTCTCTAATATTTGGGCCGCATCCAAAGAATTTCCCACAAAATTCAGCACACTGTAATCTCCAACAAAAGAAATATCAGAAAATCCTTCTATGATCGGCTGAAACTTAATCCAATCCTTTGCATCTTTATTTAAATAGATTTCAAATTTCCAATCAAAAGACTCTGAACTTATCGTGACAATTCCTTTTTGCCCATCTTCTCTGATATTGGTGATAAATAAAAAGAGCAATTCCATATTTCTGATCAGCTTAGCGGCATACCGGCACCTCTCTTCTTCCGACTCAATTTCCTCCTTGTCTTTTAATTCCGCTTTCAGTATATTAGACAAGGTAATGCCTTTATAATTTGAGAAATATTCCAGGATCTTATTACTTTTATCTCCGCTTGCGCCTCCCTGTTCATCCACATCCATATTGCGTTTCTTAATCATATTCGGCATGAGCTGTATCGACCAGTTATCCACAATATTTCCGCCTATCAGAGACTTGAAAGCTCCTTTTTCCAATTGCTGCCCCTTGCTGGTAACCGTCAGTTTTTCATAAATGTACAATCTGGTAAACGCATAAGAAAAATACCCCAGCAGATAATAAACCAACGGCTTATATTTTCCGCTCTCTATGCGCCCCAATTCATAGATCGTTTCCACCAACTGCCCATAACTGCAGTTTTCCTCATAAACGGTTCTCTCATGGCCTTCCCTCATATATGTTTCCGGAAAAACATTTGCTTTGATTTTTTTGTAAAAATTAATTACTCCATCTTTTGCCCGTCTGATATCTTGCTTTTCCAGCAATTTGCAAAATTCGTCTACTTCTCTGTCAACATGGAGCTTTTCCAGCACAATCCGGTTAAACAGCTCTTGCGTGAGTATCCCGCAATTTTCATTCCATACCCGGACAAGGCTTTTCAGCTCTTCCTTCTGCATTTTTCTTCCAAAATACACATCATCCATTTTAATATAATCCATCGCTTCCAGCATAAGATAGAAACATGTCAATTGGCGCATGGACTTCGGTTCGTAGAAATGCTGCTTAAGTCCCTGAGAATCAAAACAAATCCCTATTCTCCGGTACAATTTCAAAAATACGGACTGCTTAATGCCTGATTTTTCTTTCGGCAAAACAATTACGTCTACTGAATAATAATTACTGAGATTCGGCACATAGATCCGATAATTTACAGGCATTACTTTGCCAAGATAATCGGTCGCCAGCTCATGTACCATCTTCTTTCCTCCACATAGAAGCTCGTCCACTTTAGGCAGGACTTCATAAAAATACTTGGAGATAATGGACAGCATCTGCTCTATATCAACAGACAATAGCACTATCACATTCTCCACCATACAATATCTGTGAATTTTCTCCAGCATCTGAAAACCATGTTCAATATTTAAGTCTATATCATCTATGGCAATCACCACATAATGCTGCCTGCTGACCTCCATCATTCCACGGCGTTCATATTTCATCAAAAAGGTAAACTTCTCGATCAATTCCTCAAAATCTTTTTTTACTTTCTGGCTGCTGGAAAGGCTCTGCAGGCTGCTCATATGAGACTCCAGAGAAACTTTCTGCCTGTTTCCCATATTTTCAATGTCGCAGACTGTGCCATAAATTTCCTCCAGCTTTTTGAGGAGTTCTCTCTTTTTCATGGCAAAGTCTTCTCCTTTTGTAATGCCGCCCTCCTCGTCAAGGTCCATAAATTTCTGGTATATTTGTGCAAGAACTACTCTAAAAATATCTTCTCCATGCTCTAAAAGGGAACCGTCAATACAGTCCAGACAGGTAAATAAAGGATTCTCCACATTTTTAAACAAATAAAAGAAGTCATTCTCATGCATTTTCCGGTAGCCATAATAATGTTTTAACGCATCCATGAACGACAGCATCGCCGAAGTTTTTCCTGACCCTCTCTTGCCGGCAAAGGTAATAATATTGCAGAATCTGTCAAAACCTTTGCCAACGCCGGATCTGCCGTCTGCATAATACGAAAAACTATAGCGGCCTGTTCCATCGTTCCTGTCCTGTTTGAAATTGCCGATAATTTCATCTACCTGCAGAAATGCTCTCTTATAGACCGATTGAAACAGAGAAGTTTGAAATTCACTAATATGTTCGTAATGCGGCCCTGTACTGTCAATAATTAGTTTCACCGCCTCCACAAACGATACATTTTCCTTATTATTTTCTGTCATTTTCCGTCCTCCTCATAAATTTTTCCCAAAAAAAGATACTTAAAAACTGCAGTACACTGTCTCAGTCTTTAAGTACCATTTGTTCCCGCTGTTTTCCCCTCAATATCCCCCTATTTTATTCCCCATTCATTCCCTGCTCACCATTTTTCCCATATATAATGTATGATCCTCCTGCATATTGGCTCGCGCGCACGCATCCGCAATTGCTGTATATACTTTTTCAATTTGCAGCTTCTCCCTGGCTGCCTCTTTATACACCTGCCAACTCTTTCGCTTCTGTCCATTATCCGTCGTCTCTTCTGTTCCGAACATCCATGGATAAAATCCCTTTTCTTCTCCTTCATTCGACCGGCTCTCAAACACCCGCTCTGCCTGCTTCAGATAATAAATCCCAAGCTCATAATTACCGTCCCGCTTATAAAGCTCGCCCACTTTCCGATAAGCCTTATACAAGTAGGCGCATTCTATAGGCTGCAGTGATGGTAAATCTCGTTTTATCTCTAAAATCTGCAAGATATGTTTCCATAATTCCATAGCTTCCCTATATTCCTCTTGATCCTCTTCATGCAGCGCAAGTTTATATATGGCTCTGAAATTATGAGCATCCGCACTGGCGGCTTTCTTATAATGGTCTATTATTTGATTTTGACCAGGATGTAACTTCTCATAATGTCTGCCGATCCGATACTGCAGATAGCTGGAATACGTTTTGTCCTCCACCATGGATACGGCCCTCTTAATATCCTCCACAGAATCCACCACATAATCGTCATCAATTTCTTTTACAAAACCGCGGACTGCATAAGCAGCAAAAAATTGAGGCTCTTCATCCAGAACCTTCTGAATATCCTCAATCACATCTTTGACGTCAATGTGATGATCTCGATACAATTTCTTCAACAAAACCCGCCGTTCTGCTTCTTTCTGATATTCACCACGCTCAATGGCATTCCAGATAATAGCATATAATTCATAAATTCTTCTTCGGCAATTTGCCTTTGCCATCCAGAGATACACATTACACAACGCATCTTTTTCCCTGTTCTGTTCCAGCTTCCTCAACTGTCCAAGGACTGTCTCAAACGCCTCCATGGCACGTTCCATCTGCTGATAAATATACGTGCGGCCTGTATTGGAAAAATAATCAACCGCATAACTCGCGCGCATCAAATCATTTTCTTCAAACAGTTCCCAAATCGCTGTCAAAATTCCAAAACATTCTTCCCCAAATTGCGCTCTCATTTCCTCAAGCTTTGATTTCACCTGACTCTCTACGGGTTCATTACCATCTTCGGACCCTTCTTCTATCCTGCAAACCCAGTCTACCTTGTCTCCATATTCATCGCTGGTTAAATTTTCACATACAAAAATACCCACAAAACGAAAAAAAGCTGATAACTCACGGTACACTCTCACTTCTGCCGGATAATGTATTATTTTAATACATCTTACATACCTACTCTGCATGTTTCCCTCTCCTCATAAACAATATATTTAATAATATGAAAAATATCTGTCTATGACATTTCCGGCACATGCTCCTTCACTGGCTCCACTATTCTTTCCCTCCATCATTTAAACTTTGTGAAAAATCAAACAAATATTATTATAAAAATTGCACATAATATCCGTCAATCTTCTGTATTTTTTGTTCAATAGATTTATTATATCTCTTTTTCCGCACAAAAACAACTGGCAATTATCTATAAATTTTTCTTTCTTACTGTAAGCGCTTTCTAAAATTATCACAAATCATTTACATAATTGCAGGATCTGATCCACACAATTTTTCCAGGTATAATTCCTCTTTGTTTTCTCATATCCTTTTTGAATCATTTCCTCTGTTCGGCGCTCATCCTGCAGCAATCTCTGCACGATTTGCGGCAGTCTCTCCAGGTCTTTCAGGTCATATATGGCAATTTCCTCTCCTGCTGTATAATTCTCATCTATCCAACTGCTCGTATCCGTCAATGGCAGGGAATGTTGCAGTAAAATATTAAAAATTCTGTCATGTGTACCCGCCTTAAACCAAGGCATTACGTTCAGATTAATTTTTGCCTCTGCCATATAGGACAGCGTTTCCGCAAAAGGAATCCTGTCATTTAGCCAATGCACATTGCCATATCCCGCACAGGGATGATCTTCCCAGCCTCTTCCAAGAAGCCACAAGTCAAATCCTGCTTCTGCCAGAACACGAATCACCCGCTCTCTTTGATACATACGGACCATCCAGTCTAACGGTTCCGAACAGCGGAAAATCGTCTTGCGCTGCTGATCTGATACCTGCATATGCAATTGCCGTATGGTATCCAGCGCCGCCTGTTCTGTCGTCAGTTCGCTGTGTTCCAGCATATAATCCGCCATAACTTTGTAAAATTCATTCATAGGTTCCCCCTCCGGAAACCATTGATTAATTTTTGCCAATTGCTCTTTTGGCCGGTAATAAGTGCCAGAAAACAAAATATCATATTTTCTTTGAGAAAAAGGTACTTTCTGCTCCCGCTCCATCACCGTGCCTGCATGGGGCATAAATTCTACCTGAGCAACTTCCCGGCCAAAATATTTTCTCACATAATCTACATGATTACGGTCGCAGCAAAATTGGATATACCGCCTGGGATGCTGTTCCATCGTCGGATGAAAACGAAGCGGATGATCCATTAAAATATTTATGGCCAGTGTATCTTGTGCATTCCATAGTTCGATAAACAATTCTTCCTTTAAGCCAAAGCCATCAAAGCAAATCGCCAAATCTACTTTTTCCTGTAAAAAACTGGTAAAATGCGCATAAGAATGCGGATCTTCTGCAGATGGATTGCGCAGATCCAGCACAAAAACCTCATGGTTTCTGTACGTTAACTCCTTCACTAGTTGATCCGTAAAATAATTGAATGATTCTATTCCTGAATAAAATAATACTATCCTCATTGACATCCATACACTCCATTCTTATACTTAATTTTTTGTTCCTGACCAAAGCTCATTTTTTCAAATCATATTATATCATGAACATTTAGATATTCAATAAGATAGGAAAAGATATTTTGCTGTTCACTGCATAAATAGCAATAGAACCTTTTATTGATTTATTGAAACATATATAATATAGTAAGAAAAAAGAATTGGAGGTTTTTGTTATGTATGAGGCAGACAAAACAAGATATGATAATATGAAATATAACAGATGTGGACAAAGCGGTCTAATGCTCCCAGTGCTTTCCTTAGGTTTGTGGCACAATTTTGGCTCCAATGGAAACTTTGACAATATGCAGGATATGTGTTATACCGCATTTGATAATGGAATTACACACTTTGATCTCGCAAATAACTATGGTCCTGTTTATGGCTCCGCCGAGGAAAACTTTGGACGTATTTTAAAAAAAGGACTTAATAAATATCGTGATGAAATAATCATATCCACCAAAGCCGGCTATGATATGTGGCCAGGACCATATGGAAATTGGGGCAGTAAAAAATATCTTGTAGCAAGTCTGGATCAGAGTTTGAAACGTATGGGGCTAGAATATGTTGATATATTCTATCATCATAGGCCGGACCCTGATACACCGCTGGAGGAAACTGCACGAGCATTAGACGGAATTGTAAAGAGCGGAAAATCTCTATATATTGGAATTTCAAATTATAATAAAGAACAAACGATTGCTATATCTGAGCTTTTTCGGAAAATGGGAACTCCATTTATTATTAATCAAAGAAGATATTCAATGTTTGACAGAACAATTGAGACGGACGGTCTAAAAGACTACGCTGCTGCGCATGGGATCGGTATTATAACCTTTTCACCGTTGGCGCAGGGACTTCTAACTGACCGATATTTGAACGGGATTCCTAAAGACAGCCGTATACGCACAGACGGAAGATTTTTAAAGGAAAGCGCTGTCAATGATGAAACAATAGACAAAATAAAAAGTTTGACGTCTATTGCCCACAGGCGCGGTCAAAGTCTGGCCCAAATGGCTTTATCATGGATCCTCCGTGACGATGATATCACCAGCGTTCTTGTCGGGGCATCCAAGCCTTCCCAAATTCTTGATAATATAGGAATGTTATCAAAAACTGGTTTTGATAAAACGGAACTTAAACAGATTGATGATATTTTAGGGTAATATTATTGATTCTTTTAACTTTTCATTTTCCTCTTCTTTATAAACTTAAAATTAAAAGAGAGATTAATTTTTATATTTAAATATACTATCCACTACTAACAATGCCCTCAATACTCCACAAGGTTATTTTACCTCCCCAACGAGAATATTATGGAAACATATATTTGATGTTGGGGAGACTGAGAATCACATCATAGAATCAAATTCTGTACATCTTTATTATTTTCATGACAACTATTATGACAAAAAATATTATATAAGATTGCATTATTCAAATTTATATTGTAGGAATTAAAATAGCAGAAACTCTTATTTATAAGTTTATAACAATTTTACTGTATCAAAGCACAAGACAACAGTGATTTGCAATACTGCAAATATGCCCAAATACGAAAAGAATTGCGCCCGCAGTACACCATCTGTATGCTGTCAACAACACATTAAACCGGAGATTGACCATCTTCCTTTGAATAAAATTATCCGTTCCGATATCCAAAAACTGATAAACGACAATCAGGAACACCCCAGAACGTGCCTTATCATGCTGCTGTTTTATTTCGGTTTACGGTGCTGGGAAGTCTGGCTTTGAGCAAAAGCGGTATTGATTTAAAAAGAAAAATTCTCACCGTCAACAAAGCTGTTGTTTTTGATGTAAGCACACCAATTGTAAAAACAGGCGCAAAAATGACGCCGGGAACCGCACATTACCTGTACCAGAATCCGTCATTGGCTTTTTGAGGGACTTTTTGAGGTCGGTTGATACTTTTTACCTTTTCCCAGGTAAAAACACCGAAACGCTCTCCAAAACACAATACGTAAAAATGTGGGAGCGGATAATAAAAAAAATGAATGATGCCGTTATATCTGAAAAAGAAAAGCGGATAGGCACCGAACTATTACGGATCTTTCCTCACATATCTTTCGGTACCCATATGTCAAGTCCACGACAAAAATATTCATATAATTATCCTGTGTGCATATATCAAAGACTTAATTTTCGTTGTACTGGTGTACTGACCGATTTATACTTAGCTAAATAATTCTTCCATATACTGCCACTCCGTGTTATACAAAAAAGAAAAGGCGGTGGCGACTATGGCAAGACCTAAGACTTACATTACCAGGCTCAATGATGATGAAAGAGCAGCGCATATTTGTATTCGTGGAGCCTTTGGGCGGCGTGCGGCATGTAAGTGTCAGGGAACGCCGTACTGCAGTAGACTGGGCTGAGGAAATCAGGTATTTAGTGGATGTCAGCTACCCTGACCGGGATAAGATCATACTTGTCATGGATAATTTGAACACCCATGCACTTTCATCCCTGTACAAAGCATTTCCAGCTCCGGAAGCCCGCAGAATTGCCCCAAAGCTGGAAATCCATTACACTCCCAAACATGGGAGTTGGTTGGATATTGCCGAAATAGAGCTTAATGTAATGACACGCCAGTGTTTGTCTCGGAGAATTGCGGACATCGTACTGCTCCGACAGGAGCTGGCAGCATGGGAAAGTGACCGCAATGAACATACAGCCTGTATCCAATGGCAGTTCACTACTGATAATGCCCGGACTAAACTGGTATCTCTTTATTCTAAATTTGATGTGGTAATAAGAAATAATTAAGCTAAAAATAATCTGATTATCACACTAGACAAGGCTGTTGCCCTATAAATGCGCTATAATTTTGCTATAAAATATTTTTCTGCTATATTTAAGCTATAAACATTTCAATATATTTTCGTTCATTTTGATACACAATAAAAACAGCAGAAACCATTGATTTTACTCGGTTTCCGCTGTTTTTCATTCATGAGACATCGGGGATTCGAACCCCGGACAACTTGATTAAAAGTCAAGTGCTCTACCAACTGAGCTAATATCCCATAACATTATTTCACTCCAGTCAACCTATTATGCTGGATAATATAGCAAGTGCCCAGTTCCGGAATCGAACCAGAGACACGAGGATTTTCAGTCCTCTGCTCTACCAACTGAGCTAACTGGGCAATTAATCACAGAGTTGCGGGGACAGGATTTGAACCTGTGACCTTCGGGTTATGAGCCCGACGAGCTTCCAGACTGCTCCACCCCGCGCTAAAATTTATACCAAAATATCTAACCGGATAAATAATCTTGAACTGCTTCAGTCTCTTCCACTTGTCCTAACGCACAGGGAAATAATGACCTCTTTGCTTTCCTATATTTATCCTAATGGATGGAGAAGGATTCGAACCTTCGAAGGCGTTGCCAACAGATTTACAGTCTGCCCCCTTTGGCCACTCGGGAATCCATCCATATCAAATGTATTACTGTCTACAAGCCGATGATCGGACTCGAACCGATAACCTGCTGATTACAAATCAGCTGCTCTGCCAATTGAGCCACATCGGCATTAAAAATGGGACCTACAGGGCTCGAACCTGTGACCCTCTGCTTGTAAGGCAGATGCTCTCCCAGCTGAGCTAAGATCCCATATTTAACGACCCAGAAGGGACTCGAACCCTCGACCTCCGCCGTGACAGGGCGGCGCTCTAACCAACTGAGCCACTAGGCCATTTACAAAAGTATAACAAATAATCTGTACTTTGTAAAGAATACTTCCTATACCTTCAAAAATTCACACAGACTATCCGTTCTCTTTCTCTGGTCAAGCCCTCGGCCGATTAGTAACAGTC